>NZ_JAUNTJ010000011.1 GCF_030538755.1 Paracoccus sp. (in: a-proteobacteria) | reverse complement strand
TCGGCAATCGCTCTCGCCGCTACGGTCATCTACTGGCTATGAGTCCTGAGCCTAGGGTTATCAGAATCCGGGCACAAGTATCAAAAGAAATCAATGTAGTGAGGTGGGGTAGTCAAGGTTTTTAACTTTGAAATAAGTCTGAGCCGCCAACCTAGCCAGTTCAAGCCCGAAGTCTTTGCTCTACCGGCTTTCATCTTGGCGCGCAGCGCCAAGATAGACCCCTATATCCCCGAGAGGAAGGCTGCATTCTCGGGGTCAGATGCAACGCTTACCCCCAATTCATAGTGTACTCATTCAGAAATCGCGGTCCAGCGGCATCCTGCCGCACTGATCTTGCGGGTCCCGTAGCGGCCGCGGCTGGCATCGAAAGCGCGCTTGATCTCTGCGCCGTTCCGTGCATCCCGCTTCGCCCGATCCGAGGTTCGATCGGGGGCGCGGAGGATCGCCCTGCGCGCGTAATATGTCGAGGGGGCGATCGGCAGCACGCGACAGATCGGCTCGACCCAGAAGACCTCTCGATGATCTGCAATGAACGCGATCATTTCCGGAACGGGCGGTCGAGCTCCGCCTGCGCGAAATACGCACTCGCCTTCTTCAGGATGTCGTTGGCCGTCCGAAGTTCACGGACCTCGCGCTTCAATTCCTTGATCCGATCCTTCTCTGCGCTTGTCAGTCCGGCCCACTGTCCCGCGCCACATTCGGCCTGCTGGCCCCACACGCGAAGACTGTCCGGAGAGCAGCCCAGCTTCGGGGCAATCGCCCGGTAGGCAGCATTGTCGCTGCATATTCACCACGATGCTCGCGGAAAAGCCGAACGCCGCGATCGCGAAGTTCGGCAGGATAGGCGGGCTATATCTCTTCTGGCTCATCCTTCAAGTGTTTTACTCTCCTGTAAACCAGGGCCGCTTCAGTCCAAAGTTGGCAGGAAGGCACGTTGGGCCGGACTCTAGTCGCAGAGGGAGAAAAAATCTCGTGACAGGTCAGAAGTCGCAGCAACCTCGCTGGTGCCGATCGAGGGATTACCAGGGCTGGTTTGCCGGTCCCACCGTGAATTCGTTGATCGTCGTGTCTTCGGGCTGGTCAATGGCGATGGCCACGACATTGGCGATGCGCTCTGCCGGGATTCCGTAGGTCTTGTAGATCCCATGCAGTGCTTCGGAGGTTTTCTCATCTCCGATAGCGTTCAGAAGCTCGGTGCTGATCGCCGCCGGATAGATCGTGCTGGTGCGGATGTTGGTGCCCTCCATCGCGGATTCCATGCGCAGGACTTCCATGAAGTTCTTCACGAACCACTTCGTGCCGCCATATACGGCTCCGTTCGGGTAAGCCTTCAGGCCGGCGATGGAAGACGTGGCGATGATCTGCCCACCCTTCTGGGCGATGAATGCGGGCAGGATGGCGGCGACCCCGTTCAGAACGCCTTTGACATTGATATCGACCATCTCGTGCCACTCGTCGGTGCGCAGTGCCGAGAGGGGCGAGTTCGGCATGATGCCCGCGTTCAGGAAAACCACGTCCACACGGCCATAGGTCTCGGTGGCAAGCTTGACGATGGCGTCGTTCTGATCCTGACGGGTAACGTCGAGTTCCTGATAGACCGCCTGACCACCTGCGTTGATGATATCGTCCGCGATGGCCTTGAGCTTGTCGGCACGGCGCGCGCCGAGAACGATTCTGGCGCCTTTGCTGGCCAGCAGCCTGGCGGTCGCTTCGCCGATACCAGAGGATGCGCCAGTGATGATAACGACTTTATCCTCGATCATGATAAGATCCTTCCTTCAAACTGTGGTCGCCATGTCCTGCGGCGACCGGTGGGGGATTGGGGCCGGACCCACGCCATCCGGGGCGTTCAGTCCGGCAAGGCGCTAGAGACGGATGCCGGACAAGTCCCGGCACAGTTCCAGAAGACGGCTCTGGATATTGGTGTCTCGTGTGCCCTGCTGTGGTGGGCGCACGCTCATGTGATAGAGGAACGCGCCGCTGAGGTTTTGCAGCGCCCGAGAGGTGCCAGAGGCAAGCGCGGCCTGAGTTGTGGCGCCCTGCTCCAGATCATCCGGGGCAGATCGTCCGCCCATCCGGGTCGGCACCCAGCCCGGATCCACGGCGTTCGAATAGATGTCCGGTCGCAAGCGGGCCACGGCAAAGGCCAGCGCCGTCACGAAAAACTTGCTTTCGGAATAGGCCGAGTAGCCGCTCCAGCTGCGGCGACGCCAGAGCATGTCGTCAAGGTCAGGCGTGACGAAATGCATGTCCGAACTGAGATAGACCAGACGTGTGGGGCCTGGAATGCTTGCCGTCAGCACATAGGGGGCAAGGACGTTGACCCCGAACAGGTCGGGAATGCCGTCGGATGTCAGGGTCAGTCCGGTATCGGCCCCAAGCCCCGCATTGTGGATAACGGCGTCTGGCGGGCCAAGTGCATTGACCTGATCCGCGATGTCGAGGGCCCCCGCAACCGTGCTGATATCGCCGATCACGATGCTGGAGCCATCACCGATGCTGGACCTGAGGGCTTGGGCACGGGCAGCATTGCGGGCATGGAAAATCACGTCGTGCCCCTCGGACAAGAGGGTTCTGCCGGCGTTCAGGCCAAGGCCGGTTGTCGATCCGGTGACGAAGATGCGCGCCATGGTTCGGGCACTCCTGCTGAAGGGGGGCCGGCGGACCGGCCCGATGGTTCACATGCGGTCGTAGGTGACGCGCCAGGGTTCACTGGAATCGACCGGGCCGATGGTCAGTTGATCGCCTTCCACCGTCCAGACGCGGGTCAGTTCCTGACCGATCAGGTCGCGCACCAGCGACGACTCGACCGTGATGGTGAAGGTGCCGTCCTGATCGTCGATGGCGACGGGGCCGTAATAGGCCTCGTATGCGTTCGCCGTATAGGTCGTGGGCGCGGCATCGGGGTCTGCGTCCATGGCCTGAACCGAGAGCGTGCCCGCTTCGGTGAAGATCAACTGGCCGCTGTAGGGGATCGTGATCGTGGTGCCGTCATCCTGTGTCATCATCAGCGCGGTCATGCGCCAGCCGCCGATGATCGGAGACGTGGCGTCCTGAGCGAAGGCGGGGGCGCCCATCATCAGGGCGGTGACAGCCAAAACGGGAAGTCGCATTGTTGTTTTCCTCTTTGTTGGAAGGGATGAGTTCAGGTCACAAGCACCGGCCACGGGCCTGTCTGGTCAGACCGGCTGTTGGACCGGGCGGAACAGGATTTCGTTGATATCGACGTTCTCGGGTTCGTTGATCGCAAAGGCGACCGCGCGCGCGAAAGTGCCGGGTTCGATTGCGAATTTCGAGACCGCATCCTTTACGCCTGCGCGCACATCCGCCTCGCCGATATGGTCGGTCAGCTCGGTGTTGACCGCGCCCGGTGAAATGACGGTGGTGCGGATGTTATAGGGCTTCGTTTCCTTGCGCAGCCCTTCCGACACCGCGCGGACGGCGAATTTCGTTGCGCAATAGACTGCCGCACCCGGATCTACGACATGGCCGTAGACGGAGGACACATTGATGACATGGCCCGACTTCCGAGCCTGCATATGCGGCAGAGCGGCGGCGATACCGTAGAGCGTGCCCTTGAGGTTGACGTCGATCATGCGATCCCATTCGTCGGTTTTCAGGCGCTCCAGCGGGGCAAGCGGCATGAGGCCGGCATTGTTCAGCATCACGTCGATCCGGCCATAGACCTCGACCGCGCGGTCAACCAGCGCCTTTACCTGATCCTTGTCGGTCACGTCGGTTTGGACTGCGGTCGCCTGAAAGCCTGCTTCGGTCAGTTCTTTCGCAAGGGCGTCGATCCGATCCGCGCGGCGGGCGCCAAGCACGACCCGCGCCCCTTTTTCCGCCAGATGACGGGCGGTCGCCGCCCCAAGCCCGCTGCTGGCGCCGGTGATGACGACGACTTTGTTTGCGATGTTCTCAGACATGAGGGATTCCTTCGGGTTGGTATGTGAGGGATGATTTGGCCGGTGCCCGCACCGTGGCCGCGGCAAGCAGGGCCGATCCGATCAGCAAGAGAGAGGCAAGCAGGAAACCGCTCCACCAGCCGACGTGATCGAACAGGACGCCGCCCACGAATGCCCCGCCCGCAAGCGCGCATTGCATAAGGGCGACCTGCAATCCGCCACCGGCCTCAAGATCGTCGGGGATGGTTCGTGCCATCCAGGCGTTCCAGGCGACGATCAGCGGGCTTGTGAAAAGCCCCCAGAGCACCAGAAGCGAGACCGTGACCGGCTGCACATCTCCGAAGGCGATCAGGGCAAGAGCGATGATCGCGGTCATCACGGGAAGGCCGATCAGGATGGGATTGATCCCACGGCGAAGTGCGCGTCCGATCAGGGCCAGACCTGTCAACCCGCCGAGACCCAGCCCAAGCAGCGCGAAGGACACGGCAATCGCGTGAAAGCCGGTGACGCTTTCAAGGAAGGGCCGAAGATAGATCGACAGCGTATTCTGCCCGATGAACGCCACGGCAATGGCCGCCATGCCGGTTGCAAAATCTCGCCGGTTCAGCAGGCCAACCATCGCACCTATCGACGCCGACGCTTTGGGCGGCATCTTGGGCAGCACGGCAAACTGCCAGACGAAAAGCGCAACGCCAATCGGAACGGTGACGAGAAAGGTCGTGCGCCAGCCGATCAGGGCCTCAAGGAAACTGCCAAGCGGGGCTGCGATCACCAGCGCGGACGCGTTTCCGATCTGGAGCAGGGCGATGGCCTTTGTGATGTCCTCCTTGCGCGCCAGCCGGGCGGCAAGCGCGGTCGAGAGCGACCAGAAACCACCGATGGCAATGCCGGCAAGGGCGCGGCCAGCAAGAAATACCACGAAGTTGGGGGCCATGGCGACCGCAAGGCTCGATACCGTCAGAGCGGTCGTATACATCAGCACCGTCTTGCGGCGATCAATCTGGCCAAGCAACGTGTTGCCAAGCAGGCTCGACATCACGGCCAATGCGCCGGAAACGACAATCGAAAGACCGGCCTGACCTTCGGAAATTGCAAGATCCGTTGCGATTGGTGTCAGCAGGCTTGCAGGCATGAATTCAAGGCCGACAAGCAGAAAGGCCAGCACCGAAAGGCTGGTGACTGCCATCCACGGCGTTGCCGCAGGCTCGGTTTTCGTGGTGGTGGCAGTCATCAGTCCGGCTTTTCAATTTGTGTTCCGATCTGCAAGGTAAGGACTCTGATTTACCGTCACTAGGCGCTATAATGTGAACCCGGTAGTGAAACAGGTTCACCAATGAAGCGTGACGAATTCAGTGAGCTGAGGGCACTTATCGAGGTGGCCCATGAACGCAGCTTTACGCGGGCCGCAGCCAATCTGGGCGTGACGCGTTCCGCGCTGAGCCATACAATCCGCGCACTTGAAGAACGCCTGGGCATTCAACTGCTTTCACGCACGACACGCGATGTCGCACCGACCGCAGCAGGCGAACGTTTGATCGAAGGGATTGTGCCCCACTTTCAGGGGATTGCGACCGAGGTCGAGGCAATGGGCAGTTTGCGCAGCAAACCTGCCGGGAACGTCCGTATCGTCTGCCCCGACGACGCCATCACGATTGTCTTCCGGAGCCGGATGCCCGCCTTCCTGAAGGAATACCCCGACATCAACGTGGAACTGGTCGCGGATAATGGTCTCACGAATATCGTCGAAAGCCAGTTCGATGCAGGCGTCAGACTGGGAGAGGCGATTGCGCTGGACATGGTCGCGGTTCGTGTCAGCCCTGACATTCGCTATGTCGTTGCCGGATCAGAAGCCTATCTTGCGGCCAGTCCCTCGCTGGATACGCCAGATGACCTTATGCGGCACCAGTGCATCAATCTGCGGCTTCCCACTTCGGGTGCGATCTACGCATGGGAGTTCCAGAAAGGCGACAGGGAATTCAGTGTCCGTGTCAGCGGGCAACTGACCTTCAACAACTATCTGCCGGCGGTCGAGGCCGCGCTCGACGGGGTGGGGCTGATATACGCCCCGCGCGCGTTCCTTGAAGACCACCTGGCCTCGGGCCGCCTGCAAGAAGCCCTGAACGACTGGACGCCCACATTCCAGGGGTATCACCTCTATTATCCCAGCAGACGCAACCTCCCCCCGGCCTTCTCTGCCTTCGTAAAAGCGTTCAGGTGTCGTTCCGGGCGCGAAGCGTGAGCCATGGGGGTATGGTGAGAAGCCTGAGCTTGCGCATTTTTGCTGAGGGAACCGGGTCTCGAAAATACCAGCTTCATGCAGGTCGTCCGGAACAGCACCGTCTTGGGACGCGTCGCAAAAATACTGTTGCCTGAACTGCTTCTCCGCAAGCAAGAGAAGGGACATTGGTCCGGCGGTTCGATCTTGGTCTTGAATGGCTCGATGTTCTCCAGACAGGATCGCTGTTCGCTGACCTTGCGAAAATATTCGGTCTGGTCGGAGAAATAGGTGCGCGTGGCTCGAATGTCCTGATTGAGGTTCCCCAGACGTTCCTGAAGCGTGCTCTGTTCCTCACGGAGGCGTGCAATGGTTTTACCGAAATCGGATATGAGGCCGCGCCGGGCGGCCTAGCGCCTGTTATTACACGCGCGGATATCTTGAGCACCAGCACCGAAATCCGTCGTTTCGCGGAAGCGCTGGCGCTGTTCATCCGCTATTGGCTGATGGCCACGGCCTCAAGCATGTGCTGGAGAAACTCCCATGCCATCTTTCTGTCAGCTTTCGCGACGAGTTGAGCGATGGTGAAGCCAAACGTCCGGTCGATTCCGACGAATAGGCAGAGCTTGCTCTCGGCGGTGCGCCCCTCGGCAATGTCAATGTGGGGTTTATGCCGTCCTGCGCGATGATTGATCCACTGGATTAATCCCTTATCGCCCGACCCCAGACTCAGTTGTGCGAGCGAATCTTGCGATCATTCGAACAGGCCCTTGGACCGATGGCGCGCCGGCCCTCATTATTGCTGCTCGGACAGCGTGCCTTCGCCAGCGGGCTGGAACCGGTGGCGCCTTGATGGTTCGATCATGGCCATCCCGTGATGAACTTGTCACATAAGGCTTCCTTCCATTCCTGCGAAAGAAGCGCATGATAGAAATCGGGGGATTAAACACCCCAGGAAGAGATGTCGGTCGGCGGAGGGCCTCGCCTCTCCAGAAAGCCGCCCTGTGAAACAAAAGGCAAGACTCTCTGAAACGCCATACGGGAAAAACTGGTCGGAGCGAGAGGATTCGAACCTCCGACCCCCTGCTCCCGAAGCAGGTGCGCTACCAGGCTGCGCTACGCTCCGACCGTGACGGGGCAGGTAGCGCGGCTGGGCGGGGATTGCAAGGGGGGGCGGGCAGGAAAGCTGCGCGATGCGGCGCAGGGGGCGGGCACGGCGGCGATGCGGGGTGCCGCAGCCGCCCGGCGCGGCCCGGATGGCGGAAGGGCCAAGGCCCCCGAACCCTCATTGCGCAGTTACAGGGCGGCCCCGCTGGGGCACTCAGCCCCAAGATGGACGGGGCAGCGTGGGCGATCTGCCCGCGATGCCCCGCTTGGGGCAGGAACCTAAGCCCCGGCGCTCAGTTCGGCCAGGATTTCGTCGCCCATGCCGGCGGTGGATACCGGCGTGCCGCCCTCGGGGCCCATCAGGTCGGCGGTGCGCACGCCCTTGGCCAGCACACGCTGCACGGCGGCCTCAAGATCGTCGGCGGCCTGCCCCTGATCGAAGGAATAGCGCAGCGCCATCGCGAATGACAGGATGCAGGCGATGGGGTTGGCCTTGCCCTGCCCGGCAATATCGGGCGCGGAACCATGGACCGGCTCGTACAGCGCCTTGGGCCGGCCATTCGCCATCACCGCGCCAAGGCTGGCCGAGGGCAGCATCCCAAGGCTGCCGGTCAGCATCGCCGCCGCGTCCGACAGGATGTCGCCGAACAGGTTGTCGGTCACGATCACGTCGAATTGACGCGGGTTGCGCACCAGCTGCATCGCGCCGTTGTCGGCATACATATGCGACAGTTCGACATCGGGATATTCGTTGTCGTGGACCCATTGCACCTCTTCGCGCCACAGAATGCCCGATTCCATGACATTGGCCTTTTCCATTGAGCAGACCTTGTTGCCACGCCGCCGCGCCAGCTCGAATGCGGAACGCGCCACACGCCGGATCTCGCCCGAAGTGTAACGCTGGGTGTTGATGCCGACGCGGCCACCTTCGTTTTCGGGGTTATTGTCGTCGGCATGAATGCCGCGCGGCTCGCCGAAATAGACGCCGCTGGTCAGTTCGCGCACGATCAGAATATCCAGACCGGCGACGATTTCGGGCTTCAGCGACGAAAAATCTGCAAGCGCATCAAAGCATTGCGCCGGGCGCAGGTTGGCGAACAGGTCCATTTCCTTGCGCAGACGCAGCAGGCCGCGTTCGGGTTTGACGCTGAAATCCAGAACGTCGTATTTCGGCCCGCCCACAGCCCCCAGCAGCACCGCATCGGCGGCCTGCGCGCGCGCCATGGTTTCATCCGACAGCGGCTTGCCATGCGCATCATAGGCGGCCCCGCCGACCAGATCCTGCTCGACGCGGAAATCCAGCCCGCGATTGTCGCGGAACCAGTCGATCACGCGGACGACCTGCCCCATGACTTCGGGGCCGATGCCGTCGCCCGGCAGAATCAGCAGGTTATATGTCTGTGTCATCACGGCCTCCTGTTGGGTTCGGTTCCGCCTAGACCCGGTGCCCGGCGGGGTCAAGTTCACGCCGAATTTGGTTGAGCTTTCCCGCCCGATCAGGCCGGATGCGCGCGGCGGAACGACAGGAAATCGAGGCGGCAGATGCGTCTTTGGGATATGATAATGGTGGTTGTGGTTGTGATCGGCGCGGTGATGGCCGGGGCGCAACTGGCGGGCGCGCAGGATCGCGTGCAGGTCACGCTGCCCGATCTGTCGCCGCTGTCGCGTCAGCAGGCCGAATCGCTGAGCCGGGACCTGGCGCAGGCCGATGTCATCACCGCCAACTGTCCCGGTCAGGCGATCAGCAACGGGGAATGGGCGCTGATTAACGGCACCGGCAATCAATTGGCGACCTTGCTGGGGCTGGACCCGGTATCCTATGAACGGAAATTCTATGGCCCCGCCTTCAACCTGCTGGACGATCCGGGCGCCTGCGACCGGCTTGGCCCGGCTGTGCATCCGCTCATTCAACGTCTGATTGAAATGGGCGGCACCACCAGGCCGTGACGCGGGCGGGCGCACGGTAAGGATTTCTCAATAATGCTTAATCTGGACGCCGCGTCACGAGAAACCAGAATCTGACAAGACGGCTTCCCAAAAACGGGCGAATCGCGCAAAAGAACCGAATGGTTTCATTCTGTCGCGCTGCCGTTGTCATATGCCTGCTGTCGCTGACCTGCCACGCCTCTGCCGCTGTGGCCGAGGGGCGGGCACTGGGCGTCGAATTCGTGCCGATCACGCCCACGTTGCAGAACTCGGGCTTCGCCATGACCGGCACGATCGAGGCCAAGGATAACATGTCGCTGGGCTTTCGCCTGGGTGGGCGCGTGGCCGAAGTCATGGTCAGCGAGGGCGATCAGGTCTCCGCCGGTGATCCGCTGGCGCGCACCGATCCGTTGCAGCAGGATCAGGCGTTGCAGGTCGCCACGGCGGCGCTGACCTCGGCGCAGGCGGCGCAGGAACAGACGGCGGCGGCCTCCAGCCGGGCCGATGCCATGCTGGCGCGCGGGGTCGGCACCCGTGCCGCCGCCGATCAGGCGCGGCAGGCGCTGTCGCAGGCAACCGGCGCGGTGGAACGCGCCAGCACCGCCGTCGAACAGGCCCGCCGCGCGGTCGAGGATACCGTGCTGCGCGCGCCCGCCGATGGCGTCGTCACCCTGCGCGCGGCCGAGGCGGGGCAGATCGTCGGCGCGGCGCAGCCGGTGATCGGCCTGTCCAGCCTGACCAGCTTCGAGGCGGTGTTTCAGGTGCCCGACGCGCCGCATCTGAACGATTCCGTCGGCCTGCCCGTCACGCTGGACCTGATCGACGTCGATCTGCCGCAACTGACCGGGCAGGTGGCCGAAATCTCGCCTCTGGTGAACCCGGTGACGGGGGCGGTGGAAATGCGGGTGCGCATCGACGGGGCACCGGCCGATGCCGATCTGCTGGGCACGGCGGTCTATGGCAGCATGACCTATTCCGACGGTGCGGGCATCAGCATTCCGTGGACGGCACTGGCGCGCCATGGGCGCGGGCCTGCCGTCTGGGTCGTGGGCGACGATGGCCGCGTCGCGATGCGCCCCATCACCATCGCGCGGTTCCTGAACAGCGCCATCATCGTGGCCGAGGGGTTGAGCGCGGGCGAAACCGTGGTCGGCGCCGGATCGCAGATGATGTATCCGGGCCGCCCGGTCATCGACGCAGGCAGGGGCAGGCCATGATGCGCGCGCGCGGGCTGTCGGCGGTTGTTCTGGCCCTGGCTCTGTCCGGGCCTGCTGCCGCGTTTGATCTGTCGTTCCTGCCGTGGTCGCCCGGCAATGCCTCTGAAACGCAGGCCCGGCCGCGCCCGGTGGTCAGCGAAATTCTGGCCGACACCGACCAGCGCCAGCGATCCGTCCCCGGCGTGATTTCCGCCCACACCGAAGTAAGCCTGGCATTTCAAACCCTTGGCCGCCTGATCTCGCGCAGCGCCGATCTGGGCGACCATGTGACCGAGGGGCAGGAACTCGCCCGGCTCGACCCCGAGGATCTGACCGGCGATGTCCGCGCAGCCCAAGCCAGCGTCGATGCCGCCGAAGTGCAACTGACCACGCAACAGGCCACCGAACAGCGCACCCGCGAACTGGCCCGGCGCAACGTCGCCTCGCGCGCGCAGCTGGAACAGGCGGAACAGGCGCTGGCCGCCGCGCAGGCCGCCGCCGATCAGGCGCGGTCCGAACTGGTGCGCGCCCGCGATGCCGAAGGCTTCGCCCGGATCACCGCCCCGTTCAGCGGCGTCATCAGCGCCGTCTATGAAAACCCCGGCGCCATCGTCACCGCCGGCACACCGATCCTGCGCCTCTCCGCCGAAGACGGGCGCGAAGCCGTCGTCGATCTGCCCGAGGCGCTGGCCGCCTCGCTGCCCCGCGACAGCCTGTTCATCGCCTTTCAGGACAGCACGCCGCCGCTGGAAACCCGCGCCCGCATCGACCGGATCGAACCGATGACCGACAGCGCCACCCGCACCCGGCGCATCCACCTGTCGCTGGAAAACGGCGACGCCTTCCGGCTGGGCGCGCTGATCCGGGTGCGGATGGGCACCGATTCGGGCGAGGTGCTGACCCTGCCCGAAACCGCCATCCTGCGGCGCGGCGGCGAAACGCTTGTCTGGCGGGTCAGCCGCCCCGATGACGGCACGGCCACCGTGCATCTGACCCCGGTTCAGACCGGCACCCGGCTAGAGGGGCGGGTGCTTGTCACCGGCGGCCTGACCGCTGGCGACGAAATCGTGACGCGCGGCGTCTATTCCCTGACCGAAGGTCAGGCCGTCGGACAAAGGGTCGATCCATGAGGGGCTTCAACCTGTCCGACTGGGCGCTGCATCACAGGTCATTCGTCTGGTTCCTGCTGATCGTGTCGATGATCGCGGGCACGATCAGCTATATCAACCTCGGGCGCGAGGAAGACCCGAACTTCACCGTCAAGGTCATGGTGATCGGCGCATCCCTGCCCGGTGCCAGCACCGAAGAAACGCTGCTTCAGGTCACCACCCGGATCGAAAAAAAGCTGGAAGAACTGGACGAGCTGAAATTCACCCGCTCGGTCACGATGCCCGGCCATGCGGTGGTTTACGTCGAATTGCTGTCCACCATCCGCGGCCCGCAGGTGCCCGAAGTGTGGAAGCGGGTGCGCTCGATGATGGCCGACATCCGCCCCGATTTTCCGCAGGAATTCGCCGGGTTTCAGTTCAACGACAATTTCGGCGACGTGTTCGGCAATATCTATGCCTTTACCACCGACGGCTTTTCCCGGCGCGAGCTGCGCGACCGGGTCGAATCCATCCGCCGTCAGGTCGCCACGCTGCCCGCCGCCGGTAAAACCGAACTGCTGGGCGAACAGGACGAGGTGATCCACCTCGAATTTTCCACCGCGCGTCTGGCCGCGCTGGGGCTGAACCAGCAGCAGGTCATGGCGTCTCTGGCCAGCCAGAACGCCATCCCGCCCTCGGGCGTGATTCAGGCCGGGCCGGAACGGATGCTGCTGCGCGTGGGCGGCCAGTTCGACGACGCATCGGCCATCGCCGCCGTGAACCTGCGCGTGGGCGGGCGGTTCTTCAATCTGGCCGATGTCGCCACCATCCGGCGCGGCTATCAAGACCCGCCGGATCAGTTGTTCCGCTATAACGGCCGCCCCGCCATCGGCTTGCAGGTGGCGATGCGCGGCGGCGAAAACATCATGGATTTCGGGCGCGATCTGGATGCGCTGATGACCCGCATCGCCGCCGATCTGCCCATCGGCATCGAAATGGCAAAATTCGCCGATCAGCCGACCGTGGTCAGAAACGCCATCGGCCATTTCATCACCGCCCTGGCCGAGGCGGTGGCCATCGTCCTGATCGTCAGCTTTATCAGCCTGGGTGTCCGCGCCGGTTTCGTGGTGACGCTGACCATCCCGCTGGTGCTGGCGATTACCTTTGTCGTCATGGATCTCTATGGCATCACCTTGCAGCGCATTTCGCTGGGCGCGCTGATTATCGCCCTTGGCCTGCTGGTCGATGACGCGATGATCGCCATCGAAACCATGATTACCCGGCTGGAAATCGGCGAAAGCCTGGATCGCGCCGCCAGCTATGCCTGGACCTCGATTGCCTTCCCGATGCTGACCGGCACGCTGGTCACGGTCGCCGGTTTCATCCCCATCGGCCTGAACAGTTCCGCCGCGGGCGAGTTCACGTTTTCCCTGTTCGTGGTCATCGCCGTATCGCTGATGATTTCATGGGTGGTCGCGGTTCTGTTCGCGCCGCTGCTGGGCGTCGCCTTTCTGCCGCGCAAGATGGATCACCACGCGGGCCGCGCCGGGCTGCTGCGGCGCGGTTTCCGGCGGCTGCTGCTGATCGCGATGCGGGCGAAATGGCTGACCATCGGCATCACGCTGGCGATCTTTGCCGTTTCGGTCTGGGGGATGCGCTTTGTCGAACAGCAATTCTTCCCCACATCAGACCGGACCGAGGTCATCGTTGACATAAACGAACGTCAGAACGCCTCGATCGCCAAGACCCGCGCCGATATGGACCGGCTGGAATCGCATCTGGCCGACGACCCCGACGTGCTGTTCTGGACATCTTACGTCGGGCGCGGCGCGCCCCGCTTCGTGCTGTCGGCCGATGTGCCGACCGCCGGCCCGCATATGGGGCAGATCGTGATCCAGACCCCTGATCTGGCCGCGCGCGACCGGCTCAAGGCCAAGCTGGCGGGGATTGCCGCCAGCGACCTGATCGGCACCGGGGTCTATATCAAGAATCTGGAAATCGGCCCGCCCGTCGGCAAGCCGGTCCAATACCGCGTCGCCTCGCCCGACATCGACGCCGCCCGCGACGCGGCGCGCGATCTGGCCACCATTCTGGCCTCCGAAGACAGGCTGCGCGACATCGAACTGGACTGGAACGAACCGGCCCGCGTCGTCCGGCTGGAAGTCGATCAGGACAAGGCGCGGCAACTGGGCGTCACCAGTCAGGACATCGCCGGGGCCATGGCCGCGGTGTTTTCCGGCACCATCGTCACCCAGATCCGCGACGGCATCTTCCTGATTAACGTGCTGGCGCGCGGCGACGCACAAGACCGCACCTCGCTTGAGGCGATCCAGAACATGCAGATGTCCTCGGGCGCGGGGCCGAACATTCCGCTGGCCTCGCTGGTGCGCCTGACATGGACCACCGAACAGCCGCTTATCATGCAGCGCGACGGGCTGCCGACAGCCACCGTCAAGGCCGCCATCGCCAGCAAGGAACAACCCGCCACGCTGGTCGAATCGCTGCGCCCGCAAGTTCAGGCGTTTACCGACGCCCTGCCCTCGAATGTCACGGTCGAAATCGGCGGCACCGTCGAAACCTCAACCGAAAGCCAGGGGCCAATTGCCGCTGTCGTCCCGGTGATGATCCTGATTATGGCAATGCTGGTGATGGCCCAAATGCAAAGCTTCCGGCTGTCGCTGATCGTCTTTGCCGCCGCACCGCTGGGGCTGATCGGCGTGGTCGCGGTGCTGGTGCCCTTTGGCGTGCCAATGGGCTTTGTCGCCATTCTGGGCATTCTGGCGCTGATCGGCATCCTGATCCGAAACTCGGTGATTCTGGTCCACGAGATTCAGGAACTCATCAAACGCGGTCGCAACCGCTGGGATGCGGTCTATCTGGCATCCGACAGCCGCGCCCGCCCGATCCTGCTGACGGCGGCGGCGGCCTCGCTGGCGCTGATCCCGATCTCGCGGCAGGTCTTCTGGGGGCCGATGGCATTCGCCATGATGGGCGGCATCATTGCCGGAACGTTGATTACGCTGATCTTTGTCCCCGCCCTTTACTGCGCCGTCTTTGGCGTGCGCGACCACGGCGATCCGATCGCCCCGGAACACGACCCCCACGCACCCCCTGGGCCATCTTTGGTCTGAAAATATCCTCGGGGGGTCCGGGGGGCGAAGCGCCCCCGGCGGCACCCTCACAACCCCAGAACATCGGCCATGGTATATTCCCCCGGCCCCTTGTCCTGCCCCCACAGCGCCGCGCGCAAGGCGCCGCGCGCGAAAATCGCCCGGTCGGTGGCCAGATGACGCAGCACCACACGCTCGCCCGCACTGGCAAAGATCACGTCATGCTCGCCCACCACATCGCCGCCCCGGATCGCGGCAAAGCCGATGCTGCCCGCCCGACGCTCGCCGGTGATCCCCTCGCGCGCAGGCACGCGCAGATCGTCCAGCACCGCGCCGCGCCCTTGGGCAGCAGCCTCGCCCAGCATCAGCGCCGTGCCCGAAGGCGCGTCAACCTTGTGCCGGTGATGCGCCTCGACCACCTCGATATCCCAATCCTCACCCAGCGCGGCGGCCACCTTGCGGGTCAGCCCGACCAGCAGGTTCACCCCCAGCGACATGTTCCCGGCCCGGATCACCGCAGCATGGCGCGCGGCCGCGGCGATCAGCGCCAGATCATCGCCCGACAGCCCGGTGGTGCCGATCACATGCACCGCCCGCGCCTGCGCCGTCAGCTCGGCAAAGGCAACGGTGGCGGCGGGGGCGGTGAAATCAATCACCGCCTGCGCCCCCGCGATCACCTCGACCGCATCATCGCTGACCACCACGCCCAGCGGCGCGCCCCCCATCGCCTCGCCCACATCGCGGCCGATCCAGCCGCTGCCCGGCCGTTCCAGCGCACCGGCCAGCCGCGCATCCGGCGAATCGGCCACCGCGCGCACCAGCATCTGCCCCATCCGCCCCGAGCATCCGGTAATGACGATTCCCGGCTTTTCCATGCGTCTCTCCTGTTTTCCTGCTTCCTAGCCCGTTGCGGCGCGCCCCGCGACCCCCTACATCGGGACGCATGGCACAGAACCGCTTTCATCAGGGCACCGGCCCCTCGCAACGTCAGCTCCGCGTGGGCGAGCTGATCCGCCGCACCCTGTCCGACATCCTCTTGCGGGCCGAGGTCCACGATCCCGACCTGAACCGCCACTCGATCACCGTGGGCGAGGTATCGGCCTCGCCCGATCTCAAGGTGGCAACGGCCTATGTCCTGCCTCTGGGCGGGCATGACGCGCAGGATGCGCTGGCCGCCCTGCGCCGCAACCAGCGCGAGCTGCGCCACCTGGTCGCCAAGGGCATGAACCTGAAATACGCCCCCGAATTGCGCTTTCGGCTGGACGAAACCTTCGACCGGATGGACGACACCCGCCGCATGTTCGCCGATGAACGGGTGCGCCGCGACGTGCAGACCGACGACGCCGATTCTGGCGACGACGCGCCGGATACGCATGACCGCTGAGCTGCGCCGGCATCTGGGCGTCGCCATCGGTGCCCTGATCGCCATGGTCACGCCCGCGCTGGCCGATGGCTGCGGGCGTATGACCCATGACGGGCAGGGCTATGTCATCTGTCAGGTTGACGCCGCGCAGGAACCGCAACTGCGGCTGTGGCAAGACGGCCCCGATGGCAAGCCGCTGAACAATTTCTCCAACATCCGCCGCATTCTGCCATCAGGCCAGCAGATCCGCTGGGCGATGAACGCGGGCATGTATCACCCCGATTACAGCCCCGTCGGCCTGCTGGTGATCGAGGGCGACGAACGCGCTCCCATCGTCACCGCCGGGGGCGGCGGCAATTTCGGGATGCGCCCGAACGGCGTGTTCTGCACCGGCGGCGACCGGCCCTTCGCCGTGATCGAAAGCCGCGCCTTCGCCGCCAGCCCGCCCGCCTGCCGCCTCGCCAGCCAGTCCGGGCCGATGCTGGTGATCGACGGCGATCTGCACCCGCGCTTTCTGACCGATTCCGACAGCCGCTATATCCGTAACGGAGTCGGCGTGTCAGCCGATGGCCAGACCGCATGGTTCGCCATCTCCGACCGCCCGGTGACGTTCCACGAATTCGGGCGGCTGTTCCGCGACGGGCTGGGCACGCCGGATGCGCTGTATTTCGACGGCTCGATCAGCCGCCTTTACGCCCCCGCCCTGCGCCGCGCCGATTGGGGCCGCGCGCTTGGCCCGATGATCGGTCTGGTTGACACAACGACCGGCGGCGGCTGACGGCAACCGACGACAGTTGACGGCGGCCAGACGCACCGCTATCCCGCCGCCTTTCGCATGGAGGCCCCAATGGCACGCAAAAAAGGACGCGAGATCACCGGCTGGCTGATCGTGGACAAACCTGCGGGCATCGGATCAACCGATGTGGTGGGCCGCGTCCGCTGGGCGCTGGATGCGAAAAAGGCAGGCCACGCCGGCACGCTGGACCCGGACGCCACCGGCGTTCTGGCCATCGCCCTGGGCGAGGCGACGAAAACCGTCTCCTACCTGACCGAAGCCCTGAAAGCCTATGATTTCACGGTGAACTGGGGTGCCGAAACCGACAGCGACGATGCCTCGGGCCAGATCACCCGCCAGTCGGACCAACGCCCCACCGCCGATCAGATCACCGCCGCCCTGCCCGGCTTTACCGGCGACATCATGCAGGTGCCGCCCGCCGTTTCCGCCGTCAAGGTCGATGGCGCGCGCGCCTATGACCTTGCGCGGGGGGGCGAAACCCCCGATCTGGCCGCCCGCCCGCTCTGGGTCGAATCGCTGCGCCTGCTGAATGCCACCCCCGACTCCGCCCGGCTGGAAATGACCTGCGGCAAGGGCGGATACGTCCGCGCCATCGCCCGCGATCTGGGCCGCACCCTTGGCTGCCTTGGCCATGTCGCCCAGCTGCGCCGCATCTGGTCCGGCCCGTTCCGCGCCGAACAGGGCGTGCCGCTGGACCTGATCGACCGCGCCAACCAATCCGAACTGGAAACCCGCCTGCTGCCGCTGCAATCGGCGCTGGCCGACCTGCCCTGCCTGCGCGCCACCGAAACCGGCGCCACCCGCATCCGCAACGGCAACCCCGGCGACGTGACCACCGGCGCGGAATATGGCGAAACCGTCTGGGTCACAGGCCCCGCAGGCCCCCTGTGCATCGGCCGCTACATGGCCGGACAGGTCCACCCCGACCGGGTGTTCAACCTGTAACCCCCCATACGCACCCCAAACAAACGCCCGCCGCTTCCTGTTTGCCCAAATACGCACCTTCGGGCACAACGCGGCCCCTTGCGCAACGACAGCCAATCCCGCAGCCTGCCGCAAAAACCAGAGGCCGCCATGTCGTTCTTTTCACCAGGAATCACCAGCCTGATCCTCGCCTATATGCTCAGCCAGTTCTACCGGGCGTTTCTGGCCGTGCTGACCCCGGTGCTGCAAGCAGAGCTGGGCGCGACGCCCGGCGATCTGGCGCTGTCATCGGGGCTGTGGTTCATCGCCTTTGCGGTGATGCAGCCCGCCGTGGGGCGCGGACTGGATCAATACGGCCCGCGCCTGACCGTCGCCCTGCTGCTGGGCCTTGGCGGAGCCTCGGGCGCGGCGGTCTTTGCACTGGCCAGCCAGCCATGGCACCTGCATGTGGCCATGGCGCTGCTGGGGGTGGGCTGCGCGCCGGGGCTGATGGGGGCCTATTACATCATCGCCCGCGAATTTCCGCCCGCAGCCTTCGGCGTGCTGACCGGGGCGGTGGTCGGCATCGGGTCGCTGGGCAATATCCTTGGCGCCGCGCCGCTGGTCTGGGTGACACAAGCCCTGGGCTGGCGCGAAACCCTGTGGGGGCTGGCGGCGATCACCCTGACGGTGGCGGCCATCATCTGGCTGCTGGTGCGCGACCCGGCCCGGCCCGAGGGCGACCAGCCGCAAGGCTCGCTGATGGCGGTGCTGCGGCTCAGGGCGCTGTGGTTCATGCTGCCGCTGTTCGCGGTCAGCTATGCCGCATCCGCCGCCATCCGGGGGCTGTGGGCCGGACCATACCTGACCGAGGTCTATCACGCCGACGCCACCCTGATCGGGCGTGCAACGCTGGCGATGGGGCTGGCCATGGTGATCGGCAATTTCCT
The DNA here is from genome assembly GCF_030538755.1 of Paracoccus sp. (in: a-proteobacteria). Classification (GTDB taxonomy): domain Bacteria; phylum Pseudomonadota; class Alphaproteobacteria; order Rhodobacterales; family Rhodobacteraceae; genus Paracoccus. The sequence goes on along the minus strand of NZ_JAUNTJ010000011.1, from coordinate 78,001 downwards.
GATCGGCCCGATGGTGCGGCTGGTCGGATCGCTGCGGCGCACCATCCTGCTGCTGAATGCCGCCTCTGCCGCGATCCTGTTCGCGCTGTGGGCCGCGCCCGATGCCGGTATCTGGCCCTCGGTCGCGCTGCTGACTCTGGTCGGGTTTTCGGGGGCGGGCTATGTGCTGCTGATGGCGCATGGCAAGGCGTTCCTGCCGCCGCACCTGCTGGGCCGGGGCGTCACCTTGCTGAACATGTTTTCCATTTCCGGCGTCGCGGTGATGCAATTCGCCTCGCGCCCGCTGTATAATGCCATGGCCGGACTGCCGCCGCAGCAGGTCTATGGGCTGATGTTCCTGTTCTTTGCCGTGCCGCTGGCGGTTGGCGTGCTGATTTACCTGCTGACGACCGAGGCCCCATGACCACCACCCCTCCGCTTGTGATCGCGCCCAATCTGAAACGCCGCCTGTCGGGGGTGACGGCCACCGTGGTGCGGCTGATCCCGATTCAGGCGCAGATGATCGCCATCGCCGCCACCGGGCCGGGCCTGCCGCCGGAACTGCCGCATATCCCCCTGCGCCGCGCCGCCACCCTGCCGCGCGACGGGTGGCGCGTGTGGCACGCGCGCCGCAATACCGAAATGGCGCTGGGGCTGATCCTGCGCCATGTCCTGCGCCGCCGCTTCCGGTTGCTGTTCACATCCGCCGCGCAGCGCCGCCACACCGGGTTCACCCGCTGGCTGATCCGGCAACAGGACGCGCTGATCGCCACCTCGCCGCAGGCCGCCAGCTATCTCGAACGCCCCGCCACCACCATCCTGCACGGCGTCGATCTGGACACGTTCCACCCCGCCCCCGCGCCCGAACGCGCCGCGATCCGGGCGCAGATGGGCTTTGCCCCCGATGACATCGTGATCGGCTGCTTTGGCCGGGTGCGGGCGCAAAAGGGCGTCGATCTGCTGGTGAATGCGGCGCTGGATCTGTTCCCGGCGCGGCCCCGCGCGCGGCTGATCCTGACCGGGCGCATCACCGCCGACAATCAGGGCTTTGCCGACGATCTGAAACAGCGGATCGAGGCCGCGGGCCTGTCGGATCGCATCCGCTTTCTGGGCGAAATCCCGTGGGAACAGGTGGTGCGCAGCTATCAGGCGCTGGACCTGTTCGCCGCCCCTGCCCGCTGGGAAGGCTTTGGCCTGACCCCGTTAGAGGCAATGGCCTGCGCCGTTCCCGTCGTCGCCAGCCGCGTCGGCGCCTATGAAACCCTGATCCGCGACGGCGAAACCGGCTCGCTGGTGGCGCGCGAAGATCAGGCGGCGCTGACCGCCGCGCTGGCCCGCTGGCTGGATGACGACGCCGGTCGCGCCGCCGCCGGGCAGGCCGCGCGGGCGCATGTCGCCGCCCGCCACTCGATCCGCGACGAGGCCGCCGCCATCACCGCCGTCTATCGCGAATTGCTGACACGCTAGGCCGCCCTATATAAATGCCATTTTTATTGCCCCCACCTGAAGGATTGCGATCAGTTTCCTATACCAGGATGGAACAATTCCTATCCGCACATGGCGAAAAGATCGAAAACCTGCACGGGCCGGTTTCCTTTGGAAACAGGATGGATTCTATCCGCCTGTTTGAAAGGCGACTGGACGGAAATATATCGCACAATACCCGGCAAATGATCCTTTCTCTTTTAAGCTGCCTGCATGAAAGCCGCGCCGACAAGGTGGGGATTGCGGTTATCAAGCTGAAAGAGGCAGAGATATTCTTATATGCAGACGAAAACAGAGAATATATAGGCAGCATGATATTCCCCCAAAAAGCCGGCGAGGCAAGCACATCGCCTTGAATGCTTGATTCTGGCTGCGCCATGATTACGCTTCGAACGGCCAGATCACCCCGCACCCGCCACAGCAACAGTCGCGCCGAACATTTCGCCGATACGCCCGAAAAGCGTTACAGAAAGGACCACATGACCCCGCTGCGCTTTTACATGGCCCGCACCCTGCGTAACGAACCGGCGATGGCCGCGCTGTCGGTGCCGCAGGCCAGCCTGCTGGTCCCCTTGCGGGGCCGCTCGGTCGCGCTGGTCGGCAATGCCCGCGCGCTGGCCGATGGCACGCAGGGCGCGGCCATCGACGCCGCCGATGTGGTGGTGCGCATCAACCGCGCGCCGATGCCCGATGCCGCCAGCCACGGCAGCCGCACCGACTGGCTGGGCCTCGCCACCAGCCTGCCCGCTGATGATTGCGCCCGGCTGGCCCCCGGCCGCATCCTGTGGATGTCGCCCAAGCGCAAGCGGCTGGATTGGGAAACCGCGCACAGTCCCGGATTCTATCTGCACCCGCTGGCCGATTACGAACGCCTTGCCGAAACGCTGGGCGCACCGCCGACCACCGGCGCGATGCTGATCGACCTGGCTCTGCGCTCCGATCTGTCGGCGCTGTCTCTGTATGGGTTCGATTTCTTTGCCAGCCAAAGCCTGTCGGGCCGTCGCAGTGCCGATCAGGTGCCGCATGATTTCGGGGCCGAACGGAACTGGGTGCAGGGGCTGGCCGCCGCCGATCCGCGCCTGCATCTGCACCTGCCCCCCGCCTGAACCCCGCCGAACCGTCGAACCATCGAACCGACACTCAGGCGTGCCTTGCCGCACGGTTGGGCCAACTCGCTTTTGTTGCGTATCCCTCCCGTTCAGCGCGCGCGGGCTGTGTACAGGTTGTGTACAGCCTGTGCACGGGTTGTGCATTGGTTGTGCAGCCCCAAACCCGGCAATTGCTGGCCCATGCGGGCAGCCGATCACATTCCGGTCACGCAACACGTGTCGCGCAACGCGCGCGGCTGTTGCGCGCTGGCCCGCCGCCACCTATGTGGAACAGGTTGCAGGAAAGGACTGACCGATGGGCTATAACATCGTCGTCGCCGGGGCCACCGGCGATGTGGGCCGCGAGATGCTGAACATTCTGGCCGAACGGGAATTTCCCGTCGATCAGATCGCCGCGCTGGCCAGCCGCCGTTCCATCGGAACCGAGGTCGGCTTTGGCGACAAGACCTTGAAATGCCGCGATATTGATGGCTTTGACTTTGCCGGCTGGGACATCGCCCTGTTCGCCACCGATGCCGAAACCGCGCGCGCCCATGCCCCCGCCGCCGCCCGCGCCGGGTGCTTTGTGATCGACGGGTCCGGCGTCTGGTCCACCGACCCCGACGTGCCCCTGATCGTCCCCGAGGTAAACGCCGCAGCCATTGAAAACGCTGCGAAAAAACACATCATCGCCGGCCCCTTGGGCGCGGTGTCGCAACTGGTGGTGGCGCTGAAGCCCCTGCACGACCGCGCCCGCATCCGCCGCGTCGTGCTGTCCACCTATCAGTCGGTTTCCGACGCCGGCACCAAGGCCATGGACGAGCTGTGGAACCAGACCAAGGGCCTGTATGTCCCCGGCCAAGAGGTTGAACCAAAAGAATTTCCTCGCCAGATCGCCTTTAACGTCATCCCCCAGATCGGCGATTTCATGGAGGACGGCACCACCCGCGAGGAATGGCAGATCGTCGCCGAAACCAAGAAAATCCTCGATCCGAAGATCCGCCTGGCCGTCACCTGCGTCCGCGTGCCGGTGTTCGTCGGTCAGGCCGAATCCCTCAATGTGGAGTTTCAGGATTTTCTGGACGAAGACGAAGCCCGCGACATCCTGCGCGAGGCCCCCGGCCTGCTGGTCATCGACAAGCACGAGGACGGCGGCTATATCACCCCCATTGAATCTGTTGGGGAATTTGCCACTTTCGTCAGCCGCATCCGGCAGGATTCGACGGTCGAAAACGGCCTGAACCTGTGGTGCGTCAGCGACAATCTGCGCAAGGGCGCGGCGCTGAACATGGTGCAGATCGCGGAATTGTTGGGCAATCGTGTGCTGGGCAAGGGCTGAATCGCGGCGCGTGGCGCTTGATTTTTGTGCCGCGCGCGACAACCCTGCCCCCACCCCATTGCAGGAGCAGACATGACCCGCCTTGCCGCCCTTATCGCCGCCACCACCGCCCTGACCAGCCTGCCCGCGCTGGCCGATGAAATCCGGGCGCAGGCGCATATCACCGATATTCTGCTGCATTCCCAAGGCGCTACCATCACGCGGCAGGTGGTGATCGACGCACCTGCCGGGCAGAATCAGCTGATCCTGCCCGGTATGCCCGCAGGCATCGACGCGGCCAGCCTGCGCATTCAGGCCGACGGGGCAACGGTCGGCGCGGTCAATCTGCAACACAGCCGCGCCACCCCGGACGAGCGGCCCGAAACCCCGGAAATGACCGCCGCGCGGGCCGAGGTGGACCGCCTGGAAAAGGCCCTGCGCGACCGCGACGCCGCCACCGCCGCCATCCGCGCCGAGGCGCAGGCGGCCGAGGATACCATCGCTTTCCTGCGCGATCTGGCCAAATCCCAAGGGGCGGCGGCAGGCGATGTCGCCGCGCTGGCCGGGGCGGTTCAGGCGCAGATGCTGGAAGCGCGGCGGCAGGCGATCTGGGCCGAAAACGCCGCCCGCGATGCGGAAACCGGGCGCGACCGCGATCAGCGCGCGCTGGATGCCGCCCGCGCCCGGCTGAACACCCTGACCGAAGCGCCGCTGACCGGCCCGGCGCTGGTGCTGGACGTGCAGACGACCGACGCGCCCGCCACGCTGCGCATCAGCAACGACAGCCCGCAGGCCACATGGCAGCCGGTCTATGACCTGCGGCTGGATCGCGCGGCCAACAGCCTGACCCTTGTGCGCGGCGCGCTGGTGTCGCAATCCACCGGCGAGGACTGGACCGATGTCGCGCTGCGCCTGTCCACCGCCCGCCCCGGCGGTCAGTCGCAGGCCACTCAGGTCACGCCCGAAATCGTCCGCACCGAGGCGGAACCGACGATGCACCCTATGGGCCGCAGCATGGATATGGCCATGTCCGAGGCAATGGCCGCCCCCGCGCCCGTCCCTGCCGCGATGGGTTCCGCGGCGCAAAAGCTCGATCTGGGGGTGACGGTCGCCTATGACATGCCCGCCCCCGTCACCATCCGCGACGGCGCCGATGCGCTGCGCCTGACGCTGGATCAGTCATCGCTGACACCCGAAATCTATGCCGAGGCCGCGCCGCGTTACGACAGCAGCGCCTATCTGACGGTGGATGCCGTCAATGACAGCGGCGCACCGATCCTGCCCGGCCCGGCGACCCTGTTCGCGGATGGCACGCTGACCGGGCAAACCGATCTGGATCTGCTGGCGGCGGGGGACCGGCTGCATCTGGGCTTTGGCCCGATCGACGGGCTGGTGGCCGAACGCCGCCTGCCCGACCGCAGCGAAGGCAGTGGCGGCCTGATCCGCCGCTCGAACACCGAAACCGAAACCGCGCTGTTGCGGGTGGAAAACCTGACCGATAGCGCATGGCCGCTGCGGCTGGTGGACCGGGTGCCGGTGTCGGAACAGGAAACGCTGCGGGTGTCGTGGTCGGCCGACCCGGCCCCCGACGAAACCGACCCCGAAGGCAAGCGCGGCGTGCTGATCTGGCGCTTTGACATCGCCCCCGGCGAAACCCGTCAGGTCACGGTGCAGACCGACATGTCATGGCCCGAGGGCAATATCCTGCTGCGCGACTGGTAAACGCGCTCAAAGCTGGGAAAACTCACCCTTTTCATCGGCCTGCCACAGCACCCCCTCGGCAATGTCATGCACCAGCCCGTGCAGGGACAGTTCGTCTTGCCCAACCGCTTCGCGGACAAAGGGGAAGCTCATCAGGTTTTCGACCGAGATCAGCACCGCCTGCCGTTCCAGCGCGCCAATCTGCTGTTCGGCAGGCAGATCGCGCACCCGTTCGTAACCGGGGCGCAGAATATCCATCCAGCGCCCGACAAAGCTGGTGCGTTCCTCCAGCTCGGGCGCATGGCCGCTGCACATCGCATGGCAACCCGCGACACCGCCGCATTGCGTGTGCCCCAGCACGATCACATGCGCCACCCGCAAGGTGCGCACCGCATATTCCACCGCCGCCGAGGTGCCATGCTGTTCGCCATCGGGCGCATGGGCGGGCACAAGGTTGGCGATGTTGCGGTGGATGAAAAACTCGCCCGAATCCGCGCCAAAGATGCTGCTGACATGCACCCGTGAATCGCAGCACGACACAATCATCGCCCGCGGCCGCTGACCGTCATGCGCCAGTCGCCGGAACCATGCCCGGTTTTCCGCATAGGCGGTGGCTTTCCAGCCCTGATAACGCTGGACAAGGTATTTCGGCAAAGGGCGGGTCAGGGGCATGGCGATCTCTCATCGGTTATGCGCCAACCAATAGGCATCATTCGCTGAAAATTCAAAAGACTTATGCGTGTGCGGATAAGCCTTTTTTCACGCTTTCGCGCCATGTTGCCCAGACGTGTGGGGACACTGATTTTGTTGGAGGTGGGCAATGGCTCATGTCACGGCTTTGGCCGTAAACGAACCTGTGCGCGTGGATGCGCGGCGTGTGGGCGACATCGTGAACGAACTGGGCGAGGCGGCGGCGCAGACCGTGATCGGCCTTGCGCTGGAACAGCTTGCAACCGCGCTGACCGCCATAGACGAGGCGGCGGGCCGCGACGATCTGGCCGATACCATCACGCAGGCCGACCGGCTGTCGCGGCTGGCGTGGCAGGTGGGGCTGACCTCGCTGGCGGGGGTGGCGGCTGATCTGGCGGGCTGCGCCGAGCGGCGCGACAGCGGCGCGCTGGCGGCGGTGCGGGCGCGGCTGATGCGGGTCGGCAACCGCTCGCTGACGCAAATCTGGGACAGCAGCGATTTCACCTGACGCGGCGGGCTGGCAGGGGCGGCAACGGGCGGTTAATCTGGCGCGGTCACACCAGACCCGAGGAATATGATGACCGCCAGCCCTGCCTTTGCCCCGCCCTCGCCCGATGCCCGCCCGCTGTGGCTGGTGGCCAAAGGCGCGCCGCTGCCCAAGGATGCGGGCGACTGGCCTGCGGCGGCAGGGTTCGCGGCCAAGGCGGGCGAAATCTGCCTGCTGCCGGATGGCAACGGCGGGCTGCGCGGGGCGCTGTTCGGCCTTGGCGATCCGGCGCGGGCCGGGCGCGGTCGCTTTGCGCTGGCCCGTGCGGCCGATGCGCTGCCGGCGGGCGATTGGTATCTGGCCGGCGATCTGCCGGGCGGGGTTGACCCCGATCAGGCGGCGCTTGGCTGGCTGCTGGCGGGCTATCGCTTTGACCGCTATGCCAACTCGCCCGCGCCGCGCGCGCGTCTGGTCGCGCCCGGCGGCGTGGATGCCGCGCAGGTGCAGGCCATCGCCGCGGGCGAGTATCTGACCCGCGACCTGATAAACACCCCCGCCGCCGATATGGGACCAGCCGATCTGGCCGATGCCGCCGCCGATCTGGCCCGCCGCATCGGTGCCGCGATCAGCGTGACCACCGGCGATGCGCTGCTGGAGGCCGGGTTTCCGATGATCCACGCCGTTGGCCGTGCCGCCGCGCCCGGCCGCGCGCCACGCCTGATCGACCTGCGGCTGGGGGGCAGCGGCCCGGCTGTGACTCTGGTCGGCAAAGGGGTCTGCTTTGACACCGGCGGGCTGAACCTCAAGCCCGGAGCCTCGATGGGGCTGATGAAAAAGGATATGGGCGGCGCGGCTACGGTGCTGGGGCTGGCGCAGATGCTGGCCGATACCGGCGCGGCGCGGCAGATGAACCTGCGGGTGCTGATCCCGGCGGTGGAAAATGCCGTGTCGGGCGATGCGATCCGCCCCGGCGACATCCTGCGCAGCCGCAAGGGGCTGACGGTCGAGATCAACAACACCGATGCCGAAGGGCGGCTGGTGCTGGCCGACGCGCTGGCCTTTGGTGCCGAGGAACGCCCTGACCTGATGATCTCGATGGCGACGCTGACCGGGGCGGCGCGGGTCGCGCTTGGGCCGGACATTCCGCCGTTCTACTGCGATGACGATGCGCTGGCGGCGGCGCTGGCGCGCGCCTCGGCGGCGGTGGCCGACCCGATCTGGCGAATGCCGTTCTGGGAACCATACGAGGCCATGATCGAACCCGGCATCGCCGATCTGGACAACGCGCCATCGGGCGGCATGGCCGGGTCGATCACCGCCGCGCTGTTCCTGCGCCGCTTTGCCCAAGGGGCGGGCCGATACGCGCATTTCGACATTTATGGCTGGCAACCCACCGCCGCGCCGGGCCGCCCCAAGGGCGGCGTCGGCCAAGGCGCGCGCGCCATCCTTGCCGCCTTGCCGCAGGTGCTGGCATGACCCCGACCCCGGATCGCCGCCTGACCCCCGCCACCGACCGCACCGTGCTGGAGGGGTGGCAGGACCGCGCCCCCCGCCGCCCCAGCATCACCGCAGGGCGCCCGGCCCGGCTGGCCGTGCCGCTGGCCGATCTGTGCCGCGCACCGGCGGGTGCCCGCGACCGGCAGGTGAATTTCGGGGCCGACCTGACCGTGATCGAGGATCGCGACGGCTGGTGCTTTGTCCGCACGGCGCTGGATGGCTATTGCGGCTGGCTGCGCAGCGGCGGGCTGGGCGATCCGGCGGCACCGATCACCCACCGGGTGCGCGCACCCGCGACCCATGTCTACCCCGAACCCGACATGAAAACGCATCAGCTGCACGCCCTGTCCATCGGCGCGCGCCTGTCGGTGACGGAAACGCAGGGCCAGTTTGCCCGGCTGGCGACCGGGGGCTGGGTGCCGGTGCAGCACATCGCCGACCACCCCGCCGCCGATCCGGTCGCCATTGCGGAACGGATGATCGGCACCCCCTATCTGTGGGGCGGCAACAGCGATTGGGGGATCGACTGTTCCGGTCTGGTGCAGGCGGCGCTGACGGCAGCCGACATCCCCTGCCCCGGCGACAGCGATCTGCAACGTGCCGCCTTTGCGCCGACCGACACGATCCGGCGCGGCGATCTGTTGTTCTGGCCCGGCCATGTCGCCATCGCCGAAAGCGACACCAGCATGATCCACGCCACCGCCTGGCAAATGTCGGTCATCCGCGAGGATATCGCCCATGCCAAAGCCCGGATCGAGGCGGCGGGCGACGGCCCCTTTCTGGGCGCGCACCGCCCCGTGCCGGCCTGAAACCGCGCGCCAGTCGCCTGCCCATTGGGCGGCAGCTATCGCACGTCCGTCCGCCCGCGCCGATCACCGCGCAGGTTGGCATACAGCACATGGTTGCGCCAACGCCCGTTGATCTGAAGATAGCTTTGGGCCACGCCCTCGTATTTAAAGCCCGACCGCTCCAGCACCCCGCGCGAGGCGGCGTTTTCGGGCAGGCAGGCGGCCTCGATCCGCGACAGGTCCATCTGCGTAAAAGCGTGGTGGACCAGCGCGCCGATGGCCTCGCGCATATAGCCTTGCCGCGCGAAAGGCGCGCCGACCCAATAGCCGATGGTGCCCGATTGCGCCGGACCGCGGCGGATATTGTCCAGCGTGATCGCCCCCAGCAACACCCCGTCGCGGCGGATCAGGAACAGCGGCAACGCACTGCCGCTGCGGGCGGCGCGGGCGGCCCAATAGACGCGGTTGGTAAAGCTGCGGCGGCTGAGGTGGTCGGGCGACCAGACGGGTTCCCACGGGGTCAGGAAATCGCGGCTGGAATCGCGCAGGCTGCTCCACCCGGCGAAATCCGCGTGGGCGGGCAGGCGCAGGATCATGCGTTCGGTTTCCAGCCGAACCGACGTGCGCCGCCAGATCATCACGCCGCCAGACGTTCCGCCAACGCGGCAACCGCAGGCGCGCGCGCAACCGGGCCATACAGCGCCAGTGCCGGACGCGCCGTCGCCAGCAGCCGTTCGCCATGCGCGCGCACATCCTGCACCGTCACGGCGGAAATGCGCTGCGCCACCTCGGCCGGGTCGGGGACGCGACCCCAGATCGCCAGCGAGCGGGCCATCCGTTCCGCCTGCGACGAGGCGCTTTCCAGCCCCATCAGCAGCCCGGCGCGCAGTTGCGCCTTGGCGCGTTCGACCTCGGCCAGCGACAGGTCATCGGCGGCGCGGCGGATTTCATCGACGGTCAGATGCGCCAGATCGGCGATCTGATCGCCGCCGGTTCCGGCATAGATGGTCATCATCCCGGTATCGTCGTGAAAGCCCGATTGCGCAAAGATGGTATAGCACAGCCCGCGTTCCTCGCGGATTTTCTGGAACAGGCGCGAGGACATGCCGCCGCCCAATGCGCTGGAAAAGATTTGCGCAGGATAGAAATCGGGGGCCAGATAGGACGGCCCTTCCAGCGCCAGTGCGAAATGCGCCTGTTCCAGCTTTTTCTGCCGCCGCAATTCGCCGCCCTGCCAACGCGCCGCTTCGCGCGTGCCGCTGTCGATGGCGGGCAGATGGCCAAAGGCGGCCTCGGCCAGACGGGTGATGCGGTCGTGATCCACCGCCCCCGCCGCCGCAACGATCATCTGCCCCGGCCCGTAATGTTCGGCCACAAAGCCCGACAGATCGGCGCGCCCGAACCGGGTCACGCAATGCGCCGGGCCAAGGATCGTGCGCCCCATCGCCTGCCCCGGATAGGCGGCCTCTTGCAGCCAGTCAAAGATCACATCATCGGGTGTGTCCAGCGCCTGCCCGATTTCTTGCAGGATGACGCCGCGCTCGACCTCGATCTCGCGGTCGTCGAACAGCGGATTCAGCACGATGTCGGAAATCACATCGAAGGCCAGATCGACATCGCTGTCCAGCACGCGGGCGTAATAGGCCGTCACATCGCGCGAGGTATAGGCGTTGATATAGCCGCCCACATCCTCGATCGCCTCGGCAATCTGGATGGCGCTGCGGCGCGGCGTGCCCTTGAAGGCCATGTGTTCCAGAAAATGCGCGATGCCGTTCTGTTCGGCGCGCTCATCCCGGCCACCGGCGTTCACCCAGACACCGACGGTGGCCGAATGCAGCCCCGGCATGTTGCGGGTGACGACGCGAAGGCCGTTGGGAAGGGTGGAAATCTGCACGAATGGGTCGGTCAAGCTGTCCTCCGATCAAGGATCAGCGATTTAAGCGCGGCATTGTCGTTTTCAACCCGAGTCACACGTTCGGGCAGATCGAACAGCCCGGACATATGCGGCGGCAGAGCCGGGCGGATGCCGATGGCATCCTGCACCGCATCGGGGAATTTCGCGGCATGGGCCGTGGCCAGCGTCACCATCGGCACGCCCGGTTCCAGATGCTGGCGCGCGACATGGACGCCGACAGCGGTATGCGGGCAGATCACCTGCCCGGTTTCGGCGCGGATCGTGGCGATCATGGCCCGCGTCTCATCCTCGGACACGCGGCCCGAGGCGTATTGATCGCGCAGGCTTTCCAGCGCGCCCTGACTGATGGCAAAGCCGCCGGTTTTCAGTTCGTCCATCAGCTGCCGGATCGCGCCCGCATCGCCACCATAGGCCAGATACAGCGCCCGTTCAAAATTGGAACTGACCTGAATATCCATCGAGGGGCTGATCGAGGGTTCGACCGTGCCGGTGCGATATTCGCCCGTGGTCAGCGCACGGTGCAGGATGTCGTTCTGATTGGTGGCGACGACAAGGCGGCGGATCGGCACGCCCATCTGCCGGGCGATGGACCCGGCAAAGATGTCGCCAAAGTTGCCGGTCGGCACGGTGAAATCGACCTGACGCCCCGGCGCGCCAAGGCTGACAGCGGCGGTGACATAGTAAACGATCTGCGCCAGCACCCGGCCCCAGTTGATGCTGTTCACCCCAGCCAGACCCACGCTGTCGCGGAAATCATGGTCGTTGAACAGATCCTTCAGCCGCGCCTGACAGTCATCGAAATGCCCGTCCAGCGCCAGGGCGTGAACATTGGCATCCGCAGGCGTGGTCATCTGGCGGCGCTGCACTTCGCTGACGCGGCCGTGGGGGAACAGGATGAACACATCGACATTGGGCAGGCCCCGGAACGCCTCGATCGCGGCGCTGCCGGTGTCGCCGCTGGTCGCGCCGACGATGGTGATGCGCTGCCCCGACCGCGCCAGAGCGATCTGGAACAACTGCCCGATCAACTGCATGGCAAAGTCCTTGAAGGCCAGCGTCGGGCCGTGGAACAGCTCCAGCAGGAAATGGCCGGGGGCAAGCTGGCTCAGCGGCGCGCGGGCGATATGGCCGAACCCGGCATAGGCGCGGCTGATGGCCCCGCGCAGTTCATCGTCGCTAAAGCTGTCGCCGGTAAAGGGTTTCAGCACCCGAAAGGCGGCGTCTTCGTAGGGCATCCCCTCGAACGCGGCCAGATCGTCCAGCACCGGCACGGCCTCGGGCAGATACAGGCCGCCGTCGCGCGCCAGCCCGGTCAGCATCGCCTGTTCGAAATCCAGCACCGGGGCCTGCCCCCGCGTCGAAACATACCGCATCCGTGTTTCCTTCAATAAGTGCGCTGCCTGATACGCCAGATCAGCGCCCCTGTCATCCCTGCCCATGTCGCCGCGATCAGGAACCACTGCACGGCATAGGACAGGTGGTTGTTCGGTATCCCCTCAATCGCGACGGGCACCGGGCGCACGCCCTGACTGTCGCCCTGAACGGCGGCGGCGACCACCAGAACCGGCTCGGTTTCCAGCAGGGCGGCCATGGCGGGCACATCGCGGGCGAACCAGATATTTTCGGCCAGATTCGGGTCGGGCGTGGCGCTGCCCTTTTCATCGGGCCAGTGCAGGTTGCCCCGGATGGTCAGATGCACCGGCGGGCGATCCGCGTGGCGCGCCCCTTGCGGGACAAAGCCGCGATCCACCAAGATCCGCCGTCCGTCATCGGTGACAAGGGCAGACACCACCTGATAGCCGCCGCCCAATTCCCGGTCGCCCGACAGCACGTCGATTTCCTGCCCGGTGGTGGTGCCGCTGACCGTGACCGGCAGGTATTTCATCGAAAGATCGGGATTGGCGGGCAAGGCCACCGGCGCGGCGTCGATGCTGGCCTGAATATCGTCCAGCATCGCCTGCTTCCACGTCATGCGCTGCAACTGCCAGACGCCAAGCGCGATCAGGATGGCGCAGCCGATGATGCCGGCAAGAACAGGAAAGAGATAACGGCGCATGGACGGGTTCCGAACGAAAAGGCGCGGGATTTGCCCCGCGCCCGTTTCAGCACTATCGCAAGGTCTTAGCGGCCCCAGACATAGACCGAAAAGAACAGGAACAGCCAGACCACATCGACAAAGTGCCAATACCACGCGGCGGCCTCGAACCCGATGTGCTGTTTCTGGCTCATCTGGCCTTTCATCATGCGGATCAGGCAGACCAGCAGAAAGATCGTGCCGACGATGACGTGAAAGCCGTGAAAGCCGGTGGCCAGATAAAAGCCGCTGGCATAGGCGGTATCCGCCAGCCCGAACGAGGCATGGCTGTATTCATAAGCCTGCAAGATGCTGAAGAACACGCCCAGGATAACGGCGACGGCCAGCCCGCGGATGGCGGTCTTGCGGTCGTTTTCGTGCAGCAGCGCATGATGCGCCCAGGTCACGGCCACGCCCGACAGCAGCAGAATGACGGTGTTGATGAACGGCAGGTGCCACGGGTCGAACGGCACGATCCCCTCGGGCGGCCAGACGCCATCCTGAATCGGCGACATCGGTCCCATCGGATACAGCACGTTTTTGAACCAGTTCCAGAACCATGCGACAAAGAACATCGCTTCGGAAATGATGAACAGGATAAAGCCGTATTGCAGGCCGATCTGCACCACCGGGGTATGATCGCCGGTTTCGCCCTCATGCACCATATCGGCCCACCAGCCGAACATGACATACAGCACCGCGACCAGACCGATCAGGAACAGCCACGGCCCGTTGACCGGAATGCCCAGCAGTCGCACATCTTCGGCCGACATCCAGCCGACCGCACCGTAAAGCATCAGAAATGCCGCGATCGCGCCAAGAAACGGCCAGACCGACGGTGGCAGGATATGGTAATCGTGGTTCTTCGCATGTGCCATGTGTGCCCCGTCCCTTGTGGTTGTGTCTGGCATTATCAGTTGGTGTTGACCGCAGCATCCCCGGCCAGCGCGGCCTGCGTGGCGCGCGGCGGATCGGTGCGGTGGAAAGTATATGACAGCGTGATGTCCCGGACCCAGCCCGCGTCGCGATCCCCCACGATGTCGGGGTTGACGTAAAAGGTCACGGGCATTTCCATCCGCTCGCCCGGTTGCAGGGTCTGTTCGGTAAAGCAGAAACATTCCACCTTGTCGAAGAAATACCCCGCCACCTCGGGCGCGACGTTAAAGCTGGCGGTGCCGGTGATCGGTTCATCCGAATTGTTGGTCGCCTCGTAAAAGACCAGCGCGGTTTCGCCGATGTTCAGGTCGATGCGGGTCTGCATCGGGCGAAAGGTCCAGTCCAGATTGCGGTCGGTGTTGGCATCGAACCGCACCCGAACGACCTGATCCACCACGGTTTCCGACGCCGAATCCGCCCGCTGCGTCGTGCCGCCATAGCCGGTGACGCGGCAGAACCAGTCGTAGAACGGCACTGCGGCCCATGCCATCGCGCCCATGAACACGACCACGCCCAGCAAGGACCAGACGGTTTTCATATGGTTCGGTTGCGGTCTGTCGGTCATTGTCCTGCCTGCGGTTGGGGGTGAACCTCGTGCGGTTCGGGCGGCGGCAGATAGGTGCTGTCCTGCACCCGGTGGTCATAGCCTTTCAGCATGTTCCCCTCGCCCACCTTGACCTTGACGACGGTCAGGCCAAAGACAAGCGCGACGAACAGCACCAGCACCACGCCCAGCCCGGCATTGCGCGACCAGCGGCGGCGATGCAGTTCGTGATCGGCCCGGAATGCGTTCATCTTACCAGCCTCCGACGACCGATTGCGCCAGCAGCGCGGCGAAATGCAAGAAGGTGTAATACAGCGACAGGCGGAAATAGGATTTCTCGACCCTGTAGCCATCCGCCGTGGCCTGTTCCTCGGTCCGGCGCAGGATACGCCAGCCGCCGGCGATGAACAGCGCGTTCAGCGCCACCGACACCGCCAGATAGATCGGCCCGCCGATGCCGGTAAAGCCCAGCCACAGCGCAAAGGGCGCCAGCACCAGCGTATAGGCAAAGATGTGGCGGCGGGTGACGGCGCGGCCATGGGTGACGGTCAGCATCGGCACCCCGGCCTTGTGATAGTCTTCCTTCATGAACAGCGCCAAGGCCCAGAAATGCGGCGGCGTCCAGAAAAAGATCAGCGCGAACATCAGCAGCGATTCGAGGCTGATCCCACCCGTGGCGCAGGCCCAGCCGATCATCGGCGGAAACGCCCCGGCAGCACCGCCGATGACGATATTCTGCGGCGTGCTGCGCTTCAGCCAGATCGTATAGATCACGGCGTAGAAAAAGATCGTAAAGGCCAGAAAGCCGGCGGCGAACCAGTTGGCGGCCAGCCCCAGCATCAGCACCGCGATGCCCGACAGCGCCAGCCCGACGGCCAGTGCTTCGGGGCCGGTGATCCGGCCTGCGGGAATCGGGCGTCCCTGCGTGCGGCGCATCACCGCGTCGATGTCGGCATCATACCACATGTTCAGCGCGCCCGAGGCCCCGCCGCCAAGGGCGATGAACAGCACGCTGCAAAAGGCGACGAAGGGGTGAACCGTGACCGGCGCCACCCACAGCCCGACAAAGGCCGTGAACACCACCAGCGACATGACGCGCGGTTTAAGCAGCGCGACGTAATCGCCGAACTGAGCCTCGGGCGTGGTATCATATGCGCGAACGTCGGTCATCGGTCCGTTTCAGATCAGTTCGAGACCGCAGGCGCAGCGGCGGGTTCGACGCTCACAGCGGATTCCTGCGCCGGTTCTTCGGCGGCATCCTGCGATTCCGCAGCAGGGGTGGCAGGTTCCGCTGCGGATTCTTCGGCAGAGGCAGCGGGTTCGGCGGGGGCGGCTTCTGCCGCAGGCTCATCCGCGGCGGGGGCAGCTTCTGGCTGGCCCTCATCTGCGGGTTGGGCCGGAGCCTCGGCGGCGGATTCGTCAGCGGCGGCTGCGGGTTCCTCGGCATCTGCGGCAGGCTCGGCCACCGCCGGTTCTTCCGCCGGTTCTTCGACAGCAGCCTCGGCTTCGGCCTGCTCGGCCGAGTTCAGATCAGCGGCGGCGGCATCCGTGTCGGCGGCAGCCTCTGCCTCGGTGCCGGCATCAGCGGCGGCGGTTTCTTCGCTGTCGGCGGCTGCTTCGTCGGCCTCGGCCTCGGCGCTGGCCGGGGCGAAATCAGCCTCGGCCCCGGGCATGGTGCCGCCCTGTTCGGCGACCCAGGCGGCATAAACATCGGGCTGAACGGCCTTGACCACGATGGGCATATAGGCGTGGTTGATGCCGCACAGCTCGCTGCACTGGCCGAAATAGACGCCCTCTTTGTCCACGTTGAACCATGCCTGCGCGATCCGGCCCGGCACGCCGTCCTGCTTGATCGCAAAGGCCGGGATGGTCCAGCTGTGGATCACGTCATTCGCCGTCACCTGCAACAGCACGTTCTGCCCGACCGGCACCACCATGGCATTGTCGGTGGCCAGCAGATATTCATCTTCGGCATAGCCGTAATCAGCCAGTTCGTCCTTGGACAGCATGATCGCATCAAAGGCAATGCCGTTGTCAGGGTATTCATAGGACCAGAACCACTGGTTGCCGATGGTCTTGATAACCACATCCGGGTTTTCCGGCATTTCCTGCGAATAGAACAGCTTGGGCAGCGAAAACACGCCGATTGCGATCAGGATCAGCACCGGGACCAGCGTCCAGCCGATTTCCAGCGGCGTGTTATGGGTGAACTTGGCCGGGGTCGGGTTGCTGCGGCTGTTGTAACGCACAATGACGAACAGCAGCAGCAGGCAGACGAAAATCGTGATCGCCGCGATGATAATCAGGACGAAATAGTCCAGCCACTGCTGCTGATGAGCCAGTTCCGTCACCGGTTCCTGAAAGCCCATGCCGCGTGCCTGCGGCTTGCCGATAGAGGGCAGATCGCCCAGCACATCCTGCGCGCGCACCATTCCCGCCGTCATTGCTGCGGTCAGCCCGCCTGTCGCCGCCAAAGCCTTGCGAATCATCGCTGTTGCCATTGTCTCATCCCGTTCGCTGGGCGCTGCCTTGCCGGTCAAGCGCCGGGCCGGTTGCGGCGATTTGCCACCCCTGTCCCTTTCATCCTTTGGGATTTATGACCATATATCGACCTGTCCGGCAAGTCATACCTGTGCCCGATGCCCAAGATCATCCTTTCCGAAAGGCCCCCCGCATGAGCCGTGCTGCATTTGACCCCTTTGCCCAGCATCTCGACCGCGATGCGGCGCTGGCTGTTTTGCGCGATACGGTCGCGGGGGCCGACGATGGCGAATTGTTCATGGAACGCAGCCTGTCGGAAACGCTGGTGCTGGACGATGGCCGCTTGCGCAGCGCCGGTTACGCCGCGGGCGAGGGATTCGGTCTGCGCGCGGTGCGCGGCGGCACCACCGGCTATGCCCATTCGACCGAAATCAGCCTGCCCGCCCTGCGCCGCGCCAGCGAAACCGCGCGGCTGGCGGTTGGCGCGGGCGGTGGCATCGCCGCCGAGGCGGCACCGATGCGCCCGGTGACGATGTATCCCGCCATCGACCCTGCCGAAGGTGTCAGCTTTGCCCAACGGGTCGCCGTGCTGCGCGACATCGACGCCTATGCCCGCGCCGCCGATCCGCGCGTGGTGCAGGTGACGGCGGCGATCTCGACCTCTCTGCAAGAGGTGGCGATCCTGCGCCCCGAAGGCGGGCTGGCCACCGACATCCGCCCGATGGCGCGGCTGTCGATCACCGTCATCGCCGAAAACAACGACCGCCGCGAATCAGGCAGCACCGGCGGCGGCGGGCGGATGCCGCTGGCCGATCTGCTGGAACCGGCCCACTGGCGCGCCCAGGTGGACGAGGCGCTGCGCATCGCGCTGGTGAACCTGCGCGCCGTGCCCGCGCCTGCGGGGGTGATGGACGTCGTGCTTGGCCCCGGCTGGCCCGGCATCCTGCTGCACGAGGCCGTGGGCCACGGGCTGGAGGGTGATTTCAACCGCAAACAGGCATCAGCCTTTGCCGGGCTGATGGGCCAGCGTGTCGCTGCCCCCGGCGTGACCGTGGTGGATGACGGCACGATTCCGGGGCGGCGCGGCTCGATCGCCATCGACGACGAAGGCACGCCCCCCGCCCGTAACGTGCTGATCGAAGACGGGATTCTGGTCGGCTATCTGCAAGACCGCATGAACGCCCGGCTGATGGGCGTGGCCCCCACCGGCAACGGCCGCCGCGAAAGCTTCGCCCATGCGCCGATGCCGCGCATGACCAACACCTATATGCCCGGCGGCAATGCCGACCCTGCCGCGATTCTGGCCGATCTGCGCGACGGCATCTATGCGGTTGGATTCGGCGGCGGGCAGGTGGACATCACCAACGGCAAGTTCGTCTTTTCCTGCACCGAGGCCTATCGCGTCAAAAACGGCGTGGTCGGCGATCCGATTCGCGGGGCGACGCTGATCGGCGACGGGGCCAGTGCGCTGAAACAGGTGCGCGCCATCGGCAATGACATGGCGCTGGACCCCGGCATCGGCAATTGCGGCAAGCAGGGGCAATGGGTGCCGGTTGGCGTCGGCCAGCCCACGCTGATGATTGGCGGGCTGACGGTGGGCGGATCGGCGGCGTGAATTTTTCCGCTGCGGGCGAAAAGAATCGATTCCGCTAACACTTTGTTAACCAATTGCCGGTTATGCCTGCGCTCAGGATGAGACGAGGGCAGCAAGGTATCGGGATGTTTTCTTTCGACACCCCCAACACCCCACCCACCACGAAGGAAGACGATCTCTGCGTCCTCCGTCTCATCCGCTCTCGCCGCGTGGGGCCGGCGACGTTTTATCGGCTGATCGCGGAACATGGCTCGGTGCGCGCCGCGCTGGAGGCGCTGCCCGAGATTGCCCGTGCCGCCGGGATGGACAGTTATACCCCCTGCCCCGAAGGCGTGGCGGCGGCGGAACTGAACGCCGGGCGCCGGGCCGGGGCGCGGCTGATCCGCTGGGACAGCGCCGATTACCCCGCCGCGCTGCGCGACATCGACGGCGCGCCGCCCGTGCTGTGGCTGCGCGGCGATGTGAAATGGCTGACGGCTGATCCCGTTGCGGTGATCGGGGCGCGCAATGCCTCGTCTCTGGGGCTGCGCATGGCGCGCAGCATGGCGCTGGGGCTGGGCGAGGCCGGGCATTGCGTCGTGGCCGGTCTGGCGCGCGGCATCGACACCGCCGCCCATAACGCCGCGCTGGACAGCGGCACCGTGGCGGTGATGGCGGGCGGGATCGACGTGATTTATCCTTCCGAAAACAACGTGCTGGCCGCGCAGATCGCCGAACGCGGCGCACTGCTGTCGGAACAGCCGCCGGGCACCGAACCCGTGGCGCGGCATTACCCGATGCGCAACCGCATCGTCTCGGGCCTGTCGCGCGCCGTCGTGGTGATCGAGGCCGCGCACCGTTCCGGCAGCCTGATTACCGCCAAGGCGGCGCTGGATCAGGGGCGCGAGGTGATGGCGGTTCCCGGCCATCCGATGGACGCACGCGCGGCGGGCTGCAACACGCTGATCCGCGATGGCGCGACCTTGGTGCGCAGCGCCGCCGATGTGGCCGAGGCGCTGGCGAATGCCCCGCAGCACGCGGCGGAACAGGTGGCGCAACCTGTGCCCGAACCCGCGCCGCGCCGCCCGCGCATGGTCGTGGTGCCCTCTGGCCCCGCGCCCGATCCGGCGGCATCGCGCAACCGCGCCGCTGCTACGCTGGCCCGTGCCCGCGAAGGGCTGCCCAGCCCCGCCGATCTGGAACGCCGCATCCTGTCGTCGCTGTCCCCCAGCCCGACCGAGGAAGACACCCTGATCCGCGACCTTGGCCTGCCCGCAGCCACGCTGACCCCGGCGATCCTGTCGCTGGAACTGCAAGGCCGCCTGACGCGGCTGGCAGGCGGGCGGCTGGCACTGGTGTGACGGCGGGGCGGTTGCGGGGCTGATCTGCCCGGTCAGCCGCACGGCCCCGGATCGCAACAGAGGACCGCAAGCGCGACGGGTCAGGGCATATCTGACAACCATTCAGCCCCCCGACCACAACAGCCAATCTGGCCACACCGACAGAGGCGGCGGCGGGGGCGATGCACTGGAAACACGCTGGCAGCAGCCCCCTGGGGCCAGGCACATAGGATCAGGCCGCAAGCCGCCAGAACCTCTGCCCGTGCCGAACAGCCGCGGCAAGGCACACTCTGCTGGCCTGCGCGCGAAACCGGCGCTAGCCTGCGCGGATGCGGACAGTCGCGCAGACGGGGGACAGATGAAAACCATCGGCATTCTGGGCGGCATGTCCGCCGCCTCGACGCAGATCTATTACCGCAGGCTGTGCAACCTGACGCGCGACCGGCTGGGCGGGCTGCATTCGCCCGATCTGCTGATCCGCTCGGTCGATTTCGCGCCGATTGCCGATTTGCAGGCGGCGGGGGATTGGGATGGCGCGGCGGCGATCCTGAACCGACACGCCAAGGCACTGGCGGCAGGCGGGGCCGATCTGCTGATTCTGGCGACCAATACCATGCACAAGATTGCGGATCAGATAATGACGGGCGTGCCGATCCCCTTGCTGCATATCGCCGATGCCACCGCCGCGCAGATAACCGCAGCCGGGCTGCGCGCGCCGGGGCTGATGGCAACCGCCTTTACCATGGAGCAAGATTTTTACACCAACCGGCTGATCGCCGCCGGGCTGCGCCCGATCATCCCAACCCCCGACGACCGCGCCACGATCCACCGGATCATTTACGACGAATTGTGCCGCGACATCACCACCCCCGCCAGTCGCGCCGCGTTCGAAACCATCGCCGCCCGACTGATTGCGCAGGGGGCCGACAGCCTGATCCTTGGCTGCACCGAGGTCGGAATGCTGCTGCATCAGGGCAATGTCGCGGTGCCGGTCTTTGACACCGCGCTGATCCATTGTCAGGCCGCGCTGGAATCGGCGCGGACCTAGCCCTTATTCCTTGGGCAGCACCCGCAGACGCAGCTCGCGCATCTGTTCGTTGGTCGGCTCGGACGGGGCGCCCATCATCAGGTCTTCGGCGCGCTGGTTCATCGGGAACATGATGACCTCGCGGATGTTCTGTTCATCCGCCAGCAGCATCACGATCCGGTCGATCCCCGCCGCACAACCGCCATGGGGCGGCGCGCCATAGCGGAACGCCTTGACCATGCCGCCAAAGCGTTTTTCCACCTCGTCCTGACCATAGCCGGCCAGTTCGAACGCCTTGAACATGATTTCCGGCTTGTGGTTGCGGATTGCGCCCGAAACCAGTTCGTAGCCGTTGCAGGCCAGATCGTATTGATAGCCCTTGACCGCCAGCGGATCGCCCGACAGCGCGTCAAGGCCACCCTGCGGCATGGAAAACGGGTTGTGGGAAAAGTCGATCTTCCCTTCGTCGCTTTTCTCATACATCGGGAAATCGACGATCCATGCGAATTTGAACTGGTTTTCGTCGGTCAGTTCCAACTCGCGCCCGATTTCGTTGCGGGCACGACCGGCGACGGCCTCGAACTGTTCGGGCTTGCCGCCAAGGAAGAACACCGCGTCGCCTTCGCCCAGCCCAAGCTGAGTGCGGATCGCCTCGGTCGGGGCATCGCCCAAGGCCTTGGCGATGGGACCGGCGGCTTCCATGCCGTTGTCGCCCTTGCGCCAGAAGATATACCCCATCCCCGGCAGGCCCTGCGCTTGGGCAAAAGCGTTCATCCGGTCGGCGAATTTGCGCGAGCCGCCGGTGGGGGCGGGGATGGCGCGGACCTCGGTGCCGTCCTGTTCCAGCAGTTTGGCAAAGATGCCAAAGCCGGAACCGCGGAAATGGTCGGACACGTCCACCATTTCGATCGGGTTGCGCAGGTCGGGCTTGTCGCTGCCGTATTTCAGCATCGCGGTCGCATAGGGGATGCGCGGCCAGTCGGCATCGACGCGACGACCGCCGCCGAATTCCTGAAACAGGCCCTGAATGACGGGCTGCACGGCGGCAAAGACATCCTCTTGATCGACAAAGGACATTTCCAGATCAAGCTGATAGAAATCGGTAGGGCTGCGGTCGGCGCGCGGGTCTTCGTCGCGGAAACAGGGCGCGATCTGGAAATAGCGGTCGAAACCGGCAACCATAATCAACTGCTTGAACTGCTGCGGGGCCTGCGGCAGCGCATAGAACTTGCCCGGATGCAGGCGCGAGGGCACCAGAAAGTCGCGCGCCCCTTCGGGGCTGGAGGCGGTGATGATCGGGGTCTGAAACTCGGTAAAGCCGCCCTCCCACATCCGGTCGCGCAGCCATTTCACCACGCGCGACCGCAGCATGATGTTGTTGTGCAGGCTTTCGCGGCGCAGGTCCAGAAAGCGATAGGCCAGCCGCGTTTCCTCGGGGTAGTCCTGATCGCCGAAGACCGGCAGGGGCAGTTCCTCGGCCGGGCCGAGGACTTCGACCTCGGTGGCGTAAACCTCGATCTCGCCGGTGGGCAGTTTCGGGTTCACCAGCGACGCATCGCGCAGCTTGACCCGGCCATCAATGCGCACCACGGTTTCGGCGCGCAGCCGCTCCATCGCGGCGAATGCCGGGCTGTCGCTGTCGGCCAGCACCTGCGTCATGCCGTAATGATCGCGCAGATCGACGAACAGCACGCCCCCGTGATCGCGGACGCGGTGAACCCAGCCCGACAGACGGACGGTTTCCCCGGCTTGGGCGGCGGTCAGATCGGCGCAGGTATGGCTGCGATAGGCGTGCATGGTCAGTTCCCGGTTGTTCAGCCCCCGCATAAGGCGCGGCAGCGCAGTAAAGTCAACCGTCAGAAGGGCCTCTGGACGTTGCCGGTCCAGAAATAGACGCCCATGCCGACGGCAAAGATCATATTCCCCGCCACCGCGTGCAGCACCCATGCCGCCGGAAAGCCGTGCCGCAGATAGGCGCGGGCAAAGACCCAGCCGCCGATCAGCGTCATGGCGGCGACGATCCATGACCAATACATCAGATGCGCAAAGCTGAAGATCGCCGAATTGACCAGCAGCGCCTGACGCTGATTGTCGAACAGGCTGCCATAGCGGTGAAAGAACAGCGGGCGAAAGATCAGTTCCTGCGGCAAGGCCGACAGCAGCGGATACAGCGACCAGATCACCAGCAGAAACTCGGGCCGCGACCGCAGGATGCCAAAGATCGCCCCCTGCCGTCCGGCCAGCCACAGGATGATGACGCCCGAAACCAGCGTCACGGCGGCCAGCAGCGCGGCTTCGGCCCAGGGGATTTTCCGCCAGCCGCGAAACAGCGACCGCCAGTCGAACCCGCCGGTGAACCACAGCAGGATCAGCCCGGCGACGGTAAAGGCGAACAGTGCCGGAAACATCTGCCGGGGCGGCAGAAACAGCGCCATCGCCAGCGGCGCGCCGATATACAGCGCGGCAAACTCGATCCCCAGCCGCAGGCGGCGGTTTGCGTGTGGCAGGGAATCGCTGGTCGTCATCGTTGCAACCTGTTGTTCAGATACTGACGCCATTGCGCGGGCGATCCGGCAAAGACGTTCAGATCGACGTCGCCCCGGATACCCGGCACGATGCCGGTGCCGGAATATTGCCAAAAGCTCCAGCGTTGGCCGGGATAGACAAGGCGCGGGTGGCCCGCGACGCTGCGCAGCCAGAATTCCTCGGGCCAGTTGCCAAGGTTGTTGTCGCGATAGAAATCGACCGTGGTGTAGATGATCGGGCGCTGACCATAATGCTGGTGCAGGATGTCCTTGAAGATTTTCGCCTCGCGCAGCACCTCGTGGCTGGGCGGGCGGCGCGGGCAGGTGCGCGAGGCCGTCCATTCCAGATCCAGCACCGGCGGCAGCGCGCCACGTTCGCGCGGCACGTTGCGGATGAACCATTCCGCCTGCTGCCGGCCCGAGCGGCAGAAGTAGAAATAGTGATACGCCCCGCGCGGGATGCGGGCCTGCGCGGTTTCATACCAGTAACGGCGAAAGTTCGGGTCGGCATGGTCGCCGCCCTCGGTCGCCTTGATGAACACAAAGCTGACACCGGCGCTGCGCACCCGGTTCCAGTCAACATTGCCCTGCCAGCGCGACACGTCGATGCCATGCACCGGGTGGGCATAGGGGTGCCCGCCGACCCACGGATGCGGGGCGCGGTCGCCCAGTTGCGGCACCGTGGTCGCCACGCTGCCCGCCATGACGGCAGGGCCGCTTGCCCGTTGCTGCGGAGCAGGGCCGCAGGCGGCCATGACGGCCAGAACCAGCCCCAAAAGAAGTTTCGTTGCCTTGCGCACCCTGCCCCCGACTTGTCTGGTGGATTTTCGGCACCTATCGCAAAACTCGGGCGCAAAGTCACGGGTGCCCGAGTGTCACGAAAGCGTCAGCGGGCAGGCAAGGCCCGCATCAGTTCGACGGGGCCGTGGGCAGCGTCTCGCCGGGTGCCGACGTCGCGGGCTGCCCCTCGGCCTGCGGAGGTTCGCTGCCGGGGGTCGGCTCGACCGTGGGGGTCGGCGGAATGGTTTCGGTTCCCCCGGCCTGCCCGCTTTGCGGCACCTCGACCTGCGTCAGATCATCGGGCGAAGGATCGGATGCACCGAAAACGAAAAAGACCAGCGCCGCGACCACCAGCGCCAGCAAAATGGCCAGCAGGGCGGGGCTGTGCTTGCGCGCCTGTTTTTCGGGATTCGGGTTATGGGACATGCTGTTTCTCCTGCTGGTTGAGGGCACAACGCCGCAGGCGGCGCAGGGTTCCACAGCAGGTGCCGGGGCGGCCGATGGCTCACCGTCGCCGGCCATGCACTATTCCAGATGCCGCAGGTCTTGCTGCATGATCCGCTGCCGCGCCTTGTGCCCCAGCCATGCCAGACCCAGCCGGTTCGAGGCCAGGTCCAGCATCGTATCGCGCAGCCCATAGCGGTTTATGCGAAAGCCCATCCGCTTGAGCTTGCCGCGCAGTTTGACCCGCAGCAGCCGCAACCGGGTCAGCCTGACCGGGGCCACATCGCTGACAGAATAGCCGCGCGCCGCAATCAGCGGGCCGACCGCGCTGTCAATCAGCGCAATATCAGACATTTTCGCACTACGCTGCCACCGAAAAGACGATGACGCATCAACCGGGCGATAGCTGGATGTTTCGTGAAACCGCAGCATCACCGGATCAAAATCGACGCCCAGAAACCGGCACAGACGCTCGATCTGTTCTCGGGGTTGATCGACAAGGCTTTCGAAATGCACGGTCTTTATCGGCCTTGTGGCCAGTTGCGATGCGGCCCGGTCCCAGTCGGCTTCGGTTGCGACCCAGTGTTGCGCGGCGTGATACACATCCCCCGCCCAGCCCATGCGGACCGAGGAAATCGCCACATCACGCGGATCGCGCACAAGGTGAATGACCCGTGCATCCGGCAACAGCGCCAATGCGGCATCCAGCCCGCGATGCAGCGACAAAACCAGCCGCGCCTGCGGCTTGTGCGCCTTCAGCGCCGCGATCATCTCGGCCACTGCGGGCTGGCCATGGTGACTGCGGGGCGGCGCGATAGAAGACTGCATAAAGATCCGGTCGCCCAGCAGGCGATTGCGATCCAGAATCCAGCCGCCCCCGGATGGCCGCAGATGATCGAACAGAAAATCCGCCTCGATCGGGCAGGACAGTTGTGGATGCATGTCCAGAATCAACCGCAGCATGGTGGCACCCGACCGCAGCGCACCATACAGAATTACCGGCGGCGCGGCAGGCGGCCCAGCAACAGGCACCGGACCATCGCCCGCCACATCGCGAGACATGATCTCATTTGCAATGTTCATTGCACCGCCACCAAGCAGATTCTTCAATCAGCCGACACGCAGACAAATATCGACCTATGGTAGATCCAAAGGCGGCCCGCAAACCGGATGCGTGTATGTTCTACGCAAACACCTGATATGTCAATTGCGATCGGGTATCAATTTACCCGGATTCAGGATATTACGAGGGTCCAGCGCCGCCTTGATCGCGCCCATGACGACCCATGCCTCGCCATGTTCGGCGGCCATCAGGGGGCGTTTGCCGACACCGATGCCATGTTCGCCGCTGATCGTGCCGCCCACAGCCAGCGCGCGTTCGGCCATGCGGCGCGCGATGGCCTTGGCGCGGGCCAGTTGATCGGTGTCGCCGGGATCGACCAGCAGCGCGGCGTGGAAATTGCCGTCGCCGACATGGCCCAGAATCGGGCCGGTCATCCCCTGTTCGGCAATATCGGCACTGGCGGCGGCAACGGCCTCGGCCAGATGCGACATCGGCACGCAGACATCCGTCACCACCGCCGTCGCGCCGGGGCGCAGCGCCAGACAGGCCGGATAGGCCTGATGCCGCATCTTCCACAGGGCCGAGCGTTCCTCGGGCGTGTCGGCCCAGTCAAAGCCGGTGCCGCCGAATTCCTGCGCCAGATCGCCGAACGCCGCCGCATCGGCGCGCACCGATTCCGCGCTGCCGTTGAATTCCACGAACAGATGCGGCGTTTCGGGATAGCTGCGATGCGCCATCGCGTTCACCGCCCTGATCCCCAGCGAATCGACAAATTCGATCCGTGCCATCGGAATGCCCGACTGCATCGTTGCAGTGACGCATTCGACCGCCGATTCCAGCGTCGGAAAGGCACAAACCGCCGCCGCGACATGTTCAGGCTGGCCGTGCAGCCGCAAGGTCAGTTCGGTGATGATGCCCAGCGTGCCTTCAGACCCGACCATCAGCCCGGTCAGATCGTAACCGGCGCTGGATTTCGCCGCGCGGGTGCCGGTGCGGATCACCCGGCCATCGGCCAGCACCACTTCAAGCGCCAGCACGTTATCGCGCATCGTGCCGTATCGCACCGCCGTCGTGCCACTGGCCCGCGTGGCCGCCATGCCGCCAAGGCTGGCATTGGCGCCCGGATCGACCGGGAAAAACAGCCCCGTCGCGCGCAGTTCGGTGTTCAGCGCCTCACGCGTGACGCCGGGCTGAACCGTGACCTGCATATCGCCGGGGCGGATCTCGATCACCTTGTCCATGCGGCCAAGGTCCAGCACCACCCCGCCATGAACCGCCAGCGCGTGCCCCTCTAACGAGGTGCCGGTGCCCCAGCCGATCACCGGCACCCGGTGTTCGTTGCAGATCGCCAGCGCGGACGAGACCTCGGCCGTGGTCAGCGGCCAGATCACCGCATCGGGCGGCGGGGCGCGATGAAAGGTCTCTGACCCGGCATGGTGATCGCGGTCAGCGGCACGTTGCGACAACCGGTCGCCGAAAACGGCGGTCAGAGCGGCGATGGCGGGTTCGGAAATGGGCATGGGCGTCTCCTCGCTGAAGGGGGTTCTAGCGTGATCCGGCGCTCTGTCCAAGACGCGCGGCGGCTGTCATAATTCATTCATCCGATTGTGACAGTGTTGCCCCGACAATCCTGGCCCACGCCCCACAAGAGATTGAAAAACATGACAATGCAGCCACCGCCCCAAACCACGCCGACAGAATCGCCCGCCGATTGTTACACCCTTGCGCCCGGATTGCGGGCTGAACGCGGGCCACAGGCCGGGTGCGCCTATGTGACGCTGGTCACGAATGCCGATTATCTGCCGGGGGCCGAGGCTCTGGTGCGCTCGCTGCGGCTGACCGGCACCGGGGCCGATATTGCGGTGATGCACCGCGGCATTCCGCATCCCGCGCTGCAAGGGCTGCGCGACCTTGGCGCACGGCTGATCGCGGCGGACCTGCTGCCCACTTCGGCGGAATTCGACCGCACCCACGCCCGCGACGCCCTGCACGCCCGCGCCGCATTCACGCGCGGGGGCAAGCCCGATTTCCACACGCCGCTGGATAATTTCGTCAAGCTGCGGCTGTGGCAACTGGATTACGCCCGCACGGTGTTCATCGACGCCGATGCGCTGGTGGTGCGCAATATCGACAAGCTGTTCGGCTTTCCCGAATTCTGCGCCGCCCCGAATGTGTATGAGGGGCTGGACGGGTTCCACCGCATGAACTCGGGCGTGTTCACGGCGCGCCCCGACGCGGCCACCTTTGATGCGATGATGGCGCGGCTGGATCGGCCCGGCGTGTTCTGGCGGCGCACCGACCAGACCTTTTTGCAGGAGTTTTTCCCCGACTGGCACGGGCTGCCGGTCCAATACAACATGCTGCAATATGTCTGGATCAACATGCCCGCGCTGTGGGACTGGGACGGGCTGCATGTGATCCATTACCAATATGAAAAGCCGTGGTCGGATCATGCCAAGGCGGCGGCGCTGCGCCCTCTGATCCAGATCTGGCGCGACATCGCGGCGGGCGGCCCGCTGCCCGACCTGTCCGCCCAGATCCGCCCCGCCGCATGAGGGTGGCGCTGACCGGCGCGACCGGGCGGCTGGGGGGCATGATCGCGCCCGCGCTGGCGGCAGCGGGGCATGATCTGAACTTGCTGCCCGGCTGGCGGCTGGGGGATACCCCCGATCTGCGCGGCACCGATGCGCTGGTGCATCTGGCGCTGGCCCATGCCCCCGGCCGCTATCGCGGGGGCGAGGGCGACGACCCCGCCGGGTTCCGCGCCGCCAATCTGGATGGCACCCTGCGCCTGTGGCAAGCCGCCGCCCGCGATGGCGTGGGCCGCGTGGTGTTTCTGTCATCGCGCGCCGTGCATGACGGCCATCCGCCGGGGATGCGCCTGCCCGACGACCTGCCCCCCGCGCCGACCAGCCTTTACGGGCAGGTCAAGGCGCAGGCCGAGGCCGCGCTGGCCGCTCTGCCCCTGCGCGGCACCAGCCTGCGGGCAACCGGCGTTTACGGGCCGGGGCGGGCGAATAAATGGGCACCGCTGTTCGCCGCATTTCTGGCCGGGCAACCGTTCGAGCCGCATGTCGCCACGGAACTGCATGGCGACGATCTGGCCGCCGCCATCGGGCTGATCCTTGCGCATCCCGCCCCGCCCGCCACGCTGAACGCCAGCGATCTGGTGCTGGACCGCCACGATCTGCTGGCCGAGGTGGCCAAGCTGACGGGGTGCCGCCACCCTCTGCCCGCGCGCGCCGATGCCAGCGGGCTGCGCCGTCTCGATTGCACCGGGCTGGCCGCAATGGGCTGGCGTCCGGGCGGGTTTGCACGGCTAAGGGCCAGCCTGCCCGGCCTGATCTGCGACATTCCTGCATCATAGCGGGAAAACCCTGAAAATAGCGGGCATTTATTGGAATTTCTGCCTCTGATCGGGGGTCCGCTGAATAGACAAGGCGCGGGGCTGGCTTTACACTGTCAATCATAAAAGAACCCCGTTTTTATTGATTGCGCCCCGCCGATGACACCAGCCCGGCCTGCCTTGCCCTTGTTTTGCCCCGCCTTCCGCGCCATTCCCGATCCGGCCTGCCATTTCATGTCGGCCAGCCATCGTCAGGCCATGACGATGATGGAATTTGCCGTTGCCAATAATCAGGCCATTTCCCTGCTGACCGGCGATGTCGGCACCGGGAAAACATTGCTGATCCGCAGTTTTGTCGAATTGCACCGGGATCAGGCGCATATCGGGCTGATCGGGCAAAGCGGCGCCGATCTGCTGAACCCGCTGCGCTGGGTCTTGCAGGCCTTCGGGCAGGATGATTCTGACGCGCCGCCGTTCGAATTGCTGGGCCGGTTGCGCCAGTTCCTGCACGCCCGCCACGCCGAGGGGCGGAAAGCCCTGCTGATCGCGGACGAGGCGCAATCCCTGTCGCCCGAGGCACTGGACCACTTGCGGCAACTGGCCGATCTGCATCAGGACGGGCTGACGCTGATGCCGCTGTTTCTGGTCGGCGACCCGGCGCTGCGCGTGATGGTGGCCGCGCCGGAAAACCGCGCTCTTGGCAGCCGCATCGGCGGGCAGGTTCACCTGACGCCGCTGACCGAACAGGAAACCGCCGCCTATGTTGCGCACAGGCTGGCGGTGGCGCAATGTCTTTGCCATCAGGGCGCGCAGGTGTTCGATGCCGGCAGTCTGGCCATCCTGCATCAGATGTCAGGTGGCGTGCCCCGGATCATCAACTATCTGGCGCAGCATTGCCTGTATCAAGCCGCGATGGATGGCCGGCGCGAACTGGACGCCGATTTCGTGCGCAACTGCCTTGCCGGGGCCATATCCGATGGCACGTTGTCGCATCTGGCCCCCTGGGCGCTGTCGGGTGCAGATGCGGCACCTGTGGCGGCGGCGGGATCATCGGCGGATCTGACACTGGCCACGCAGGCCATGCAGCAGATGCAGAGGTGGCAGGATCAGCCCTTGCCCGCCGACCCCGCTCGGCCCGAAGCGCCCGCCGTTCAGGACGACACACCCCCTGCGCCGGTGACGCAGCCGCAGGTTTCGCAGGCTGTGGATATGGCAGAGGCCGAACCGGTCGCAAACCCGACACCGGCAGTCGATCCCACGCCGTCAGCCCCGGCCACCGCCCCGCCCCTGCCCCAGCCGGCACCGCGCCGGGGCCGGGTCGCGGCCTTGGGCGCGGCCGGCGCCCTTGCGGCGGCACTGGCCGGGGTCTGGTTGCTGCGGCCCGGCCCCGACACCGCCCAAGGCCCTGCGCCCTTGGGCACCACCGCCGAACAGTCCATGGCATCCGCCGCCCCCACACCCGCCGCGATGACCGCTGAAACACCCGCGATGCTGCTGGCCGCGCCTGCCGTCACCACAGCGCCGCCTGCCGCCGTGGTGGTCGCCGAACCCCCGCCCCTGCCCCCCGTCATCGAGCCGAACGCACCGCCCCCGCCCCAGGACCTGTTCAATCAGGCCCTGACGGTCGAGGCGACAGACCCGGCGCAGGCGGCACTGCTGTATGCGCGGGCGGCGCTACGCGGGCATCAGCGGGCGGCCTATTACCTTGGCCAGTTGTATGACACCGGCGTTGGCGTGCCTGCCGACCACCTGCGCGCCGCCGCCTGGTATGACCGCGCGCCCGACATCGCGGCGGCGCAGGCGCGGCTGACCGCACTTGCCGAGACCCCGGCATCACCCACCCTCGCAGACGCGCCGGTTCTGGTGATGCAGGACAAGCTGTCAGACGGTCGGGCCGAACTGCATTGGCGCGGCGCAGCGGGCACCCCCCGCTTTGCCGTCGAATATATCATCGCGGGGCAAGAGACCTCGCAGCATCTTGAAACCGTGCTGAACGCAGCGATGATCGACGCCCCGGTGGCACGCTGGCGGGTGACGGCGATGGACGCGGCGGGGCAGCCCGCAGGCATCAGCGCATGGGCCGATCTGACGCCAGCCCTGAACTGAGCCAGCCCGCGCAACGCATCTGAAAACAGCAAAACGCCCGGCGCATCGCACCGGGCGCTTGCCGTCAGGGCACAGATCAGCAGCCCAGGGCGGCGCAGATGCTGCGGCGATACGCCTCGTTCGCTTCGCTTTCGATGGCCGCGGCAGGGGTGGCGGGGGCGGTGCAGTTCGCCTGATAATCCGGGCTGATGCCCCGGTTCACGCAGCTTGCAATATCCCAGCCGGGGGGAATGTCGGACAGATCGACATCCTTCCATTTCGGATGCCCGTTTTCGCGCAGATCATCCAGCCGGGTCAGGATCAGCGACGACAGATCCGACACGCCATTGCACGCCGCCCGGTGATAGGCATTCTGACGCGGATTATATTCATAGGTCATCAGCACCGCCTTGACCGCCAGCAACTCGACCGCCTGCGACTGGAAATCATAGGTGCCCGCCGGAATGGTTGCCGGAGTGTAAACCGCGCTCAGCGTCGGGTCGGCAATCGGCAGCAGATGGAACTGCGCCCCGTCGATCTGCCCTTCGGTATAGATCGCCGCCGGGGCACCCGCGACATAAAAGAACGCGTCGATATTCCCGGCCTTCAGTTCCGGCAGCGCATCGGCGGGCGAGATCTGCACCGTTTCCGCCGGCTCGACCCCGGACAGCGACAGCATCAGCGAGGCGGTCAGAAAGGTGCCGCTGTTTTCCACCCCGATCGCCACACGCTTGCCCGCCAGCCCCTGAAAATCGGCGATGTCGTTGCGGGCAAGGATATGCACTTCTTCCTCATACAACGGAAAGGCGATGCGCACGCCGGTGATCGCACGGGCCACCGCCGGATCATCCGCAGCGAAGGTCTGCATATATTCCAGCACGTCGTTCTGGACGATGCCGAACTGCGTGCTGGGGCGCTGACGCACACCCAGAAAGTTTTCCAGCGAGCCGGCCGATTCCACCACATTCAGCGTCTGCCCGCATTGCTGCATCAAACCCGCCATATCGCGACCGAACTGGATATAGGTGCCGGTCGGACCGCCGGTCATCACACTCATCTCGGTTCCTTGCGCATGGGCTGGCAACAGCGGCCCCGTGACAAGGGCGGCCGCAAAGGCAATCTGGCGCAGAATCCGTGACAGTCTCATGGTTTGTTTCCTTTGTTGGTCCCTGACGTCAGCAGCCGCCAAGTCGAGATACAAGCACCAGCAGGGTCTGCCGGTTGATGGGGTTCTGCACCTGCCCCAATGCCTCGGGGGCACAGGTGCCATCGGCCAGCAGGTTGCGCAGACGGGTGCGCAGGGCCGGATCGGCGGGCAACCCCGGCGCATTGGCCAAGGCCGCGTCAATGGCCGCCAGACGCGCGCGGCTGTCTGTCGCCTGCTGCGGCTGCGATTGCGACGTGGCTGGCAGGGCGTCTGCCTCGGCAACAGGGGTGGGCTGCGCCGCTGCCTGATCGCGCAGGGCCGCCACATCCGCCGATACCGCATCACGATCAGCCGTCAGCGCAGCGACTTCGCCACGCAGCGTTTCCGCCTGCGATTGCAGCGCGGCCAGCTCATCCCGCGCCGCTGCGGCATCGCCCGCAACCTGCGCCTGCTGTGCGGCGGCTGTCTCGGCCTCGGCCTGCGCGGCGGTCACGCGATCCTGCTGCGCCGCCTCATCCGCCGCCAACTGCGCCAGACGCGCCTCTGCTGTGTCAAGCTCGGCCCGCACCTCGGCCTGCCGCGCAGTCAGAGCCTGCGCCGCCTCGGTCTGCTCAGCGATCTGCGCCTGCACCGCATCACGTTCGCCGGTCAGGGCGGCAACCTCGGCGCGCGCAGCCTCGGCCTGCTGTGCCAACTGGTCCAGTTCGGACCGGGCCTCGGTCAGTTGCGCTGCCACCTGCTCATGTTCAGCGGCGGCCTGTTGCGCCTGGGTAATCTGCGCCTGCGCCGCGTCGCGCTCGCCGGTCAAGGCGGCAACGTCGGATCGCAACGCCTCGGCCTGTTGCGTCAGCTGCGCCGCCTCATCCTCTAGCGCGGCGACAATCTGGCGCAGGTTTTGCGCCTGCTGCGACATATCCTCTTGCGCGCGCAATCCGGATGGAGCGGTCAGAAAAACCAGCGACGCCAACAAATAACACATAAACCGCAGCACAAATTTCCCCCAATTCAGCCCGGTTCAGGATCAGAAATAACAATCGCTTGTCAACGATTCTGACCACCGCTTGCAATATTTATCCAAGCAGGCTGCTTATTTACCATGCCGCACACCAAAACAAGACCGCCCCGTTCAAAATACGCCGCCCGGTGCTGGACGACAGCAACAAAGCAGGCCACAAACTGATTGGGCAAAGCCACGGAAAGAACCAGAATGCACAAATTCCCGATCCGTATTTATTACGAGGATACCGACCTTGCCGGAATCGTCTATTACGCCAACTATTTGAAATTCATCGAACGGGCGCGGTCAGAATGGCTGCGCGACCTTGGCGTGGATCAGGCCGCGCTCAAGGATACGGGCATCGTCTTCGCCGTTCGCCGGGTCGAGGCCGACTACCTGTCCCCGGCCCGCTTCGACGACCTGCTGACGGTCGAAACGCGCCCGATCCAACTGGGCGGATCGCGGATCGTGATGGGGCAGGATGTGCTGCGCGACGGGGTGCCCCTGTTCCGCGCCATCGTCACCGTGGTCTGCGTCGCGCTGAACAGCGGCCGCCCGACCCGCATCCCCGCCTCGGTCGCAGCGGCGCTTTTCCCGCAGGAAAGCCCCGGCTGACCCCACAGACAAACCGCGCAGCCCATCTTTGGTCCGTAAATATCCCGGGGGTCCGGGGGCTGGCCCCCGGCCTGCTCACCCCGGCCTCGCGCCAAAGTGTTGCCCAAGCCGCTGACGACGGCGTAAACTGCCGCTAGAAGCCCGCCACAGACGGGCACACAAGAGGCAGAGCATGGAAACCCTTCAGGCCGCACAGGCCATCGACTTTTCGCTGTTGGCGCTGTTTGCCCGCGCCTCGCTGACCGTCAAGGTCGTGATGGTGGTGCTGATCCTGATGTCCTTCTGGGCATGGGCGATCATCATTCAGAAACTGCTGGCCTTCGCCGCCGCCCGCACCTCTGCCGGGCGTTTCGACCGCAGCTTCTGGTCGGGCGAGCCGCTGGACGATCTGTATGACCGCATCGGCGACACGCCGCGCGGCGCGGCAGAACGCATCTTTGCCGCCGGGATGACCGAATGGCGGCGCAGCCACCGCGATGATGGCGCGCTGATCCCCGGAGCCGGCCAGCGCATCGACCGCGCCATGAACGTCGCCATCCAGCGCGAAGAAACGCGGCTGATGCGCGGCCTGTCCTTTCTGGCCACCACCGGCGCGACCGCCCCCTTCATCGGGCTGTTCGGCACCGTCTGGGGCATCAAGAACGCGTTCGAAGGCATCGCCGTCAGCCAGAATACCAACCTTGCCGTCGTCGCCCCCGGCATCGCCGAGGCGCTGCTGGCGACCGCGCTTGGCCTGCTGGCCGCAATCCCGGCGGTGGTGTTCTATAACAAACTGTCGGGCGATGCCGATCGCATCACGGGCAATTACGAAACCTTTGCCGACGAATTTTCCACCCTGCTGTCGCGGCAGATGGCTGCGGACTGACCATGGCGCAGGTGGTCAGACGTATGGCGCGGGGGCGCGGCGCACGCGGGCGGCGGCGCAATGCGCCCATGGCGGAAATCAACGTCACGCCCTTCGTGGATGTGATGCTGGTGCTGCTGATTATCTTCATGGTCGCGGCCCCTCTGTTAACCGTGGGCGTGCCGCTGGAACTGCCGCGCACCGCCGCGCAGGCCGTCCCGACCGAACCCGAGGAACCGCTGGTCGTGTCGATCCCGGTCGAGGGCGACATCCGGGTGATGGACAGCGCCGTCACCGAATCCGAACTGATCGCGCGCCTTGGCGCGGTGCTGGCCGAACGCCAGTCGCAACGCATCTTTTTGCGGGCCGATGGCAGCATCCCCTATGCCCGCGTGGTGCAGGTGATGGGGGCGCTGAACGCGGCGGGCCTGACCGATCTGGTGCTGGTGACGGAAACCGGCGGGCCGCGGATGGGCGGTTAAGCCATGGAGCGGGCCGAACGCATCGGGCGCTGGACCTCGGGGGTGGCGCATGGCGGGCTGATCCTCTGGGCAGTGCTGGCGGGGGCTTTCCTGCGCCCGCAAGATGGCCCGGCGATCCGCCAGACCGAAGTCACCACCATGTCCGAGGCCGAATTTCAGGACTTTGCCGCCGCATCACGCGGGGCCGGGCCGATAACGCCGGGCACGACCGACATTGCCGCCCTGCCGCAACCGCCCGCCGATGACAGCGCCGCGCCTCTGCCCGACGCTGCCGCGCCGACCGACACACCCGACACCGCCGCCGCTCTGCCCGCGCCGCAGCCCGCCGAGGACCAGCCGGATCTGAGCGGCGTCCCCCCCGCGGCCCCGGTCAGCGCGGCCACGGAACTGCCGCAGATGGCCGCACCCACGCCCGACAGCGCACCGGCCCCGGCACCCCTGCCCGCGCCCCCTGCCCCGCCGCAAACCGCGCAGGCCCCGGTCGCACCGCCCGCGCCACAGGCGGAAACCGGCCTGACGCCCCCCGCCGCGCCTGAAACCGCCCCGCAGCCGCGTTCGGAGCTGGCGCTGGACGCCTCGCCCCGCCCACAGGCCCGCCCCGACGGGCTGCTGGCCGCCCGCGAGGCCCGCCTCGCCGAGGCCGCGCGCCAGCAGGCCGAGGAACAGGCACAGCGTCAGGCCGAGGCGGACCGCATTGCCCAGGAACAAGCCGCCGAAGCCGCGCGCCAAGCCGAGGCAGATCGGATTGCACAGGAACAGGCGGCAGAACAGGCCCGTCAGGCCGAGGCGCAGCGCATCGCACAGGAACGCGCCGCACAGGCCGCACGTCAGGCCGAGGCGCAGCGGCAGGCCGAAGAAGCACGGCGGCAAGCCGAGGCGGATCGCATCGCTCAGGAACAGGCCGCCGAAGCCGCCCGGCAGGCCGAAGCAGACCGCATCGCGCAGGAACAAGCCGCCGAAGCCGCACGGCAGGCCGAGGCCGAGGCCGCGCGGCGGCGGTCGGCCGAAATGCCCTATGATCCGCTGGCCGAGGCACTGGCAGATGCCTTTGCGACCGATCCCGACGCAGCGGCCAGCATCGGCGGCGGGCTGTCGGCGGAATTGCAGGCGGCGCTGGATGATGCCGCGCGCGCCGAACAGGCGGTGCGCGATGCGGGGGCTGCGGCGGCGGTCGGGGCCTCGCGCACCGAACCGCAGGGCGACGCCTTGGCGATGGCGCTGGACCGCGCGCTTGGTGCCCCCAATGCCGGGGCGGCGGACGGCCCGCCGCTGTCGCTGTCGGAACGCGAAGGGCTGGTCGTCGCCATCAACGCCTGCTGGAACCGCGCCATGCTGTCACTGGACGCGGCGCAGACCTCGGTTTCGGTGCGCTTTCAGATGAATATGAACGGCATCCCCGATCAGGCCACGCTGCGGCTGGATGCGTCGGATGGCGGATCGCCCGCCGCCGTGCAGCAGGCGTTCGAGGTGGCCAGCCGCGCCATTCTGGAATGTGGCCGGGGCGGTTACGCGCTGCCGCCGGAAAAATACAACCGCTGGCGCGAAATCATCGTCGATTTCCGCCCTCAGGGGCTAAGCGTGAACTGATCTTTCGCCGCAGGGCCAACATTGCTAAGGACCGGATATGTTTTGCCGTGTGATCCCGTTTTGCGCCTTGCTGACCGCCGCCCTGCCGCTGGCGGCGCCCGCCTTTGCGCAAGACCAGGAAGGCCCGTTGCGGATCGAGATCACCGATGGCGTCACCGAACCCATGCCGCTGGCGATCGCACCCTTTCACGGTGATGCGGACATGGCCGCGAAGGTGCGGCAGGTGGTGATCGACGATCTGACCGGCACCAGCCTGTTCCGCGCCATCCCCGATGAGGCGCATATCACCACCCCCGCCAGCTTTCGCAGCCCCGTCGCCTATGCCGACTGGCGCGCGATCAATGCGCAGGCGCTGGTCACGGGCGATGTGGCCGTGACGGGCGAAGGTGATGCCGCCGAAGTCACCGTCAAGTTCCGCCTGTTCGACGTGGTGGCGGGCCAGCCCCTGGGCGAGGGGATGCAATTCGTCACCGCCCATGCCGACTGGCGCCGCGCCGCGCATAAGATCGCCGATCAGATCTATGCCCGGCTGACCGGCGAAGGCCCCTATTTCGACAGCCGCGTGGCCTTTATTCAGGAAACCGGCCCCAAGGACGCGCGCCGGATGCGGCTGGGGGTGATGGATTTCGACGGTGCCAACCCCGTCTGGCTGACCGACGATTCTCATCTGGTGCTGTCGCCGCGCTTTTCCCCCGACGGGACCAGCATCCTGTTCACCAGCTTTGAAACGGGGGTGCCGCAGATTCGGGTGATGGATGTGGAATCCGTCACCTCGCGCCCGCTGACCTCGGCGCGCGACAGCATGGCCTTTGCGCCGCGCTGGTCGCCCGATGGCCGCTGGATCGTCTATTCCCGTGAAAAGCGGGGCAATTCCGACATCTGGCTGATGGATGCCGCCACCGGGGCCGCGCGGCCTCTGGCCGAATCGCCCGGTATCGACACTTCGCCCGATTTCAGCCCCGATGGCAGCCAGATCGTGTTCGAAAGCGACCGTTCCGGCACGCAGCAACTGTATGTGCAGCCGCTGACCGGCAGCGAGCCGGCGCGCATCAGCTTTGGCGAGGGACGCTATAGCAGCCCCGTCTGGTCGCCGCGCGGCGATATGATCGCCTTTACCCGCCAGAACGGCGACACCTTTCATATCGGCGCCATGCGCACCGACGGGTCGGGCGAACGCAGCCTGACGGAATCGTTCCTTGACGAAAGCCCAAGCTGGGCGCCCAATGGCCGGGTGGTGATGTTCACCCGTGTAACGCCCGGTGGCGATGGTGCGCCGCGTCTGCATTCTGTGGACATCACTGGCCGTAACATGCGGCCGCTGGATCTGGATTTCGCGGCCTCGGACCCGTCCTGGGGACCGCTTTTGCCATGAGGACACCGGCCATGACGCCCCGCTTTCCCCTGATCGCCGCCGTGGCCCTGCCACTGCTGGCGGCCTGCACCCCGCCTGCCCCGCCGCAGCCGGTCGCCGACCCCTATGTGAACAGCGGTCGCGGGGCGGTCTATCAGGGCAGGATCACGCAAGGCGACTTGGGCGGGCAGGCGACGGCGGCCTATTTCAGCGGCACCGTGGGCGATACCGTCACCTTCATGCAGGACGAGGTGAACCTGTCGGCCGAGGCCCGCGCGATCCTGACCCGTCAGGCGGAATGGCTGCGCCAGCACACCGGCTTTACCGCCCGGATCGAGGGCCACTCGGATGAAAAGGGCACGCGCGAATATAACCTTGCCCTGGGTGCCCGGCGGGCGGGCGCGGTGCAGGAATACCTGATCGCGCAGGGCATCGACACCGCGCGGGTGCAGACCAGCTCTTTCGGCAAGGAACGCCCGCTTGAGGTCTGCTCGACCGAGGTCTGTTTTGCCCGCAACCGCCGGGCCGTGACCATCGTGACGCCCGCCGATGCGCCGGTTGCGCCGCCTGTCGCGGGGGCCGGGGTATGATGCGGGGCCGGATCATGCGGGCCGGGCTGGTCGCGCTGACGCTGTGCTGTGCCGCGCCGTTGACGGCACCGGCGCAGCCCGCGGCTGAAGCGGCCACCACCCTGGCCGATCTGCGCGCCCAGTTGCGCAGTCTGGCCAGCGAACTGCAATCGCTGCGGGCCGAACTGAACGCCTCGGGCGCGGCGGGCTTTCAGGCGGCGGGCGGCGACAGCGCCATCGACCGCATGAACGCGATCGAAGCGCAGATCGCCCGCCTGACCGGCCAGACCGAACAGTTGCAAAACCGCATTGGCCACGTCGTGACCGATGGCACCCGCCGCATCAACGACATCGAGTTCCGCCTGTGCGAGATGGACCCGGCCTGCGATCTGGGCGCGCTGATGACGCAGCCCGATCTGGGCAGCATGGCGCAGGGCGGCGCGCCGGTCGCCCCGGTGATCGCGCCCGTCCCCGACAGCAACGGCGGTGCCGGCGCGGCACCGGCCTCGACCACGGAACAGGCCGAATTCGACCGGGCGCAGGAGGTGCTCGGTCAGGGTGACTTTCAACGCGCGGCCGAACTTTTCGCGGCCTTTGCCCAGACCCACGCCGGCGGGCCGCTGACGGCGAATGCGCTGTTTCTGCGCGGCGCGGCGCTGGACAGTGCGGGCGATCCGCAGGGGGCCGGGGCGGCGTGGCTGGAATCCTTTGCCGCAGCACCCGACGGGCCGCAGGCCGGGGCCAGCCTGCTGGGACTGGCGCGGGTCATCAGCGACAGCGGCGATGCGCTGGCTGCCTGCCTGTATCTGGCCGAAATCCCCGCCCGCTTTCCCGGCAGCGCCGCTGCGGACGAGGCAAACCGCAGGCTGAACGCGCTGGATTGCGCCAGCCAGTCGCTGCCGCTGATCGACGATCCCGAAGCCGCCGCCGATCTGGCCGAACATGGCTGACACGGCCAGCACGGAATCCCGTGTCCGTGCCTCGCTGGACCGGCTGGCAGGCGATCTGCCTGCGCTGGGGATCGCGCTGTCGGGCGGCGGCGATTCGACCGCGCTGCTGCATATCGCGCATGGCTGGGCGCGTGGGCGCAGGCTGATGGCCGCCACCGTCGATCACGGCCTGCGCCCCGAAAGCGCCGCCGAGGCCCGCACGGCGCAAAAGGTCGCGGAAACGCTGGGTATCCCTCATGCCACGCTGAAATGGCAGCGCGACACGACCGAGGGCAACCTGATGGCCAATGCCCGCGACGCGCGGCTGCGGCTGTTGTCGGGATGGGCGCAGCGGAATGATCTGCCCGCCGTGCTGCTGGGCCACACGCAGGACGATCAGGCCGAAACCCTGCTGATGCGGCTGGCGCGCGGGGCGGGGGTGGACGGGCTTGCCGGAATGGCGGAATGGCGCGACGCCTTTGGCATCCGCTGGCTGCGCCCGATGCTGTCGGCCAGCCGGGCCAGCCTGCGCGACTGGCTGGCCGAGCGCGGCCTGCGCTGGATCGACGATCCCAGCAACGACAATGCCGATTTCGACCGCATCCGCATCCGCAAGGCCATGGCGGCGCTGCAACTGGACCCGGCGGCACTGGCGCAATCGGCGCGCAATATCGGGCAGGCCCGCGACGCGCTGGCCCATTACGCGGCGCAGGCGGCAGACGAGGCAACAGCCGACCGAGGCAGCCTGGTTCTGCCGCGCGCGCCCTTTCGCCTCAGCCCGCCCGAGGTGCAGCGCCGTCTGGCGGTGGCCGCCGCCCGCTGGATCACCGGCGCCGACTATCCCCCCCGCCGCGCCACGGTTGCCCATGCGCTGGCCGCTTTGGCCGCAGGCAGCCGGGTGACGCTGGACGGCGCGCTGTTCTGGCCCGCCGGCGATCGCATCCGCGTCATCCGCGAACCCGCCGCCGCCATGCGCGCCGCCGAAACCGATGCGCCGGTCTGGGACAACCGCTGGCAGATCAACGGCCTGTCACCGGGCCAGACGGTTGCGGCGCTTGGATTCGAATCGCTCGATCAGGTGAACTGGCGTCTGTCGGGCCTGTCGCGCGACGAAGCGGCGGCAAGCCCCGCGATCCGGGCCAAAGGCCGGGTTCTGGCCGCGCCTGCCCTGCGCCCGCAGGCCCCCTGGCACGCCGAACCGCTGCGCGGCGCGACGGAATTTGGCCGACTTGTTCACCTTGATTGAGCATTCGCATTGAACCTGACGCCATAATCCCTATCTTGCCGGGAAACCGTGGTATCGGAGGCTCCCGCTTGGGTAACGCACGCAATATCGCCTTCTGGGTGGTCCTGTTCCTGATGATTCTGGCGCTGTTCAATCTGTTCGGCGGCGAATCCGCGCAGATGAACAGCCGCCAGATCAGCTATTCCGACTTCATCCAGCGGGTGAATAACGATCAGGTCGCATCCGTCACCATTGATGGTGAGGATGTCGGCTTTGTGACCCGCGACGGCCAGCGTTATGCCACCGTCCGCCCCGAGGGCGAGGAAATCGCCAACCGCCTGATCGACCGCAATGTCGAGGTGCGGGTGGTGAAACAGCAAAGCTCGGGCTTCATGTCCCTGCTGGGGGTGTGGCTGCCGTTCATTCTGCTGATCGGCGTCTGGATTTTCTTTATGAACCGGATGCAGGGCGGCGGGCGCGGCGGGGCCATGGGCTTTGGCAAGTCCAAGGCCAAGCTGCTGACCGAAAAGCACGGGCGCGTCACATTTGACGACGTGGCGGGCATCGACGAGGCCAAGGAAGAACTGGAAGAAATCGTCGAATTCCTGCGTAACCCGCAGAAATTCAGCCGCCTTGGCGGCAAAATCCCCAAGGGCGCGCTGCTGGTCGGCCCGCCCGGCACCGGGAAAACCCTGCTGGCCCGCGCCATCGCGGGCGAGGCGGGCGTGCCGTTCTTTACCATCTCGGGTTCCGATTTCGTGGAAATGTTCGTCGGCGTCGGCGCAAGCCGTGTGCGCGACATGTTCGAACAGGCCAAGAAATCCGCCCCCTGCATCCTGTTCATCGACGAAATCGACGCGGTGGGCCGGGCGCGCGGCGTCGGCATCGGCGGCGGCAATGACGAACGCGAACAGACGCTGAACCAGCTTCTGGTGGAAATGGACGGGTTCGAGGCGAACGAAGGCATCATCATCATCGCCGCCACCAACCGCAAAGACGTGCTGGACCCGGCGCTGCTGCGCCCCGGCCGCTTTGACCGCCAGATCCATGTGCCCAACCCCGACATCAAGGGGCGCGAGAAAATCCTTGGCGTTCATTCGCGCAAGGTGCCGGTCGGTCCCGATGTCGATCTGCGCATCATCGCGCGCGGCACGCCGGGCTTTTCGGGCGCAGACCTGATGAACCTGGTGAACGAGGCCGCGCTGATGGCTGCGCGCATCGGCCGCCGCTTTGTCAGCATGGAAGATTTCGAAAACGCCAAGGACAAGGTGATGCTGGGCGTCGAACGCCGCAGTCTTGTGCTGACCCCGGAACAAAAGGAAAAGACCGCCTATCACGAGGCGGGGCACGCCATCGTCGGTCTGTCGCTGCCGAAATGCGATCCGGTCTATAAGGCCACCATCATCCCGCGTGGTGGCGCTTTGGGCATGGTCGTCAGCCTGCCGGAAATGGACCGGCTGAACATGCACAAGGACGAGGCCAAGCAGAAAATCACCATGACCATGGCCGGCAAGGCCGCCGAGATCATCAAATACGGTGAAGAAGGCGTCTCGAACGGCCCGGCAGGCGACATCATGCAGGCCAGCCAGTTGGCGCGCGCCATGGTGATGCGCTGGGGCATGTCCGACAAGGTGGGCGCGGTGGACTATGCCGAGGCGCATGAGGGCTATTCCGGCAACACCGGCGGGTTCTCGGTCTCGGCCACCACCAAGGAACTGATCGAATCCGAGGTGCGTCAGCTGATCGAGGACGGCTATCAGGACGCGCGCCGCATCCTGCTGGAAAAATCCGAAGAATTCGAGCGGCTGGCCAAGGGCTTGCTGGAATACGAAACCCTCACCGGCGAAGAAATCGGCAAAGTCATCCGAGGCGAGGCTTTGGGCGGTGACGACGACACCCCGTCCAGCACCATCCCCTCGGTCGCCTCGGTGCCGAAAATCGGCGGCGTCGGCCCCGCCCCGACCGACAGCGAGCCGAACCCGGCCTAAGCCGGACAGGTGCCATCATCACAGCAAAAGGCGCGGCAATGGTCGCGCCTTTTTCATACGCGACGCGGCAGGCAGCGATATTCGGACGAACCGGCCCCGTCATGGCGCGCAACAGGGGGACCGCGCCCCATTCAAAGCCAAAACCCCGCCGGGCTTGCGCCCGCGCCGCGCAGGGTGCATTCCCCTGATATGGAAAACCCGTCTGACCTGCCCGATATGCCCGCCCTGCGCGCTGCCATCGACACGCTGGATACAGACCTGATCGCGCTGCTGGGGCGGCGGGCGGCGCTGATCGACCGCGCGGCGCAGATCAAGATGCGCGACGGCCTGCCCGCCCGCATCGACGCCCGCGTGGAACAGGTGGTCGCAAATGCGCGCCGTCATGCCGCTGATGCCGGGCTGGACCCCGACCTGATCGAACATATCTGGCGCCAGTTGATCGAAACCGCCATCGCCCGCGAAGAATCGCTGATGAAAGGGGACCGCCCATGACCGCCACGCTGATCGACGGAAAAGCCTTTGCCGCCCGCCTGCGCAGCCGGATCGCCGACGAGGTGACGGCGCTTAAAGCGCGCGGCATCGCCCCCGGTCTGGCGGTGGTGCTGGTGGGCGAAGACCCGGCCTCGGCGGTTTATGTCCGCTCCAAGGGCAAGATGACGCGCGAGGTGGGGATGAATTCCTATGAACACCGCCTGCCCGCCGACACCGCCCAGGACGATCTGCTGGCGCTGATCGACCAGTTGAACAACGATCCGGCGGTGAACGGCATTCTGGTGCAACTGCCGCTGCC
Organism: Paracoccus sp. (in: a-proteobacteria); assembly: GCF_030538755.1. Taxonomy (GTDB): domain Bacteria; phylum Pseudomonadota; class Alphaproteobacteria; order Rhodobacterales; family Rhodobacteraceae; genus Paracoccus. The sequence goes on along the minus strand of NZ_JAUNTJ010000011.1, from coordinate 34,311 downwards.
CCGGCATATGGACGAATCGGCGGTTATCAATGCCATCGCGCCCGAAAAGGACGTGGACGGGTTCCACATCCTGAACGTCGGGCGGCTGGCGACCGGGCAAAAGGCGATGGTGCCCTGCACGCCTCTGGGCTGCCTGATGCTGCTGCGCGATCACCTGGGCGATCTGTCGGGCAAGAACGCGGTGGTGATCGGGCGGTCGAACATCGTCGGCAAGCCGATGGCGCAACTGCTGCTGCGCGACAGCGCCACGGTAACGGTGGCGCATTCGCGCACGCAGGATCTGCCCGGCCTGTGCCGTCAGGCCGATATTCTGGTCGCCGCCGTCGGTCGCCCGAAAATGGTGGCCGCCGACTGGGTTAAGCCCGGCGCGGTGGTGATCGACGTGGGCATCAACCGCACGGATGAGGGGCTGGTCGGCGATGTCGATTTCGACGCGGTGCAGCCGGTGGCGGGCGCGATCACCCCGGTGCCGGGCGGTGTCGGACCGATGACCATCGCCTGCCTGCTGGCCAACACGCTGACGGCGACGGCGCGCGCAAACGGCCTGCCCGACCCGCAGGGTCTGACACCCTAAGCGATTAACCGCTTTTTAATCCGAATCAGTTAGTCAGGGATCAACCGGGCAAGACGCTCGCCCGGAAACGGCTTCGCGCCCTGCCCTGTTTCCCCTCATGTAGGGCGGGGCGCGATCAGCCTGCCTTGGGTCAGCCCGCCGCATCCGGCGTGACCGGGATCATCGTCCCTTGCAGCATGGCCACATGTTTGCGCCCCTTGGGCGTTTCGGCCCAGACATCGGACGCCACCACCACCAGCCGCCGCCCGGCGCGGATCACCCGGCCTTCTGCCACCAGACGATCGCCGACAGCGGGCGACATCAGGTTGATCTTGATTTCCGCCGTCATCACCTCGGCCCCCTCGGGCAAGGTCGTCAGCGCGGCATAGCCCGCCGCCGAATCGCCGATGCCAAAGGTCAGCGCCGCATGCCCGGCCCCGTGCTGTTGCAGCGACCCCGGCAAGATCGGTGCCGAAATCACCACCCGCCCCGGTTCGGCGGATTCCAACTGCGCCCCAAAGGTCGCCATCATGGTCTGGCGGTCGAAACTGGCACGAATGCGCGTGGTCAGGTTGGTCATTTGCTGTTATCCGATTTGACAAGGCCCGAAAAACCCGCGACGGCCAACAGCGTCAGCCCCCAGCCCGACATGATGTGCAGCCACAGATACAGCCGCGCCCACCCGCCAAACGGCTTGCGGTCATCTGGTATCCAATAGCTTTGCATTTCCAGTGACACAATGGGCAACAGCGTATCGGCGGAATAGACCAGCGCATCGAAGCGCGGATAGGATGCCGCCTCGGGCTGAGACAGGAAACAGGCCATTTGCGTCTGCCCCGTCAGCGCACGCCCCTGCACCGGCGGGTTCCCGCGTGACTGCCCCTGCGGGATCGCGCAGCCAACCCATTCGGGGGCCCGCTGAATTTGCGGCAGATTGGGCTTGATCTGACCGGCAAGCGCGGAAATCGCAAAGATATTCGCCCCGATCAGCAGCAGAAACAATAACGGCACCGCCGCCTGCAAAGGCTTGCGCCCATAAGCAACCGTATATTTCAGCAACCCGTCGGCCACGGCATAGCCAAGGCTTTGCAAATAGGGCGCAAAGTGAAAACGCCCCCCAGCCCGATATGCCCGACGCAAACGCTGTTGCCGCACGGCGCGTTGCAACCGTTCCTTTTCGATCAGAACATCGCGCGCATCCGCCCCATGGCCCGCCTCGCGCAAGACACGGGCGCATTCCTCATAGGGCTGCGGCCAGAACTCGGTATCATATGCCTGCGGCGTCATTCTTGACAGCCAGTCGATACGTTCCGCCGCGCTGACCCCTTTGCCAACAAAGGCCCCGTATTGGCAGCGATTCAGGCGAATTTCGGTGGGCCAGCAGGCCGGATCGTCACAGATCGTGCCGATGGTGGCGGTCTCCAGGTTCAGGGTGCCCACGCTTTTGGCGTTGTTGCGCCAGAACCAAGCACCATCAATCCGCGCCCCCTGAAGGTCCAGCGCATCACCCCTCGCATTCAGCGTGGCACCGCCGCAATCCAGATCGCCACCCAGCTTTGCCCCCAGCAGACGGATTTTGCCCGCAGACGTGATCCCGCGCAGGAAAACGCTACCCTTTGCCTCTAGCATGTCGGCAGACAACGCATTATCCGTCGCATTCAGCGTGGCACCGTCGCAATCCAGATCGCCACCCAGCTTTGCCCCCAGCAGACGGATTTCGCCCTCAGACGTGATCCTGCGCAGGAAAACGCTGCCCTTTGCCTCCAGCCGGTCGGCAGACAGGGTGCCAAGCAGATGTGAGCCGGTCAGGTTAAGGTTCACAACCGTTGCGCTGCGCAAAATCAGCGGGTCGGGGATACAGCAATGTGCCAACCCCAGATCATGGGCCAGTGTCGCGCCCTCCAGATCCAGCCCCATGGTTTCAGCGTCCTCCGGCCCGTCACCAAGGATAAAGGCCCCCCGCACCCGCAGCCCCTTTTCCGGCAGTAGCACGTCAGTGATCTGTTTCAGCACCAGTGCCCGGATCAGGCTGGCGCGGATGTGCAGATCAGGCGGCGCGTCGGTGGGCGGGGTCTGATCGCTGATCTGGCAGATCCCTACGCCACCGCCGCGCAGGTGCTGGATCAGTTTGCTTTCCGCATCAGTCAGCGCACCAAAATCGTCAAGTTTCATCACCCATCCCCGAACAAGCCCACCTGCCCCGGTTGCGGGGCCTCTAGCCCCAGGTGCCGCCATGCGCCTGCGGTCAGCATTCGGCCGCGGGGGGTGCGGGCGATCAGGCCCTGTTGCAGCAGATAGGGTTCGATCACTTCCTCGATGGCGTCGCGGCTTTCGGACAGGGCGGCGGACAGGGTTTCCACGCCCACCGGCCCGCCGCCATAGTGCTGCGCGATCAGCGTCAGATAGCGGCGGTCGGCGGCGTCGAGGCCACGGTGATCGACGCCCAGCCGGGTCAGCGCGCTGTCGGCGATGTCGCGGGTCAGGCGGCCATCGCCCTCGACCAGCGCAAAGTCGATCACCCGGCGCAGCAACCGCCCGGCGATCCGCGGCGTGCCGCGCGCGCGGGTGGCGATTTCGCGGGTGCCGGATGCGTCGGCCTTGATGCCGCGCTTGGCCGCGCCGCGCTGAACGATCAGGTCCAGTTCATCGACGCTGTAAAACTCGAGCCGCGTCGGAATCCCGAAACGGTCGCGCAGCGGTGTGGTCAGCAGGCCCAGACGGGTGGTCGCGCCGACCAGTGTAAAGGGCTGCAACTCGATGCGGACGGTGCGCGCGGCGGGGCCTTCGCCGATGACCAGATCCAGTTCGAAATCCTCCATCGCGGGGTAAAGCACCTCCTCTACCGCGGGGTTCATGCGGTGGATTTCGTCGATGAACAGTACGTCGCGCGATTCCAGATTGGTCAGGATCGCCGCCAGATCGCCAGCCCGCGCCAGCACCGGACCCGAGGTCATGCGGAAATTCACCCCCAGTTCCCGCGCCATGATCTGCGCCAGCGTGGTTTTGCCCAGACCCGGCGGGCCAAAGAACAGCGTGTGATCCATCGCCTGCCCGCGCATCCGGGCGCTGTTGATGAACACGCGCAGGTTGGCCCGCGCCTCGGCCTGACCGATGAAATCGGTCAGCGCCTGCGGGCGCAGGGCGCGGTCTTCGGGTTCGCCCTCGATCCGTTCGGGGCGCAGCGTGGGGTCGGGCTGGGTCATGCGCGCATGGCCATCAGGCGGTTGATGCGTTCCTCGGTCGGCGGGTGGGTGGAAAACAGCGCATCCATCCGCAGCGCGTGCAGCGGGTTGATGATGAACATCGCCGCCGAAGCCGGGTTCTTTTCCGCCGGGATATTGACCGTGCGCCCCGCCATCTGCGCGATCCGCGCCAGTGCCGAGGCCAGAGCCTGCGGCTGCCCGGTGATTTCTGCGGCCAGCCGGTCGGCCTCGTATTCGCGGGCGCGGCTGATGGCCATCTGCACCAGACCGGCGGCCAGCGGTGCAAGGATCATCGCCAGAATGCCGCCCAAGGCACCGCCGCGATTGTCGCGCCCGCCGGTGAACATCATCATGTTGCCCAGCATCGCAATCGCCCCGGCCATGGTGGCGGTGACGGTCATCATCAGCGTGTCGCGGTGGCGGATATGGGCCAGCTCATGCGCGATCACGCCGGCCAGTTCGTCGCGGCTCATCGCCGCGACCAGCCCGCGCGTGACGGCGACGGCGGCGTTTTGCGGATCGCGGCCGGTGGCAAAGGCGTTGGGCTGATCGGTTTCCAGCAGATACAGCCTGGGCATCGGCAGGCCCGCGCGCTGCGCCAGTGCGGCGGTCAGATCGAACAGATCGGGGGCATTGGCGCGGCTGAGTTCCACCGCGCCCTGCTGGCGCAGCACCATCTTGTCGCTGTTCCACCAGGCCCAGATATTCCCCGCCCCGGCGACCATCAGCGCAAGAATGGCGCCCTGACTGCCACCGGCCATCGCGCCAAGGCCCATCAGCAGCGCCGTCATCACGGCCATCAGGATAAAGGTGCGTGCATTGCCCATCGGCATCCCTTTCATTTCATGCTGCATGATAAACTGCGGCGTGGCGGCCCCGGTTTCCAGTGCTTTATCCCTTGGGGGCCAGGGCGCGCAGGGCCGCGCGGATCAGGCCGGGGGCCAGGGCGGCGGGATCGGCAGCCTGCGCAGTGGCAACCGCCGAGGCCGCCTCGGACGGGCCATAGCCAAGGTTGGTCAGCGCCGACAGCGCATCTGCGGCGGCACTGGCATCGGCGCGCACGCCCGCAGGTGGCGGCGGCGCGGGGGCCGGGGCGTCGTCGATCACCGCGCCATCCGCCGGATCGGCGGCGGGCACGGCCGCGCCCACCGTCAGGCTGCCGCCAAGGGCGATCACTGCGGGGGCCTTGTCTTTCAGCTCCAGCACGATGCGCTGCGCCAGCTTTGGCCCCACGCCCTGCGCCTTGCGGACCGAGGCCCAATCGCCGATCGCAATCGCCCGGCCCAGACCTTCGGCCCCCAAAGTGCCCAGAACAGCCAGCGAGACCTTGGCCCCGACCCCCTGCACCCCGGTCAGCAGCCGGTGCCATTCCTTTTCATACAGCGTCGGAAAGCCGAACAATTGCAGCAAATCCTCGCGCACAAGCAGGTCGGTATACAGCGCCGTCGCCTGCCCCACCGGCGGCAGGCTGGCCGCCGTGCGTTCGCTGATATGCACGATGTAACCGACGCCGCGCACGTCGATCAGCACATGATCCTGCGCCCGGTGCAGGATCACCCCGGCGATACGCCCGATCATGACGCCACCTTGATGCGCAGGCTGCGGCCTTGCAGGTGGTGGGCGTGGCAGATGGCGATGGCCAGGGCGTCGGCGGCATCCGGCCCCGCCAGAACCACGCCGGGCAGGTGAAAGCGCACCATATGCGCGATCTGATCCTTGGCGGCATGGCCGACGCCGACCACGGTTTTCTTGACGGCGTTCGGGGCATATTCACCCACGCTCAGCCCCGCGCGGGCCGGGGCCAGCAGGGCGATGCCGCGCGCCTGACCCAGTTTCAGCGTGCCCGAGGCATCCTTGTTGACGAAGGTCTGTTCGACCGCCGCCTGATCGGGGCGGTGCGCCGCGATCACGTCGCACAGACCGTCGAACAGCACCACCAGCCGCGCGGCCAGATCATCGCCCGCCGAGCGGATCACGCCGCTGGCGACATGGCGCAGGCGCGGCCCGTCCACGTCGATGATTCCCCAGCCGGTGTTCCGTAAACCCGGATCAATGCCCAGAACCCGCATCACTGCCTCTTTTGTCGTTTCCGCCGCCATAGCACGAAAGGCGAACACCGGCAAAGGCTTTGGGTGATCTGCTTGACTCCGATGCAACGATTCTAAAGAAACACCGGAAATCCCTTAGGAGTGAGCGGCCCATGTCACCCATCCTGATCGCGATCCTGCCCTTTCTTGGCGCCTTGCTGCCGGGGTTGCTGATCCGTTCAGGGCGCGATGTCGCCGCCACCGCCTGCGCCACGGCCACCGGGCTGGCGCTGCTGGGGTTGCTGCTGCACATCCCCGCGATCATGGCCGGGCAGGTCATCACCGCCGGCTTCGACTGGATGCCGCGTATCGGGCTGCGCGCCAGTTTCCGCATCGACGGGCTAAGCCTGCTGTTCGGCATCCTCATTCTGGGGATCGGGCTGCTGATTATCATCTATGCCCGCTATTACCTCAGCCGCCGCGATCCGGTGGGCAAGTTCTACACCTATCTGATGCTGTTTCAGGGCGCGATGGTCGGGATCGTGCTGTCGGATAACATCCTGCTGCTGCTGGTGTTCTGGGAACTGACCTCGCTGTCGTCATTCCTGTTGATCGGTTACTGGCGGCACCTGCCCGAAGGCCGTCAGGGCGCGCGCATGGCTCTGGCCGTGACAGGAGCGGGCGGGCTGGCGATGATCGCCGGGATGCTGATCCTGGGCCAGATCGCCGGCAGCTATGAAATCAGCGACATCCTGGCCGCGCGCGAGGCGATTCAGGCCAGCGAGTGGTATCTGCCCGCGCTGATCCTGATCCTGCTGGGGGCGTTTACCAAATCGGCGCAGTTCCCGTTCCATTTCTGGCTGCCGCACGCCATGGCCGCGCCGACGCCGGTATCGGCCTATCTGCACTCGGCCACGATGGTAAAGGCGGGGCTGTTCCTGATGGCGCGGCTGTGGCCGGTGCTGGCGGGCACCGATGCGTGGTTCTGGATCGTGGCGCCGGTCGGGCTGATAACCATGGTGCTGGGGGCGGGAATCGCGCTGTTCAAGGACGATCTCAAGGCGCTGCTGGCCTTTTCCACGGTCAGCCACCTTGGCCTGATTACCATGCTGCTGGGCTTTGGCACGGAAACGGCGGCGATGGTGGCGATGTTCCACATCATCAACCATGCCACCTTCAAGGCGGCCCTGTTCATGACCGCCGGAATCGTGGACCATGAAACCGGCACCCGCTCGCTGGCGCGTCTGGGGGGGCTGCGGCGGCTAATGCCGATCACCTTTGTCATCGGCACCATCGCATCGCTGTCGATGGCCGGTTTCCCGCCGCTGAACGGGTTCTATTCCAAGGAACTGATGCTCGAGGCCACCAGCCATGCCGATCACTGGGCATCGGCCTTTATGGTGCTGGCAACCATCGGGGCGCTGTTTTCAGTCGGTTATTCGCTGCGGTTCATCTTTGGCACCTTCGCCGGGGCCGAGCGCCACGATTACCCGCATCATCCGCATGACCCCGGCCCCGGCCTGTGGGGGCCGCCCGCGCTGTTGGTGGTGCTGGTGGTGCTGATCGGGCTGGTGCCCAATGCGATGGCGCTGTGGCTGGTCAAGGCCAGCACGCTGGCCGTGACCGGGCAGCCGTTCACCGGCTATTTCGCGCTGTGGCACGGCTGGTCGCCCGCGCTGATGATGTCGATCATCGCCATCGGCGGCGGTGCGATCCTGCTGCGGCTGCATCGCCCGCTGCTGGCCGCGTGGGATGCCGCCCCCCGCCCCGAGGCCAAGGCGATGTTCGATGCGCTGGTGCTGGCCCTGGTGCGGCTGGCGCGCAGGATCACCGACGGGCTGACCAACGGCTCGATGGCGCGGGCCATCGCGCTGCTGGTGGTGGCGGCACTGGCCGCTGGCTGGCTGGCCTGGAGCACCTCGGTCAATGCAGCGCCTGTGCGGCCGCTGCTGCCGGTGCCGCCGGTGGTGCTGGCCGGGTGGTTCATGCTGATCGTCAGCAGCTTTGCCATGGTCGTCTATCACCGCAACCGCCTGCTGGCGCTGGTGCTGATGGCGATTGTCGGGCTGATGGTCTCGGTCGGGTTCGCCTATCTGTCGGCCCCCGACCTTGCGCTGACGCAGATCTCGGTCGAGGTGGTGACGGTGATCCTGCTGCTGCTGGCGCTGAATTTTCTGCCCAAGGCCACGCCGGTGGAATCCAGCGCGGGCAAGCGGCGGCTGGATGGCGCGCTGGCGGTATTGGCCGGGCTGGGTTTTGGCGGGCTGGCCTATGCCATGCTGCGCAGCGATTTCGCGTTCGAAACCATCTCGGGCTATATGCTGGACAACAGCTATACCGGCGGCGGCGGCACCAATGTGGTGAACGTGATCCTGGTGGATTTCCGCGGCTATGATACCTTCGGCGAAATCACGGTGCTGAGCATCGCCGCCCTTGCCATCTTTGCGCTGACCGAAACGCTGATGCAGGGCAAGTCCGCGCAAAAGCTGCGCCAGTGGGTGCCCGACATGGCCCGCGCGGGCGACCGGCATCCGATGATGCTGGTGGTGGCGACGCGGGTGATCCTGCCGATTTCGCTGGTCGTCGGCGTCTATATCTTTATGCGCGGGCACAACCAGCCGGGCGGCGGCTTTATCGCCGGTCTGGTCGTCTCGATCGCGCTGCTGATGCAATACATGGCCTCGGGCTTTGCCTGGGCGCAGGAACGCCAGCGGGTGCCCTATCACGCGCTGATCGGGGCCGGTGTGCTGTCGGCGGGCGTAACCGGCGTCGCGGCATGGTTTGCCGGAATGCCGTTCCTGACCTCGGCCTTTGGCTATTTCGGCATCCCGTTCCTGCCCTTTATCGAACGATTTGAGCTGGCCTCGGCCATGGGCTTTGACCTTGGCGTCTTCCTGTGCGTCGTCGGCGCGGTGATGCTGGCGCTGAATTCGCTCAGCCGTCTGTCGCGGATGTCGGGCGCGCCGGTCAATACCGAACCGATGGACATCGCCCCATCCCGCAACCAGACATCGCAAGGGAGCCGCTGATGGAACTGCTTGTCGCCTCTGCCATCGGCGTTCTGATGGCCTGTGCCATCTATCTGATGCTGCGCCGACGCGCCTTTGCGGTGGTGCTGGGTGCCACCATGCTGACCTATGCGATCAACGCATTTCTGTTCGTGTCCGGGCGTCTGGCGGTAAACCAGCCGCCGATCCTGAACAATTACGCCGAAAACATCAGCTATACCGACCCGCTGCCGCAGGCGCTGGTGCTGACGGCCATCGTGATCGCCTTTGGCATGACCGCCGTGGTGGTGATGATGGCCCTTGGCGCCTTTATCGAGGGCGGCGACGACCATATCGACATGCCCGACGATGACCGCCTGATGCCGCCGCTGAAAACCGCCAGGACCAAGCCCGAGGACGAAACCGCATGAGCCATCTGCTGATCGCCCCGGTTCTGCTGCCTGCCTTCGTGGGGGCGCTTATCATTCTGTGGATGCGCCACGATCTGGTGCTGCAACGTGTGTTCAGCGTTCTGGGCACCTCGCTGCTGCTGGGGCTGGCGCTGTATCTGAACCTGCTGACGGCGGATGGCACCGTCCATGTGTATCGCCTTGGCAACTGGTCCGCGCCCTTTGGCATCGTGCTGATGCTGGACCGGCTGTCCACCATGATGCTGCTGCTGACCACCGTGCTGGCGCTGTCGGTGCAGCTTTACGCCATCGGTTCCGGCTGGGATCGCAAGGGCTGGCACTTTCACGCGCTGTGGCAGTTTCAGCTGATGGGCGTCTGCGGCGCGTTCCTGACCGGCGACGCCTTTAACCTGTTCGTGTTCTTTGAGGTGCTGCTGATCGCCAGCTATGGCCTGATGACCCATGGCGGCGGCGCGATGCGGCTGCGCGCGGGGGTGCAATACGTCACCTATAACATCGTCGGGTCGTCGCTGTTTCTCGCGGCACTGGGGCTGCTTTATGCCTCGACCGGGACGCTGAACATGGTCGATATGGCGCAGCGCGTGGCGGAAATGCCGGTGGGCGACACCGCCCTGCTGCGCGTGGGTGCGGTGATCCTGCTGATGGTCTTTGCCATCAAGGCGGCGGTGGTGCCGCTGCATTTCTGGCTGCCCGCGACCTATGCCAATGCGCCCGGCCCGGTGGCGGCGCTGTTCGCCATCATGTCCAAGGTCGGCATCTATGCGATCATCCGCTTTTTCACGCTGGTCTTTCCGCAAGACAGCGTGATCGAGACCCTGGCCACCGACCTGATCCTGCCTGCCGCACTGATTACGCTGGCCCTTGGCCAGATCGGCGTCGTCGGCACGCAAAGCCTGTCGCGGCTGGCGGCCTTTGCGGCCATCGGCTCTGTCGGGATGCTGCTGATCCCGATCGCGCGGTTCACACCGCCCGGCGTGGGCGCGGGCCTGTATTACATGATCCATTCGACACTGGCCGCCGCTGCCCTGTTCCTGATCGCCGATCTGGTCATTGCACGGCGCGGCGGCGATGGCTGGCTGCGGGTGCGCCCGGCGATCATCAACAGCGGCCTGATCTCGGCGCTGTTCTTTGCCACCGCCATCGCGGTTGCGGGTCTGCCGCCGCTGTCGGGCTTTCTGGGCAAGCTGATGGTGCTGGAGGTGACGGCCCGCGATCCGTGGATGGTCTGGATCTGGTCGGTGGTGCTGGTCACGTCGCTGCTGGCGATCATCGGCTTTGCCCGCGCCGGATCGGTGCTGTTCTGGAAGGCCGAGGCGCTGTCGCCCGACCCCGGCAATGACAGCGACGAAGGCCCCCGCCCGCCGCGCGGCCCGGTTCCGGTGCGGCTGGAAACCGATGAACCCGTGCAGGACGTGGGCGATTCCGCCGCGCCCGCACTGGCCTTTGTCTCGGTCGGGCTGCTGCTGGCGGGTCTGGCGGCGCTGACGCTGCTGGGTGGGCCGGTCAGCGATTACCTGCAAACCACCGCCGATCAACTGTTCGACCTGCCCGCCTATGTCGATGCGGTGCTGACCAATCAGGAGGGCACGAAATAATGATGCGGCGCCTGTTCCCCCACCCGATGCTAAGCCTGCTGCTGATCGTGGTCTGGATGCTGCTGGTGAACCGCTTTGCCTGGGGATCGCTGGTCTTTGCGACCATCCTTGGCATCGTGATCCCGGCGATGACCGCGCCTTACTGGCCCGACCGCCCCCGCATGCGCGGGATCGGCAACGTCATCTCTTACGCTCTGCTGGTGATCTGGGACATTATCGTGGCCAATATTCAGGTGGCCAAGATCATCCTGTTCAAACCCAACAGCGCGCTGCGCCCCGCCTGGATTTCGGTGCCGCTGGATCTGACCACGCCCGAAGCGATCACCGTGCTGGCGGGCACCGTCACCCTGACCCCGGGCACCGTCAGTTCCGACCTGTCCGAGGACGGCCGCTATCTGCTGGTCCACTGCCTGCACGCGCCCGACCCGGATTCGGTGCGCGACGACATCAAAGCCCGCTATGAAACGCGCCTGAAGGAGATTTTCGAATGATCCAATATGCGCTGATGTTCGCCTTTGGCTGTTTCGGACTGGCGCAACTGCTGTGCCTGTATCGCGTGGTCTTTGCCCCCGGCGTGGGCGACCGGGTGCTGGCGTTGGACACGATGGCAATCAACATGATCGCGCTGATTTCGCTGTTCGGCATTCTGCACGGCACCACCATGTATTTCGAGGTGTCGCTGCTGTTCGCGATGGTGGGCTTTGTGTCCTCGGTCGCCTATGCGAAATTCCTGCTGCGCGGCGATGTAATCGAATAAGGGGCAGACAGATGGCATTTATTGCGGAAATCCTTATCTCGGCCCTGCTGGTGATTGCCGGCCTGTTCGGGCTGATCGGGGCCATCGGTCTGGTCAAGCTGCCCGACCCGATGACCCGGCTGCACGGCCCGACCAAGGCGGCGACGCTGGGGGTTGGCGGAGTGCTGATCGCCTCGTTTCTGTGGTTTGCGGTCTTTGGCGATCATGTCAGCGTGCATGAGCTGCTGATTACCCTGTTCATCTTTCTGACCGCGCCGATCACCGGCATGATGATCGCCAAGGCGCATATCCATCACATATGGCGTCAGGAAGACCTGCCCCCGCCCGGTAATGGCGAGGTCTGGGCCAATTTCGGCGATTCCGACAAACAGGGCGCGGTCGAACAGGCAATGCCGGAAAAACGCGCCGCGGTGCGCGCGGGCGACGAAAGCGCGCATTAAGGCAGCCGCTTCCGCCTAACCCGGCACCTGCCGCGCCGCCTCATAGGCGGCCAGTGCCCGTGCCCGGCCTTGGGCCAAGCCGATCACCGGCGCGGGGCGGGCAGACGGTATATCCCACGACAGCGGGATCGCGGCGCGGAACCGCGCATCCCCCGGCCCGCTTAGCCAATAGCGGCAATAATCGCCGCGCGGATCGAATTTCGCCGCCTGCGTGTCGGGGTTGAAGATGCGGAAATAGGGCGCGGCATCCGGCCCGCTGCCCGCCACCCATTGCCAGTTCATCGCATTGCTGGCCGGGTCCCAGTCGGTCAGCGTATCGGCAAACCAGTCAAGGCCGATGCGCCAATGCGTCAGCAAGTGTTTCGTCAGGAAACTGGCGGCGATCATCCGCACGCGGTTGTGCATCCGCCCGGTGGCATAAACTTCGCGCATCCCGGCGTCCACGATGTCGATGCCGGTCAGCCCGCGCCGCCAAGACCCGGCATCGGGGTTATCGTCGCGCCATGGGAAACTGTCCCATTCCGCCCGCCACGCCTGCCGGTCCATCGCCGGGCTGTGGAAATACAGATCGCGGGCGAAATCGCGCCATGCCAGTTCAGACAGAAACGTCTCGGCCCCCGGCGCGCCCTCGGCCCGCGCGGCCGTTGCGGCGTGCCAGATGTGCCGGGCGGAAATCTCGCCCACGGCCAGCGCATCCGACAGGCCGCTGGTGCCGGGGTGGGCGGGCAGGTTGCGGGCGTCGGTGTAATCCTGAACCGGACCGTCCAGAAACTCGGCCAGCCTGGCAAGGGCGGCAGCTTGGCCCGCCCGCGTTTCCCGCGCCACAATCGCAGCACCCCGGCGCATGGCGGTGCCAAGCTGCCAATCGTCAGACGCAGGCCAGGCTGCGGGCGCGGTGATCCGGGGCACCGGCATAGGCGCGGCAATGTCACGCCCGCGCAGATTGCGCCAGAACGGAGTGAATTTCTGATAAGCCCCACCCGCGCCGGTCTTGACCGAACCGGGGGCCAACAGCCAGTTGCCGGGGTGGATGTGCAGCGCCTCGCCCAAAGCCACCCGCACTGCTGCTGCGCTGAAAAACGGGCGTGGGCTGTTCAGATGCACCGCCTGCGCGCCGGTCTGCGCCATCAGCGCCGCCAGAACCGTGGCAGCATCGCCGCGCCGCACGATCAGCCGCGACCCGCGCGCCGCCAGATTATCGGCCAGCGCGCGCATCGCCTGCCCCAGCCGCCACGCCGGTGCCGCGCCCAAGGCATCTTCGGGCGTGTCCAGCACCATAAGCGGCAGCACCGGCCCGCTGGCCGCTGCCGCCACCAGCGCCGGGTTATCGGTCAGCCGCAGATCGCGGCCGACCCACCAGATGACCGGCGCGCTCAGGCGTCGCTGTCCCAGCCGCTGATTTCCCTGGAGTCCATGAACTCCTCCAGCCCCATGACGCCGCCTTCGCGGGCGCGGCCCGATTTGCCGACGCCGCCAAAGGCCGATCCTGCGCCGCGCGACACGCCGTTCATCTCGACCATCCCCGACCGCAATTGCCGCGCCAGCCGGTTACGCCGCGCACCGTCCTGAGACTGAACATAGTTGGTCAGCCCGTAAACCGTGTCATTGGCGATGGCGATGGCCTCTTCCTCGGTATCAAAGGGGATGATCGACAGCACCGGGCCAAAGATTTCCTGCCGCGCGATGGTCATGTCATTGTTCACATCGGCAAAGACCGTCGGGCGCACGAAATAGCCGCGGTTCACCCCCTCGGGCAGACCGGGGCCACCGGCGACCAGACGCGCGCCTTCGTCGATGCCCTTTTGGATCAGGCCCTGAATCTGATCCCACTGGCGCTTGCTGACCACGGGACCGATATGATTGCCCGGCTGATGCGCGGTGGCGACCGCCGTTTCATTGGCCACCTGCGCCGCCGTTTCCACCGCCTTGTCATAGACCTGACGCTGAACCAGCATCCGCGTGGGCGCGTTGCACGACTGGCCGCTGTTATAGAAACAATGCCGCGCCCCGCGCACCACCGCCTTGTCGTCGGCATCGGCAAAGATCAGGTTCGCCCCCTTGCCGCCCAGTTCCAGCGCCACCTTTTTCAGCCCCTCGGCGGCGGCCTTGCTGATGGCGATGCCCGCGCGGGTCGATCCGGTAAAAGAGATCATCTCGACATCGGGATGCACGGTCAGTTGCGTGCCCACCCCTTCGCCATCGCCATTGACCATGTTGAACACACCCGGCGGCAGGCCCGCCTCGTCAACGATCTCGGCAAAGACGATGCTGGACAGCGGCGCGATTTCCGACGGTTTCAGGATGCAGGTATCCCCCGCCAGCAGCGCCGGAATAACCTTGAGCGTGACCTGATTCATCGGCCAGTTCCACGGCGTAATCAGCGCCACCACGCCCACGGGTTCCCACGCGGTCATGCTGGTGGGGGCGTGATCGCCCAAGGGGCGGATGAACTTGAAATCCTTGAACGCCTTGATGAAATTCCCGATGTGATAGCTGCCGGCATCAACCTGATCGCCCAGCGACATATCCTGCGGCGCGCCCATTTCATGGGTGATCGCGGCGGCCATGTCGCTGGCGCGGCGGTTATAGATTTCAAGGATCTTTTCCACATAGGCCAGCCGTTCCGCAGGCGCGGTTGCCGACCATGCCGGGAATGCCGCCTTGGCCGCAGCCACCGCCCGGTCGGTATCGGCCTGATCGCCAAGGCTGATGACGGCGACGGCTTCTTCGGTGGACGGGTCGATCACCTCAAGGTCGTTCGGCTGCGCCGGGTCCACCCATTCGCCGTTGATATAGAACTTCCGCTTGTCGGCAAGATCGGCCATGTCGCGTCTCCCTTGAGGTTGTTTGCATCAAGGTGGCACCCGCGATTGCCGTCTGCAAGGCCGGATCAATGGGCGATCTGCCCGGTTTGCCGGTCATTCTGCCAGCACGATCACGGGTGGCAATCAGCGCCGGCGACCCTATGCTATGCCCCGACCACCCTTTGCAAGAGGTTCCCATGTCGCTTCGTATCAACGACACCACCCCCGATTTCACCGCCAATTCGACCGAGGGCGAAATCCGCTTTCACGACTGGATCGGCGACAGCTATGCCATCATCTTCAGCCACCCGCGCGACTTTACCCCGGTCTGCACCACCGAATTCGGCGCCGTCGCGCAACTGGCCGCCGAATGGGAAAAGCGGAACACCAAGGTCATCGGCGTGTCGGTGGACAGCGTGGACGACCACCAGAAATGGAAGCGCGACATTTCCGCCTTTGCCAGCGCACCGGCGGATTTCCCGATCATCGACGACACCGATCTGACGGTTTCCAAAGCCTATGACATGCTGCCCGCCGAATTCTATCTGCCGACCGAGGGCCGCACGCCCGCGCATTCAGCCACGGTGCGCACCGTCTATATCATCGGGCCTGACAAAAAGGTGCGGCTGTCGCTGACCTATCCGATGTCGGTGGGGCGCAACTTTGCCGAAATCCTGCGCGCGCTGGACGCGATCCAGAAAACCGACGGCGTGCCGCTGGCCACCCCGGCGAACTGGGTGCCCGGTCAGGATGTGATCGTCGCCCTGTCGCTGGACGACGCCGCAGCCGAGGCCAAATACGGCACGCTGGACAAAAAGCTGCCCTATCTGCGCTTTGCGAAAGACCCGGCGTAACGCACCCGCGCGCCGTCAGCCCTGCGGGCGGCGCGCGATCTGATCCGGGCTGCGACGGTCAGTATCCGTCCGGCTCGTGCGGCTCGTCGGGGGGAACCCGGCGAGCGGCCTCGGCCTGATACCGCTTGGCCTCGGTCAGGAAGGCATAGATGCCGCCCTTGGCCGCGTGAATAAAGCCCGGCCAGCCGCAGCGCCACAGCCCGTAGCGGAAATACCAGCGCAGAAAGAACACCGGCGGGCTGAAGATCATCTTCCACGGCCGGGCCTTTTTCCCGCGCCCGGCCTGCATCTGCGCCTTGAGCGTCGAGTATTTGTTTTCCTTCTGCATCTGGTCGTGCAGAAAGATCGGGCTGAAATGCAGCAAGCCGCCAGGCTGCGCCTTGCGCACCTCGCCGTCGATCAGGATACCCTCGTGGACCAGATCGGTGGCGTTGAAACGCCCCGTTCCCCGCCGGAACAGCCGGTTGTGATACCGCTCATGCGCGCGCAGGGGGACATAGCCATAGCCGATCAGATAATCGTAACGGGTAATCTTCCACCCGTTCACGCCCGGCTGATTCAGCAATTCCGGTATCCGGGCGCGCAGGTTGCGGCTGACCCTTTCGTCGCTGTCGATGGACAGGCACCAATCCTGCGTGCATTGGTCCAGCGCGAACCGTTTTTGCGCCCCGAACCCGCGCCATGGTTCGTGCAGAAGCGTGATCGGCAGCCCCTCATCGCGCAGAGCCTCGACGAGGGCCACCGTGTTGTCGGTCGAGCCAGAGTCCACGACGATGATCTCGGCGCAGAAGTCCACGCTGCGCAGGCAGCGTTCAATCACACGTTCTTCGTTCTGACAGATCACGAAGGCAGAAATGGGAAGGGTCATCGTCAGGTCCAGCAAAAGCGCAAAGCAGTCATGCGGGGCATCATGGTCAAGAAAAGCGCCATCGAACAGATGGCTTAGACGGTGATCCCGTCACGTCGCGCCTGTTCGATCAGCCCGGCCATATACGACCCTTCGGGCACCTGCCCGCCATGATGCTGCGCCAGATGCGCCCGCATCAGGCCGCCCCACAGATGCAGCCCATAGGCTGAATCGGGGATCTGCGCCGGGGTCAGCGCGCCAGGGGTGATGAACCGCTCCATCTGGCCGATATGCACGGAATAGAACGCCTCGACCGGCATGGTGTGGGAAATTTCGCCGGTTTCGCGCAGATAATGCGTCAGCGCATGAGGGCCGATGCTGCCCCACGGCCACACGTCGATCGGCAGGCCGCGCCCAAGACCGCGCAGGCGATATTTCCATTTCCGAAACCCCGTCAGCAAGGGCGGGGTGCCAACCGTATCCTCGTTGAAGGCCAGCAATGCCCGAAGGGCCTGCGATTCACGGGGCATCCGCAAGACCGCGCAATTCACCGACCCGGCGTGATCTTCAAAGCCAAAGACGTAAGGCGAATCGAACCGGAAGGGCCGCAGGGCGATCATATCCAGATCGACCCAGATCGCCGCGCTGCGATCCATCAGCGCATAACGGAACAGATCAGAATGCAGCGCAGGACTGCCGCTGCGGCGATGCCGGACGATGCGGCGGGCGGGCAGGATCTGCGCCGCATCCCTGCTTTCCACATCGCGCGGCAGATTGGGAACGGGATCATAGCTGTAAACGATCAGCTTGTGCCCCAGCCGCAGAAACGAATGGATGCTGGCGATTTCAATTTCGCCAAGCTGTCCGCCAATCCAGAGGCTGGCAAGGTCACGATCCATCGGCATTCCTTGACGCAGGGGCGCTTTGAAAAGGAAAGACCCGGATGATTCCGGGTCTTTCCACAGATCGGAGCGGAATTATTCCGCCGATTCTTCTTTTTTCTCGACGATTTCTTCGCCGGTTTCCTGATCGACCATCTTCATGCCAAGGCGCACCTTGCCGCGGTCGTCAAAGCCCAGCAGTTTCACCTTAACTTCCTGCCCTTCTTTCAGCAGTTCGTTCGGGTGACCCAGACGCTTGTTGGCGATCTGGCTGACGTGAACCAGACCATCGCGCTTGCCGAAGAAGTTCACGAAGGCGCCGAAATCGACCAGCTTCACCACCTTGCCGGTGTAGATCTGACCTTCTTCCGGCTCGGCCACGATCGACCAGATCATGTCGTAAGCCTTCTTGATCGAATCGGCATTGGCCGAGGCGATCTTGATGGTGCCGTCGTCGTTGATGTCCACTTTCGCGCCCGAGGTTTCCACGATCTCGCGGATGACCTTGCCGCCCGAGCCGATCACTTCGCGGATCTTGTCGGTCGGGATCTGCATCGTTTCGATGCGCGGGGCGTGGGCGGAAAATTCGCGGCGGCCTTCGGTCAGGGCTTTGGACATTTCGGCCAGAATGTGCATCCGGCCATCCTTGGCCTGTGCCAGCGCCTGTTCCATGATCGCGGGCGTGATGCCGGCCACCTTGATGTCCATTTGCAGGCTGGTGATGCCGTTTTCGGTGCCGGCAACCTTGAAGTCCATGTCGCCCAGATGATCTTCGTCACCCAGAATGTCGGTCAGCACCGCCCATTTGCCGTCATCTTCCAGAATCAGGCCCATGGCGACACCGGCGACCGGCGCTTTCAGCGGCACGCCCGCATCCATCATCGACAGCGAGCCACCGCAGACCGACGCCATCGAGGATGAGCCGTTCGATTCGGTGATCTCGGACACGACGCGGATGGTATAGGGGAAGTCGGTCGCCGCAGGCAACACCGCTTGCAGCGCGCGCCATGCCAGCTTGCCATGGCCGATCTCGCGGCGGCCGGGGCTGCCGACGCGGCCAACCTCGCCCACCGAATAGGGGGGGAAGTTGTAATGCAGCAGGAAGTTCGACCGGAAATTGCCGTGCAGCGCGTCGATGATCTGTTCGTCATCGCCGGTGCCCAGCGTGGTCACGACCAGCGCCTGCGTTTCGCCACGGGTGAACAGCGCCGAGCCATGGGTGCGCGGCAGGATGCCGACTTCGCTGTCGATGGCGCGCACGGTGCGGTTGTCGCGCCCGTCGATACGCGCGCCGCCCGAAATGATGTCACCGCGCAGAATGCCCGATTCCAGCTTTTTCAGCGCCGAACCAAGGTTGGCATCCGCCAGTTCGTCTTCGCCCAGAGATTCAAGGATTTTCGCCTTGGCGGCGTCAATCGCATCGCGGCGTTCGCCCTTGTCGCGGATGGCATAGGCGGCGCGCATATCGTCGCCACCCAAGGCTTTGACCCGCTCATACAGGGCGGAATAGTCGGGCGATTTGAAATCGAACGGCTCTTTCGCGGCGGCTTCGGCCAGGTCGATAATCAGGTCGATGACCGGCTGCATCTGTTCATGGCCGAATTTGACCGCGCCCAGCATTTCGTCTTCGGTCAGCTCATAGGCTTCGGATTCGACCATCATCACGGCGTCTTTGGTGCCCGCGACGACCAGATCCAGACGCTGTTCCGGGTTGTTGCGCAGCTGATCCATATCGGCAACTTCGGGGTTCAGCACATATTCGCCATTGCTGAAACCGACGCGCGCGGCACCGATCGGCCCCATGAACGGCACGCCCGAAATGGTCAGCGCGGCCGAGGCGGCGATCATCGCCACGATGTCGGGATCATTGACCAGATCGTGCGACAGCACGGTGCACATGACCAGCACTTCGTTCTTGAAGCCCGGCGCGAACAGCGGGCGGCAGGGACGGTCGATCAGACGCGCGGTCAGCGTCTCTTTTTCGGTCGGGCGCGCCTCGCGTTTGAAAAAGCCGCCCGGCACTTTACCGGCGGCATAGTATTTTTCCTGATAATGCACGGTCAGCGGGAAAAAGTCCTGCCCCGGCTTGGGTTCTTTGGCAAAGGTGACGTTCGCCATGACGCTGGTTTCGCCCAGCGTGGCGATGACCGACCCGTCGGCCTGACGCGCAACCTTGCCCGTTTCCAGCGTCAGCGTTTCCTGACCCCACTGGATTGATTTCTTCACTTCATCAAACATCTGATTTCCTCATGGATGCCAGCCCTCTGGCAACCCTTTCCTATGGCGGCCCCATTGCCGCCGCCCCCTATCCTGTGCATGTGGCCGGGGGCGGGCCTCACGTCGCAGATTGCATGGACATATCGGAAAATGCGCCTGTTGGAAAGTGTTTGCCGCAAGGCGCGCCCGGCCCCACCCCTGCACCCCCGGCATGGCGGCCTTGCCTGTCGGAAACGGCGGTTTTGTGCTATGATGGCGGGGCAACCTCTCAGGAGAAAAAGCCATGAAAGCAGCACGCTGGCACAAGGCCAAAGACATCCGTGTCGAAGACGTTGCCGAACCGGCCCCCGGCCCCGGTCAGGTCAAGATCAAGGTGAAATGGACCGGCATCTGCGGCAGCGACCTGCACGAATATCTGGCCGGCCCGATCTTTGTTCCCGTCGATGCGCCGCACCCGGTCAGCGGCGACGTGGCCCCGATCATCATGGGGCACGAGTTTTCGGGCGAAGTCGCCGAACTGGGTCAGGGCGTGACCCGGCTGGCAGTCGGCGACCGCGTGGTGGTGGAACCGATCCTGGCCTGCGGCGAATGCGATTCCTGCCGCCATGGCAAATACAACACCTGCGACAAGCTGGGCTTTCACGGCCTGTCGGGCGGCGGCGGCGGGTTTTCCGCCTATACCGTGGTGGGCGAGCAATGGGCGCACAAGATGCCCGAGGGGCTGTCCTTTGAACAGGGCGCGCTGGTCGAACCCGCCGCCGTGGCGCTGCACTCGATCCGGGTGTCCAGCCTCAAGGCGGGCGGCACGGCGGTGGTGTTCGGGGCCGGTCCCATCGGTCTGCTGATCGTGGAATCGCTGCGCATCGCCGGGGCCTCGGCCATCCATGTGGTCGAGCTGTCCGCCGAACGCGGGGCCAAGGCGCTGGAACTGGGCGCGACGACAATCATCAACCCCGCAAACGAAGACGCCGTCGCCCGCATCCGCGCACTGACCCCCGGCGGCGTCGATGTCGCCTATGAGGTGACGGGCGTGCCCGCCGTTCTGCAACAATGTATCGACGCCACCCGCTATGACGGCGAAACGGTGATTGTGTCGATCTGGGAAAAAGAGGCGTCTTTCCAGCCCAATACCGTCGTGCTGAAAGAACGCAGCATGAAGGGCACCATCGCCTATCGCGACGTGTTCCCCGCCGTGATGCAACTGATGACGCAGGGCTGGTATGCCGCCGACAAGCTGGTGACAAAGCGCATCCAGATCGACGACATCGTGGACGAAGGCTTCGAGGCGCTGGTCAGGGAAAAGACCCAGATCAAGATTCTGGTTCAGGCCCCCGACTGACCCCGACTGACCCCGGCGGCGGCACCCGCGCGGTGCCGCCCGCGCTGTCCAGACTGCGGCAGGGTCATTGACATTTCTCTGCCGCAGGAATTTTCTGGCGCGACACTCTGGGCACAGGACGAACATGGATTGGCAGCAGATATTTGCCTCGCGCATGATGCGGATGAAGGCGTCGGAAATCCGCGAGCTTCTGAAGCTGCTGGATCAGCCCGACATCATCTCGTTCGCGGGCGGCATCCCTGACCCGGCGCTGTTCCCGACCGCCGCCTATCGCACCGCCATGGCCGAGGCGCTGTCGGATGCCACCGCCCCCACCGCGCTGCAATATTCCGTCAGCGAAGGCTATCGCCCGCTGCGCGACTGGATCGTGCAGGAAATGGCGCGATCCGGTGTGACCTGCACCGCCGACAATATCCTGATTACCTCGGGTTCCCAACAGGCGCTGGATTATCTGGGCAAGCTGCTGCTGTCGCCCGGCGATACCGCGCTGGTGAACTGGCCCAGCTATATGGGCGCCTTGGGGGCCTTCAACGCTTATGAGCCGCGCTATGACCGGCTGAACGGCAATGCCGGGCCTGCCGAATTTGCTGCGGCGGCTGCGGCGGCAGGGGGGCGGGTGAAATTCGCCTATCTCTCGGCCGATTTCGGCAACCCGACCGGGGAAACGCTGGATCTTGCCGGGCGTCAGGCGCTGATCGACCTTGCCGACGATCTGGACATCGCCATCATTGAGGACAACGCCTATCAGCGCCTGCGCTATGACGGCGAACCCGTGCCCTCGATCCTGGCGCTGGAAATCGCGCGCAAGGGCAGTATCGAAAACTGCCGCACGGTCTATTGCGGGTCGTTTTCCAAATCGCTGGCACCGGGGCTGCGCATCGGCTGGGTCTGCGCCGCGCAAGACGCGATCAACCGGCTGGTGCTGCTGAAACAGGCCGCCGATCTGCATTCGGCGACGCTGAATCAGGTCGTCACCGCCCATGTCGCGCAATCGGTGTTCGAAGATCACGTCGCCGGGCTGCGCCAGACCTATGGCCGCCGCCGCGACCTGATGCTGGCCGCGCTGGATCGCGAAATGCCCGATGGCGTCACATGGACCCGGCCACAGGGCGGCATGTTCGTCTGGCTGACCCTGCCCGCGCAGATGGACGGCGCAACGCTGCTGGCGCAGGCACTGGCCGATGAAAAGGTGGCCTTCGTGCCGGGGCGGGCCTTCTTTGCCGACGGCTCGAACGGCAACACCATCCGGCTGAGCTTTACCCTGCACGAAGCCGCCCCGATGGACGAAGGCATCGCCCGTCTGGGCCGCGCCATCAGGAACTATCGCGCGGCCTGAACGGCACGGCTTGCGGGTGCCAACCCGCAACTGGGTCGGGGTGCGCAATCTGGTGACGCATGGCGCGTTTTTGTCACCCATCGGCGACCTTTAAACCCACCGCGCAAATAAAAACGCCCGCAGCGATTTGCGGGCGTTTGCGGGCTGGACCCCGGCCGATCAGAACATCGTGTTTTCATTCGCCGCTTCGGTCGGGACGTTCTGGATCACGTCCCAATGTTCGACGATCATGCCGTCCTCGACACGGAAAATATCCACCACGGCCTGACCGGGGTCATCCGCGCCATTGGTCGAGTGGATATGCAGCCAGACCAGATCGCCATCAGCGGCAGAGCGCACGATCCGCGCCCGCGATTCGGGGTTCTCGGCGAAGAAGCCGGTGAAATAGCCGACGAAGGGCGCTTTGCCGTCGGGCACTTCGGGATTGTGCTGGATGTAATCCTCGGCCACGACATCGGCGGCGCTTGCATCATGGCGGTTAAAGAAACCGTCATAGAATTCAACGACAAGCTGGCGGTTGGCCTCTTCCTGCGCGGTGTCACGCTCTTGCGCAAGGGCGGCATTCGCACCCAGCATCAAGGCAGCACCGAGGGTAAGCGGCTTTATCAATCGGATCATGGTTATATCCTTTCCCAAAAGGAACCGAAGGCAGGAATCGGCCCGCCTGTGGCCAGAATAAGCCCCAGCCCGGCCGGTGCAAACAAAACGCCCGCAGCCATCGGCCACGGGCGTTTTCCATTCCGGCCAGCCGGATCAGCGGCGCAGGCCAAGGCGCTGAATCAGGGCGGTATAGCGCGCTTCTTCCTTGCCTTTCAGATAGTCCAGCAGCTTGCGGCGCTGTGCGACCAGCTTCAGCAGGCCACGGCGGCTGTGGTTGTCTTTCTTGTGGGTTTTGAAATGCTCGGTCAGGGTGGCAATGCGCGAGGACAGGATCGCAACCTGCACTTCGGGGCTGCCGGTGTCACCAGCTTTGGTGCCGAATTCCTTGATGACGCGATTCTTTTCTTCAACCGTGATCGACATCGGGGTCTCCTTTCAGGATCAAAGGGTTATGGCGCAGGCCGGGATGTCGTCCAGCGCAGGCCCGTGGAGCGCCGCACAGGCCAATCGCCCGGCGGATGCGCGCGTATAGGGGAATATGCCGCAAAAAGAAACCCCTGTTACGCGCGAACCACAACGATCTGCGCCTGATCCAGCGCCAGCGGGTTCAAAAATTCGCCCACCGCCGCGCCGCCGACATGCAGGCGCATATTGCCGTTCTGATGTTCCACAAAGTCGATCAGAATGTCATCGGGGGCATCGGCGGGCAGGTGAACCTCGATCCGGTCCTCGCGCCCGTCGAAATCGCCGATCGTCGGCACGCGGCCATCGACCAGATGCAGCGCAAAGGTATCGGCGCCCGCGCCGCCTTCGGCAAAATCGCCCGCGCCCGGCATCAGCGTGTCATCGCCGTCACCGCCATGCAGCCATGCCTGCCCGCGATCATTCCCGACCAGCAGATCATTACCGGCACCGCCATTCAGATCGTCATTGCCCGGCCCGGCGATCAGCGTGTCGTCACCCTCGCCGCCGGACAGCCAGTCGTCGCCCGACCCACCCTCCAGCAGATCGTCGCCGGTGCCGCCGAACAGCGTGTCGTTGCCCGGACCGCCGCGCAGCGTGTCATTGCCGCCCTGCCCGGCCAGCCAGTCATCGCCGCGCCCGCCGATCAGCAGATCATCGCCCGCCGCGTCATGGGTGCCATCGCCTTCCAGCCAGTCGTTGCCAAGGCCGCCGATCAGCGTATCATTGCCGCCACCGCCGCGCATGTCATCGTCGCCATCATGGCCACGGATCAGATCGTCGCCATCGCCGCCGCCCAACTGGTCGTTGCCGGGGCTGCCATCGACCGGCTGCTGCGCCTCGGCCGTGTCATCGGAGGGCAGATCGTCATCGTCGGGCAAGGGGTCATCCTCGGTCGCGTCCCGGCCCGAAGAAAAGTCAAGCGCCACCCCGACCAACAAAAGACCCACCGCACTGGCCAGCATCCACATCGCCACACTCCACACCATCACACACTGGTGGGATAGCAGATTCACACATCGTTAACGAAGTGCTTTCTTAATAATGGGTTAAGGCCGCCACAACTCGGGCGCGCGGGCATAGGCCACATAGAGCGGATGCCGCGGCGCTCCCCCCGCCGTCAGCCCCAGATGCAGCAAGCGCTGCCCACTGCCCGCCAGCATCCCCCGCACCACCGCATCCCGGCCATGCAGCGCGCCATGCACGCCCCAGGCGCACAGCACCGCAGCGCCCCCGGCGACGGTTTCCAGAATCACCGCATCGTTATCCGGCCCGACCGGATCACCCGCCCGCGCCAGATCCGCCGGGCGCGTCGCGCGCCATGCGAACAGGTTGACCACCGACAGCGCATCATAGCCCAGCATCCGGCTGCGCCGCTCGACCCGCTCGATCGTGGGGTCATTCGCCGCCTCGGTCGCGGTCGAGGGGTTCAGCATCACCCAGACCAGCGCCGCCCCCGGCCCCCAGCGGCGCGTCAGCGCATAGCGATAGGCACCGCAATCCGAATAAACCGCGCGGGAATCGCGGCCATCGCCCGAATGCTGCCGTTCGATCATCGCCATTCCCCTGTCAGCTGTTCGTGTCAGCCCCCTTGCCGCCCCGCCATCGGCAGCCGGACACCAGCGGGCAAAGAAAAACCCGCCGTTTCCGGCGGGCCATTCGTTTCGCAAAATCGCGTGCCTCAGCCCTGACGGGCCTTGAAGCGGCGATTCGTCTTGTTGATAACGTAGATGCGCCCCTTGCGGCGGACGATCTGACAATCACGGTGCCGGCTCTTGAGCGAGCGGAGCGAGTTGCGAACCTTCATCGGTCTCTCCTCTTGTCGCGGCGCTGCGCTGGCCGCCTTGGCGAAAACGAAATGCCCCCGACGCGAATGCCGGGGGCGGCGAATAAATGGTGGGCGGTACTGGGATCGAACCAGTGGCCACTACGATGTCAACGTAGTGCTCTACCGCTGAGCTAACCGCCCGAACCTTGGTGATTCTGCCAGCAGCCACTGGGGCTGCATCGGCCAAACCGCGTTTGGTCCGCGTGTCTATATAGTCACCCGCCGGGGGTTTCAAGTGCTATTGGCGACAAACGAAACAGGCTATACATTGGCAACCGTTCCGACCAAGGCCGCACCATGACCTGTGATCCGCCGCCCTTTGAAATGAATGTCCCCGGCGATTGGGCCAGTGGCGTGATCTTTGCATCGCCGCATTCGGGCGATCATTACCCCGACTGGTTTCTGGCCGGAACCTCGCTGCCGCAAAATGTGCTGCGCTCGTCCGAGGATGCCTTTGTGGACCGGCTGATCGCATCGGCCCCGAACCACGGCGCCGCCACGCTGACCGCGCGGTTTCCGCGCTGTCTGGTGGACCTGAACCGGGGCGCGGATGAAATCGACCCCCATATCGTGCGCGGCGTGCCGCGCCATCCGCTGAACCAGCGGACCATGGCCGGGCTGGGGGTGATTCCGCGCGTGGTCACGCAGGGCCGGGCCATCCACGACAACCCCATCGACCGGGCCGAGGCCGACCGCCGAATCAACCAATACTGGCGGCCCTATCATCAGGCGCTGACCTCGATGATCTGCGCCGCGCGGGCGCGATTCGGGCAGGCGATCCTGATCGACATGCACTCGATGCCGCGCGATGCGCTGAACCATCTCAGCGGGGCGCGGCCCGATGTGGTGTTGGGCAACCGGCACGGCCTGTCCGCCTCGACCCGGATCAGCGACATCATCGCCGCCGCCTTCAACGCCGAGGGCTGGCGGGTGCGCCGCAACGCGCCCTTTGCCGGTGCCTATATCGCATCGACCTATGGCCGCCCGACCCAGAACATCCATGTGGTTCAGGTCGAAATCGACCGCAGCCTGTATATGGACGAAGCCAGCATCACCCCCCTGCCCGGCTTTTCCGTGTTTGCGACGCGGATGAACCGGGTGATCCGCAGCCTGTCCCGGCTTGAGGCAGGCGGCAACAGCAACCTGATGGCAGCCGAATAACCCAACGGAGAACGAATGCCCGATCAAATCATCGAATTGCTGTCGCGGAACGTGGCCCTGATCGTTCTGGCCATCGTCATTTACTGGGCAATCTCGTCCGCGGTGCGCATCGTGCCGCAATCGGAAAAATTCGTGGTCGAACGCTTTGGCCGGCTGCGCTCGGTTCTGGGGCCGGGGATCAACATCATCACGCCGTTCATCGACCGGGTGGCGCATCGCATCTCGATCCTGGAGCGGCAGTTGCCGACCAACAGCCAGGACGCCATCACCGCCGATAACGTGCTGGTGCAGGTGGAAACCTCGGTCTTTTATCGCATCATCGAACCGGAAAAGACCGTCTATCGTATCCGCGACATCGACGGCGCCATCGCCACCACCGTCGCCGGGATCGTGCGCTCGGAAATCGGCACGATGGAGCTGGATCAGGTGCAGTCGAACCGCGCCGCCCTGATCGCGCGGGTCAAGGAATCGGTCGCCGATGCCGTGGATGACTGGGGGATCGAGGTGACGCGCGCCGAAATCCTCGACGTCAATCTGGACGAGGCGACCCGCGCCGCCATGCTGCAACAGCTGAACGCCGAACGCGCCCGCCGCGCGCAAGTGACCGAGGCCGAGGGCAAGCGCCGCGCCGTCGAACTGGCCGCCGACGGCGATCTGTATGCCGCCGAGCAAGAGGCCAAGGCCAAACGCATTCTGGCCGAGGCCGAGGCATTCGCCACCACCGCCATCGCCGAGGCGATCGCCAAAGGTGGCATTCAGGCCGCGCAATATCAGGTGGCGATGAAACAGGTCGATGCGCTGACCGCCGTGGGCAACGGGCCGGGCAAGCAGACCGTGCTGATCCCCGCCGCCGCGCTGGATTCCTTTGCCGATGCCTTCCGGCTGTTGCGGGGGGCAGAGAAATGATGTGGCAGAACGGCTGGATCTGGCTGAACGCCGCGCTGCTGCTGGCGGCGCTGGAACTGGCGCTGCCGGGCTGGTTCTTTATCGGCATCGCATTGGCCGTGGCGCTGATGGGCATGGCGTTGCTGGCCGGGTTGTGGACGGGCGGGCTGCCGATGGCGCTGGTCGTCACGGCCGTTCTGTCGGGGGTGATCTGGCTGATCCTGCGCCGCGCCCTGCCCCGCAGCCGGGGCGAGGTCCGCATCTGGGACCGCGACATCAACGACAATGACTGAGGCACCCGCGCCGACCGGCCGCTTTGTCGGGGCCAAGCTGCTGCTGACCTGCGGCGACAGCATCCTTGTGATGCAGCGCGACGATCTGCCCGGCCTGCCATGGGCCGGGATGTGGGATCTGCCCGGCGGCGGCGCAGAGCCGGGCGAAACCCCGCCCGAATGCGCCCTGCGCGAACTGGCCGAGGAAACCGGCCTGCATCTGGGTCAGGACCGCATCACCCGCGCCGAGCCGCGCCCCTCGATCAGCAAGCCGGGGCGGGTCGGCTGGTATTTCGTCCTGCCGATCACTGTGGCCGAGGCAAAGGCCGCCCGGCTGGGCGACGAAGGTCAGGCGCTGCGGCTGATGCCGGTGGCGGAATTCATCGCCCATCCGCAGGCAATCCCCGCCTTTCGTGACATCGTGGCGGAAATGGTGGCGGTCCCCTCGGCCTAGCGCCTCTATCCGGTCACGCGCGCCGCCAGACGCACCAGCCAGCGCATCCCGTCGCCCTTGACCGCCCAACTGGTCGCAAAGGCAAAGCAGGCCAGCGCCTCGGCCCAGAAAACCGGCTGCCACAGGCTGCCCGACGCCGCGCGGGTGCCCCACAGCAGCGCAATGGCCAGCATCGCCAGCACGATGACCGCGCCGCAGATGCGATAGATCAGCTTGCTGGCGCGGCGTTCCACCGTGTCATCGGGGCCGCGTGTGAACAGGATCAGGCAGAACACCACCAGCGCCGCAAAGAACATCGCCGCAAACAGCACATGCGCCCGGCCCGCCAGTGCCGGCGTCAGCACTTGCTGGGCAAAGCTGCAATTGGCCGGCAGCGCCGCCAGATCGCACAGCGGCAGCTCAAAGCGCGGCACCGCCGGAATCCACGCCGTGCCAAGCGCCCCGACCGAGGCCACGCGCGCCACCACCAGATCGCTGAAGAACTGGTCCTTCAGCCGCCGAAACCCCTGATACGACCACAGAAACACCGCAATCGCGCAAAGCGTGCCGGTAAAGATCACTCCGACCGGGCTGTAGTGATAATCCGACATGGTGGGCAGCGGTGCCTGTCGGTGCGAAACGCTGTAAAGAAACAGCGCCAGCGGCAGGAAAAACCCCAACAGCCCGACCGCGCGCCGCACCGACCGGAACGACAGGACCAGATCGTTATCGGCCTTTTGCTGATCGTGCAGCGCCTGTTCGGCTGCGGTTGTGGTGCTGGCCATGGCATCCCCCTTTTCACCAAAGGGTTGCACGGTCGCGCAGAGCGATCAACAATCCCTTAATGCAGCGCACGTTGCCCGGTCAGGATCTTGCCATGCCCCCAGTCGAAATGCGGCCCTATGCGGCGCGGTTTCAGGATGATGTCATCAATCTGGCGCTGATGGCGTGGCGTCCGGTCTTTGCGCAGACCGCCGCCGAAGTGCCGCGCTTTGTCTATGATGCGTTTTACCCCGATGGCTGGGAACAGCGTCTGCGTCAGGACATTGCCGCGTTTCTGGCCAGCCACGGCGATCATGTCTGGCTGGCCGATGCGGGCGAGGTCGCAGGTTTCATCGGCCTGCGCCAGCACCCACAGGATCAGATGGGCGAGGTCTATATGCTGGCCGTCCACCCCGACCATCAGCGGCAAGGCATCGGGCGGCGGCTGATGGTCTTTGCCGAACAGCATCTGCGCGATGCCGGGTTCAGGATGGTCATGGTCGAAACCACCGGCGACAGCGGTCATGCCCCCGCGCGCGGGCTGTATCAGGATACCGGCTATCAGCCCTGGCCCGTCGCCCGCTACTTTAAACCGCTTTGATCTCGTCCAGCACCGCCTGCGCTGCCGCGCGCGGATCGGCGGCCTGCCAGATCGGCCGCCCGACGACGATGTGATCCGCCCCGGCAGTCAGCGCGGCGGCGGGTGTCTCGACCCGCTTCTGGTCGCCCTTGTCCGCACCCACAGGCCGCACCCCCGGCGTGACGATCAGCCCCGCGCCGGGCAAGGCACGGATCGCCGCCGCCTCGCGCGGGGAACAGATGATGCCGTCGGCCCCGGCCTCGAACGCGCGGGCGGCGCGGTCCACGGTCAGATCGTGCAGATCGCCGGGCGCGATCAGCGCCGCATCCAGATCGGCCCGGTCCAGCGAGGTCAGGATCGTGACCGCCAGAATCTTCAGATCGCTGCCCGCCGCGCCCTGTTTGGCGGCGCGCACCACATGAGGGTCGCCATGCACGGTCAGGAAATCCAGATCGAACTGCGCCAGCCCGCGCACGGCGGCCTCGACCGTGGCGCCGATGTCGAACAGCTTCATATCCAGAAAGATGCGCTTGCCGTGTTCCTGTTTCAGCTCGTTGGCAAGGGCCAGACCGCCGCCGGTCAGCATCCCCAGCCCGATCTTGTAGAACCCGACGGCATCGCCCAGCCGTCCGGCCAGATCCAGCCCCGCCACCGCATTCGGCACATCCAGCGCCACGATCAGCCTGTCGTCCATCGTCATC
Source organism: Paracoccus sp. (in: a-proteobacteria) (assembly GCF_030538755.1). Lineage (GTDB taxonomy): Bacteria > Pseudomonadota > Alphaproteobacteria > Rhodobacterales > Rhodobacteraceae > Paracoccus. The sequence goes on along the minus strand of NZ_JAUNTJ010000011.1, from coordinate 4,356 downwards.
ACCCCCGTTGATGCCCGCCTTGTGCCATGACGCCAAGCCGGTTGAAACCCCGGTCCCGACACCGCATCCTGCGGCCAGCGGCAGGGGCAAACGGATCACACGCTTGCCCGGCCAGTTGCAGGCCGAATGGATCACCCTGCATGACAACCCCGACTTCCGCGATTTCGTGGCATTTCTGCGGCAGGAACCGGACCGCGTGGGGCCGGGCGATCCCGACACCTGCCGGTATTTCTTTGGCCGTGCCGTCGCGCTAGAGGCGGCGTTCTTCGATGCCGCTTTGGACGCCCCGCCATCTTGAAGCCGGGCGGCGGCAACCACAGATAAGCCCTGGACCCGCAGCACGCCGCGCCACATCGGGCGGCATAATCGCGGGGGCTGAAAGAGGATTATCACATGAACATGGAAAAATTTACCGAACGGTCCCGCGGCTTTATCCAGTCGGCCCAGACCATTGCGATCCGTGAAGAAAACCAGCGGGTTGTGCCCGAACACCTGCTCAAGGCGCTGATGGATGACGATCAGGGGCTGGCCGCCAATCTGATTACCCGCGCCGGCGGCAACGCGCAGGCCGTGCGCGGTGCCGTGGATCAGGCCGTGGCCAAGCTGCCCAAGGTTCAGGGCGGCGGCGGTCAGGTTTACGTCGATCCCTCGATGGTGCGCGTGCTGGACGAGGCCGAACAGGTCGCGAAAAAGGCGGGCGACAGCTTTGTGCCGGTCGAACGCATCCTGATGGCGCTGACCATGGTCAACACCAATGCCAAGGACGCGCTGGATGCAGGCAGCGTCACCGCGCAGAAACTGAACAGCGCGATCAACGACATCCGCAAGGGCCGCACGGCAGATTCCGCCTCGTCCGAGGACACGATGGAGGCGCTGTCGAAATATGCCCGCGACCTGACCGAGGCGGCGGAACAGGGCAAGATCGACCCGATCATCGGCCGCGACGAAGAAATCCGCCGCGCCATGCAGGTGCTGTCGCGCCGCACCAAGAACAACCCGGTGCTGATCGGTGAACCCGGCGTCGGCAAGACCGCCATCGCCGAAGGGCTGGCGCTGCGCATCGTCAACGGCGACGTGCCCGAATCCCTGCGCGACAAGAAGCTGATGGCGCTGGACATGGGCGCGCTGATCGCCGGGGCGAAATACCGTGGCGAGTTCGAGGAACGGCTGAAGGCCATCCTGAAAGAGGTCGAAACCGCCGCCGGGGAAATTATCCTGTTCATCGACGAATTGCACACGCTGGTCGGCGCGGGCAAGACCGATGGCGCGATGGATGCCGCCAACCTGATAAAACCGGCGCTTGCGCGGGGCGAATTGCATTGCGTCGGCGCCACCACGCTGGACGAATACCGCAAATATATCGAAAAGGATGCCGCCTTGGCCCGCCGGTTCCAGCCGGTGCTGATCGAACAGCCCACGGTCGAGGATACCATCAGCATCCTGCGCGGCATCAAGGAAAAATACGAGCTTCACCACGGGGTGCGCATTTCCGATGCGGCGCTGGTCGCGGCGGCGGAACTGTCGAACCGCTATATCACCGACCGCTTTCTGCCCGACAAGGCCATCGACCTTGTGGACGAGGCCGCATCCCGCCTGCGGATGGAGGTGGACAGCAAGCCCGAAGAACTGGACGCGCTGGACCGCCAGATCCTGCAAATGCAGATCGAGGCCGAAGCCCTGAAGAAAGAGGACGACGACGCATCCCGCGACCGGCTGGAACGGCTGGAAAAGGATCTGGCCGACCTGCAACAGCGCAGCGCCGAAATGACCGCACGCTGGCAGGGCGAACGTGACCGGCTGGAAGGCGCGCGCGGCCTGAAGGAGCAGCTCGACCGCGCCCGCGCCGAACTGGATCAGGCCAAGCGCGAAGGCAATCTGGCCCGCGCGGGCGAACTGTCTTACGGCATCATTCCGGGGCTGGAAAAGCAACTGGCCGAAGCCGAGGATCAGGACAACGCCCTGATGGTCGAAGAGGCCGTGCGCCCCGAACAGATCGCCGAGGTGGTCGAACGCTGGACCGGCATCCCCACCAGCAAGATGCTGGAGGGCGAGCGTGACAAGCTGCTGAAGATGGAGGAAATCCTTGGCAAGCGCGTCATCGGTCAGGCCGAGGCCGTCACCGCCATTTCCAAGGCCGTGCGCCGCGCCCGCGCCGGGCTGTCGGATGAAAAGCGCCCCTTGGGCAGCTTTCTGTTCCTTGGCCCGACCGGGGTGGGCAAGACCGAACTGACCAAGGCGATGGCCGAATACATGTTCGACGACGAAGATGCGATGGTGCGCATCGACATGTCCGAGTTCATGGAAAAGCACGCCGTCAGCCGCCTGATCGGCGCGCCCCCCGGCTATGTCGGCTATGACGAAGGCGGGGTGCTGACCGAGGCCGTGCGCCGCCGCCCCTATGCTGTAGTGCTGTTCGACGAGGTGGAAAAGGCGCACCCGGATGTGTTCAACATCCTGCTGCAAGTGCTGGATGACGGGCAGTTGACCGACGGTCAGGGCCGCAAGGTCGATTTCAAGAACACGCTGATCGTGCTGACCTCGAACCTTGGCGCGCAGGCGCTGTCGCATCTGCCGGCCGATGCCGACAGCGGCGCGGCGCGGGCCGATGTGATGGAGGCGGTGCGGGCGCATTTCCGCCCCGAGTTCCTGAACCGTCTGGACGAGATCATCATCTTCCGCCGCCTGACGCGGGACAATATGGACGGGATCGTGCGCATTCAGCTGGCCCTGCTGGAACGGCGGCTGGCGCAGCGCAAGATCACGCTGGATCTGGACGACAAGGCCATGCGCTGGCTGGCCGACGAAGGCTATGATCCGGTGTTCGGTGCCCGCCCGCTGAAACGGGTGATCCAGCGCGCGCTGCAAGACCCGCTGGCCGAAATGCTGTTGTCGGGCGATGTGCTGGACGGGCAGACGGTTCAGGTCAGCGCCGGGGATGCCGGGCTGATCGTGGGCAACCACGTCGGCACCGCCGGGCACAAGCTGGGCGCGGTGGGCCAAGGCCCGCGCGACGACGAACCGACGGTTCACTGAAAAACTGTTCACTGAAAAACCGTTTACTGACACGCGCAAGGCCCCGGTCCGCCGGGGCCTTGTTGCATCGCGGCCCCGGTTCCTGAACCCCTGAACTGCGCCGGTGCAGCGGGTCTCGCGGGCAGATCGCCCTTGCCCCCATCCCTGCCGGGCCTATGGACATGCGCCCCCCACGCGCGCGCCGTGCATCACGCACGGCTCATCTGACCACTCAACCGCCCTGCGAACGGGGCGGGCCGGAACCAGGAACCGCGCCACCACCCTGAACGACAGCGCAGCGGCGCCAAGCTCTGCCCCTGCCCCGGTTTCATATTTCCATCATCAAATCATCATGCGCCGTTGACCTTTGCGTTACCCGGCGCGCGCAGTCTGCCGCCCTATGGACCGCGCATTCACCCCATTCGCAAGGAACAACCCCATGCAAAAGATCGCCTCTGTTGCCGCCGCGCTGTCGCTGCTGGCAGTGCTGGCACCCGCTGCCCATGCCGCGACGACCGTGCCTTACAACACGCTGACCGGCAATGCGCCGCTGGTCATCGGCCATCGTGGCGCGCCTGCCTATCTGCCGGAAAACACCATCGGCGGGAACGAGCTGGCCGCGCGGATGGGGTCGGATTACATCGAAACCGACGTGATGATGACCGCCGACAAGGTGCTGATCGCCATGCACGACCTGACGCTGACCCGCACCACCAATGTCGCGCAGGTCTATGCCCCGCGCAACGGCGGCTATGCCGTCGAGGACTTTACCTATGCCGAGTTGCAGGCGCTGACGGTGCAGCCGACCGGCAGCGGCGACTGGACCTATCCGGGCTTTGCCCCGGCGGATGCCGACCCCTATCGCATTCCGACCTTTGCCGACATGCTGGACGCGCTGACCGATTATAACGCCGCCAACGGCACCAATGTCGGGATGCTGACCGAGGGCAAATATGCCTATGACGCCGCCACCAACCGCGCGGTGATCGAAACCCTGATCGAGCGGGGGTATGACTCGCCGGAAAAATCCATCGTGCAATCGTTCGATTTCGCCAATGTCAGCGAATATGCCGCGCTGCTGGCGGAACATGGCGTCGATATGGGCGTCGCGCAACTGGGCGGCGGCAATCTGATTGGCGACCAGTGGTTCATCGGCACCACCGCCAGCTTTGAAACGCTGGCGGGCTATACCGATACCGTGGCGCTTTACTATCAGTCGATCACCGAGGGGCTTATCAAGGCCGCGCATGATCTGAACCTCAGCGTATTCGCCTGGACCTTCCGCCCCATACGCGCTAACTTAAGGGTTAGACGGGCGGCATCTGTCCGTGATTCATAAGGTGG
>NZ_JAUNTJ010000031.1 GCF_030538755.1 Paracoccus sp. (in: a-proteobacteria) | reverse complement strand
GGGCGCTGCAACAGTTCAGCGGCCTGCCCGCGAACAAGGTCGTCGGCATGGCCGGCGTGCTGGATTCGGCACGCTTCCGCCACTTCCTGTCGCTGGAATTCGGCGTCTCGATGAAAGACGTCACCGCCTTCGTTCTGGGCGGCCACGGCGATACCATGGTGCCGCTGGCCCGCTATTCCACCGTCGCCGGTATTCCGCTGCCGGATCTGGTGAAAATGGGCTGGACCACGCAGGACAAGCTGGACACCATCGTTCAGCGCACCCGTGACGGCGGCGCCGAAATCGTCGGCCTGCTGAAAACCGGCAGCGCCTTCTATGCCCCGGCGACCAGCGCGATCGAGATGGCCGAAAGCTATCTGAAAGACCAAAAGCGCGTCCTGCCCTGCGCCGCCTTCGTCGATGGCGCCTATGGGCTGAACGGCCTTTACGTCGGCGTGCCGACCGTGATCGGTGCGGGCGGCATCGAAAAGGTCATCGACATCGAACTGAACAGCGACGAACAGGCGATGTTCGACAAGTCGGTCGATGCCGTCAAAGGTCTGGTCGAGGCGTGCAAAGGCATCGACGGCACGCTGGCGTAACCGCACCGGCATTGCAGAACGAACCCCCGGCCCTTGCAGGCCGGGGGTTTTCTTTTGCGGCAACCGGGATCAGGATCACGAAAATCGAATGAGGATCGCATGAAACGCTTTCGCCAAGCCCCGCTTGTTCTTGCCCTGACACTCGCGACCGCATGGCCCGTTCACGCGCAACAGGATCACTCTGCCGCCGCAGACGTCATGCAGCAACCGGACAATCCCGAACCGCCCCCCTCGGATAGCACGGCCCCGCTGCCCGCCGATGACGGCCCCGCGCCCGATCTGGCCCTGTCGCGCGAAATCGGTGAACGGGGCCTCGCCTCGGTTCAGGCACGGCTGGCGGATCTGGCCGATCCCGCACCCCAGGACCGCTTTGCACTGGCCGGGCTGCGCTTTCTGGGCGCGATCGAGACCGCGCTTCAGGCGCGTTGGCAGGTGGGTCTGTCAGAGGAGGTGGGCAACCTGCCGGTGCTGCGCCTGCCCATCCCCGCCAATCCCGCCCCCGACCCGCTGCGGCCCGAATTGCTGGCCGAAGTGCTGGCGGACCTGACCGAAACCATGGCGCAGGCCCGTGCGCCTCTGGCCGGGCTGGAGGATGAATTCGGGCTGGACATCGACCTTGCCGATATCTGGTTCGACGTGAACGCCGATGGCACCCGTGAAGATGGCGAGGGGCTGATCGACATTGCGGGCGATTTGCTGGGCATCGGTCCCGCCGCGCCATGGGCCGAGCCGCAGCCCGTTCCGGTGATCCGGTTCGACACCGCCGATGCGGCATGGCTGTCGGCCTATACGCATCTGATGTCCGGCACGGCGCAGGTGGTCCTTGCCTATGACCCGACCGGCCCGATCCGCGACGCGATGGAAACCCGTGCCGCGTTTGCCGAACTCACCAATTTCGAGACCATGCCATTGGGCGGCTTTGTCGAGGATTCCTGGCTGGATGCCGTTGCCATCGTCATCAACACGCTGAAACAGCAGCCCGACACCGCCCATGCCAGTGCCGCCCATGCCGATTTTCTGGCGATGATCGCGGAAAACCGGCGTTTCTGGGCCTTGGTCGCTCAAGAGACCGACAATACGCGCGAATGGATTCCCAATGCGCAGCAAAGCAGCGCCACGGGCATCGCCCTGCCGCCAGAAACCGGCGCGGCATGGCAAGAGGTTCTGGCCGAGGTCGAGCTTGTGCTGAACGGCGAGGCGCTGATTCCCTATTGGCGCGGCGATGCCGGCGTCAATGTGCGGCAAGTGTTTCTGGACCCGCGCCCCGTCGATCTGATCGGCTGGATTCAGGGGGCTTCGGCGCTGCCCTATCTGGAACAGGGCGAGATGGCCAGTTCCGGGGCGATCTCTTATTTCGATATGCTGATGGAGGGTAACGGGATGCTGATGGCGGTCTGGCTCAACTAATCCGGGCCTGCCGCAAGCCGCTGTGATCACAGCCTGCATGGCTGTGATCACAAGCTGGTTGAATCCAGCAGATTTTCGCTATTTCCGCGTTTTTCGTTTCTTTTGCCTGTGCGCTTGTGCCACAAGGCCGGGCAAACCGAACCAGTCATAAAGGGGGTTTGCGATGAACATCCACGAATATCAGGCCAAGGCGCTGCTGCGTCAGTATGGGGCGCCCGTTTCGGACGGCCGCATCGTGATGAAGGCGGACGAGGCGAAATCGGCGGCGGGCGAACTGGACGGCCCGCTGTGGGTCGTCAAAGCCCAGATCCACGCCGGTGGCCGCGGCAAAGGCAGCTTCAAAGAGGCAGAGGCCGGTGAAAAGGGCGGCGTCCGTCTGGCCAAATCCGTGACCGAGGCCGAGGAACTGACCAAGCAGATGCTGGGCCGCACCCTCGTCACCCACCAGACCGGCCCGGTCGGCAAGCAGGTCAACCGCATCTATATCGAAGACGGCAGCGACATCGAACGCGAGCTGTATCTGGCCCTGCTGGTTGATCGTGGCACCTCGCGCGTGTCCTTCGTCGCGTCGACCGAAGGCGGCATGGACATCGAGGAAGTCGCCGCCCACACCCCCGAAAAGATCGTCAGCTTCAGCGTCGATCCGGCGTCTGGCCTGTCGGATTTCCACGGTCGCCGCGTGGCCTTTGCCTTGGGTCTGACCGGCGCACAGGTGAAACAATGCGTGGCGCTGGTGAAAAACCTGTATCGTATGTTCATCGAAAAAGACATGGAGATGCTGGAAATCAACCCGCTGATCGTCATGAAAGACGGCAACCTGAAATGTCTGGACGCGAAAATGGGCTTTGATAACAACGCCCTCTATCGCCAGCCCGACATCATGGCCCTGCGCGACGAAACCGAGGAAGACCCCAAGGAACTGGCGGCGTCGAAATTCGATCTGAACTACATCGCGCTGGACGGTGAAATCGGCTGCATGGTGAACGGCGCCGGTCTGGCGATGGCCACCATGGACATCATCAAGCTGTATGGCGCGGAACCGGCCAACTTTCTTGACGTCGGCGGCGGCGCGACCAAGGAAAAAGTGACCGAGGCGTTCAAGATCATCACCTCGGACCCGAACGTCAAAGGCATTCTGGTCAACATCTTTGGCGGCATCATGCGCTGCGACATCATCGCCGAAGGCATCGTCGCCGCGGTGAAAGAGGTCGGGCTGGAGGTTCCGCTGGTCGTCCGTCTGGAAGGCACCAACGTCGATCTGGGCAAGAAGATCATCAACGAAAGCGGCCTGAACGTGATCGCCGCCGATGATCTGAAAGACGGCGCCGAAAAGATCGTCAAAGCGGTCAAGGGGTGATGGGGATGAAGGTCTCTTCGGCGTTTGTGGCCCTCACCTTCGGCATGATGGTCGCCGGCTGCGAAACGACCGCGGAACCTACCCCGTCAGGCAGTGATCTCAGCCGCAACCTCCTTGCCGGCGAGTTGGCCGTGCAGACCTTTGGTGTCTGTATGTCAACGGCAGCAAACGGGTTTGCAGGTGCTGAAGCCGCGTTCGCCCAGTTGGGCATGACGCGGACAGCCACAGGGGTCTGGGTCAGCGGCCCAATGGGCGCGTCTGTCAGAGCCAGCGGCGGCAAACGCGGCTGCCTGGTTTCGACCAAGGGTCCGACGCAGGCGCAATTGTCGTCAATGATTGAGCGCCGCCTGACCGAAACCTTTGGCAGCAACTGGCGCAAGGCCACCGATGCCAAGGGAAACAGTTATCGCATCCCGCGTATGAACAACCTGACCGTTATTCTGCCAGCTCCCTCGCCTGACGGGCAAGTTTCGCTGCTGGCACTCCAAGAGTAGGACTGAACATGGCCATTCTCGTTAACAAAGATACCAAAGTCATCTGCCAGGGGATCACCGGGTCTCAGGGCACCTTCCACACCGAACAGGCGATTGCCTATGGCACGCAGATGGTCGGCGGCGTGACCCCCGGCAAGGGCAGCACCACGCATCTTGACCTGCCGGTCTTCAACTCGGTCCACGAGGCTGTGGCGAAAACCGGCGCGAATGCGACCGCGATCTATGTGCCGCCGCCCTTCGCCGCTGACTCGATCCTTGAGGCGATCGACGCGGAAATCGAACTGATCGTCGCGATCACCGAGGGCATCCCGGTTCTGGACATGATGCGGGTGAAACGCGCGCTGCAAGGGTCGAAATCGACCCTGATCGGCCCGAACTGCCCCGGCATCCTGACGCCGGGCGAATGCAAGATCGGCATCATGCCCGGTTCGATCTTCTCGCGCGGCAGCGTCGGTGTGGTGTCGCGTTCCGGCACCCTGACCTATGAGGCGGTGAAGCAGACCTCGGACGTGGGTCTGGGTCAGTCCACAGCCGTCGGCATCGGCGGCGACCCGATCAAGGGCATGGAACATATCGACGTGCTGCGCATGTTCCTGGACGATGATGAAACCACCTCGATCATCATGATCGGCGAAATCGGCGGCTCCGCCGAAGAAGAAGCCGCCGAGTTCCTGGCCGAGCAGAAACGCAAAGGCAAATGGAAGCCGACCGCCGGTTTCATCGCCGGGCGCACCGCACCTCCGGGCCGCCGCATGGGCCACGCCGGTGCCATCGTTTCGGGCGGCAAGGGCGACGCGGAATCCAAGATCGAGGCGATGAAATCCGCCGGGATCGTGGTCGCCGACAGCCCCGCCGGTCTGGGCGAAGCCGTGCTGAAAGCCATCGGCAAGTAACGAAATCTCAACGCCCCCGGTGTAAGCCGGGGGCGTGGTCTCAAAAGGATGTTCTTTATGCGGTCCTTGGTGCAAACGGTTGTATGCGTTTGCCTTTCTCTGGTCGCAGTCTGCGGCGGCACGGTCATGGCGTCACCCGCTGACGCCGCTGCCCTTCGCCCTGACCCGACCAGCGGGCTGGTTGTGCCGGATATGGCGCTGCCCAGGGATGTGCTGCGGAACGCTGTTCAGATGCCGGATGATTGTCAGATCACCCGGCCTGTTGCTGCCGCAGAAAAGCAGGGCGCAAGCAGGCAACGACAGATGGGGGTGCGCCGCTTATGACCGCCCGTCCATGTTTCGGGTGCCGGAAATGAGCCTGCCCCTCGCCACTGCGCCGCGCCGCCGCTGCCTTATGCAGCAGTCCGTTTCTGTTGATTTGAATGCTGCACGTTCCGGGCATATCTTGCAGGGGCGTGGCTGTGATAAAGCAAACCCAAAGCGAGGAAGAACCACCATGCGCCGCATTGCTGCCTTGATCCTGTTCACCGGCCTGGCCGGGTGTGTTCAGACCGTCGCGCCGCCGCCGGTTGCCACCCCGGCCCCCACACCTGTGGTCGCCGCACCGCGCCCGGTGGTTTCGGTGCCTGCCAATCCCGCGCCCACGACCCCTGTGGTGGCGGTGCCCGCGCCCGATCCGGCGCGCCCCGCCGCTGTGGCGGTTGGCCCGCGCGATGCCCGCACCGGCCTGCCGCAATCGTCGCTGGTGTCGGTGGCGGGCGATGCGTCCAGTCGTTTTACCGTTCTGTTCCGCCCCAATCAGGCCGATGCTGCCAGCATCAGCGCCGCCCCCGCGCGGCTGTGCGGCGCCTCGGGCGTGGCGAATACCCGCACTCAGGCCCCCCGCGCAGGCAGCGCGATGCCGGGGGTTCAGATTCTTGTTGTCGAATGCGGTGCCGTCTAAGGCACCATGTTACCCGCCGGTCCAAGGGAGGCCGATCACGTCATGACCGAACAACCCAAAAACGCCGATTTCCACGATTCTTCGTTCCTGCAAGGCCAGAACGCCGCCTGGGTCGAGGATCTGTATGCCCGCTGGTCGCGCGACCCGGCCGCCGTGGACGAGGCATGGAACCGCTATTTCGCCGCATGGGGCGAGGATGAGGCCGGCGCAGCAGAACAGGCCGCTGACGGGCCAAGCTGGAAACGCGCCGACTGGCCGCCCCTGCCCGGCGATGACATGACCGCAGCCCTGACCGGCGAATGGCCCATGGCCAAGCCGTCCGAAGCCAAGGCCGCGATGGAAAAGATCGCCGCCAAGGCCGCTGAAAAGGGCGTCACGCTGACTTCGGAACAGATGCGGCAGGCGGTGCTGGACAGCATTCGCGCGCTGATGCTGATCCGCGCCTATCGGATCCGGGGCCACCTGCACGCTGATCTCGACCCGCTTGGGATGCGTGAGGTGCCCAGCCATGGCGAGCTGAACCCCGGCACCTATGGTTTCAGCGCGGGCGATCTGGACCGGCCGATCTTTATCGACAACGTGCTGGGGCTTGAGGTCGCCTCGATCCGCGAAATCACCGCCCTGATGGAACGCACCTATTGCGGCACCTTCGCGCTGCAATTCATGCACATCTCCGACCCCGATCAGGCATCCTGGCTGAAGGAACGGATCGAAGGCTATGGCAAGGAAATCCAGTTCACCCGCGAAGGCCGCCGCGCCATCCTGAACAAGCTGGTCGAGGCCGAGGGCTTTGAAAAGTTCCTGCATGTCAAATACATGGGCACCAAACGCTTTGGCCTTGACGGCGGCGAGGCGCTGATCCCCGCGATGGAACAGATCATCAAGCGCGGCGGCGCGCTTGGGGTCAAGGAAATCGTGGTCGGGATGCCCCACCGTGGCCGCCTGTCGGTTCTGGCCAATGTGATGGGCAAACCTTACCGCGCCATTTTCCACGAATTTCAGGGCGGCAGCTTCAAGCCCGAGGATGTGGATGGTTCGGGCGACGTGAAATATCACCTCGGCGCATCCAGCGACCGCGAATTTGACGGCAATTCGGTTCACCTGTCGCTGACCGCCAACCCCTCGCACCTCGAAGCGGTGAACCCGGTCGTTCTGGGCAAGGTCCGCGCCAAGCAGGACCAGCTTTCCGACCAGAAGGAACGCACCGCCGTTCTGCCTATCCTGCTGCATGGCGACGCCGCCTTTGCCGGTCAGGGCGTTGTCGCGGAATGTTTCCAGCTTTCGGGGATCAAGGGTCATCGCACCGGCGGCACCATCCATATCGTGGTAAACAACCAGATCGGCTTTACCACCGCGCCGCATTTCAGCCGCACCTCGCCCTATCCGACCGACCTTGCGCTGATGGTCGAAGCGCCGATCTTCCATGTGAACGGCGACGATCCCGAAGCGGTGGTCCACGCCGCCAAGGTGGCGACCGAATTCCGGCAGAAATTCCACAAGGATGTGGTTCTGGACATCTTCTGTTATCGCCGCTTTGGCCATAACGAAGGCGATGAGCCGATGTTCACCAACCCTGCGATGTATACCCGCATCAAGGGTCACAAGACCACGCTGCAACTTTATACCGACCGGCTGGTTGCCGACGGCCTGATCCCCGAGGGCGAGATCGAGGATATGAAAGCCGCGTTTCAGGCACACCTGAACGAGGAATTCGAAATCGGCCGCAACTTCAAGCCGAACAAGGCCGACTGGCTGGACGGTAAATGGGCCGGTCTGGCGCGCGAGGGGGCGGAATATGTCGCCGGTGAAACCGGCATTTCCGCCGAAACCATGGCCAGCATCGGCCGTGCCCTGACCACGCCGCCCAGCGACATCGCCCTGCACAAGACCGTCGGCCGCCTGCTGGACGCCAAAAAGGCCATGTTCGAATCCGGGCAGGGCTTTGACTGGGCAACTGGCGAGGCTTTGGCATTCGGCAGCCTGCTGACCGAAGGCAACGGCGTCCGCCTGTCGGGGCAGGATTGCGCGCGCGGCACCTTCAGCCAGCGGCATTCGGCCTTTGTCGATCAAAAGACCGAGGAACGCTATTATCCGCTGAACAACATCGCCGAGGGTCAGGCGCAATACGAAGTCATCGACTCGATGCTGTCGGAATATGCGGTGCTGGGTTTCGAATATGGCTATTCGCTGGCCGAACCCAACACGCTGACCCTGTGGGAAGCGCAGTTCGGCGATTTTGCCAACGGCGCGCAGATCATGTTCGACCAGTTCATTTCCTCGGGCGAAAAGAAATGGTTGCGCATGTCGGGTCTGGTCATGCTGCTGCCGCACGGGTTCGAAGGTCAGGGGCCGGAACATTCCTCGGGCCGTCTGGAACGCTTTTTGCAAGCCTGCGCCGAAGATAACTGGATCGTGGCCAACTGCTCGACCCCGGCGAACTATTTCCACATCCTGCGCCGGCAGATCCATCGCAGCTTCCGCAAACCGCTGGTGCTGATGACGCCGAAATCGCTGCTGCGCCACCCGATGGCCGTCAGCAAGGCGGACGAATTCCTGACCGGCAGCACCTTCCACCGGGTGCTGTGGGATCACGCGCAACTGGGTCAATCGGAAACCCGGCTGGTGCCCGACGATCAGATCCGCCGCGTGGTGATCTGCTCGGGCAAGGTTTACTATGATCTGCTCAAGGCGCGGGACGAAGCCGGGATCACCGACGTGTATCTGATGCGTCTGGAACAGTTCTATCCCTTCCCGGCGCAAACCATGTCGCGCGAACTGGCGCGGTTTGCGCAGGCCGAAGTGGTCTGGTGCCAGGAAGAACCCAAGAATCAGGGCGGGTGGAGCTTTGTTGAACCCAATCTGGAATGGGTTCTGGAACGCATCGGCGCGAAACATTCGCGCGCCCGCTATGTTGGCCGCGCCGCTGCGGCCTCGGTCGCGACGGGGCTGGCCAGCCGCCACAAAGCCGAACAGGATGCACTGGTATCCGAGGCACTGGCCGCCGACTGACACAACCGCCGCCTGCCCCGCCCGTAACCGGGCTTGGGGCAGCGGCCAGATGCGGGGCGATCTGCCCTGCCCGAACCCAACCACCGCTGTTGCGGGACAAGATTGCCTGAGGAGGGCACAACGAAAATGAGCGGCAAATCCGTGGATGTAATGGTGCCCACCCTGGGCGAGTCGGTGACCGAAGCCACGGTCGCCACCTGGTTCAAAAAGGTCGGCGATACCGTCGCCGTCGATGAAATGCTGTGCGAGTTGGAAACCGACAAGGTATCGGTCGAGGTGCCGTCGCCGGTTGCTGGCGTGCTGGCCGAAATCATCGCGAATGAAGGCGATACGGTCGATGCCAAGGCGCGTCTGGCCATCGTGACCGAAGGCGCCGCCGGTGCCGCGCCAGCCAAACAGCCCTCGCTGACCGAAAGCGAACGCGCCGAAAGCGCCGCCGCCGCCAAAACCCGCGCCGAGGCGAAATCGGCGGCGGTGAACTCGCCCGGCGCAGGCCCCGAGCAGGTTCAGGCCCGCAGCGACGTCGAAGATGCGCCTTCTGCGAAAAAGGCAATGGCCGAACAGGGCATCAGCCGCGATGCCGTGCAGGGTTCGGGCCGCGACGGTCGCGCGATGAAGGAAGACGTGGCCCGCGCCGCCTCGGCCCCCGCAGCCGCACCGCGCGCACCTGCCGCCCAGCAGGATACCGCGCGCGAAGAACGCGTCCGCATGACCCGCCTGCGCCAGACCATCGCGCGCCGCCTGAAAGATGCGCAGAACACCGCCGCCATGCTGACCACCTATAACGAGGTGGACATGTCCGGCATCATGGGGCTGCGCAATGAATACAAGGATGCCTTTGAAAAGAAACACAAAGTCAAGCTTGGCTTTATGTCTTTCTTCGTCAAGGCCTGCTGCCATGCCCTGAAAGAAGTGCCCGAGGTGAATGCCGAAATCGACGGCACCGACGTGGTTTACAAGAACTACGTTAACATGGGTGTCGCCGTCGGCACGCCCTCGGGTCTGGTGGTGCCGGTGGTGCGGGATGCCGACCAGAAATCCTTCGCCGCGATCGAAAAGGAAATCGGCGAACTGGGTGCCAAGGGCCGCGACGGCAAGCTGACAATGGACGAGATGCAGGGCGGCACCTTTACCATCTCGAACGGCGGGGTTTACGGCTCGCTCATGTCGTCGCCGATCCTGAACCCGCCGCAGTCGGGTATTCTGGGGATGCACAAGATTCAGGACCGGCCCGTGGTGGTCGGTGGCCAGATCGTGATCCGCCCGATGATGTATCTGGCGCTGTCCTATGACCACCGCATCGTCGATGGCAAAGGCGCCGTGACCTTCCTCGTCCGCGTGAAAGAGGCGCTGGAAGATCCGCGCCGCCTGCTGATGGATCTGTGACAACAGGCCGGGCGCGGCAATCAGCGCGCCCGGCCCTCTTTCGCAAGGCCGCCCGCACCATCACAGCCCCGGCCACCCAGCTCACGGCGACCAGTCCGGGCAAAGAAAGCTGATGCAGGCCCCTCTCGCTCTGGGCACCGAAGAACATATCAGAGAAAGGTCGTGAACATGACACAACTCATCGCACACTACACAATCTCGGACTATGCAACCTTCAAATCCGCCTTCGACGCAGATGCCGAAGATCGCGGTGCCGCCAGCCTGAACCTGCTGCAATTGTGGCGTGAAAGCGACAGTTCGGCCTGGGCGCTCTACACCGTCGCCGACACCAAACGCGCGCGTGAATATCTGGACGGCGCGGCGGGCGTCTTCAACAGCCAGGCAGGCGTCACCGGCACCGCCTTCCACTTCGTGGAAACGGCATGACACCGGAACTGACCATCTTGGCATGGGCAGCTTTACTGCAAGCCGCTCAGATCGGCCTTGCCGGATGGTCAATGAACCGTGACACCGGCGTCGATTGGAATGCCAGCCCACGCGACAGCCAGCCACAACTGTCCCCGCTGACCGGACGCCTGCGCCGCGCAGTCACCAACCACTTCGAAGGACTGGCTTTTTTCACCATCGCCGTGATCGTCGTCACGCTCGGCAATGCCGCCAGCACCTTCACCGCCGTTTGCGCATGGACCTATCTGGCCGCGCGTATCCTCTATGTTCCGGCCTATGCCCTGGGCTGGTCGCCTTGGCGATCTGTCATCTGGTGCATCGGCTTTCTGGCCACCATGGCGATGATCGTCACCGCCCTGCTGGCATCTTTGGTCTGAAAATATCCCGCGGGGGTCCGGGGGCGCGAAGCCCCCGGCTTGCGGTCAAGCAAAGGAAACAAGAATGTATGATCTGATCGTCATCGGCGCTGGCCCCGGCGGCTATGTCTGCGCCATCCGGGCCGCCCAGTTGGGCCTGAAAACCGCCGTTGTCGAAGGGCGCGAAACCTTGGGCGGCACCTGCCTGAACGTTGGCTGCATCCCGTCCAAGGCCCTGCTTCATGCCAGCCATATGCTGCATGAAACCCATGAAAACTTTGAAAAAATGGGGCTGATGGGCGCGGCCCCGACGGTCGATTGGGCCAAGATGCAATCTTACAAGGCCGATACGGTTGGCACCAACACCAAAGGCATCGAATTCCTGTTCAAAAAGAACAAGATCGACTGGATCAAAGGCTGGGCCACGATCGAGGCCCCCGGCAAGGTCAAGGTCGGCGATACCGTGCACGAAGCCAAAAACATCGTCATCGCCACCGGCTCGGCCCCTGCGGCGCTGAAAGGGGTCGAGGTCGATAACGATGCAGGCGTGATTGTCGATTCCACCGGCGCACTGACCCTGCCGACCATTCCGAAATCCATGGTGGTGATCGGCGCGGGCGTCATCGGGCTGGAACTTGGCTCGGTCTATTCCCGCCTTGGTGCCGAGGTGACGGTGGTCGAATATCTGGACGCCATCACCCCCGGCATGGATGCCGAGGTGCAAAAGCAGTTCCAGAAAATTCTGACCAAACAGGGGCTTAAGTTCATCCTTGGTGCCGCCGTCCAGTCGGCCAAGGTCACCGATGGTCAGGCCACCGTCACCTATGCCCCAAAGGCCGGTGGCGATGCGCAATCGCTGACGGCCGATGTCGTGCTGGTTGCCACCGGCCGCCGCCCCTATCTTGACGGGCTTGGCCTGGATGCCGCCGGTGTGGCGCTGACGGATCGGGGTTTTGTGGCCGTTAACGATCATTGGGCAACCAATGTTCCCGGTATTTACGCCATCGGCGACGCGGTGCCCGGCCCGATGCTGGCCCACAAGGCCGAGGATGAAGGCATGGCCGTCGCCGAAGTCATCGCCGGCAAGCATGGTCATGTGAATTACAACGTCATCCCCGGCGTCATCTATACCACCCCCGAGGTGGCCAATGTCGGCCTGACCGAAGAGGCCGCCAAGGCCACCGGGCGCAAGATCAAGGTGGGCAAATTCCCCTTCCTTGGCAATGCGCGCGCCAAGGCGATGTTCCAGGGCGACGGTTTCGTCAAGATGATCGTGGATGCCGACACCGACCGCATTCTGGGTTGCCATATCATCGGCCCCAACGCAGGCGAGATGATCCACGAAATCTGTGTCGCGATGGAATTCGGCGCCGCCGCGCAAGACATCGCGCTGACCTGCCACGCCCACCCCACCTGTTCCGAGGCCGTGCGCGAAGCCGCTTTGGCCTGCGGTGACGGGGCGATCCACGTCTGAAACAGGCGGAAATCCGCCAAGGGCCGGGGCGCGCACAGCCGCGCTCTGGCTTTTGATTATGGCACCCCGCGCCGCCGAACTATAATCGCCGCAGAATTAATAACCATAACCCCCGAGGCAGTGATGTTTACCCCAATTCGCCTGCTGGTCACGACCAGCCTGATCTCGCTGGCCGCCTGCGGTGGCGGCAATGACCGCATGTATCTGGCCGATCCCGGCATCAGCCAGGCCGCGCTGCACCCCAATGAAACGCCGGAACTGCGCCGCCTGATTAACCAATATGCCCGCGAATATGATGTGCCCGTGTCGCTGGTGCATCGGGTCATTATCCGCGAATCGAGCCATCGCCCCGGCGTGCGCAACGGCCCCTATTACGGGCTGATGCAGATTCTGCCGCAAACGGCCCGCACCATGGGCTATCGAGGCGCGCCCGATGGGTTGCTGGATGCCGAAACCAACCTGAAATACGCCGTCAAATACCTGCGCGGCGCGTGGCTGGTGTCGAACGGCGACCACGACAAGGCCGTCATGTGGTATGCGCGCGGCTATTATTACGAAGCCAAGCGTCTGGGTTTGTTGCAGGAAACCGGCCTGCGCGGCTGACCCGACCGGGCGGGGCGTTACTGCCCCGCCGCGACCGCGCTCAGCCGGTCAAGTGCCTCGGCCAAGGGCGTGATGGCCGCGTCATCGTCGCTCAGCCCGTCCAGATCGCCCAAGCGATCCGCGATGCTTTCATGCGCAACCCAGACCTGCCCGCTGGCATCCTGGTAAACCAGAATCGACAGCGGCAGGATCAGGCCCGCCAGCCGGTCCTTTTCCATGACCGGCGTTCCGGCCCTGGGATTGCCGAACACCACCAGTTGCGATTCACCAATATCGGCACCCACATCCCGCGCGCCCTGCCCGTGATCTACGGTTGCGAAAATGGTCGCGCCTGCGTTTTCGATGGCCGCAGTCAGCCGCCCGACCGTCGTGGCAACATCCGCGTCGGATTGGCGTTGCAGAATGTCATCATCACTGGCCATGACCGGCAAAGCGGCGCTCAGGCTCAAAACAGCGGCGGCAAGGATGCGTTTCATCGGCGATCTCCGTTTGACATGCGGCCAGACAAGCCGCCTTTGTTAATGTCTGCGGTATCATCCGGTTCCCGTCAACGCCGCCCGCGCCTGCGCCCGCCGCCCTCGCCACCGGCGTTGAAGGCCACCTGCGGCAGCACCACCTGCACCGCCAGTTCCGGGAACGGGTCGGTCGCGTGCGGAATGGCATTGGCCGCAACGAAATGTTCCTGAAACCGCGGCGCGATGGCCGTTTCGATCCGGGTGATCTGCTGCACTTCGCGCTCGATCTCGGCGCGGGCGGCGCGGGAACACAGCGCGATCCGCGCGCCCGTTCCGGCGGCATTGCCCGCGCTGGTCACACGATCCGGCGCACAATCGGGGATCATCCCCAGCACCAGCGCATGCAAGGGCGAGATATGCGCCCCGAACGCGCCGGCCAGCACGACACGATCCAGAGTTTCAATCCCGAATTCATCCATCAGCAACCGCGCCCCGGCGTAAAGAGCTGATTTCGCAAGCTGAATCGCGCGAATATCGCCCTGCGTCACCATGATGACCGGCCCGCCCGAGGCACTGCCATCATGCAGCATATAAGCATGTGTGCGCCCCTGAGGAACGGCGCGCGGCGTGCCCGTCTGTTCGGCGCTGCCGATCAACCCGCCGGGATCGACCAGCCCGGCGATGCGCATTTCCGCCACCGCCTCGATGATGCCCGACCCGCAGATGCCGGTGATCCCCGTCGCCTGCGCGGCCTCGGCAAAGCCCGGCTCATCCGACCATTGCTCGACGCCGATGATGCGGAAACGCGGCTCTTTCGTGACCGGATCAATGCGCACCCGCTCGATCGCGCCGGGGGCGGCCCGCTGGCCCGAGGAAATCTGCGCGCCCTCGAACGCCGGACCAGTGGGCGAGGAACAGGCCAGCACCCGCCGCCTGTCGCCCAGAATGATCTCGGCATTGGTGCCGACATCGACGATCAGCACCGGCTGATCCGACTTTTGCGGCTGTTCCGACAGCACCACGGCGGCGGCATCGGCCCCGACATGACCGGCGATGATCGGCAGAATATAGGCCCGCGCCGCGCCTGCGATGCCCAGCCCGATTTCGCCCGCGCGCAGCGTGATCGCATCCGAGGTCGCGGGCGCGAAGGGGGCCTGCCCCAGTTCCACCGGGTCGATCCCCAGCAGCAGGTGGTGCATCACCGGATTGCAGACCAGCACCGCCTCGACGATCCGCGCCGGATCGACGCCGCCTTCGGTCGCCAAAGCACCGGCCAAAGCCCCCAGCCCCTCGCGCACGGCGGCGGTCATTTCCTCGGCACCGCCCGGATTCATCATCGCATAGCTGACCCGGCTCATCAGATCCTCGCCAAAGCGGATCTGCGGGTTCATCAACCCGCTGGAGGCCAGAACGCGCCCGTCATCCAGCGCCACCAGATGCCCGGCAATGGTGGTCGACCCCAGATCAATCGCCAGCCCATACAGCGGCCCATCCAGCAGACCGGGCAGCAGATCGACCAGCACCGGCACGGCACGGCCATCATCCCAGACCACCGCCGTCACCTGCCAGTCACCCTTGCGCAGCACCTGCTGCAAGCGCGCCAGAACCGGCAGATCGGCACGCAAGCCCCTGATCCCCCACTGTCCTTGCAGCGCGGCGGCCAGCCGTTGAAAATCGCCGGTCGGATCGTCCAGATCGGGGGCCACGACCTCGACAAAGAACGGGCGCACGGCAGGGTCCATGACCATCACCCGCTCGGCTGCGGATTTGCGAATCACCTGCCGGTGCAGCTGGCTTTCGGGCGGCACGTCGATCACCACATCGCCCATGATCCGTGCCTGACAGCCCAGGCGCCGCCCGGCGTTCAGTCCGCGCACCCGGTCATAGCGTTCCTCGACCGCATTCACCGGCGACAACGCATCCGGCCCGACGGTCACACCATGTTTCGGAAACGCCCCTTCGCCCGGCGCGACCTGACATTTCGAACAGATGCCGCGCCCGCCACAAACCGAATCCAGATCGACCCCAAGACGCCGCGCTGCCTCCAGCACCGGGGTGCCGGCAGGCACCCGCCCCCGCTTGCCCGAAGGGGTAAAGATCACCAGCGGATCATCAGACATGCGCGCCTCCTGTTCAGCCCTGCCGGGTTATCGCGCCACCCCGTGCCCCGCAATGCCAAGACGCGCCGCTTTCCGATAGAAAACGACGCGCCTCATCTTTGATCTGCAAATATCCTACGGGGTGAGGCTGGTCGGGAAAAGGCCCACTGAACCTTTTCCCCAACGAACAGCCCGCTCATCTTTGGTCTATAAATATCCCAGGGGGTCCGGGGGTGTGAAACCCCCGGAGTCCGCCGCATCACTTGCCTTTATAGATATCCACCAGCTTTTGCAGCATATCCAGCGCATCCTCGCGCGAGCGTTGGAAGCTGTTGCGCCCGATGATCGAGCCATTACCGCCGCCGTCACGGATGGCGATCGCGTCGTCATAGACGGCATCGGCCCCCTTGGCCGCCCCGCCCGAGAACACGACGATCCGGCGCCCGGCAAAGCTGGCGTCCATGCAGTGGCGCACACGCTCGGCCTGGGTGGCGATGGCGATCTGCTTGTCTTCATAGACCTTTTTGGCCTCGGCCAGTTCCAGATGGTCGGTGGACAGCTTGATCTTGATGATATGCGCACCCAGCAGCGCCGCGATATGGGCGGCATAGGCGGCGATGTCGATGGCGGTTTCGCCGTCCTTCGACACGGCCTCGCCGCGCGGATAGGACCAGATCACGGTGGCCACGCCCTTGGCCGCAGCCTCTTGCCGCATCTGCGAGATTTCCTCGAACATGTCCAGCGCCATGTCCGAACCCGGATAGATGGTAAAGCCGATGGCAGAACAGCCAAGGCGCAGCGCATCATCGACCGTGGCGGTGATGGCCTGATTCTTGCCAGCGGTGCCCGACATCAGGCTGTTGGCGCTGTTCACCTTGAGGATGGTCGGGATCTGACCGGCAAAGGTATCGGCCCCCGCCTCAAGCGAGCCAAGCGGCGCGGCATAGGCGTTCAGCCCGGCGTCGATGGCCAGTTGATAGTGGTAATGCGGGTCATAACCGGCCGGGTTGGGCGCAAAAGACCGCGCCGGGCCGTGTTCAAAGCCCTGATCGACGGGCAGGATAATCATCTTGCCGGTGCCGGCCAGTTGGCCCGTCATCAACATGCGCGCAAGCTGGCCTTTGACGCCGGGGGTTTCACCCTCGTAATT
Source organism: Paracoccus sp. (in: a-proteobacteria) (assembly GCF_030538755.1). Lineage (GTDB taxonomy): Bacteria > Pseudomonadota > Alphaproteobacteria > Rhodobacterales > Rhodobacteraceae > Paracoccus. The sequence goes on along the minus strand of NZ_JAUNTJ010000031.1, from coordinate 2,694 downwards.
GGCCAGGATTTTGCGGACGGTATCAGTCATCTTCATGGCAAACGCTCCATTACTGCTGGGTCGTGTCCTATCACTCCGTGGCGCAAGGGCAACGCTGTTTGCGCCAACGGCGCGGGGCCAAAGGGCCGGAGCAATAGATAAAATCCTAATAACAAAGGAAATGCCAGAGCGTTTGGCTGTGCTATTGTAACTGCGGGGAAGTGTCGCAGATCAGGTCTCGGCCTTCGCTGATGTGCAGAAACCGCACAACACCGCCGGATGGCACGCCATCCGTCACGCCTGATCGCCAGCCAGACGGCAGCGGTCAAACGCCTGTCCAAGAAATGGCCGGGACGGACATCAGAAATCAGGATCAGCGCATCAAAGCCCGGCCCGCGGTCAGAATGCCCGGCCCAAACGGATGCGAGGAGGGAAAATGTCGATTACCATCACGACCAGTCTGGCGACAGTGACGACCGGCACAGTCAAGCCTGTCACGGCCGCCGAGCCCGTTGTCGCCGCCACCACGTCCACCGGCGACAACAGCACGGGTTCCGGCGCGGCGACCACCGACAAGGCCAGCACAACCACGGCCACCACCAGCACGGCAGCGAAAAACCCGACCGGTATCGGCACCGACGACTGGGTGCGCAACAGCTTTGACCGCGAACAATATGTGGACTGGCTGCGCAATGGTCAGTCCTACAAACAGGCCGCGCAAGAGGCGGCGGCTTCCGCCAGTAAGGCCGCAGCTTCCACCGACAAGGCGGATACGAAATCCACCCAGCCATCCATCGGCAGCGATGAATGGGTGCGCAACAGCTTTAATCGCGAACAATATCTCGAATGGCTGCGCGCTGGTCGGCCAACCACTCAGGCAGCGGCGACCACCAGTTCGGAAACATCGTCCGATGCAGAGGCTGACGAAACTGCCGCCAAGGAACAGGCGCAGGCGGTGTCCAATGGTATCGGCAGCGATGAATGGGTTCGCAACAGTTTTGACCGCGAACAATATATCGAATGGCTGTTCAATAAGGGCACACCGGCCAATAACACCGCCACGCCCGAGGCAGCGTCGGATAAACCCACGGCCGACACAGCCGCCACCGATCAGCCCGAGGCGGCGGCAGCCGACAGCGTCGAACCCGCCGCAGTTGACGACAGCGCCGATCCGGTCGTCGCCGCCGATCAGCCCGCAGCAGAGGCAGCCGTTCCGGTTGATGAACCTGCCGTCGCCGCGCCTCTGGTCGCGCCGCCACCCGCCGCAGCCGTGGATGACAGTGCAGAAGCGGACCCCGTTGCAACCGAACCATCGGTCGAGGAAGCATCTGAACCCACACCGCCACAACAGGAAGCCGATCCGACCCCGGCACAGCCTGCCCCCACGCCCCCCCGTAGCGGCGGCGGTCTGCTGGGCGGCCTTGGTCGGTGGCTTTTTGGCTAAGATCAAAAAGGGCGGCTGTTTTCAGCCGCCCTTTCACCATGTGAAGTCGGGGTCCGGTCAGACGGTCGATGCCTCCAGCGCGGCGACGCCGGGCAGTTCCTTGCCCTCCATCCATTCCAGAAACGCACCGCCTGCGGTGGAAATAAAGGTAAAGTCGCCCGCGACCCCGGCCTTGTTCAGCGCCGCCACCGTGTCGCCGCCACCGGCGACTGAAATCAGCCGGTCTTCGCGCGTCAGCACGGCGGCGGCCTGTGCGGCGGCGTTGGTTGCGGCGTCAAAGGGGGCAATCTCGAACGCGCCAAGCGGGCCGTTCCAGATCAGCGTCTTGCAGCGGGCGAAAACATCCTTGATCGCGGCCACGGTATCCGGCCCGGCGTCAAGGATCATCGCATCGGCGGGGCACTGATCCACGGGCAGGGTTTCGCTGGCAGCACCCGCCTTGAATTCGCGCGCGACCACCACATCCACCGGCAGATGGATGGTGCAGCCACCCGCCGCCGCCTTGTCCAGAATGGCGCGGGCGGTGTCGGCCATGTCGCGTTCCGCCAGCGATTTGCCGACCTCGACGCCCTTGGCCACCAGAAAGGTGTTGGCCATACCGCCGCCGATCACCAGATGATCGACCTTTTCGATCAGATTGCCCAGCAGGTCCAGCTTGGTCGAAACCTTGGCGCCGCCGACCACGGCGACCACCGGGCGTTCGGGGGTGCCAAGCGCGGCGTCCAGTGCGTTCAGCTCGGCCTCCATCAGGCGACCGGCACCGGCGGGCAGCAGCCGGGCCAGCCCCTCGGTCGAGGCATGGGCGCGATGTGCCGCCGAAAAGGCATCGTTGACGTAAACCGACCCAAGCGCCGCCAGCGAGGCGGCAAAGGTCGGATCGTTCGCTTCCTCGCCCTCGTGGAAACGGGTGTTTTCCAGCAGCGCGACATCGCCCTGTTTCAGCGCCGCAACCGCCCGTTTTGCTGCACCGCCGATGCAGTCGTCGGCAAAGGTGACGGGCTGGCCAAGCGCGGTTTCCAGCGCGGGCACGATCTGTTTCAGGCTCATGCTGTCAACGCGCTTGCCCTTGGGGCGGTCGAAATGCGCCAGCAGCACCGGGATGCCGCCACGGGCCTGAATATCCCTGACGGTCGGCACGATCTTGTCGATCCGCGTGGTGTCCGTGACCTGCCCGTCTGCCACCGGAACATTGATATCCACGCGGGTCAGAACCACCTTGTCGTCCATATCCAGATCGTCGATCGTGTTGAATTTTGCCATGGCTGTCATCC
>NZ_JAUNTJ010000047.1 GCF_030538755.1 Paracoccus sp. (in: a-proteobacteria) | reverse complement strand
GCCGTGCGCCGCTGACCATGGAGTTTTGAAAGGACCGGCCGATGACCCGCGTTGCCCTCGGCGCGACATCGAGCTGACGGCTGACGATTTCCTGACCGACATCGCCGATGGTGCCTTGCAGACCTTCGCGCAGGGCGCGGGCAAGCGGATCTGCATCTTCTGCGGCCAGTTCCACACCGGCAGCCAGCACGGTGGCAAGACCCGCCGCTTTCATCAGCTCCCAGCCATGATAATCAACACCGTCCTCCAACCCGGCAAAGCCCTGCGGGTCTGCGCCGGGCAGGCGTTCGAGGCCCAGCGAACGACCATCCGGCAGGATCAGCCGGGTCCAGACCAGCAGCACGCGGCGCTGCCCGAACCCTACATCGGCACTATATTCACCGATCAGCCGGGTGCCTTGCGGGATCAGCAGAAAGCGTCCCGAGGGGCTGTCATAGACGCTCTCGGTCACTTGCGCGGTGATCTGACCGGGCAGATCCGAGCGGATGCCGGTGATCAGCGCCGCCGGAATCACCGATCCGGCCTGCAACAGATAGGGCGAGGCAGGCGGCATCACCCGATCAGGCGCGACCGGCTGGCGATCCGCACCGCGCCCGAGGAAGCCCTCGGCCCCGCTGGACGGCACCACCCCACCGGCACCTTGCCCAAAATCGGGCAGGATCAGGCCCGGTGCCGCGCCGCCGGGCGCGCTCTGCACGAACAGCCCGCTGCTGCGCGCGGCCTCTTCCTCGGCCAGACGGCGTTGCTCGGCCTCGTCGGGCATGGGAGCAAGGTCCATCGCCGGCGGTATCACCGGCTCGCCGCGGGTCTGAGCATCGAGAATGGGCCGACCCAGATCGCCGGGCAGTGGCGGGCCAAGGCGCGGGCCGGTATAATCGCGCGGCAGGGTCTGCAATCCATCGGCGGCCTGACGATTGCCGGTGGTATAAAGCTCAGCCCCGCCCTCACCATAATCGCGCGGCTGCAACGCATAAATCAGCGCCATGCCGAGGCCCAGCCCTCCGGTCAGGCCGATCACCATCAACGCGCGGCGCGACAGCCGGGTCACGGGCGGCGGTGCAGCCTTCAGATGCATGGGCGCCGTAGCATCGACAGCGGGTGCCGGATCTTCATCCGGCGGCGTCGGATCAAGGTGAGCTTCTTTCATCGGGCTGCCTTTCTGCCAGTGCTGGTCGCGCGCGTGCCGGTGACAACCTGCGGGTTACGCCGCAGAATACGCACCACCTGCTGGCGCTCGCCGCCACCAAGGCGCAGTTCGGCCATGGCAAAGAGCCGGTCCACGATCAGCACATTGGACCAGATGCGGGTATTGACGATCTGGGGCTCGCCATCCGCGCCAAGAACGAAGATCGGTGGCATCTCGCCCTGCGCGATCCCGCCCGGAAAGACCACATAGACCCGGCGCCCGTCATCAAAGACCGAGGCCGGCCGCCAGGGCGGATTGTCGCCCGATACCGCATAACGATGGTTGCGGGCGGCAGGCGCGGGAATGACCGGCGCTGCGGCCCGTGCCGGGGCCGCCGGGGCCGAACTGCCGCGCGGATAGGACCAGCTGACCGCAGGCATATAAGGCCCTTCGCCCGAGCGCAGTTCCAGATGATAGCGCCGCCGGTCGGTGCCGATGATCAGATTGGTCGAGATATCGGGCCGCGTCGGCTTGACCAGAACATGGACGCGCTGGCTGGCGCCTGCGCCGCTGGTGGTATCGCCGATAATCCAGCGCGCCGTGTCGCCTGCGGCAATCGGCCCTGCCCCGGCGAGGCTCTCGCCCGGCTCCAGCCCGATATCGGTGATCTGGCCCGGTGCGGTATAGACCTGATAAAGCGCCCCTTCGCTGAAGGGATAGATCTGAATGGCGTTGTAATAACCCTCGCGGCGCGGCTCGACACGGGCGGCGGCATTGGCACTGCCGACCCGCGCGACCGGGGCCTGCGCTGCCACCCCGCCGCGTGCCGGGGTCCAGCCGGGCGGAGTATGCAGGGGGCGCGGCGCAGAACTGACAGCGGCGGGCGGCGTCGGCAATGGCGGGACCACCGGATCGTAGCGGAACGGCTCTTCCTGCGCCGCGCAACCAGCCAGCAGCGCCACGAACAACAGGATGGCGGGCTTGCGGAAATCTCGCACCAGCATCATGGCGTGGCCTCCCTCGACCAGTTGATGGCATGGACATAGATGCCAAGCGGATTGGCCCGCAGCGTCTCGGCGTCGCGTGGCGGTTGCAGCACGATGGTCAGGATGGCGCTCCAGCGCGTGGTTTCGGCAAGGGCACCGTCCTGATAGCGCCGCTCGGACCAGCTCAGCCGAAAGCTGTCGGGCGAGGCGCGGATCACGCTCGAGACATCGACCGAGATTTGCATCTCGCCGACCCGCGCAAAGGGATCGTTGCTGCGGGCATAATCATTGAGCGCCACCGCGCCCCGGTCGGTGGTAAACTCATAGGCGCGCAGCCAGTTCTGGCGCACGATGACCGGATCGGCGGCGATACCGCGCACTTCTTCAATGAAGCGGGCCAGATGCCAGGCGATCTGTGCATCCGTGGGCCGGTATCCGGCGGCGGCGGGGCCGACGGTCTGGGCCTGACCCAGCTCATCGACCTGCACCACCCAGGGCACGATACTGCCCCGCGCCGATTGCCAGACAAGGGCCGAGGCAAAGCCCGCGCTCATGGCGAGACAGGCAAAGGCCATCAGCCGCCAGTTCCGCGCCTGCACGCGGGCGGCGCCGATCCGGTCGTCCCAGACCTGTGCGGCACGCTGATAGGGTGTTACTGGCTCGGGCGTCTTGCCGTAATGCGGCGCTGGACGTTTGAAGATGCGTAACGGCCCGATTGGGACCGCCTTTTGATCCTGGTCTCAGATCTTAAGCTATG
>NZ_JAUNTJ010000030.1 GCF_030538755.1 Paracoccus sp. (in: a-proteobacteria) | reverse complement strand
GCAATATGTAAGGCCCTGTTCGTGGCCGAACATACCCGCCATGCGGGGTGCGCCAGTGAAATAGGGCGCGCTGCCATGCCGGGCCATTCCAGCGCCAATCTGGCCGCTGGATCAACCCGGTCAGCAGGCCATTCGCAGCGCGGAGGCTCAGAGAAGCCGTGGCAGGAAGCGCAGCCTGGCAGCCTATCGCACCCCTGTCGCCCGCAAACAGGCCACCCGGCGGCGCGGGCCGGGGGTCAGGGTGGGCGGCAGCGCAGCGCGGCAGGCATCCATTGCCAGCGAGCAGCGCGGCGCGAAGGAACAAGCTGTCGGACGGGTTTCCAGCGCGGGCGGCGCTCCGGGGATCGAGACCAGCCGTTCACCCCGAGCCACATCATGCAGATTGGCCGCCAGCAGCCCCTGTGTATAGGGATGCCGGGGGTCGCGGATCACCTCATGGGTGGTGCCTTCCTCGACGATCTGGCCCGCATACATGACGGCGATGCGTTCCGATACCTCGACCGCGACGCCGATGTCATGGGTGACGAAAATCACCGCCATGCCGAATTCCTTCTGCAATTCGCGCAGCAGCAGAAGAACCTGAATCTGCACCGTTGCATCCAGCGCCGTGGTTGGCTCATCCGCCAGCAGCAGCCGGGGGCGGCAGGCCAGCGCCAGCGCGATCATCACCCGTTGGCGCATCCCGCCCGACAGCTCGTGCGGATAATTGTGCAAGCGCCGCTCGGGCGAGGGGATGCGCACCCGGTAAAGCATATCCAGCGCCGTGGACATGGCCTCTTCGCGGCTGATCTTCTGGTGGCGCATGACCGATTCCGCGATCTGCGCGCCCACGGTATAAACCGGGTCCAGCGCCAGGCCGGGATCCTGAAACACCATCGAGACATCGCCGCCGCGATAGGATTGCAGCCGCTTGCCCGACAGCGCCATGATGTCCGCGCCGTCAAAGCGGATGCTGCCGTCCTGCTCGGTCCGTTTGGGCGGCAGCAGCCGCAGCAGCGTCTTCAGCGTCACGCTTTTGCCCGAGCCGCTTTCGCCCAGCAGGGCCAGCGTCTCGCCGGGTTTCAGGTTCAGCGACAGATCGTTGATGGCGTGAACCGTGCGCCCGCCCTTGAAACGGATGTTCAGATTGTTGATTTCCAGCAGGTCGGCGCTCATGCTGCGGCCTCTTGTTTGGCAAGCGAATGGCCCGAATGCGGGTCGTAAAGATGGCAGGCGGTCAGATGCCCCGATTGCCCGTTCAGAGCCGAAAGCGAGGGCTTCTTCTCTTTGCAGACCGGGCGCGAGAACGGGCAGCGGGTGTGGAAACGGCAGCCTGGCGGCGGGTTGATCGGATTGGGCGGATCGCCTGCAAGGGGCGGCTTTTGCGTGCGGTTGTCGGGGTCCATCGAGGGCATCGCGGAAAACAGCGACCGCGTGTAGGGATGCGCCGGTTCCGACCAGATCAGATCGACATTGCCGACCTCGACCACCTCGCCCAGATACATCACCAGAATCCGGTCCGAGATATAGCGCACCACATTCAGATCGTGGCTGATGAAGATATAGGTCAACCCATATTCCCGCCGCAGATCGGTCAGCAGGTTCAGCACCTGTGCCTCGACCGATTTATCCAGCGCCGAGACCGCCTCGTCCAGCACCACCACCCGCGGCGACATGGCCAGCGCACGGGCGATATTGACGCGCTGGCGCTGGCCGCCCGACAGTTCATGCGGATAGCGCCCGGCGAAGCGGTCAGGGTCCAGACCAACGCGCTCCAGCAGGTTGCGGGCGCGGCCATGCGGGTCGTCAAGCCCCTGCACCCGCGCCCCGAAGGCCACGCTGTCGCCAATCGTCATGCGCGGGTTCAGCGAGGCATAGCTGTCCTGAAACACCATCTGCACGTCGCGGCGCAGATCGCGCAGGCTCAGATCGCGGCCCAGCAATTTGCCGTCCAGCAGGATCTGGCCCTCATCCATATCGGTCAGGCCGATCAGCAATCTGGCGGTGGTGGATTTGCCGCAGCCGGATTCGCCGACGATGCCCAAAGTCTCGCCCGGCGCGATGTCGAAACTGACCCCATCGACGGCCTGCACATGGGCCTGCGTGCGGCCAAGGATCCCGCCGCGAATGGGGAAATACTTGCGCGCATCGCGCAGGCTCAGCAGCGGCTGGCTGCCGCGCGGGGTCGGCTCAGTCACGGACATTCATCGCACTCCTCAACCCGTCGCTCAGCAGGTTCAGGCAAAGCGAGGTCATAAAGATCATCACACCGGGCAGCGCCGCCAGCCACGGATTCACATAGATGGCCGAGCGCAGCGTGTTCAGCATCAGCCCCCATTCCGGCTCGGGCGGGCGCACGCCGATACCCAGAAAGGACAGCCCGGCCGCAAGGATCATGCAAACCGAGGTGAGCGAGGTCGCATAGACGAAGATCGGCGACAGTACATTGCCGATCACATGCGCCCGGATCACCACCAGCGCATTCGCCCCCGAGGCCCGCGCCGCATCGACATAATCCAGCGCCCGGACGCCCGAGGTGACGGCCTCGGCCACGCGGGTGATCGGCGGAATGAACACGATGGTCAGCGACACGAGGCTGTTCACGATCCCGGCCCCCAAAGCGCCCGAGATGGCAATCGCCAGCAGCACCGAGGGGAAGGCAAAGAACACATCCACCACCCGCATGATGATGGTGTTGGTCAGCCCTCCGGCATAGCCCGCGATGATGCCAAGGGCGCCGCCGATGAAAAAGGCGAAGACCACCGGCATCAGCCCGATGAACAGGGTCAGCCGGCCGCCGTAGATCAGCCGGGCCAGCATGTCGCGGCCCTGCTCATCCGCACCCAGCGGATAGCCGGGGCTGCCGATGGGCTTCAGCCTGTCCATCATGCTGCCCTGATAGGGGTCGGCAAGGCCCAGCCATGGCGCGAAAACCGCTGCGAGGATCAGCGCCAGCAGCACCGCAAGGCAGGCCATTGTCACCGGATCGCGGAGTAGCCGCGACAACACGCCCGACCAATAGCCCTTGCGCCGCGCCGGTTTGGCAAGCGTCAGCATATCGACATCCGCCATGGCTCAGTTCCTTTTGATGCGGGGGTCGATGGCGGCCTGCGCCACATCGACGATCAGGTTCATGGCGACGAAGAACATCGCCAGCACGAGGATGGTCCCCTGCAGCAGCGGCAGATCGCGCTGGAAAATCGCGTTGGACAGCAAAAACCCCGAGCCGGGCCAGTTGAACACCGTCTCGATCAGGATCGAGCCGCCCAGCAGATAGCCCAGTTGCAGCCCCATCACCGACAGCGCGGTCGTGGCGGCGTTCCTGGCGACATGGCGCAGCACATCGGTGCGGCTCATGCCCTTGGCGTAAAGCGCCTGCACAAAATCCATCGACAGGATGTCGCCGGCCAGCGCCCGCACCGTGCGCGCAACGATGCCGATGGGCACCACCGCCAGCGTCACGGCGGGCAGGATTAGATGGCGCAGATGTGCCCAATTCCAGACCCAGTCGCGTGAGCCTCCCGGCCCTGCGCCCATCGAGGGCAGCCACCCCAGATTGACCGAGAAGATAATCACCAGCACGATGCCCAGCCAGTAATTCGGCACCGATACCCCGGCAATCGACAGCGCGGTAATGGCCCGGTCCAGCCATGTGTCGCGGAAATACCCGGCCAGAAAACCAAGGAAAATACCAATGGGAAAGGCGATGACCGCCGCCGCAAGCGCCAGCAGAAGCGAGTTCTGGACCGCGCCGAGCACCTCATCCGCGACCGGCCGCCCCGAGGCGATCGAGCGCCCCATATCGCCTTGCGCCAGATTGCTGACCCAGATCAGATATTGCACCGGCACCGGTTTGTCCAAGCCATAGGCTGCGCGCATGGCGGCCTGCTGTTCGGCGGTCGCATCGACCGGCATGATGGCGGTCAGCGGGTCTCCCGGTGCGATCTGCACCAGCATGAAGCAGACGACCGAGACCCCAAAAGCGACCGGCAGCAGCAGGATCAGACGACGAAGAAAATAGCTGAGCATGATATTCCGCCTGGCGTTGCCGCCGCCAAGGATCTGGCGGCGGTCAGGTTCGGATCAGTCCATGGTGATGGGCGAAAAGTCCTGATACCAGTTCTGCGCCTGCACATAGCCCTTGACGCGCGGCGACATGGCGCGGGGTGCCACATCATGCGTGACCATCAGGAACAGCGCCTCATCCACGACTTTTTCATGGATGCGGCGCATGACCTCATCCTGTTCGCCGGCGTCGAAGCTGGTCTTGACCTGCCGGAACAGACCCTGCATTTCCTCGTCGCAGTAATGGCCCCAGTTGGTGCCATTCGGGGCCACCAGATCGCAATCCATATGGCGGATGAACCCGGTGAACGGATCCTGAATGAAATAGGTGAAGTTGATCGACTGCGACCCCTCGACCGCCGGATCGGCGGCGCCCGCGCGCCACAGGTTGATCATCTGGTTCCACTCGACCACCATGAATTCCACGTCGATCCACGCGGCGGCAAGGTTTTGCTGGATATATTCGTTCATCGGCAAGGGCAGCATCTGCCCCGACCCCGAGGGCGAGATCAGTGCCTTGACCCGCAGCCGGTTATCTGGCCCGAAACCGGCTTCGCGCATCAGCGCCTGCGCGGCCTCCAGATCATGGGTGATCTTAAACTCGGGGTTGCCGAACCATTGCGAACCGGGGGTCATGAAGCCTTCGGCCGGGATCATCAGGCCACTCAGAAGCGCCTTCATCCCCTCGCGGTCGATGGCAAGGTTCGCAGCCTTGCGCACCCGCAGGTCGTTCCACGGCGAATCGTCCAGCCGCGACAGGTGCCATGTCCAGTTATGCGGATAGGCGTTCGAGGAAATCGTGAACCCGTTTCCGGTCATCGCCGGGATGGTGTCGGGCGCGGGGGCCTCGATCCAGTCTACTTGACCCGAAAGCAGCGCGGCCGAGCGCGCATTCGGCTCAGGCAGCGGGATCAGCACCATGCGGTCAAGCTGCGGCACCCGGTCCGCGTCCCAGTAACCGGTATTGGGGACCAGCTCGGCCCGCTCGCGCGGGACGAAGGTTTCCAGCCGCCACGGCCCGGTCCCCGAGGGATGTGCCGCGACCCGTTCCCAATCCTTGCCCTGCGCCTCCCAATTGGCCTGGGACGAGATCATGATCCACGCAAGCTGATAGGGCAGGGTCGCATCGGGTTCATGGGTCACGATCTCCAGCGTCATATCGTCAATCGCCCGATATTGCGCCACTGTCGGAATCCGCGATTTGCCCTGCGCGGCCTGCCGGGGGTCGTATTGCTCGGCGTTTTCATCCAGCAGCTTGTCGAGGTTCCAGACGACGGTCTCTGCCGTTAGCGGGCTGCCGTCATGAAAGGTCACGCCCTCGCGCAGCTTGAAAGTCCATTTCGTCTGATCCTCGGGATCGACGGCCCATTCCACCGCCAGACCCGGCGTCAGGGTCGAGGGCTGATCGGCGCTGGACAGATCCCAGTTAATCAGCGCGTCATAAACGGTATAGCCCATGAAGCGCAGCCCCTCGCCGCCCTGATCGGTCTGGCCGGTGGTCAGCGGAATATCGGCCGCCGTCATCCCGACTCGCAGCACCCCTTGCGCGGCAGCGATATTGGCGACCAGCGCGGAAACGCTCAGGGCCAGAATGGCAAGGGATTTTCTTAGCTGGAACAAGACTTCTCTCCGGTTGACTGTGCAAGTGCAAGATTGCCCGGATTGCGGCGCCGCGCATCGGATTGAGGGCAAAAAACCGGAGGCTTTTCTGCAAGGGGTGTTTCACGGGCAGCTTCCGGGAAACCTGCTGCGGAATGGGGCAAATCGCCGAAATGGTGGAGATTGCGCAGAGTTGGCTGGACAGCGCCTCCGGTTTGGCCGCGACTGGCGGAAATCAGGCGGCGGGATATGATTCTTCTGGCAAATCCGAATAGCAATGCGGCGACGACCAGGGTCATGTGCCAGATCGCCGCGCAATATGCGCCGGGGGTTCAGGGCTGGACCGCCCCCGCCGGGCCGTCGCTGATCTCGACTCCGGAGGCGCTGGAGATTGCCGCCGCGCAGATTGCCGCGCTGGACCCGCCGGCTACCTGCCGCGGGGTGATCGTTGCTGCCTTTGGCGATCCGGGGGCCGGGGCGCTGGCCCATCGCCTGCAATGCCCGGTGATCGGGATCGGCGCAGCGGCGGCACGGGCGGCGGCAGGATCTGTTGCGGGATCGGCTGTGGGATCGGCTGCGGGGCGGGCTTTCGCGGTGGTGACGACGACCCCGCTGCTGGCGCGGCGCATTGACCGGCTGATGCAGGCCCATGCGGGCGCGGGGCGTTATTGCGGCTGTTTCCTGACCGAAGGCGACCCGGACGCACTGATGCTGGACCCCAAGGCGCTGGATGCCGCGCTGCTGGAGGGGATTGCGCAGGCGGCCAGGGCCGGTGCGGCCTGTGCCATCATCGGCGGCGGCCCTTTGGGTCAGGCCGCGATCCGGCTGGCTCCGCAATCGCCCCTGCCGCTGATCCAGCCGATTGCCGAGGCCGCCAAGGCCATGCGCGCCCTGCTTGAAGACCTCTCATGCAGCCCATCGTAACCACGCCGCATCCGCTGGCCAGTGCTGCCGGGGCCGAGGTGCTGCGTCGAGGCGGCAATGCTACCGAGGCCGCTGTCGCCATCGGCACGGTGCTGACAGTGGTCATGCCGCATTTCTGCGGGTTGGGCGGCGATGCGGTCTGGTTGCTGGCGGATCGCGAAGGGCGGCAGGTCGCGCTGATGGGCATCGGTCAGGCCCCGCAGCACTTGCCGATGCTCTCGGACCCGATTTCGCTGCGCGGTCCGGGCGCGGCGCTGACCACGGCCTGCGTGGCAGACACCTGGAATCAGGCGCTGCGTTTTTGGGGCAGTAATATGGACCCCGCCGATCTGCTGGCTCCGGCGCTGCGGCTGGCGCGGGATGGTTATACCCCCGGCCCCTCGCAGGATTTCTGGCTGGATTTCCGCGCCAGCGAATGGCCGCACTGGCCCGGCTTTGCGCGGATCTTCGGGCATCGCGGCAGCGACGGCCCCCTGCGGCAACCCGAACTGGCCGAGATCATCGCCCTGTTGGCTCAGGACGGGTTGCGCAGCTTTTATAAGGGCCGCGCCGCGCAGCGTATCGCTCAGGGCCTGGCGCAGGCAGGCATCCAGTTAAGCGCCGAAGATCTCGCCCAAACCCGCTGCCGGTTTGAAACCCCGCTTCGTGCCAGCTATCGCGGCATTGAACTGCTGGCACCGCCGCCGCCGACGCAAGGCGCCTCGACCCTTGCCATCATGGCGGTTCTGGACCGGCTTGCCCCGGCGGACACGCCCGCCGAGCGCCTGCATTTGTTGGTCGAAGCCGTCAAGCAAGCCTTTCTGGACCGCCCCCTGATTGCCGATCCCCCGGCCATGGACCCTGCCGCTCTTCTGGATCCCGTCAGGCTGGAAGCCAAAGCCCGCGCCATCGATCCCGGCCGGTCGCTGGACTGGCCGCACTGCTATCGCCATGGCGATACAGTGTTTTACGCGGTCTGCGACGGGCAGGGGCGATGCGTCAGCGCCCTGCAAAGCACCTATTTCGACTGGGGCAGTGGGGTGGTGGCGGGTGACACCGGCATTTTGTGGCACAATCGTGGTGCGGCCTTTTCGGTGCAGTCGAACGATCCGAACCGGATCGCGCCCGGCAAGCGGCCGTTTTACACGCTCAATCCCGGTATCGCGCTGAAAGACGGCCAGCCGCATCTGCTTTACGGCACGCAAGGCGCAGATGGACAACCGCAGACCCTCGCGCGGCTGTTGACCGGGCTGATCGACGATGATCTGACCCCAGAGCAGGCGCTGGCACAGCCGAGGTTCCTGCTGGGCAAGACCTTCTCGGACAGCCGCGACATCCTGAAGCTAGAGGTCTCGCTGGGCGCCGGGACCATCCGTCATCTGCGTCAGATTGGGCATCAGATCACGGAATTGCCTGAGCTGTCTCCGATTTGCGGCTGTGCCGGGGTGATCGACATCACCGCATCCCTCGCCGCGCATGACCCGCGCGGCGAGGGATGCGCGGTTGTGCTTGATTGACCGCGCGGTCCTGACCGGCGCATTTGGTTCTGAACTCTGCCGGGGGTGCAGCGGCTCAGGATTATGAGACGAAGGCCTTCGTCTTTGGGTTATCAATCACGCCTTTGCGCAGGATGAAATTGCCATAGGCGCGGGTCTCGGCGGTGCGCAGCACGGCGAAGGCGCGGGTGGCGCGGTCGTAAAAGGCGAAACGCTCCAGCGCGGTGGGGGTGACGCCCTCGGCGGCCAGCAGAGGGGCGGCTTCGGCCACCACGGCGGGCACCTGCGCCGGATCGCCGACCACCTGCATCGTCAGCACCGGATCGGGCAGATAGCTGTCCAGCGGCAGCAGCGACAGGACCGCGTGCAGGGCGCGGATGGCGTCGCAGTCGATGCGCAATTCCTGCGTCTCGACCGTCTGGCGGGCGATCGAGGCCGCGGGGAAATTCGCATCCGCCAGAACGATTTCATCGCCATGGCCCATCCGCGCCAGCACCCGCAGCAGATCCGGCCCGATCAGCGGATCAATTCCTTTCAGCATATCCCCCCTCCTCTCTGATGAAACTACAGCCGCCGCGCCACCGCCGTCAGTTCCGCCAGCGCATTGGCGCGGCTGTCGGCGCCGGAATCGGCCGGATGCTCGATATAGGCGCAGGTCAGCGCGGCGATGGCCTCGCCCCGGTGGTCAAGCACCGGCACGCTGATGTCGGTGACGCCGACCAGATGGCCCGATGGCTCGATCCGGGCGCCCCGGTCGCGGATTTCGGCCAGATGGCGGGCGACGCGGGCCAGCCGGGCGGGCGCGTCGGCCACCCCCCAGACGCCCAGCGTCTCGGCCACCCGGTCGGGGTTCTGAAAGGCCAGAATCGTCAGGCCGGACCCGGTGCCGAACAGATCGAGGATGCCGCCGATTCGGGCGCGAAACTCCCAATGGCCATTGGGGCTGGCCTGCGCGGCGATATTGCCCACCCCCTGATCGGGCACCACCAGATGACAGGATTGCCGGATATTGCGGGCAAATTCATCCATCAGGGGCTGCGCCTGCGCCACCAGACGGCGCAGCGGCGGGTGGCGGGTGGACAGTTGGAACAGCTTCATCGTCAGCGCATAGCGGTCGCCGCCCTCGTCCCGGCTGACATAGCCGCGCGCGACCAGCCGTTCCAGCATCCGATAGATCTGCGAGGCGCTTAAGCCCAGTTCCTTGACGATCTCTGCCCGCGTCAGGCCCCGCGCCTGATCGGCCAGAACCTCAAGAATATCCAGCCCCTTATCCAGCGCGGGCGCGCGATAGCGGTCGGCGGCGGCTTCAGGGTCGCGGTCTTCCATGCCGGTCCTTTCTGGTGTCCGGGCCGCGCAAGAAAATGCTTGCGCGATTGGTTCATATTTGAATACCATATTCATATCAGGACAAGCAAGGCTGGGGAGGGTCTGATGCGACTGAGGGGGAAAACCGTGCTGGTCACGGCCGCCGGGCAGGGCATGGGCCGCGCCAGTGCCGTCGCGCTGGCCGCCGAAGGGGCAAGGGTCATCGCCACCGACCTGCGGGCCGATCTGTTGCAGGGGCTGGACGGGATGGGGCCGGACGGGATCGAGACCAGCGTTCTGGATGTCACCGACCCCGCCGCCGTGCAGGACATCGCCGGGCGCGTGGGCGCGCTGGACGGGCTGTTCAACTGCGCCGGGATGGTTGCCAACGGCACGCTGCTGGATCTGACGGATGAGGATTGGGACCGCAGCCTTGCGCTGAATGTCACCGCGATGATGCGGCTGACCCGCGCGGTTCTGCCGGGGATGCTGGAGCGCGCGCGCGCGACCGGCACCGCCTCGATCCTGAATATGGCCTCGATGGCGTCTTCGGTGAAAGGCTTTCCGAACCGCACCGCCTATGGCGCGACCAAGGCGGCGGTGATCGGGCTGACCAAGGCCATTGCCGCCGATTTCGTGAAACAGGGCATCCGCTGCAATGCGATCTGCCCCGGCACGGTGGACACGCCCAGCCTGCGCGACCGGATCGCCGCCGCCGCCGACCCGGTGCAGGCCGAGAAGGATTTCATCGCGCGTCAGCCGATGGGCCGTCTGGCCCTGGCCGAGGACATCACGCCGATGGTTCTTTACCTGCTGTCGGATGAAAGCCGCTTTGTCTCGGGGCAGGCGATTCTGGTGGATGGCGGCGTCACGATCTGAACCTGAACGACATATTCGATGCAGCCGGGGGAGGGGTCGCACGAAATGCTGGATGCTCATTGCCATTTCTGGCGGCTGGATCGCGGCGATTACGGCTGGCTGGCCGGTGAGGGCGGGCCGCTGGCCCCCCTGCGCCGCGACTTTCTGCCTGCGGATTATCCGGGCAAGGGCAGGGTGATCGCGGTGCAGGCCGCGCCGAGCGTGGCGGAAACGGATTGGCTGCTGGCGCAGGCCGCCCGCGACCGGCGGATTGCGGCGGTCGTGGGCTGGGTCGATCTGGCCGATGCCGGTGCCGCCGCGACGATCCGCGACCGGGCGCAAAACCCGGTCTTTCGCGGGATTCGCCCGATGTTGCAGGATATTGCCGCGACCGACTGGCTGCTGAGTGCGCCCCGGCGGGATGCGCTGACGGCGCTGGCCGACAACGGGCTGTGCTTTGACGCGCTGGTGACGGGGCGGCATCTGCCGGTGCTGGCGCGGTTCGCGGCGCAAAACCCGGCGCTGGCCATCGTCATCGACCATGCCGCCAAGCCGCAAGACCCGGCGGATGCCGAGTGGCAGGCCGGGATGCGGGCGCTGGCCGCCGACAGCCGCATCTTTTGCAAGGTCTCGGGCCTGCTGACCGAATTGCCGCGCGATGCGCTGGCCGATCCGCTGCCGCATCTGCGCGCGGTCTTTGATCGCCTGCTGGGCTGGTTCGGCCCGGAACGCCTGATCTGGGGCAGCGACTGGCCGGTGCTGACGCTGGCCGCGCCCTTTGCGCAATGGGCCGGGCTGACCGATGCGCTGCTGGCCGACCTGTCCGGGACCGAGCGCGGCGGCATCCTTGGCGGCAATGCCGCCCGCTTTTACGGGGTGACAGCATGACCGAGCTTGTCAGGATGGAGGCTATCGACAAACATTTCCCCGGTGTCCATGCGCTGAAATCGGTCGGCTTCGATCTGCGCGCGGGAGAGGTTCACGCCCTGATGGGTGAAAACGGCGCCGGAAAGTCGACGCTGATGAAGGTGCTGTCGGGCGTCTACCAGCCCGATGCGGGCCGGATTCTGATCGACGGCGCGCAGGTTTCCCTGCCCGACCCGGCGGCGGCGCAGGCTTTGGGGATCGGCATCATCCATCAGGAACTGGCGCTGATGCGCGATCTGAGCGTGGGCCAGAACATCTGGATCGGGCGCGAGCCGCGCCTGTCCTTCGGCCGCATCGACGAGACCCGGCTGAATGCCGATGCCGCCGCCATCCTGTCGCGGCTGAACCTGAACATCGACCCGCGCCTGCCGCTGGGCGGGCTGACCATCGCCCGCCAGCAGATGGTCGAGATCGCCAAGGCGCTGTCCTACCGCTCGCGCGTGCTGATCATGGACGAACCCACCGCCGCGCTGAACGATGCCGAGATCGACGAGCTGTTTCGCATCATCGCGACCCTGAAAGCCGAGGGCGTGGGCATCATCTATATCAGTCACAAGATGGACGAAATCCGGCGCATTTCGGACCGGGTGACGGTGATGCGCGACGGCGCGCTGGTCGATACCGTGCCCGCCGCCGAAACGCCGATGTCGCAGATCATCGCCATGATGGTGGGGCGCGAGTTAAGCGACGAAGCCGTGACGATCCCCGATCTGTCGGGTGCCGAAACCGCGCTGGAGGTCCGCAACCTGTGGCGCGGGCAGGAATTGCGCGACATCTCGTTCAGCCTGAAGAAAGGCGAGATCCTTGGTTTTGCCGGGCTGATGGGCGCGGGCCGGACCGAGCTGGCCCGCGCCATCTTCGGGGCCGAGCCATGCGACCGGGGGCAGATTCTGGTGCATGACCGCCCGGTGGCGCTGCGCCGGCCCTCGGATGCGGTGGCCGCGGGCATCGGCTATCTGTCCGAGGATCGCAAGCATTACGGGCTGGCCCTGACCATGGATGTGCGGGCCAATATCGCCATGGCCAGCCTGCCGCGCTTTACCAGCATGCTGGGCAATATCGACGAAACCGCGCTTGGCCGTGTCGCCCGCGATTACATCGGCCGGCTGCGCATCCGCACCCCCGGCGACCGGCAGGAAGTGCGGCTTCTGTCCGGCGGCAATCAGCAAAAGGTGGTCATCGCCAAATGGCTGCTGCGCGATTGCGACATCCTGATCTTTGACGAACCCACGCGCGGCATCGACGTGGGCGCAAAGGCCGAGATCTACCGGCTGCTGAACGCGCTTGCGGCGCAGGGCAAGGCGATCATCGTCATATCAAGCGAACTGCCCGAGGTGCTGCGTCTGGCCCATCGCATCGCGGTGATGTGCGAGGGCCGCCTGACCGGCATCCTGCCGGGCGGGGCGGATCAGCATCAGATCATGGAACTGGCGACAAAACGCGAAGGAGTGGCGGCATGACCACGGCGAACGCTCAACCGGCCGGTCTGGCGGCGCTTTTGCGCGCAGGCGGGGCACATCAGAAACTGCTGGCCTTTGCCAGCCTGATCGTTCTGATCATCGGCTTTTCCATCGCCAGCCCGCGCTTTTTTCAGATCGACAATATCCTGTCGATCCTGCAAGCGACTTCGGTCAATGGCGTGCTGGCAGTGGGGGTGACGCTGATTATCATCACCGGCGGCATCGACCTGTCGATCGGGACGATGATGACCTTTTGCGCGGTGATGACGGGCGTGGTGCTGACATGGTTCGGCGCGCCGCTTGTGCTGGGGGTGGCGACCGCCATCGGCACCGGGGTCGCCTGCGGGCTGATTTCCGGCACGCTGGTCGCCAAGGCCCGGATACCGCCCTTCATCGCCACGCTGGGGATGATGCTGGTGCTGAAGGGCCTGTCGCTGATCGTCACCGGCACCCGGCCGATCTATTTCAACGATACGCCGGGCTACAGCGATATTTCCACCGGCTCGCTGGTCAGGGTGGTTCTGCCGCAATTTCCCCTGCCCAACGGGGTGCTGGTGCTGTTCGCCGTCGCCGCCGTGACCGCCTGGATATTGGGGCGGACGGTTCTGGGCCGCTATACCTTTGCGCTTGGCTCGAACGAAGAGGCCGTGCGGCTGTCGGGCGTCAACACCGACCGCTGGAAGATCGCCATCTATGCGCTGGCGGGCGGGATCTGTGGCATCGCGGGGCTGCTGATCTCCAGCCGGCTGAACTCGGCGCAACCGGCGCTGGGGCTGGGTTACGAGTTGGAGGCCATCGCCGCCGTGGTGATCGGCGGCACCTCGCTGTCGGGCGGGCGCGGCACGATCCTTGGCACGGTGATCGGCGCGCTGATCATGGCGGTGCTGACCAACGGGCTGCGCGTGTTGCAGGTGGCCCCGGAATGGCAAACCGTCGTGACCGGCGCGATCATCATCGTGGCCGTCTATGCAGATCAGATGAGGCGCCGCGGCGCCACATGAAATCCGGGAGGAGGAGAACCCCGGACCCATAAACCGTGAACATCAGGGAGGAAAATCATGTTCACCAGACGCAAATTGATGGGTGCGGCCGCCGCGCTTTCGTTCTTGGTCAGTGCGGGCGGGGCCTTTGCGCAGGAGGTTTATATTCCGCTGGTCTCGAAAGGGTTCCAGCACCAGTTCTGGCAGGCGGTCAAGCAAGGGGCCGATCAGGCCGGGGCCGAATTTGGCGTCAGGGTCAGCTTTGACGGGCCGGATAATGAAACGCAGGTCGATAAGCAGATCGACATGCTGGCCGCCGCGCTGACCAACAAGCCCGCCGCCATCGGCATCGCCGCGCTGGACAGTCAGGCGGTGATTCCGCTGCTGCGGCGCGCGCAGGACGAGGGGATCCCCGTCATCGCCTTCGATTCCGGGGTCGAAAGCGACATTCCCATCGCCACCGCCTCGACCGATAACAAGGCCGCCGCCGCGCTGGCCGCCGCCAGGATGGGCGAGTTGATCGGCGGCGCGGGCAAGGTCGCGGTCGTCGGCCACAGCCAGACCTCGCTGACCGGCATCGACCGGCGCGACGGTTTCCTTGACGCGCTGAAGGCGGATTTCCCGGATATCGAGGTGGTGGCGGTCGAATATGGCGATGGCGACCATCTGAAATCGACCGAGATCACCAAGGCGATTCTGGCCACCAACCCCGACATCAAGGGCATTTTCGGCACCAATGAAGGCTCGGCCATCGGGGTCGTGAATGGCGTGCGCGAGATGGGGTCTTCGGTCGTGATCGTCGGTTTCGATTCGGGCAAGGCGCAGACCGATGCGATCCGCGACGGGCTGATGGCGGGCGCGATCACCCAGAACCCGGTCGGCATCGGCTATGAAACCGTCAAGGCCGCCCTTGCCGCCGCCAATGGCGAAACCCTGCCCGAGATCATCGACACCGGCTTTTACTGGTATGACGCGGGCAATATCGACGCCCCCGAAATCGCCGCCGTGCTTTACGATTAAGCGATCCGTGACGGCGCGGGCCATGCCGCACGGCCCGCGCCCTTGGTGTATCTGACAAAGGACAGCCGCTTTGAGCGCACCCCCTGACGAGATCCGCTCCGGCCGCCTTGCCGTCGCCCTGTTTCCGGTGGCGATTCTGGCGGCGGAGCTGTTCGGCACCTTCTTTTCGGATCTGGCCATGCCGTTGAATCCATGGGTCATCACGCTGCTGGGGGTGGTGATGTTCCTGATGGGGCTGATCCTGACGCCGCCGGATCTGGCGCAGGTCGCCGCCATGCCATGGGCGGTTCTGATCGGCTGTGCCGCGCAGTTTCTGGTCATGCCCCTGACCGGGCTGCTGATCGCCCTTGCCATGGGGCTTGAGCCGCTGCTGATCCCGCCGCTGATGACGCCGCTGCTTCTGGGTATGGCGGCGCGGATTCTGCCGGTGGTGCCGTGGCTGGCGATGGTCGTTCTGGCCGTGCTGATCGCCGGTATCATGGCGCGGACCGGGCAGGTGGTGCTTGGCGTGGCGTTCGCGGTTTTCGTGGCCGTGGTGCTGCATAATGGCGCGGCTTTGCTCTGGGCTGGCTGGCGGCCTGCGCCGCCGGTCTGGCCGGGCCGGAACGCCGCGCGATCTCGGTCGAGGTCGGGATGCAGAATGCCGGTCTGGCGGCGGCACTGGCGAATGCCAATTTCGGCCCGGCAGCGGCGCTGCCCGCAGCCGTGGCGACGATCTGGCACAATATCGGCGGCGCGTTCTGGCATTCGCCCTGACGCGCCGCGACGGGCGGGCGCAAGACCGCTGACACCCCCGCCGGGGTCTTACCCTTCGGCTCTATCAAGGATGAGGATGCGATGAAACTGTTACGCTATGGCCCGAAGGGGCAGGAAAAACCCGGCCTTCTGGATGCTGACGGCGGTATTCGCGATCTGTCGGCGCATGTCGATGACATCGCCGGCGCGGCGCTGACCCCTGACGGTCTGGCAAGGCTGGCGGCGCTGGACCCCGCCGGTCTGCCGCTGGTTTCGGGCGATCCGCGCATCGGTCCCTGCGTCGGGCGGGTGGGCAAGTTCATCTGCATCGGGCTGAACTATGCCGACCATGCCGCCGAAAGCGGTCTGGACATCCCGGCCGAGCCGGTGGTGTTCAACAAATGGACCAGCGCGATCAGCGGGCCGGATGACGATGTGGAAATCCCCCGCGGCTCGCTCAAGACCGATTGGGAGGTCGAACTGGGCGTCATCATCGGCAAGGGCGGCCGCTATATCGACGAGGCCGACGCGCTGTCGCATGTGGCGGGCTATTGCGTCGTCAATGACATCTCGGAACGCGAATGGCAGATCGAGCGGGGTGGCACCTGGGACAAGGGCAAGGGGCATGACACCCACGGCCCGATCGGCCCATGGCTGGTCACGCCCGACGAAATCGCCGATGTGAACAACCTGCATATGTGGCTTGAGGTGGACGGCAAGCGTTATCAGAACGGCCAGACCTCGACGATGATCTTCAAGGTGGCCGAAATCATCGCCTATCTCTCGCGCTTTTTGTCCTTGCAGCCGGGCGATGTGATCTCGACCGGGACGCCGCCGGGGGTGGGGCTGGGGCAGAAGCCGCCGGTCTATCTGAAGGGCGGCGAGGTCATGCGGCTGGGCATCGAAGGTCTGGGCGAGCAGCGCCAGAAGGTCGTGCAGGCATGACCAGAATCACCGGCCTGCGCACGGTGGATGTGCGCTTTCCCACCAGCCAGCACCTTGATGGCTCGGACGCGATGAACCCCGACCCGGACTATTCGGCGGCCTATGTGGTGCTGGAAACCGATGGCCCGCACGAGGGCCACGGGCTGACCTTCACCATCGGGCGCGGCAATGAAATCTGCGTGGCCGCCATTGAGGCGCTGCGGCCGCTGCTGGTGGGGCGCGACCTTGACTGGATCGCCGCCGATATGGGGCGGTTCTGGCGTCATATCACCGGCGACAGCCAGTTGCGCTGGATCGGGCCGGACAAGGGTGCGATCCATCTGGCCACCGGCGCGGTGGTCAATGCGGCATGGGATCTGTGGGCCAAGGTCGAGGGCAAGCCGGTCTGGCAACTGGTCGCGGATATGACCCCCGAGGAACTGGTCCGCTGCATCGACTTTCGCTATCTGACCGATTGCATCACCCCGGAATGGGCGCTGGAATTTCTGACCGCGCAGGCCGAGGGCAAGGCGGCGCGGATTGAGACCCTGCGGGCCGAGGGCTATCCCTGCTATACGACCAGCGCCGGTTGGCTGGGCTATGACGACGCCAAGCTGCGCCGCTTGTGCCGCGAGGCGGTGGATGCCGGGTTCCGCTATATCAAGATGAAGGTCGGCCGCGATCTGGCCGACGACATCCGCCGCCTGACCATCGCCCGCGACGAGGTCGGGCCTGATGTCAGGCTGATGATCGACGCCAATCAGGTCTGGGAGGTCGATCAGGCGATCGACTGGGTGCGCCGCCTGTCCTTCGTCAACCCGTGGTTCATCGAGGAACCGACCAGCCCCGACGACATCGCCGGCCACCGCCGCATCCGCGCGGGCGTCGCCCCGGTTCAGGTCGCCACCGGCGAGATGTGCCAGAACCGCATCATGTTCAAGCAATTCATCATGGAGGGCGCCATCGACATCGTTCAGATCGACGCCTGCCGCATGGGCGGGCTGAACGAGGTGCTGGCGGTGATGCTGATGGCTGCGAAACACGGGCTGAAGGTCTGCCCTCATGCCGGAGGGGTGGGGCTTTGCGAATATGTTCAGCATATGTCGATGATCGACTATCTTTGCATCGCCGCCACGCGCGAGGGCCGGGTGATCGAATATGTCGATCACCTGCATGAACATTTCCTCGATCCCTGCCGGATCGAGAACGCCGCCTATATGCCGCCCTCGATGCCCGGCTTTTCCATTCAGATGCGCCCGGAATCGCTGGACCAATACCGTTTCCGGGGGGCGTGATGGATCTGCATCTGACGGGGCGGCGGATCATTGTCACCGGCGGCGCTTCGGGCATCGGGCAGGCGATCACCGGGGTTCTGGCCGAAGAAGGCGCGCGCCCGGTGATCTTTGCCCGCCGCCCGCCCGACCCCGGTTGGCTGGCGCGGGTCGGGGCCGAATTTGTGCAGGCCGAACTGTCCGACGATGCGCAATGCCGCGCCGCTGTCGATCAGGCGCGGGCGGGCGGGCCGATTCATGGTCTGGTCAACAATGCCGGGGCGAATGACGGCGTGGGGCTGGATGCGGGGCCGGATGCCTTTCGCGCCAGCCTGAACCAGAACCTTGTGCATTATTATACGCTGGTGTCGCTGCTGGCCGATGATCTGCGCGCGACCAAGGGGGCCATCGTCAATATCAGCTCGAAAACCGCGCTGACCGGGCAGGGCGGCACCTCGGCCTATGTCGCGGCCAAGGCGGCGCAACTGGGGCTGACGCGGGAATGGGCGGTCGAGTTCCTGCCCGACGGGGTGCGCGTCAATGCCATCGTCGTGGCCGAGGTGATGACCCCGCTTTACCGCCGCTGGCTGGACCGCCAGCCCGATCCGGCGGGGGCCGAGACCGCGATCACCCGCCGCATCCCGCTGGAAAACCGCATGACCACCGCCCGCGAGATTGCCGACACCTGCGCCTTTCTGCTGTCGGACCGGGCCAGCCATACCACCGGGCAATGGCTGTTTCCCGATGGCGGCTATACCCATCTGGACCGCGCTATCGGCTGGTGACGGGGCTGGCAGCGCGGGTCAGGACAGGTATTTGCGCAAAATGCTGCCGATTTGGGGCGGGCGCTCTTTCGGTGAGGCTAAAGCCAAGTTAATCGCTCGGGAAATACCCGCCGCAATAACCTTCTACGGATGATCCCATGCGCCCCAAGCTGATGACCTGCGCCGCCGCAATGCTTTTGGCCTCGGCCGCTTTCGCGCAGGACGGCCCCCGGCGCGGAGGCGGAGGAGGTGGTGGCAACCGCGTCAATCCGCCTATCGAGATGGCACTGAAACCCGCGTTCACCCCCCCCCCGCCGCTGATGAAAAAACCACCGCGATTGTCACCGCCGCGCGGGCATTTCTTGACACGCTGACGCCTGAACAACGGCAGGCGGCGATGTTCGCGCTGGATGACAACACGCAGCGGGCCAACTGGTCGAACTTTCCGCACCCGACTGTCGATCGCAAGGGCGTCATGCGCGGCGATATGACCGAGGCGCAGCTTGCCGCGCTGGATGCTCTGCTGGCCGAACTCATGAGCGAGGATGGTTTTCAGAACATCCGCTGGCAGCTTCGCGCCGATGATGAGGCCAATACCGGCCGCGATTTCCCGCAATTCGGCGGGCAGTATTATTTCGTGTCCTTCCTGGGCGAGCCTGCAACCGACGCACCTTGGGTGCTGCAATTCGGCGGTCACCATCTTGCGATCAACGCCACGGTGTTCGGCCCCGATATTTCCTTTTCGCCGATGCTGACCGGGGGCGAGCCGCTGCATATCACCTATGACGGCGCGCCGGTCTTTATCACCGAGGCCGAAGTCACCGCCGCGCAGGCGCTGCTGAACAGCCTGTCCGAGGATCAGCGCGCGCAGGCCGTGCGCTCGGATCAGAAAATCACGCTGCTGCTGGGACCGGGGCAGGATAATGTGACCCTGCCGCCCGAGGGCATCCGCGCCACCGACCTGACCGAGGATCAGCGCGGGCTGCTGCTTGACCTGATCGGGCAGCGGATCGGCATGTTCAACGATGATGACGCGGCGGCCAAGATGGCCGAGGTGCAGGCCGGGCTGGACGACACATGGTTCGGCTGGTGGGGTCCGCAGGACAAGCCCGGCACGGCCTATTACCGGATCACCGGGCCGGCTTTGGTCATCGAATATTCGCCCGAGGATGGCGGCAGTTCCGACGACCACGCGCATAATATGTATCGCGACCCATCGAACGATTACGGCCGCGCGTGGCTTGCGGAATGATGCGCCTTGCCCTTGCCTTTGCGATGCTGGCCGGTGCGGCTGTCGCCCATCCGCATCACTATACCGAACAGCAGGTCAGCCTGACCCTTGGCCCCGAGGGCATCCGGGCCGAGATCAGCATCATTCCTTCGGACCGCGAGGGGGCAGCGATCTTTGCCGCGCTGGATCTTGACGGCGATGGCGCCCTTTCCGAAGCCGAGATGCAGGCGCTTGCCGCGCAGGTTCTGGCGGCCACCCGCCTGACCCTGAACGATGCCCCGCAGGCGCTGACCCTGACCGGGGTGAGCCGCCCGGCTGAGGCCGATATGGCGGCGGGCCATGCCAAAATCACGCTGCTGGCCGAGGCCGCGCATCCGCTGGCCCCCGGTGAAAATTTTGGCTTTTCCATCGCTTACGACCGTTTCGCCTCTGAGTGGTCGGTGCAGCCCTGGCTGGCCGAGGGCTTTTTGCCCGATGGCCAGCTTCCGGTGATCCGCCGTGGCGCCGATAATGCCTCGGTCACTGTAACCCTGCCCGAATAAACCGGAGTTCCCCATGTCCCGCCTGATCCCCCTTGCCCTCACGCTCTCTTGCCTCGGCCTGCCTGCCGTGGCGCAACAGGGCGGCCCTGCCGTGAACCGCTCGGTCTTTGCGACGGAAACCATCCCTTCGGTTACGGCTGTCACGCAGGTCTTTGGCCGCAGCCAGAATGTGACCGCCGCGATTGTCGAATATAACGAGCCTCTGGCCGCCGATCAGATTGAGGCCGGGCAATTCGCCGTCGATGGCCGCACCATCCTTGCGGCCCGCGTGACGGACCGCCCCGAGATCGACGCCCCCGCCACGGATGGCCGCTTTGTCGTCCTGACGCTGGACCCCGAGGAAGAGGCCGGGGTGATTTTCGCCCCCGGCGTGGATAATGCGCCCGAGCTGATCGTCCAGCAGACCGCCCCCGTCGCCACCGCAGCGGGCGGCACGTTGGATACCCCCGAGAGCGGCGTCATCAACACCCATCTGATCAACCTGATCGTCGATGAGTTCCGCCAGTTCCGCTTTACCGATCCCGAAACCGGCTTGCTGCTCGATTACAACCTGTTCATCCCGCAGGATATTTCCGGCCCGCTGCCGCTGGTTCTGTTCATGCATGACGCGGGCGTGACCGGCACCAACCCGCGCCGGACGCTGCAACAGGGTCTGGGCGCGGTAGCCTTTGCCAGCGCCAAGGATCAGGCCCGCCACCCGGCCTTTGTTCTGGCCCCGCAATATCCGGTGCCGCTGACCAATGACGCCAGCCAGACCTCGGATTATGTCGAACTCACTGCGCGGCTGATCGAGGCCATCGCGGCGGATTATCCGGTGGACCGCGACCGCATCTATGCCACCGGCCAGTCGGGCGGCTGCATGACCAGCATCGCGCTGAACGCGGCCCATCCTGATCTGTTCGGCGGCACCTTCTGCGTGGCGGGGCAATGGGATCCGGCGGTGGTCGCGCCGATGGCGGGGGTGAATTTCTGGGGGCTGGTATCCGAGGACGACGCCAAAGCCTTCCCCGGCATGACGGCCATCGTCGAGGAACTCGCCGCCAACGGTGCCACCGTCACCCGCGGCACGCTGGACGCCAAAGCCACGCCCGAGGATATGGCGGCGGCCGTGGACGCGATCCGCGCGGAGGCCGCCGACAGCAATGTGGTCTTTACCACCTTCACCCCCGGCAGCGTCCTGCCCGAAGGCGGCAGCGACAACCCCGGCGCGGGCCATGTGAACACTTGGGTCTATGCCTATACCATCCCCGGCATCCGTGACTGGCTGTTCGCGCAATCGCGCTGAGCCATGGCGGGGCTGAACAGACGGCAGATCATCGCGGCGCTTGGCCTTGCGGCGGGCGGATTCGCGATGCGGGGCATGGCGCAGGCGGCGGTAAGGCCCGCCCTGCCACAGCCCGCGCTGCTGGACCCCGCACAGATGCTGCGCGCGGGCAAGGCTGGCTTGCCCTTCGCACAGGGGTTCAGCGGCGGTTATGGCTATAACGGGCTTTGCCCCGGCCCGATGATCTCGGCCCGTAAGGGGCAAGAGGTCCGCCTGCGCGTCGCCAATACGCTGGATGAGGAAACCATCTTTCACTGGCACGGGTTGCTTGCCCCGCCCGAGGCCGATGGCCAGCCGCAATTCCCCGTCCCGCCCGGCGCCACGCAAGAGGTCTGCTTTCCAGTCACGCAGCGCGCGGGGCTAAGCTGGTATCACCCGCATCCCCATGGCGCGACGGCGCGGCAGGCGTGGCACGGTCTGGGCGGGCTGTTCGTCATCCGCGACGATGAGGAAAACGCGCTGAACCTGCCCTCGGGCGCGAAGGAGCTGTTCCTTGCCCTGCGCGATGCCGAGATCGACGGCAGTATCATCGGGCTGCGCGATTTCAGCTCTGAAAAATCCTGCGTATAGGTCAGGATCGTTTGCCCGTCTTGTGTGTCAGTGCCCAGCATTCTGACGGGCGTGCCGTCAATTTCAACGGTTCCGGCCTCAACTGCGCGCGCACGATCCGAGATTACATTTTTCAGCCGTGCGCCATCCTGAAAGTTTATTTTGCCCCCCCGGATCCAGATATTGCCGGACGTCGCAACCGGGCGAAGCTCTTTTGGCAGAGAGACCAGAAGTCGCCCTACGCACCGTTGCCTCGATTGTATCCGGGTGATGGCGTCGAAAAACGGCAATTTCTGCTTGTGTGCGCCGCTCATTCGGCAAAGCCAAGCCCAGTTTCAAATATTATAATGAGGTATTCTGTCAATAACCGACCGAGGTTGTCTGGACCCAATCCGTTCGGATGATGACGAGCCAGAGGTGATTATCATTGGTTTTTATGCAGTCCGGATGAGAGATCACGTTTGGGCTTGACGAATTTCTATCGTTCCTTTGTCAGGTTTCTGCTGATGGGGTAATCTCCTGATTCATTGGAGCAGTTTGGGGTGTTTCACAGGGAGCCGGCATTGAGGGAACCTGGCGTGACGATCTGGAAGGCTGGCCGGCACCGTTTGTTGCGGCGCTCGGGCACAAGACGCGAGGGCGGATATGTCCGGCCCATGTCGCGGGTCTGATCGGCCCGGGCGACCGCAAGAGCGTGCAGCCGATGGCGGCATGGGATGGGGCGGTCAGCCATGATCCGGGACAGCGCGCCGCTGGAGGCAGCGCTTCCGGCCGAGGCCGACAGGCTGGTGACGAGGAGGCCTTTCCGATTATTGATGACACCTGCCTGCCGAAGAAGGGTGGGGGCTTGCCCCATACGCGCTAACTTAAGGGCTTGTGGGGTTTCTGGCGGCGTT
>NZ_JAUNTJ010000010.1 GCF_030538755.1 Paracoccus sp. (in: a-proteobacteria) | reverse complement strand
CAGGCAAACGCCGCCAGAAACCCCACAAGCCCTTAAGTTAGCGCGTATGGGGCGTGGTCCCGACCCGAGGCCGGAAGCGCGCTGCTTCATCACGCCCGTCAGATCCTGCATCAGATGGCCCGGATGCGGGGCGAAATCGGGCAATATGCCAAGGGTGTGCGCAGCACGGTCCGGTTGCTTGCAAACACCGCTGCGATGACCGAAATCCTGCCGTCCCGTCTGGCACCGTGGCTGGCCGCACATCCGCAAGTCGATATCGAACTGAAAGAGCGCCAGAGCATCGACATTGCCCGCAGCATTGCCCGAGGGTTCGCCGAAACAGGCATCTTGTCAGATACCGCCGACACCACCGGCCTTGAGCTTCACCCTTTCGCGACCGACCGTCTTGTGGTTGTGGCGGCGCAAGATCATGCCCTGGCATCGGCGCGGCAGGTCGGCCTTGCCGAACTTGCGGGCGAGGCGTTTCTGTCGCTTGCAGGCGGCGCGTTGCAAGACCATCTGAACGCTCAGGCCGCCCGTATAGGTCAGCCGATCAGGCCGCGCATATCGCTGCGAACCTTCTCGGATATCTGCATGATGGCGGGGCGCGGCGTCGGCATCGGAATCATCCCGGAAACAGCCGCACGTCGCTGCCGCAGGGCCACCAGCATCGCGATCATCCGTCTGGCAGAAGATTGGGCGATGCGCCGTTTGTTCCTGTGCGTGAAATCGCAAGGGGAGATGACACCCCTTGCGCAAGACCTGCTTGTTCACCTTCGGAAAGCGTAACGAACGCCCCCCATCACAGCCGGTAAATTTCGCCGAATTTCGCCTCCAGATAATCCGGCAGCGGTTCGGGGCTGATGGCAGCGGCGGTTGCGTTCTCGATCAGCGTGCGGGGCGGCAGCAGGCCGCCGTGGCGCTGGACATTCTCGCGCAACCACTCAACGCCCGGCCCGGCTTCGCCACGCGCAAGGGCGGCGTCAAGATCTGGCACGGCGGCGCGCATGGCGGCGTTCAGACAACCGGCATAGACATTCCCCAGCGCATAGGTCGGGAAATAGCCAAACAGGCCGACCGACCAGTGAACATCCTGCAAGACGCCATTCGCGGGCCGATCCACCGCCACGCCGAAATCGCGCAGGAAACGGGCGTTCCATGCCTCGAGCAAATCCTCGACATCCAGACGCCCGGCGATCAGATCACGTTCCAGATCAAAGCGCAGCATGATGTGCAGGTTATACTGCACCTCATCCGCCTCGGTGCGGATATAGCCGGGGGTGACGCGGTTCACGGTGGCGTAAAAGGCATCGGCATCGGCTACGCTCAGCCCGCCAAAGGCTTCGCTCATCCGCTGATACAGCCAGCCGGTAAAGGCGCGCCCGCGGCCCATCTGGTTTTCATAGATGCGGCTTTGGCTTTCGTGAACGCCCATCGACACGCCCCGGCCAAGCGGCGTGAAGGCGTAATCATCGTCGATGCCCAGTTCATAGGTGGAATGGCCGACCTCGTGGATGGTCGAATACAGGCAGTTGAACGGATCGGTTTCCACCACCCGCGTAGTAATGCGGCTGTCCTGCCAGCCGCCCGAGCTGAACGGATGCACGGCAATATCCAGCCGCCCGCGCGACCAGTCATAGCCGAAGGCACTGGCGCAGGTGCGGGCCAGACGGATCTGGGTGTCATGGGCGAAATGCCCGCTCAGCGCGGCAGGCTGCGCATCGGCCCCCAGCACATCCTCGCGCAGCGCGACAAGGCGGGGGCGCATGGCATCGAACAGCGCGGCAATATCATCGCCGCGCGCGCCGGGTTCGTAATCGTCCAGCAGCGCATCATACAGATCGCCGCCATCGGCCAGATGCGCGGCCTTTTCGCGCATCAGCATCAGGATATTATCCAGCGTCGGCAGAAAATCCTGCGGCGCGTCATTGGCGCGCGCCTCGGCCCAGATGCCCTGCGCCAGGGATGTCTGCCGCGCGATGTCTGCCGCCAGCCGGGCAGGCACCCGCGCGCTGCGGTGGAAATCGCGGGCGATCAGTTCGGCGATGCGGGTTTCGGCCTCGGTCCCCGGCTGCGCCGCCGCCAGCCATTCGCCGATGCGCGGATCGGTGCGGCGTTCGTGCAACACCGATTCCATCGCGGCCATTTCCTCGGCCCGCTGTTCGGTGGCACCGCGCGGCATGACGGTTTCCTGATCCCAGCCAAGCCGCCCGGCGACGGATGCCAAAGCCTCGGTCTGGCGCTGAAAGGCCAGCAGATCGTCGAATGCGCTCATCGGATGGTTCCCCGAACAGAGGTTTCAAAAGGATAGCGGGCATGGTGCCGCGCACGAAGGATCAGCACGAACAGCGCCACCGCCCCGATCTGGTGGATCAGCGCCAAGCCAAGGGGCGAGGCATGGATCACGTTCAGGATACCCAACCCGATCTGCACCGCAACCATCACCAGCATCACGCCAAAGGCCCCGCGCGTCACCGGATGCGGCGACCGGCGCGCCCGCAGCCAGACGACCACGGCCATGATCGCCAGCAGATAGCCGACGATGCGATGGGTGAACTGCACCGTGGCGGGGTTTTCGAACAGGTTGCGCCAGCCAAGCGCACTGTCCCAGATCGCGGCGGGAATCCACTCGCCCCCCATGGTTGGCCAGCCGGTATAGCTGCGACCGGCGTCGATCCCGGCAACCAGCGCGCCAATCAGGATTTGCACGAATGTCAGATGCATCAGCCCCGTCGCCGCCCCGAACAACCGCCTGTCTCCGGCACGGCGAGCGCGCATCAGATCGGCTTCGGACCGCGACAGGTCCAGCACATACCAGGCGATCAGGCCAAGGATGGCAAAGGCCAGCCCCAGATGCACGGCAAGGCGATAGCTGGCGACGCGCACCATCCCCTCGCCCAACCCCGAAGACACCATCCACCAGCCGATCACCCCTTGCAGCCCGCCCAAGGCACCAAGCCCCAACAGACGCGGCACCCAGCCGGTCGGCACCTGCCGCCGCGCCAGAAACAGCGCAAAACCCGCCGCCCAGATCAGTCCGACCAGCCGGCCAAGCTGCCGATGCGCCCATTCCCACCAGTAAATCTGCTTGAACCCGGCCAGATCCATGTCGGGGTTGACCTGATGAAACTGGTCGATCTGCTGATAGCGTTCGAATTCCGCCTGCCACGCGGCAGCATCCATCGGCGGAATGGCCCCGGTCACGGGTCGCCATTCGGTGATCGACAGCCCCGATCCGGTCAACCGCGTCGCCCCGCCCAACGCAATCATCGCCGCGACCAGCGCGAACAGCACGATCAGCCAAAGACGGATCGCACGGCGCGCGCCCTTGGGGGCGGCGTCGATCATGCCGGTGGTGGCGGTCGGGCGGGCCGCCTGACTCACTTCCTGAAAAACGGGGCGCTTGGCCATGGCAGGCTCCTTTCGGTCGGGGCGGAATTTGACCGCGCCGGGCGGCGATGGCAAGGGGGAACGCCCCCTTGACCCGACGCGCGCCGTGCGTCACCTGAGTCACGCAGGGTCAGCCGCTTCCTGTTTGCCCAAATACGCACCTTGGGGCGGCACCTTGCCAAACGGGGCCACGTCCCCACCCGATCACGGGGTTCAAGTCCGGGACGGCCCGGCGGCATAACCGCAAGGGGAAACGTCATGGCGTGGATTTATCTGGTATTCGCGGGCCTGCTGGAAATCGGCTGGGCCTTTTCGATGAAACGATCCGAAGGGTTCAGCCTGCCTGGCCCCACAATCCTGACCTTTGTCCTGATGGCAAGCAGCTTTGGCCTGCTGGCACTGGCGATGCGCAGCCTGCCACTGGGCACCGCCTACACGATCTGGACCGGAATCGGCGCGATCGGGGCCTTTACCGTCGGCATCCTGATCCTGGGTGAGGCCGCCAGCCCGATGCGCCTGATCGCGGCGGGGCTGATCGTGGCCGGGCTGGTGCTGATGAAAACCGCCGGTTAATCGCGGCGGCGCACCAATTGCCGCAAGGCGCCGTGCAGCACCTGCACATCGCCGCGCGTCAACGGCATCCGCGACCACAGATTGCGCAGGGTCAGCTTGGCCGTGGGGGCCTTTTCGGGCGGAAAGAAAAAGCCCGCCTCGCCCAGCCGGTCTTCCCAGTGATCGGCAAGACGCTCGACCTCCAGCCGGTCGGCGGGCACCTCGCCCGGCGGGCGGCGACCCGGCGGGGCGGGCTGATCGGGCAATAGCCCGCGCGAATATTCATAACCCGTCAACAGCACCGCCTGCGCCAGATTAAGCGAGGCAAAGCCGGGGTTTACCGGCACCGTAATGATGGCATTGGCCCGCACGATGTCATCGTTTTCCAGACCCGCACGTTCGGGGCCAAAGATTACCGCCGCCTGCCCCGTATGCCCGCGCACCTGCGCCATGGCGGTTTCGGGCGTGTGGACGGGCTTGGTCAGCTCGCGCCCGCGGGCGGTGGTGGCAAAGGCCAGATCGACGCCCTCCATCGCCTCGGCCAGCGTCGGATAGACCCGCGCCCGGTCCAGCACCTGCCCCGCAGCCCCCGAGGCCATGGCGACGGCGCGCGGATTGGGCCAGCCGTCACGGGGCGCGACCAGCCGCATCTCGGTCAGGCCAAAGTTCAGCATGGCGCGCGCGGCGGCACCGATGTTTTCGCCCATCTGCGGGCGCACAAGAATGATGATGGGGGCGTTCATGCGCGCGGCCCTAGCGCGAGGCCGCGATCAGGGCAAGGGGTCGCCTGCATCCGGCACCGTTCCCGGCGCGTGCAGAACAAAGGTTTTGGCCCCGCGCGCCCCCTCGGCCGCCTGAATCATCCGCAACTGCGCCAGTGCCGGGTTCGATTGCAGCGCCCGCGCCGCATTGGCCAGGGCGCGCAGCGACGCCTGTTCCGCCCGCGCGCGTTCCAGCGCGGCCAGCCCCTCGCGCCGGGTGCGTTCGACCTCGGTGAACATGCGGCGAACTTCGGGGGGCGTCGTGACCTCAAGCAGCATCAGGCCCGTCACCTCGACCCCCGGCACGGGCTGGCCCATCGCATCGGCAACCTGAGCGGCCAAAGCATCGCGCCCGGCCAATGCCGCATCCAGCGTCATGCCCGCAATCACCCGGCTGGCGGCGGCGCGCAGGTAAGGATCAAGGAAATTGGCCAACTGATCGCCATAGGTTTCAGCCCCAAGATTCTGCGTCCGGGTCAAAAGCGCCGCATCGCTGACACGGACCTGCACCATCAGCGTCAGGCGAAAGGCGAACTGATCCTGCGTTATCACCTCGACCCGTTGGGCAAGGCCCGTCGCCTGACCGCCCCAAACGCGCCGCAGATCAACCGTGCCCGTCACGGGAATGCGGTGCCGCCCCGGCGGCAGGGCGCGCAAAAACTGGCCGTTATGATACAACACACCCTGCCAGCCCGGCCCGATCACCACATGGGCACGGCGATACGACCAAACGGCGGCACCCACCAAGACCGCCAGCACGGCAAATGTCAAAATCAGCGCCATAGCCCCCCCTTGCCGCATGACCCGCCGCCGACACCGCGACCCGCTGGCGGAGGCCCAAAGCCTGCATGGCCAGCAAATGGCTGCCCGCAAGGGCCAGCATCGGCGGCGGGGTTTGTACGAACCACCGTAAAAGCGCACAGGGTTTTCTGCGGCGCTGTCGCGCACACCCCGCCCGCCCATTTCAGGGAGTCGAACCCCGGCAACACACTAGGGCCACCTTTTCCGCCGTCAATGTGATGGTGACACTTTTATGCAAGCCGCCGCTGCGTTATGGCGGGCGGAACATGAAAGGAATGGCCATGGACCAACAGCCGCAGCTTTACCTGATCTTGCCGCCTGCGGCCTCGGCCTCGGATCTGGCCGGTCGGCTGTCCGCCGTGCTGGACACCGCGCCGGTCGCCTGCATCCGCATCCCCGGCGCAGGGGACGAGGCCGAATTGGGCCGCATCGCCGATCTGGTGCGCGAAATCGCCCATGCCCGCGACATCGCCGTGGTGATCGAGGATCACATTCTGCTGGCGCAGCGGCACGGGCTGGACGGGGTGCATCTGACCGATGGCGCACGCGGAATCCGGGCGGCGCGCAAGGAATTGGGGGCAGATGCCATCGTCGGGGCCTTTTGCGGGGCCTCGCGCCATGACGGCATAGCTGCGGGCGAGGCGGGGGCAGATTACGTCTCGTTCGGGCCGGTGGGGGACACCGCGCTTGGGCGCGGCACCCCTGCCCCGCAGGATCTGTTCGCCTGGTGGTCGGAAATGATCGAACTGCCCGTGGTCGCCGAAGGCGCGCTGAACCGCGATCTGGTCACAAACCTGTCTCCGGTCTGCGATTTTCTGGCCATCGGCACTGAAATCTGGTCGGCGGATGACCCGGCCAAGGCACTGTCGGACCTTTGGGGCTGAGCCTGCCGCCCGACGCTCAACCGCCCAGCGTGACAGCCGCGTTAACGGCCAGCGCCAGAATGACAGTATTATAAAAAAACGACAGCGCGCCATGCAGCGTTACCGTGCGGCGAATATCGCTGCGGCAGATGGCGACATCGGCGGTTTGCACGGCCATGCCGATGGTAAAGCTGAAATAGATGAAATCGCGCACACCGGGGTGTGACGCCTGCCCAGCGGCAGGGCTTGCGGGAAAGTTCAGCCCCGGCGCACATCCCTGCTGATAATGCATCCGGGCATAGTGAAAGGCCATGACCGTGTGGATTGTCGCCCACCCCAGCGGCACCGAGGCCACGGCCAGCGCCGCGCGCACCGGGCTGATAACGTCATGTGGCGCGTTCAGCACGCCGACCACCGCCCACAGCCCGACGCCCACCCCGATCACGGCAAGGGTCAGGATAAAGGCGATCCCTTCATCCTCGGTCTGGCCATGGCGGCGCAGGTCGTCAGAGGTCAGGTGACGCCCCTTGATCGCCATCAGGATCAGATAGCAGGCAAAGAACAGATCAGCCCCGATCAGCAGCCGGTCGCCCTGCGACAGCGGCAGCAGCATGGCGGCGGTCAGCCCGATGGCAAAGGCCACCAGAAACCGCCCATGTCGTTGCCAGAAGCTGCGCAATTCAGGCTGTCGCTTGCCGACAGGCCGGGACAGTGGCCCGTCGCCCCATGCCGAGCGATTGCCAGCGCGGCATATTATGCAGCCCTTGGGGGTCGGGCACACCGGCCCTGGCAAGGGCAATCACGACAGGCTCATCCATCCAGTCTTTCGATGGTCCAGCCCTGCCCCGCCAGCAGGTTCAGCACCCCCTGTTCACCCGGCAGATGCAGGGCACCGAAACCGGCGACGATGCCCTTGCCGTCCTGAGCCGCAGTTTCAGCGGCCTCGATCAACGGAGCGATCCAGTTCTGGTTGCGGCGGTTCATCAGCAGGTCTTCGGCAAGGGTGAACTGTTCCTCGACCTCGGCTTGCGACAGGCCCGAGTGATTTTCGGCATCCAGCCGCCCGAATTCCCACAACTGCCAGACATCGCCCGAGAAATAGGCGTTGGACAGCGTAACCGCGTAATCATCGGCATATTCCGCCTGCGGCAACATTACCCGCAGCATCCCGATTTCCTGATCGGGCGTCAGGTCGCTGAACAGGGTGAACACAGTGTCCCACGGTTCCAGCGCACGGATGGGAATATCGTGCGACACGGCCTCTTGGATCAGCAGATCATCCAGCGAACCCTTGATCCCGCTTTCGGCGAAGGTGGCCATCATGCAGGGCGAGATCCCCAGCATCAGCGACACATACCACGGCCGCAGCTTGGCGGTCATGATGGCGGGCATCCCCCGTTCGGCCATGGCGCTGCTGAGGGTATCCCATTCATCGTCAGACAGACGTTCCGGCAGCGTCGGGCCATCGGCATCCACCATCAGCGACGGGTTCAAGGCAAGCACGTTGGTCAGTTGCTCCTGTTCCTCAGGCCCGGCCTCGACCATAACAAGCGCGGCATCGGACAGTGCCGGGGCGATGGTCTGCATCGTTGCCTGATGGCGCGGGTCGGCAAAGTGATAGGTGCCGACGATGGTGATCTGCGCATCATCGCGGCTTGCCTGCCACAGCAGCCCCTGATGATAGGGCACATCGGCCACCGCCGCCGCAATCCGGTCGCGCTCGGCCTGCGGCAGTTCCGCGATCAGGTCGCGCCCGACGCAGCCCGTGGCCGCATCAGCCGCCGTCGCAGCCAGCATCAGCGAGGCAGCAGCAAAGGTCTGTTTCAGCATCATTCCAACCCCACCAGAGCGCGGGCGAAATCGCCTGCATCAAAAGCATCCAGATCGTCGATCTGCTCGCCCACGCCGATGGCGTGGATCGGCAGGCCGAATTTATCGGCCAGCGCCACCAAGACCCCGCCGCGCGCCGTGCCGTCGAGCTTGGTCATCACCAGCCCCGACACATCGGCCAGCTTTTGAAAGGTCTCGACCTGCGAAATGGCGTTTTGCCCGGTGGTCGCATCCAGCACCAGCAGGGTGTTATGCGGCGCCTCGGGGTCGCGCTTGCGGATGACGCGGACGATTTTGGCCAGCTCCTCCATCAGATCGGCGCGGTTTTGCAGCCGGCCCGCAGTGTCGATCATCAGCAGATCGGCACCCTCGACCTCGGCCCGAGCGAGCGCGTCATAGGCAAGGCTGGCCGGGTCGCTGCCTTCGGGCGCGGTCATCACCGGCACGCTCGCGCGCTGCCCCCAGACCTGAAGCTGTTCAACAGCGGCGGCACGAAAGGTATCGCCCGCCGCAATCACCACATTCTTGCCAGCAGCGCGGAACTGGCTGGCCAGCTTGCCGATGGTCGTGGTCTTGCCCGAGCCGTTGACGCCGACCACCAGCACCACCTGCGGCTTTTTCGGGAACAGCGGCAGAGGGCGGGCCACCGGCGACATGATCCGTTCGATTTCCGCCGCCAGAAGCTGTTTCAGTTCGGTGGCCGAAACACGGCGACCCATGCGGCCTTCGGCGATATTGGCGGTGACGCGCAGGGCGGTATCCACGCCGATGTCGGACTGGATCAGCATATCCTCCAGATCCTCAAGCATGGCATCATCAAGGGCGCGGCGCGGTTCGTCCGCTGAGGCGGCACCGAACAGCCGACCGATCAGGCCGGGCTGCTGCGCGGGTTCAGGTGTCGGCGCAGGCGGGGTTTGCGGGGGGGTATCCTCGGCCACCAGATCATCCAGCCCCTGCCCGATCTTGGTGGATGAGCGGGTCAGCCGCTCGCGCAGTTTCGAGAAAAACGACATGCAGCGATCCTTTTGTTCGCGCAGAGGGTAACGGTTGCGCGGTCAAAGGAAAAGAGCGGCGTCCCGCCCAAAGATGCGTATTTGGGCAAACAGGAAGCGGCTGGCGGTTTGCAGCAGGTGCGCTAGGGTAGCGCCATGAAACAGATGCGATATGTCCCGCCGGTTGCGGCCTTTGTTGTTGTGGGCGCGCTGCCTGCGGTGCTGATCCTGTCGGGCTGGGTCTGGGCGGCCCTGATCCTGCTGGCAGTGGCCGGGCCTGCGGCAGATACGCTGCTGGCGCGCGGCTTTGGGCAGGGGGACGGTGTGGACCACCGGGCAGATGCGGGGCTGGTTGTGCTGGCGCTGTGTCATCTGGCGGTGCTGGCAGTGGCGGTGCTGCGGTTGTCGGGCGGCGATCTGGGCTGGCCGCAACGGGTGGCACTGTTTCTGGCCGCGGGGATGTATGCCGGGCAGGTCGGCCATGCCGTCGGGCACGAACTGATCCATCGCGGCGCGCGCGGCCTGTTTCGGCTGGGGGCTGCGGTTTATGTCAGCATGTTGTTCGGGCATCATGTTTCGGCGCATCGGCTGGTGCATCATGTCCATGTCGCCACCGGCGCTGATCCGAATTCGGCGCGGACGGGTGAGGGCTTCTGGCGCTTTGCCCTGCGCGCGTGGGTCGGGTCGTTCCGCGCCGGGCTGACGGCGGAACAGGCACTGTCGGCGCGACGCGCGGGCCGGGCGAACCCTTATCTGTGGTGGGTGGGCGGCGGGCTGGCCTGCATGATCGCGGTGGCCACGCTGACCGGGCCGCACGGGCTGGCCGATTATCTGGGGCTGAGCCTTTACGCGCAGATGCAGATCCTGCTGTCGGATTACGTCCAGCACTATGGCTTGCGCCGCCGCATTGCCCCCGATGGACGCGCCGAACCCGTCGGCCCGCGCCATTCATGGGACAGCCCGCATCCCGTATCCTCGCTGATGCTGGTGAACGCGCCGCGCCATGCCGATCACCACATGAACCCGCTGCGCCCTTACCCGGCGCTGCGCATCCCCGACAACCGCCCGCTGCTGCCCTATCCGATCGCCGTGATGGCGGCCATCGCGCTGATCCCGCCCTTGTGGCGCCGGATCATGGACCGCCGCGTGGCGCGGATGAACCAACCCTGACCGCTTCCTGTTTGCCCAAATACGCACCTTTGGGCGAAACCGCGCCGCCTTATGCACTGCGGATCAGATCAATCAGATGCCGGGTCGAAGGGTCGGCCTGCCCCGGTTTGCCCTCAAGCAAGGGTTCCAGTTGCTTGGCCAGCTCCTTGCCCAGCTCTACCCCCCACTGGTCAAAGCTGTTGATGCCCAGAATCACCCCCTCGACGAACACGCGGTGTTCATAAAGCGCGATGATCTGGCCCAGTGTGAAGGGATCAAGCTGCGGGATCAGCAGCAGGGTCGAGGGCCGGTTGCCCGGAAAGACGCGGTGGCGGGCCTGCCGTTCCAGCTCGTCCCCGGTCAGCCCGGCCTTTTGCATCATCGCGCGGGCCTGATCCAGCGTGCGGCCGGTCATCAGCGCCGCCGCCTGCGCCAGACAGTTCGCCATCAGCAGGCGGTGATGGTGGCTCAGGTGCCCCTCGTGCCCGCGCGCGGCAAGAATGAACTCGCACGGCACGACCTGAGTGCCCTGATGGATCAGTTGATAGAACGCATGCTGGCCGTTTGTCCCCGGCTCGCCCCAGACCACCGGGCCAGAGGGGCGCGGCAGGTCTGATCCGTCCATCGCCACCCGCTTGCCGTTCGATTCCATTTCGAGCTGTTGCAGATAGGCGGGCAGGCGCGCCAGACGCTGGTCATAGGGCAGCACGGTGCGGGTGGGCCAGCCGCAGATCTGGTTGTGCCAGATGCCGGTCAGCGCCAGCATCACCGGCATGTTCTGCGCCAGCGGGGCGCTGCGGAAATGCGCGTCCATCGCCGCGCCGCCCGCCAGAAAGCGGTCGAAATCATCGGGACCGATGCCGATCATCAGCGACAGCCCGATGGGCGACCAGACGGAGTAGCGCCCGCCGACCCAATCTTCGAAACCGAACACCCGGTCCGCCGGGATGCCGAACGCTCCGGTCTTGTCCAGCGCGGTGGATACGGCGGCGAATTGCGCCGCAGGGTCGGCGACCGCGGCTGCCATCCAGTCGCGGGCGGTGGCGGCGTTGGTCATCGTCTCGATGGTGGTAAAGGTTTTCGAGGCGACGATCACCAGCGTCCGCGCCGGGTCCAGCCCGGCCAGCGTATCGGCAATATCGGCACCATCGACGTTGGACACGAAATGCAGCCTTGGCCCATCGGCAAAGGGCAACAGCGCCCTCGCGGCCATCGCCGGCCCAAGGTCCGAGCCGCCGATGCCGATGTTCACCACATCGGTATAGGTCCCGCCCTGCCCCGCAATCGCCCCGCTGCGCACCGCATCGGCAAAGGCGCGCATCCGGGCCAGCGTGTCGCGGATGCCCGCCGACACATCCACGCCATCGACCTGCACCGGCGTATCGGGGTTGCGCATGGCGGTGTGCAGAACGGCGCGGCCCTCGGTCTCGTTGATGCGGGCGCCGGTGAACATCGCCTGCCGCCGCGCGGCCAGCCCGGCGGAATCGGCCAGCGCAACCAGCAGATCGCGCGCCCCCGCGTCGATCAGCGTCTTGGAATAGTCAAAGGCCAGCCCGTCGGCCTGAATGCAGAACGCATCCGCGCGGGTCGGGTCATCGAACAGCGCGTCGATGCGCAGATCGCCCTGCGCGGCGCGGTAATCGGCAAGGCGGTTCCAGATCGTGGTCATCATTCAGCCCAATGCACGGTTGCGTTGTCAAGAAAGGCGCGGATCGGCGCCTGTTCGGGCGGCAGGGTCAGCGCCTTGTCCAGCACCTCGCGCTTTTCCGGGCCAAAGATCATCAGGTGGATCGCCAAGGCCCCGCGCAGGACCGGAGCGGTCAGGGTGATGCGCGGCTCGCCCGCGCTGTCGGCGCGGATCGCCATCACCGGCGGCGCGTCCGAGGCCAGCGCCTGCGCCAGCATCGGCGCATCGGGGAACAGGCTGGCGGTGTGCATATCATGCCCCATGCCCAGCAAGGCCACCGTCAGCGGCAGATGCGGCGCGATCTGCGCCGCCACCGCATCCGCCGCCGTTTCAGGGTCGGCATCGCCGGTATAAAGCGGGATGTGGTTCGCCACCGCCGCCTTGTCCTTCAGCAGATGACGGCGCAGCAGCCGGGCGTTCGACCGGGGATGTTCGCCGTCAACCCAGCGTTCATCGCCCAGAATGACACTGACCCGCCCCCAATCCAGATCCGAGCCGGACAGCGTGTCGAACACCGGCGCGGGCGTGGTTCCGCCGGGAACGCTCAGCGAGGCGCGTTCCGCCGTGCGCAGATGCTGGGCCAACTGCCCGGCAATCGCCTGCGCCAGCGACAGGACCAGAAAATCACGGTCGGGATATTCGATCAGTTCCATAGACTTACGCCCTTATTTCGCGCCAGCGGCGGTTATCGCGATGCAGCAGCCGCAGCGCCTC
The DNA here is from genome assembly GCF_030538755.1 of Paracoccus sp. (in: a-proteobacteria). GTDB lineage: Bacteria > Pseudomonadota > Alphaproteobacteria > Rhodobacterales > Rhodobacteraceae > Paracoccus. The sequence continues at coordinate 98,632 of NZ_JAUNTJ010000010.1, read as the reverse complement.
TTCCGGGCCGGACGATCCGGCGTCATAAGGCTCGGGCCGGGCCTGACCTGCGTCCCATGCCTGAATGATCGGGTCGGTCCAGGCCCATGCGGCCTCGACCTCGTCGCCGCGCATGAACAGAGTCTGGTTGCCGCGGATCACGTCCATAATCAGCCGTTCATAGGCGTCGGGCACATCCGCCCCATCCGCGCCCAGCGCCTCGGCAAAGGTCATGTCCAGCGGCACCTGAACCAGACGCATTCCGCCCGGCCCCGGCTCTTTAATCATTACCTTCAGATTCATACCCTCGTTCGGTTGCAGGCGGATGACAAGCTGGTCCGCCTTGGGCACCCCTTCGTCAAAGATCGAGTGCGGCGGCTCTTTGAAGGTGATGGCAATCTCGCTGGTGCGGGCACGCAGCTTTTTGCCGGTGCGCAGATAAAATGGCGTGCCCTGCCAGCGCCAGTTGGCGATGCGCACCTTCATCGCGACATAGCTTTCGGTGCGGGAATCGGGGTTTTCGGCATCCTCGACATAAGATGCGCCGTCGCCATTGGCCTGATATTGCCCGCGCACGATGTCATCCGGGCCAACGGGTTCCAGCGCCCGGATCACCTTCAGCTTTTCATCGCGCACGGCGTTGGGATCGAAATGATAGGGCGGCTCCATCGCGATCAGGCACAGCAGTTGCATCATATGGTTCTGCACCATATCGCGGATCGCACCGGATTTGTCATAATAGCTGCCGCGCCCGGCCACGCCCACGGTTTCGGCAACGGTGATCTGCACATGATCGACGTATTCCGCCTTCCACAGCGGTTCGAACAGGATATTGGCGAACCGGACGGCCATCAGGTTCTGCACGGTTTCCTTGCCCAGATAATGGTCGATCCGGTAAATCTGCTCTTCGCTGAAATGAAGCGCCAGCGTGGCGTTCAGCGCCCGCGCCGATTCCAGATCGCGGCCAAACGGTTTTTCCACCACGATCCGGCTGTTTTCATCGGCAATGCCATGCCCGGCCAGACGCTGCGCAATATCGCCAAACAGCGACGGCGCGACCGAGAAATAGAACGCATGAACCGCGCCCGGCCGCATCCGCGATTTCAGTTCGGACCAGCCGCCCTCGCCGGTGGCATCAATCGGCACATAACCGATCAGCGCCAGAAACGACCCGAGTTGCGGTTCGTCCGCTGCCACATCGCCAAATTCAACCACTGCCCCGCGCACCTGTTCGCGGAATGCAGCATCGTCCTGCCGCGTGCGCGCCGCACCGATGATCTGCGCGGTTTCGGGAATCTGCCCGGCAACAAAGCGACGATAAAGGCCCGGTAAAATCTTGCGATGCGCCAGATCTCCGGTGGCGCCGAAAATGACCAGATCGAAATCCTCGACCGGGATGACACGCGAAACCATGGCTGACTCCTCTTTGCGCCTCATTCGCTTAACGATGGTTAGCGATAACGGCAACCACCATCAAGCGAGCGCCTTGGCCAGACGCGGCAACCCCGAGCGTTTCAGCAAGGCGCGCAGCGGCAGATCGCCCCCCAGCCGCACGGCCCGATCATGGACGGCCCGCACAGCCTGCACCACGGCGGCGGGATGATCGCGGTGCAGATCCAGCAAAAACGCATCGGGATGCAGCGCCCGAACGCCCAGCGGCGCCAGCACCCGCTGCGGAAAATCGCGCAGGTTCAGGGTCACGATCAGCGCCGCATCGGCATCAATCGCCGCAGCCAGCACATGCAGATCGGCAGCATCGGGCAGATCGACCGCCGGAATGGCGCGCGCATCAGCCGCAGGCGGGATACGGTCAGCCAGCAGCGCCGCCTCGGCCCCTGCTGCGGCGCGAATGCCGTGCCGGTCGGCGGCGCGCAGCCACTCATCCCGCAGGCGCGGCGTCCAGACCGGCGCGTAATGCGCCACCAGCGCCGGGTCGGTCAGGATTTCCCGCAGCACCGTCGGGTAAAGAACGCAGGCATCCAGAACCGCCCTCATCCGTCCAGCCGAAAGAACAGCGCCTTCAGATAACCCGATTCGGCCAGTTGCGGCAAAACCGGATGATCCGGCCCGGCCTGCCCGCTGTGGATCAACTGCGCCCGCCGCCCGGCGCGCCCGATCCCCCGCGCACTGACATTGCGGAACGAGGCCAGATCAGCGGCATGGCTGCACGAACACAGACCCAGATAGCCCCCCGGCGCCACCAGCGGCGCAGCCAGCAAGGCAACCCTCTCATACGCGCGCAGCCCGGCCTCCAGCGCGGGCTTGGCGGGGGCAAAGGCGGGCGGATCGCAGATGACGACATCGAACTGCTGCCCCGCATCGCGCAAGGCGATCAGCGCGGAAAAGGCATCGCTGCGCTGCACGGTCAGCCGATCCGCCGCCCCCATCGCCTGCGCCCCAGCCTGCGCCAGCTCTAACGCGGGGGCGCTGCCATCGACACAGGTCGCATGAGCCGCCCCGGCAGCCAGCGCCGCCAGACCAAAGCCGCCGACATGCGAAAACACATCCAGCACCCGCGCCCCGCCAACCAACCGCTGCGCAAAGGCATGGTTGGGCCGCTGGTCATAAAACAACCCGGTCTTTTGCCCGCCCAGCAGATCGGCCAGATAAATCGCCCCGTTCATCGGCACCTGAACCGGCGCATCGGGGGCCGTGCCGATCAGAACCTCGGTCCGCTCATCCAGCCCCTCCAGCCCACGGGCGCGCCCCTGCCCGTTCAGGATCACCGTGCGCACGCCCGTCACCCCGACCAGCGCGGCGGCAATATCCCCGGCCATGCGGTCGGCCCAGGCGGCATTCGGCTGCATCACCGCAACATCGCCGAAACGGTCGATGACCAGACCGGGCAAGCCATCCGCCTCGGCATGAACCAGCCGATAGAACGGCGCATCATACAACCGTTCCCGCATCACCAAGGCCCGCGCCAGCCGCGCCCGCAGCCACGCATCATCCACCGCCGCCGCCGGATCAGTATCCATCACCCGCGCCACAATCCTGGACGCGGGGTTGACCGTCACCAAGGCCAGCGGCACCCTCTCGGCGTCCTCCAGCACGGCAAAGGCCCCCGGCGCAATCGCACGCGACCGGCGGTCCAGCACCAGCTCATCGGCATAAACCCAGGGAAACCCGTGGCGAATGGCCTGAGGCTTCGATTTCGGGCGCAAACGCACCACCGGCAGATCAGTCATCCGTCACCATATCAGGGCAACCCGCCCCGTCTTTCGTTTCCAAATATCCCGCAGGGGGTCCGGGGGGCGCGAAGCCCCCCGGTGACTCGCTCATTCGATTTCCACCAACAGATCCTTGGCGTCGATCTGCTGCCCGGCGGCCACATGAACCGCCTTCACCGTGCCGGCGCGATCCGCGTGAATGCCGGTTTCCATCTTCATCGCCTCGATGGTCAACAGCAGATCGCCCTGCGCCACTTTGGCCCCGGCGCTTGCCGCGACCGAGGCGACCACCCCCGGCATCGGCGCGCCGATATGGCCGGGGTTCGCCGCATCCGCCTTGGGCCGCGCGGCCGCCGCAGCGGTGGCGGAACGATCCGGCACCCGCACCACACGCGGCTGGCCGTTCAACTCGAAGAAAACCTTGACCTCGCCGTTTTCATCCGTTTCGCCCAGCGTTTGCAGGCGGATTTCCAGGGTCTTGCCGGGGTCGATCTCGGCGCTGATCTCGTCACCCGGCTGCATCCCATAGAAAAAGGTCCGCGTCGGCAAGGTGCGCACCGGGCCGTAAAGGCGATGGCGGCCCATGTAATCAAGGAAAACCTTGGGATACATCAGATAGCCGTTCAGATCCTCGTCATCGAGGGCACGGCCTTCCAGTTCGGCGCTGACACGGGCGCGGGTTTCCTCAAGATCGACGGGCGGCAGATGCGCGCCGGGGCGGTCGGTGATCGGCGCCTCGCCCTTCAGAACCTTGCGCTGCAATGCCTCGGGCCAGCCGCCGGGGGGCTGCCCCAGATTGCCGCGCATCATGTCAACCACACTGTCGGGGAAAGAAACCTCGCGCGCGGGGTCCAGCACATCGGCGGGCGTCAGCCCCTGCGCGACCATCATCAAGGCCATATCGCCCACCACCTTGGACGAGGGCGTGACCTTAACGATGTCGCCGAACATGCGGTTCACATCGGCATAGGTCTGCGCCACCTCGTGCCAGCGATCCTCCAGCCCCATGCTGCGCGCCTGCGCCTTGAGGTTGGTAAACTGCCCGCCCGGCATCTCGTGCAGGTAAACCTCGGAGGCGGGGGCCTGAAGGCCGGATTCAAAGGCGGCATACCCTTCGCGCACACGTTCCCAATAGTTGGAAATCGCCCGAATCGCGCCAATGTCCAGCCCGGTGTCGCGGTCGGTGCGCGCCAGCGCCTCGACCACCGAACCCAGCGTCGGCTGGCTGGTATTGCCCGACAGCGCATCCATGGCGCAATCGACCGCATCCACGCCCGCCTCGGCCGCCGCCAGAATCGAGGCCCCGCCCATGCCGCTGGTGTCATGGGTGTGGAAATGGATCGGCAGGCCGACCTCATCTTTCAGGGCGCGGATCAGCGCACCGGCGGCGGTGGGTTTCAAAAGCCCGGCCATATCTTTCAGGCCCAGAACATGCGCACCGGCATCGCGCAACTGACGCCCCATGGCGACATAATATTTCAGATCATATTTCGCCCGATCCGGGTTCAGAATATCGCCGGTATAACAGATCGACGCCTCGCACACCTTGCCGCTGTCAATCACTGCATCCATGGCGACACGCATGTTTTCAACCCAATTCAGGCTGTCGAACACGCGGAACACGTCAATGCCCGTTTCCGCCGCCTGTTTCACAAAGGACTGCACGACATTATCAGGATAGTTCGTATAACCCACCCCATTGGACGCGCGCAGCAACATCTGCGTCATCAGATTGGGCATCGCTGTCCGAATATCACGCAGTCGCTGCCACGGGCATTCCTGCAAAAAGCGATAGGCCACGTCAAATGTCGCCCCGCCCCAGCATTCCACGCTGAACAGTTCCGGCAAATTTGCGGCATAAGACGGCGCAACCCGGATCATGTCGATCGAACGCATCCGCGTCGCCAACAGCGACTGATGGCCATCACGCATCGTCGTGTCGGTTATCAGCAGACGTTTCTGCGCCGCCATCCAGTCGGCCACCGCCTGCGCGCCTTTTTCCTCTAGCAATTGCCGGGTTCCGGGCGCAGGATCGGCCTTGGGCGCGGGCGGCACGGGCGGGCGCACCTCGGCAGGCGGCGCGGGGCGGCCTGCGGTTTCGGGATGCCCGTTGACCGAAATATCCGCGATATAGGTCAAAATCTTGGTCGCCCGGTCGCGCCGCTTGCGGAAGGTGAAAAGATCGGGCGTGGTATCAATGAACTTTGTGGTATATTCATCGGCCAGAAACACCGGATGTTTCAGCAGGTTAATCACAAAGTCGATATTGGTCGAAACCCCGCGAACACGAAATTCGCGCAACGCCCGGTCCATACGCTTGATCGCCTGATCCGGGGTTTGCGCCCAAGCCGTAACCTTGACCAGCAAGCTGTCATAAAACCGCGTGATAACCCCACCCGCATAGGCCGTTCCGCCGTCCAGACGAATACCCATGCCGGTCGCCGTGCGATAGGCTGTGATCCGGCCATAATCGGGGATAAAGTTATTCTGCGGGTCTTCAGTCGTCACCCGGCATTGCAGCGCATGGCCCGACAGGGTGATTGCACCCTGCGCGCCCATTCCCGTCGCCTCGGCCAGAGTCGCGCCTTCGGCAATCTTGATCTGCGCCTGAACAATATCAATTCCGGTGACTTGCTCGGTAACGGTATGTTCCACCTGAACGCGCGGGTTTACCTCGATAAAATAAAATGCGCCCGAATCCATATCCATCAGGAATTCGACCGTGCCGGCGTTCTGATACCCGACCGCGCGACCAATTTTCAGCGCCAGTTCGCACACTTCGGCCCGCTGCGCCTCGGACAGATAGGGCGCGGGCGCGCGCTCGACCACCTTTTGATTGCGGCGCTGCACCGTGCAATCGCGTTCATACAGGTGGTAAAGGCCGCCATGCGTGTCGCCCAGCAACTGCACCTCGACATGGCGGGCGCGCTGGATCATCTTTTCCAGATAGCCTTCGCCGTTGCCAAAAGCGGCCTCGGCCTCGCGCCGCCCCTCGCGCACCTTGGCTTCCAACTCGTCAGGCGACAGCACCGGCCGCATCCCGCGCCCACCGCCGCCCCAACTGGCCTTCAGCATCAGAGGATAGCCGATGTCCGCAGCCTCGGCCCGGATCGCGTCCCAATCGTCGCCCAGAACATCGGTCGCGGGGATGACCGGCACGCCCGCCTTGATCGCCACCTGCCGCGCCGACGCCTTGTCGCCCAGCGCGCGCATCGTATCGGCACGCGGCCCGATAAAGGCGATCCCCGCCGCCGCGCAAGCATCTACAAAATCAGGGTTTTCCGACAAAAGACCATAGCCGGGATGGATCGCATCCGCGCCGCATTCCCTGGCCACCCGAATGATCTCGGGGATCGACAGATAGGCCGCGACGGGGCCAAGCCCTTCGCCGATGCGATACGCTTCGTCGGCCTTGAAGCGGTGCAGCGACAGCTTGTCTTCCTCGGCATAGACGGCGACCGTCCGTTTGCCCAGTTCGTTCGCCGCCCGCATCACGCGGATCGCAATTTCGCCGCGGTTGGCAATCAGGATTTTCTTGAACATGCGCGCCTCTTGTCAGGTCGGGTGGCGCGATCCTAACGATGCGGCGGCGCAGCGCAAGCAAGCGGATGGTCGGGGGCACAGCCGCGCCCCCTGCCCGGCGTCAACCCGCGACAACCGCCTGTTCGGCCAGCCAATGTTCCGCATCCAGCGCCGCCATGCAGCCCATGCCCGCGCTGGTCACGGCCTGCCGATAGACGTGATCGGTCAGATCGCCCGCCGCGAACACCCCGGGAATCGAAGTGCGCGTGCTGCCCGGTTCGACCTTGACGTAACCGCCGTTATGCAGCTCCAACTGATCCTTGACCAATTCGCTGGCCGGCGCGTGGCCAATGGCGATGAACACCCCCGCCACCGCCACATCCTGCACCGAGCCATCCTTGACCGAGCGCAGCCGCGCGCCCGTAACGCCCAGCGGGTTGTCGTCGCCCAGCACTTCGTCCAACTCGTGATCCCAGATCACCTGCACCTTGGGGTTGTTCAGCAGCCGCTGTTGCAAAATCTTTTCCGCCCGCAGACTGTCGCGGCGATGCACTAAGGTCACTTTACTGGCGAATTTGGTCAGGAACAGCGCCTCCTCGACCGCCGTATTGCCGCCGCCAACCACCAGAACCTCGCGCCCGCGATAGAAAAAGCCGTCGCATGTGGCGCAGGCGCTGACGCCAAAGCCCTTGAATTTCTCCTCGGACGACAGACCCAGCCAGCGGGCCTGCGCCCCCGTCGCCAGAATCACCGCATCCGCCGTTACCACTGCGCCGGAATCGCGGACCGCACGGAAGGGGCGCACCGACAGATCCAGTTCCGTCACCAGATCCGTCACGATCTCGGCCCCCATGGCGCGGGCATGCGCCTCCATCTTGACCATCAAATCGGGGCCTTGGATCTCGACCTCGCCGGGCCAGTTTTCGACTTCGGTGGTGATGGTCAACTGTCCGCCGGGCTGCATCCCCTGGATCAGCAGCGGGTTCAGCATCGCCCGCGCGCCATAGACCGCCGCCGTATAGCCCGCAGGGCCGGAACCGATAATCAAAAGTTGCGTGTGTGTGCTGGACATGATCGCCTCGTCTGGTTTCGCCCTAGGTAGTGGGCGCCGCCCCGTTCTGCAATGCAGCACAATTCCGCGAAATAATATTGCGCAAGACCGGCCAAACGGATAGTTTCCGTCTGAATTTCGGGCGAGGACAGGAAGAAATGGCAGGCACACGGCTGGATGAGATCGACCGCAGAATTCTGGCCGAGTTGCAGGCGGATGGTCGCATGACCAACGTCGAACTGGCCCGCCGGGTCGGTATTTCCGCGCCACCCTGCCTGCGCCGCGTCCGCGCGCTTGAGGAAACCGGCCATATCCGCGGCTATCACGCCGACATCGACCCGCGCGAACTGGGGTTCGAAGTGCAGGTTTTCGCCATGGTCCGGCTGGCCAGCCAGCACGAACGCGACCTGTCCGCCTTTGAAACACTGGCCCGCAGTTGGCCCTTGGTCCGCGAATGCCATATGCTGAACGGCGAGATCGACTTTATCCTGAAATGCACCTCGCCCGACCTGCCCAGCTTTCAGCGGTTCCTGACCGAACACCTGACCGCCGCCCCCAACGTCGCCAGCGTCAAGACCTCGCTGGTGATCCGCTGCGCCAAGGACGAACCGGGCGTCCCCTTCGAAGTCGTCGAAGAACGGGTGCGCGAGGCGGGGTAACAACAACGAAAGGCCCAACAATGAAAAACCCATGGATGAGCATGTGGCTGTCAGCCGCCAACCAGATAACCGCCGCCGCCCGTGGTCAGATGATGGCTGAAATGCGCAAGACGCAGACGGCCATGATGCAGGAATGGCAAAAGGCCTGGGTCGAGGCGTGGATGGCAATGTGGGGGATGGGCGCGCAGAGGAAGAAACGGAAATGATGCGTCGCGGTCAGCTTTGAGCTGCGCTTTTGTCAGCATCTGAACAATACGGAAAGCTGTCCTGAGCCTTTGGGCGATGCTCGATTTTATTTATCACCGCCAGAGAATAATAGATGGGGCGGCATTGACTGTCTACAAAAAGAACCCAATCGCCTGACGACAAGATCAGCCGCATGGGCTGGGCCGGCGCATCCGCAGCGAAGACCTCTACAACTGGATTATGATCCAGCATAAAGGTTGCCCGCGCCGAACCCGACATCATTGCAACCGTAACAATCACCAAAGCCAACAGTGCTGTTGTCAATTCAGGTTGATCTATCACCTTTTCGGGTGTCCTCTGCAATTTTCCGACAGCAGGAACGAAGCGCACCGCAACCCACAACAACCCAAGAACAGGCAGGGCAATCATCAGCGAAAGACCAATCCCCTGCCAGATAAAGCCAAACAGACCGCTGACAGACGAAAGCCCCATATAGAGACCGACGGCGGTCAGGATATAAATCAGGCTGGCAAGACCATTTACAAGCATCATCCAATGCGCTGCCGTGGGACGGTTCCGAAAACCGGATATAAGTGAGAACACTAAGACAATCGGGAATCTGGATAAGACGCTTATCGCCCCCGCACCAGCCAAGGCGAATGACAATTGAACTGCCAAGGCCAATCCGAATTGGCCACCGACCAATATCTTGGTTGAAGATGCCAGCCCTTGCATCACCGCAAACACATGCAGCGTAACGGCCAAGAACACTGCCAGCAAAACGCGCGCCCAGCCAAACGGCTGAACCACACGAGAGAGCCAGGCAATGTTCATCAAAGGCGGGCCATCGTCATAGCCCTCGCTCAATTATCCATCTTCAACGCCTGAATAAACGCCGTCTGCGGGATTTCGACCTTACCGAACTGGCGCATCTTCTTTTTCCCCGCCTTCTGCTTTTCCAGCAGCTTTTTCTTGCGGGTCGCGTCGCCGCCATAGCATTTCGCGGTCACGTCCTTGCGCATGGCAGACAGGGTTTCGCGGGCGATAACCCGTCCGCCAATTGCGGCCTGAATCGGGATTTTGAACATATGCCGGGGGATCAGGTCTTTCAGCTTTTCCACCATCACTCGGCCGCGCGTTTCGGCGCGGTCGCGGTGAACCATGATGGCCAGCGCATCAACGGGTTCGTCGTTCACAAGGATGGACATTTTCACCAAGAAATCTTCGCGATATTCGCTGATCTGGTAATCGAACGACGCATAGCCCTTGGTCACGGATTTCAGGCGATCATAGAAATCAAAAACAACCTCGGCCAGCGGCAGGTCATAAACCACCATCGCACGGGAACCGGCATAGGTCAGGTCCATCTGAATACCGCGCCGGTCCTGACACAGTTTCAGAACATCGCCCAGATATTCATCTGGCACCATGATCGTAGCCTTGATGCGCGGTTCCTCGATATGATCGACATAGGTCAGGTCGGGCATATCGGCAGGGTTATGAAGATCGCGCACCTCGCCGTCTTTCATATGCAGCTTGAAAACAACTGACGGCGCGGTGGTAATCAGATCAAGGTCGTATTCCCGCTCCAGCCGGTCGCGGATTACCTCAAGATGCAAAAGCCCAAGGAAACCGCAACGGAAACCAAAGCCAAGCGCCGCCGAAGTTTCCATCTCATAGCTGAAACTGGCATCGTTCAGCGCCAGTTTCTCGATGGCGTCGCGCAGCGCCTCGAAATCATTGGCATCGACGGGGAACAAACCGCAGAATACCACCGGCTGCGCGGGTTTAAAACCGGGCAGCGGCGTATCGGTGCCCTTGCGTTCATGCGTGATGGTATCGCCAACGCGGGTATCGCGCACCTGTTTGATGGATGCCGTCAGAACGCCGATTTCCCCCGGCCCCAGTTCCGCAATATCCTGCATCTGCGGGCGCAAAACCGCCAGCTTGTCGATGCCGTAAATCGCGCCGGTCTGCATCATCTTGATGCGGTCGCCCTTGCGGATCACCCCGTCCATGACACGAATCATCACGACGACGCCCAGATAGGGGTCATACCACGAATCAACCAGCATCGCTTTCAGCGGCGCATCGCGGTCGCCCTTTGGCGCGGGCAGACGCGTGACAATGGCCTCCAACACGTCGGGGATACCAAGGCCGGTCTTGGCGGAAATCGGAATCGCGTCGGAAGCATCGATGCCGATCACATCCTCGATCTGGGCCTTCACGCGGTCAGGTTCGGCTGCGGGCAGGTCGATCTTGTTCAGCACCGGCACGATGTCGTGGTCAGCATCAATCGCCTGATAGACGTTGGCCAGCGTCTGCGCCTCGACCCCTTGCGTCGCGTCCACCACCAGCAGGCTGCCTTCGACGGCGCGCATCGAGCGGCTGACCTCATAGGCGAAATCGACGTGGCCGGGGGTGTCGATCAGGTTCAGCACATAGGTGCGCCCATCCTTCGCCGGATATTCGATACGCACGGTGTTCGCCTTGATGGTGATGCCGCGTTCGCGTTCAATATCCATGCTGTCCAGCAACTGGGCCTTCATGTCGCGTTCGGCGACAGTCCCCGTCATCTGGATCAGCCGGTCGGCCAAGGTGGATTTGCCGTGGTCGATATGGGCCACGATGGAAAAATTGCGGATGAGATCAAGGTCGGTCATGGCCCGGCTATACAAGGGCGCGCGGGGTGCGAAAAGGGGGATTTACCGTCCTCGTCGCGCCAGCCGCGCCTCGCGCCACATGGCAGCCATGCCCGCCAGCGCGATGATCGCCGCGCCCGTCAGAGTGGCGGCGTCGGGCCGTTCGCCGAACACCAAAACCGCTAGGATCAGCGCGAACAGCAGCCGGGTATAGCGGAACGGCGCGATCACCGCGATTTCCCCCAGGCGCATGGCTGCAACCATCAGCATATAGGCGCACAGGCCAAAGGCCACCGCGCACAGCAATTGCAGGGTTTCGGTCAGATCAGGTGTCAGCACCGGCCCCGGTTGCAGCGCGACCCAGACCAGCCCGGACGGCACCAGCGACGCAAAAGCCGAAGCCGTCAGTGCCTTGGACGAGATCCCCGGCGGCACCCTCCGCGTTGCCAGATCGCGCATGGTCAGCATCAGCACGCCCCCGACGGCCAGCGCGGATGCCGGCTGAAACGCCTCGGTTCCCGGCCGCACGACGATCAGCACGCCGATCATGCCGACCAGAATCGACAGCCACCGCCGCCAGCCTACCCGCTCGCGCAAGAACACCACCGCGCCCAAGGTCAGCATCAGCGGCAGCGCCTGAAGAATGGCGCTGGCCGTCGCCAGATCCCCCAGCACCAGCGCCGACAGAAACAGAACGCAAGCCAGCCCCTCGCCCAGATTGCGCAGCATCACCATGGGGTGCAGCAGTTCGCGCGTCCACAACCGCCCGCCCTGCGCCGCGATCAGCGCCCAGAACACCGCCGTCGCCAGCGTGCCCGTCATCACCAGAACCTGCCCCACCGACAGCCGCTCGGCCAGCAGCTTAAGGAACATATCCTCAACCGCGAACAGCGCCATCGCACCGATCATCGACAGGGCAGCCCGCAGATTATGCATGGCGGGGTTGACGAGGCAAAGGGCGGCGGGCGAAGCTCATTCCCGAGGTTTGGCCCGGCGCATGACGGGCGTCAATCGGGGAAAAACAGAATGCTGTTCAAAGTCGAGGATATGACCTGCGGCCATTGCAAGGCTGCCATCGAAAAGGCCGTGACGGCGGCAGGCGGCGATGCCGTCATCGACCTGGACATGAAAACCGTCGATGTGCAGCGGCTGGACAGCCAGACCGCCCAGGCAGTGATTCGCGACGCCGGCTATACGCCCGAACCGATCTGACCCGGACAGGGCACAAGATATAGGCCACACGGGGGCCAGCCCCCCTATCCGCGCCAAACTTTCCCTTATTGGACCCGGCCTGGAATTTTGGCTATATCTTGTGGATAAGCTGACAAATCAGAGGCGGGGCCACCGCCCGATCACCAAGGCCGGAACCCGAGGAGACAGAATCATGCTCAACCGCTTTATCATCGCGGCCGCCGCCGTCGTGCTGACCACCCCGCTGGCCATGGCCGGACCGATCGACAGCGCCTGCGTCCGCTCTGACCGCGCGCGCGGGAACGCACCGCTGTGTGGCTGCATCCAGCAGGTCGCCAATCAAACCCTGTCGCGCGCCGATCAGCGCCGCGCCGCGCAATTCTTCCGCGAACCGCACAAGGCGCAAGAGGTGCGGATGTCGAAACGCGACGCCGACAATGCCTTCTGGGCGCGCTATCGCTCGTTTGCGTCCTCCGCCGAAATGTACTGCCGCCGCTGACCGCCATGCGCATCGTGGTTCTGACCGGCGCGGGTATCTCGGCGGAAAGCGGGCTGGCCACCTTTCGCGGCCCTGACGGACTTTGGGAAGGCCACCGGGTCGAAGACGTGGCCACCCCCGAAGCGTTCGAGCGTGACCCCGAACTGGTCCATGAATTCTACAACCAGCGCCGGGCCAAAGCCACGCAAGCCCAGCCGAATGCCGCACATTTCGCCTTGGCGCAACTGGCGCAGAACCACGAACTGACCCTTGTCACGCAGAACGTGGACGACCTGCACGAACGCGCAGGCAACCGCCACGTCATCCATATGCACGGCGCTCTGGACCGTGCAACCTGCACCGTCTGCCGCTGGGATTGGCAGGCCCCGGCAGTCATGCACACCAGCGATCACTGCCCCCACTGCGGTTCGCAGACCACACGCCCCGACATCGTCTGGTTCGGCGAAATCCCCAAACATATGCGCGAAATCTGGGACGCACTGGACGAGGCCGACCTTTTCGCCGCCATCGGCACCTCGGGTCAGGTCTATCCCGCCGCAGGCTTCGCCCAACACGCCGCCCGCGCGGGTGTGCGCTGCGTGGAACTGAACCTCGCCGACAGCGCCAACGGACGCGACTTTGCCCAACGCATCATCGGCCCGGCCAGCCAGACCGTGCCGGAATGGGTCGCCTCACTCGGCTAACCCGCTCTGTCTTTCGTTTGCAAATATCCCGGGGGTGCGGGGGCTGGCCCCCGCGTGCTGATGCCCTAACCCTGACGCCGGAATGTCAGGTAATGCGGCACACGACCTTCGCGCAGGGCCTTTTGCTCATAGCGCGTGGACAGCCAGTCATCCCATGGCTGATCGGTATCGGCTATCAGTTCAAACCCGGCGGGCGGCACCTGTTCGCGGGATTGGCGCATGTAATCGGGGATGTCGCTGGCGATGCGGAAAACAGCGCCGGGGCGCATGATGCGCGCCAGCGGGATCAGATGTTCCGGCGTGACAAAGCGCCGGCGGTGATGGCGCGCCTTGGGCCATGGATCGGGATATAACAGAAACGCCCGGTCCAGCACCGCATCGGGCAGCACATCCATCAGGTCACGCGCATCGCCGGGATGAACGCTGAGGTTGGTGACACCCGCCGCGCGGATCTTGCCCAGCAGCATAGCTACGCCGTTGATAAACGGCTCGCACCCGATGATGCCCACCTGCGGATAGCGCGCGGCCATATGAACCAGATGTTCGCCACCGCCAAAGCCAACCTCCAGCCAGACGGGACGGTCATCGCCAAAGATCCCGGCCGGGTCGATCGGTTCGCGGTCAGGATTGTCCGCCACGGTGATGCCCCGCGGGCGCAGATCGCCCAGATCCTCTGCCAGATAGCCCTTTTGGCTTTGCCGCAGAGTCTTGCCGTGGCGGCGGCCATAGAAATTACGGCGCGGCGGGTTGGGATCAAAGGTTTCGGGTTCGTCGGTCATGATCTGTTGCAAGGTTGTGCCCAAAGGCCGGGGGCGCTTCACCCCCCGGACCCCCAGAGGATATTTGGAAACGAAAGACGGGTCAGTCGGCCATCAGGCGGCTGATGATTACGGTGACTTCGGGTTTTTTGCCGATTTCTTCCATGGCGATCTGGCGGGTGGCGCGGCGGATCGCTTCGTCCATTTTTGCGTCATCGTGCACCATGCGGGCGTCGGCCCGTTCCAGAACCTCGGCCAGTTCGGTTTCGATATGGCGGGCCAGTGGCTGGCCGTTGCGGGTGATGTCGGGCAGGCCCATCAGTTCGACCCAGGCATCGGGCAGAACATTGTCATCCTCATCCACGATCACCGAGACCAGCGCGTGGCCGTTCAGTGCCATGCGGATACGGTCGCGCACGATGCCATCCATCGCGCCGATCAGCATCGTGCCATCCAGATACAGCCGCCCGGTTTCCACCTGATCGACGATTTTCGGGGTCGGGCCGGTCAGGTCCAGCATGGTGCCGTTCACCGCGATTTCCGAGGCAATGCCCTTGGCGCGCGCCATTTTCGCATGTTCGCGCAGGTGCATATGTTCGCCGTGCATCGGAATCAGGATGTCGGGCTTTATCAGATCGTGCACCGCCTGTAGATCCGGGCGGTTGGCATGGCCCGAGACGTGGAAGGTGCCGTCATCGGCATCGAACACATCGACACCCAGTTCCGACAGAGCGTTCATGATACGGATCACACCGCGTTCGTTGCCCGGAATCGTGCGCGAGCTGAACAGGAAGCTGTCGCCCTCTTTCAGTTGCAGCCCCAGATAGCGCCCGCGCGACAGTTGTGCCGAGGCTGCCCGGCGTTCGCCCTGACTGCCAGTGACGATCAGCAGCACCTTGTTGCGCGGCAGTTCGGATGCCTGTTCGGGGCCGATGGTATCGGGGAAATCGGTCAGGATGCCGGTATCCAGCGCCGTTTGCACCATCTTGCGCATCGCGCGCCCCAGCAGGCAGACCTGACGCCCCGATGCGATCCCGGCTTCGGCCAGTGTTTTCAGGCGGGCGATATTGCTGGCAAAGGTGGTGGCGACGACCATATTCGGCTGCGCCATGACGAAATCCAGCAGCGGGTTGGCCAGGATCGCCTCGGAGCGGCCCGGCTGCGGGCTGAAGACGTTGGTCGAATCGCAGGCCAGAACCTTGATGCCCTGTCCTTCGCCCGCGATCTGATGCCACATGATCGGGTCAAAGGCTTCGCCCACCACCGGGGTGCCGTCCAGCTTGAAATCGCCCGAGTGCATGATTCTACCCGCAGGCGTGTCGATCAGCAGTGCCGCGCTTTCAGGGATCGAGTGGCTGATCGGGACGAACTGCACAGTGAACGGGCCAGCCTGCACCACTTCGGGCCGGGGGCCGGTGATCTGAACCGCATCGGGGGCGATGCCCGCCTCTTCCAGCTTCATGCGGGCCAGCGCGCCGGTGAAGGGGCGGCAATAGACCGGCTTTTTCAGCTTGTTCCACAACAGGCCAAGGGCGCCGACGTGATCTTCATGGCCGTGGGTGATGAAAATCGCCTCAAGCCGATGCTTGTTTTCTTCCAGCCAGCGCAGGTCGGCCATAATCAGGTCGATCCCCGGCGCACTGTCCATGTCGCCAAAGGTGACGCCCAGATCGACAAGGATCAGCCGCTCTTTCCCGGCCGGGCCATAGCCGTAGATATAGGCGTTCATCCCAATCTCGCCCGCGCCGCCCAGCGGCAGATAGATCAGACGATCAGACATTTCCCGCCTCCCTGTTGTGGTCATAAATCAGCCGCAGACCGTGGACTGTCAGATCGTCCTCGATCGCGTCGAACAAATCGAAGCCCTGATCGAACAGCGGGGCCAGCCCGCCGGTTGCGATCACCTTCATCGGTCTGGCCCGCTCTTGGCGGATTTTCTGCACGATGCCCTGCACCAGACCGATATAACCCCAAAAGATACCAGACTGAATACAGGCCACGGTATTTCGCCCGATCACCTGCGGCGGCATGGTCACATCGACATGCGGCAACGAGGCCGCGCCCATGTGCAGCGCCTCAAGCGACAGGTTCACCCCCGGCGCGATCACCCCGCCGATATAGGCCCCGTCGGTGTCGGCCACGTCAAAGGTGGTGGCGGTGCCGAAATCGACCACCACCAGATCGCCGCCGTGGCGCACATGGGCCGCCCAGGTGTTCACGATCCGGTCGGGACCGACCGCCGACCCCGGCTCGACCCGCGGGGCCATGGGCAGCAGGCAGTCGGGCTTGCCGACCACCAGCGGGCGCGTGTTGAAGTAGCGGTTGCACAGCACACGCAGGTTGAACACCACGCGCGGCACGGTCGAGCTGATGATGCAGGAATCAATGTCCAGATCAAAATGCGTCAGCGAAATCATGGTTTGCAGCCAGACGAAATATTCGTCCGCCGTGCGCCGGGGATCGGTGCTGATCCGCCAATGCGAGACGAATTGCTCGCCATCCCAAAGGGAAAACACGCTGTTGGTATTGCCAGTATCAATGCACAGCAGCATGGATCAGCTTTCGCTAAAGTAAATATCGGCCGCCGGGATCGCCTGACGCCCCTGCGAGGTCTTCAGGATCAGCGCGCCGCTGTCGTCGATGGTTTCAAAGGTGCCGGTGATTTCGGCCTTGCCGGTCCGGGCGGTGACGGTGCCGCCCAGATGCGCGGCGCGCGCCAGCCATGCGGTGCGGATCGGCGCAAAGCCATAGGCAGTCATCTGCCGCAGCCAGCGATCAAAGGCGGGGGCCAGCAGGTCCAGAAAATCCTCGGGCGCGATGGTCAGGCCGGTTTCCCCGGCGATGCTGACGGCGGGCATGGCACCGGGTTCCAGCGCATCCGCAGGGGGGGCCGCGATCAGGTTCACGCCGATGCCGATGGCCAGCGCATCCAGCCGCGCGCCGCTGCCACCGCTTTCCAGCAGGATGCCCGCCACCTTGCCGCCGTTCAGCAGCAGATCGTTGGGCCATTTGATCGACAACCGCGCGGCAGGGCCAGCCGCGTCACGCAACGCATCATGCAAGGCCAGTGCGGCGACAAACGACAGCTGGGCGGCATCCGCAGGCCCGCCGGTCGGACGCATCAGCAGGGTGGCGGCAAAGTTACCGGTCTGCATCGACCAGCCGCGCCCGCGCCGCCCACGGCCCGCTGTCTGTTCGCGCGCCATGATCCACGCCGCGCCAGACAGGCCGGGGGCCAGCCGCAGCGCCTCGGCATTGGTGGAATCGCAGCGCGACAGAATATGCCGCGCAACGCCATCAGGCCAATCCGTCCGGGTATCGGCGGGCAGGCTCACCCGTCGCCGCCGGGGGTGACAGCAGCACCCTGCCCCGCGACAGGCGCATCCACAGGCGCAATCGCCGCAGCCCCGACCAGCGTATCCGCAGCGGTTGCCGCCGCGCGATCCACGCCGAACATCGTCGCCGCACCGATCAGCAGCACCGCAGCCGGAACCAGCAGCGCCACGGTCTGAACCACGCCCATGCGGCTGTGAACCCCCTCGGCCTCGGCGCCGAAGAACATGTAGTAAACGATGCGCAGGTAATAAAACGCACCAATCACCGAAGCGACCACGCCAGCAATCGCCAGCCATGTCATCCCCGCATCAACCGCCGCCGACAGCACGCCCAGCTTGGCGAAAAAGCCCAGGAAGGGCGGCACACCGGCAAGGCTGAACATCAGGAACAGCACCGCCCACGCCTTCATCGGCTCGGCACTGGCAAAGCTGTTCAGGCTGGCCAGATCTGTCACCGGGCGGCCGTCACGTTCCAGCGACAGGATAAAGGCAAAGGCACCGACGTTCATCACCGCATAGATGGTCATATACAGCAGCATCGCCTGCACACCATAGGCCGTGCCCGCCGCCAGACCGACCAGCGCAAAGCCCATATGCGCGATGGATGAATAGGCCATCAGCCGCTTGATGTCGCGCTGCCCGATCCCGGCAATCGCGCCAAGGAACATGGACATGGCCGCAAGCGCCGCGATGATCTGCGACCAGTCAGCCGTGGCCTGACCAAAGGCACCGAACATCACCCGCGCGATCAGCGCCATCGCCGCCACCTTGGGCGCGGTGGCAAAGAAGGCTGTCACCGGGGTCGGCGAACCTTCGTAAACGTCCGGCGTCCACATATGGAAGGGCACCGCCGACACCTTGAAGGCAAGGCCGACCAGCAGGAACACCAGACCGAACAGCAGCCCGACCGACAGATGCTCGCCGCCCGATACCGCCGCCATCACGCCGGCAAAACTCGTGGTTCCGGCAAAGCCATAAACCAGCGACATCCCATACAGCAGCAGACCCGAAGACAGCGCGCCCAGAACGAAATACTTCAGCCCCGCCTCGGACGAACGGGCGCTGTCGCGGCGCATCGCGGCCACCACATAAAGCGACAGCGACTGCAATTCGAGGCCCATATACAGCGTCAGCAGGTCATTCGACGAAACCATCAGGCACATGCCAAGCGCGGCCAGCACGATCAGGATCGGAAACTCGAACCGCAGCAGATTGCGGCGCAGCATATATTCGGCGCTCATCGCCAGAACGGCAGCGGCCGAGATCAGCACGACGACCTTGGCAAAACGCGCAAAGGCATCGTCGATGAACATGCCAAAGAATGCGGTCTGGTCCGCCCGCCCGCCAAAGCCGATCAGCAGCGCCACCACCAGCAGCACCGCCACCGTTGTCCACAGGATCGGGCGCGCGATGGCGTCCTTGCCCAGATAAGCCCCCGCCAGCAGCGCGGCCATCGCATAGACGGCCAGCAGAAACTCGGGCAGGACGATTGAGAAATCCAGCGCGGTCATGTCGGCCCCCTTAATGCCCGGTCGCCGCAGCGGCGGCCTCGGCCACCGGCTCGGCCGGAATGGATGCGTGGTAATTGGCCAGCAGGTTCGCAACCGCAGGGCCGGTGATGTCGGTCACAAGGCGCGGATAGACGCCAAGGATCAGGGTCATGGCGATCAGCGGCGCAAAGATCCACTTTTCGCGGCTGGTCATGTCGGCAATGGTCTTGAGGCTTTCCTTGACCAGCGCCCCCAGCGTCACGCGGCGATACAGCCACAGCGCATAGGCCGCCGACAGGATGACGCCCGAAGTCGCAACAAGGCCGACCCAGGTGTTTTCACGGAAGACGCCCAGCAGGGTCAGGAACTCGCCCACAAAGCCCGAGGTGCCGGGCAGGCCGACGTTGGCCATGGTGAAGAACATGAACACCAGCGCATAGACCGGCATCCGGTTCACCAGCCCGCCATAAGCGTCGATTTCCCGCGTGTGCATCCGGTCATAGATCACGCCGACGCACAGGAACAGCGCGCCCGAGATAAAGCCGTGCGACAGCATCTGAAAGATCGCGCCATCGACACCGACCTGATTGGCGGTGAAAATCCCCATCGTCACATAGCCCATATGGGCGACCGAGGAATAGGCGATCAGCTTTTTCATGTCGGACTGCGCCAGCGCCACCAGCGAGGTATAGACGATGGCAATCGCCGACATCCAGAACACCACCGGCTGGAACATGTCGCTGGCGACCGGGAACATCGGCAGGCTAAAGCGCAGAAAGCCATAGCCGCCCATCTTCAGCAGCACGGCGGCCAGCACCACCGAACCGGCGGTCGGCGCCTGAACGTGCGCATCGGGCAGCCAGGTGTGAACCGGCCACATCGGCATCTTGACGGCAAAGCTGGCAAAGAACGCCAGGAACAGCAGCGTCTGCACCCCGCCGATCACGCTGATGCCCAGAATGCGCATGGTTTCCGACGGAAAGGCCGTGCGCGCCGGATCAAGCAGCGCGACAATATCGGTGGTGCCCGACATGCGATACATCGACACCATCGCCACCAGCATCAGCACCGAGCCTAGGAAGGTATAGAGAAAGAACTTGAACGCCGCATAGATCCGGTTCTGACCGCCCCAGATCCCGATAATCAGGAACATCGGGATCAGCCCTGCCTCGAAGAACAGATAGAACAGCACCAGATCCAGCGCCACGAACACGCCGATCATCAGACCTTCCAGCAGCAGGAAGGCGATCATGTATTCCTTGACGCGCTTGCTGACATCCCAGGTGGACAGGATCGTCAGCGGCATCAGGAAGGTGGTCAGCATCACGAACAGAACCGAGATGCCGTCCACGCCCAGCTTATAGCGCAGCCCCATGATCCATTCGCGGTCTTCCACAAACTGAAAGCCGGTGTTCGAACGGTCAAACCCGAACAGCACGAACAGCGAGATCAGGAAGGTGGCGCTGGTCGCGATCAGCGCCAGCCACTTGGCGTTGCGCTGTGCGGCGGCATCATCGCCGCGCAAGAACAGCGCCAGAATACCCGCAGCAACGATGGGCAGAAAGGTGATGATGGAAAGAAGGCTCGTCATATCAGTGCGCGCTCCGCAGCATCACCCAGATCAGCAAGGCCACAATTCCAAGGACCATCGCAAAGGCATAGTGGAACAGATAGCCGGATTGAACACGGCCGGCGAAACGGGTCAGGCGCGGGATGACGCCCATGGCAAGGCCGTTGATCGCCCCGTCAATCGTGCGCCCGTCGCCCTGCTGCCACAGGAACCGGCCCAGCCACTTTGCGGGGCGGACGAAGATCAGGTCATACAGCTCGTCGAAATACCATTTGTTCAGCAGGAAGCGATACAAATGCGGCTGTGCGGCGGCAAGGCGCGCGGGCGTATCCGGCGCGCGGATATAAAAAATCCACGCCAGGAACAGGCCGGTCAGCATCGCCACAAAGGGCGACAGCTTGACCCAGGTGGGCACATAATGGGCGTCATGCAGAACATGGTTGTCTGGGTGCATGTAAATCGCGCCCGGTGTCATCGCCACCACGCTGACCTCGGACGGGTCGCTGGCGGCACCGGCGGCGGCGTGCAGCGCCTCGCCCTGCGGCTCGGCATGGGGTGCCTCGGCCACGGCACCGTCCAGCGGGGCCTCGTGACCCGCATCGGCCTGATGGCTTTCGGCGACGGGCAGGCCAAAGTAACCGCGCACCCGGTCTTCCGACCCGAAGAAGCTGCCATACCAGACCATCCCGGCAAAGATCGCGCCAACCGCCAGAACCGCCAGCGGAATGGTCATCACCGCCGGGCTTTCATGGGCGTGGTCATGCGCATGATGGTCGCCGCGCGGCTTGCCCCAGAAGGTCATGAACATCAGCCGCCACGAATAAAAGCTGGTCATCAGCGCCGCAATCACCAGCATCCAGAAGGCATAACCTACGCCCGAGGCATAGGCGCTTTCGATCACGGCGTCCTTGGACAGATAGCCGGCAAAGCCGATATGGGTCAGCGGAATACCAACGCCGGTAATCGCCAGCGTGCCGATCAGCATCGCCCAGAAGGTCAGCGGGATCTTTTTCCGCAGGCCGCCATAGTTGCGCAGATCCTGTTCATGGTGCATCGCATGGATCACCGAGCCCGCGCCAAGGAACAGCATCGCCTTGAAAAAGGCATGGGTGAACAGGTGGAACATCGCCACCGAGTAAACCCCGACACCCGCCGCCACGAACATATAGCCCAGCTGCGAACAGGTCGAATAGGCGATCACACGTTTGATGTCGTTCTGCACCAGACCCACGGTCGCGGCAAAGAATGCGGTGGTGGCACCGATGATGACCACGAACATCTTGGCATCAGGCGCGAATTCAAACAGCGGCGACATGCGGCAGACAAGGAACACCCCTGCCGTCACCATGGTCGCGGCGTGGATCAGCGCCGAAACCGGGGTCGGGCCTTCCATCGCGTCGGGCAACCAGGTGTGCAGCAAAAGCTGCGCCGATTTCCCCATCGCCCCGATGAACAGCAGCAGCGCCAGCAGATCGGCGGCCGGCCAGTCGCGCCACAGGAAGTGGAACTGGCTGGCAGCGATTTCCGGCACCTGCGCAAAGATCGCGTCGAACTGGATCGAGCCGGTCATCCAGTAGATGCCGAAAATCCCCAGCAGAAAGCCAAAGTCACCGACCCGGTTCACCACGAACGCCTTCATCGCGGCGGCGTTGGCCGAAGGTTTGCGGTAATAGAACCCGATCAGCAGATAAGAGGCGACGCCCACGCCTTCCCAGCCAAAGAACATTTGCAGCAGGTTGTCCGCCGTCACCAGCATCAGCATGGTGAAGGTAAAGAAGGACAGATAGGCAAAGAACCGGGCCTTATAGTGTTCGTGATGGTCCCAGTTATCGTCATGGGCCATGTAACCCATTGAATACATGTGAACCAAAGCAGAAACCGAGGTCACGACGATCAGCATGATCGCGGTCAGGCGGTCCAGCCGGATCGCCCATTCCGCCGCGAAATCGCCGGTCACGATCCAGTCCAGCACCGGGATATGCTGCGTCACGCCGTCAAAGGTCAGGAACACGATCCACGACAGCGCGGCGCACAGGAACAGAATGCCGGTGGTCAGATATTGCGCGGCCTGTTCGCCGATCAGGCGCCAGCCGAACCCGGCGATGATCGCCCCAAGCAGAGGGGCAAAGAGAATGATCGTCGTCATGGCCTTACCCCTTCATCACGTTGACATCTTCCACCGCAATCGAGCCACGGTTGCGGAAGAACACGACAAGGATCGCAAGGCCGATCGCCGCCTCGGCCGCGGCGACGGTCAGGATGAACATGGTGAACACCTGCCCCGCCAGATCGCCCAGATGCGTCGAAAACGCGACAAAGTTTATGTTCACCGCCAGCAACATCAGTTCGATCGACATCAGAATGACGATGACGTTTTTGCGGTTCACGAAAATGCCAAAGATGCCGGTGACGAACAAAATCGCCCCCACCACCAGATAATGCGTCAATCCGATCATCGTTTCTGTCCCTCCGGGCTGTTGCCGGTTCTCTCGGTCCCGGCGCATCCCCGCCGGATGGGTGTTTAGTTCACGCCGTTCGGATAGAACAGCTTGCAGATGCCGTTCAGCCGAAAATTCCGCGTCCAAAGACCAAGAGGACCACGACAACGACGACCACAACGATAACTGTTCTGCTCATCCTTACAGCCCCTGCCCCGGCTTGACGTCTTTCAGCTCCATCCGCGTCGCGGGGTCTGCATACATCTGTTTCAGCACATCCTGACGCTTGATGTCCTTGCGGTGCCGCATGGTCAGCGTGATCGCCCCGATCATCGCCACCAGCAGGATCATCCCGGAAATCTGGAACGGCAGCAGATAGCGGTCATACATGATAAGGCCGATCCCGCGCGTGTTGTGGATTTCAGACATGATGGGGGCCACACGCTGCGCGGGGGCGATTTCGGCGCTTTGCCAACTGCCATAGACGATGCCCAGTTGCGCCAGCATCACCAGCGAAATCAGCAGCGCCAGCGGCAGATAGCGCGCAAATTCGCCCTTGAGCTGGGCAAAATCCACGTCCAGCATCATCACGACGAACAGGAACAGCACGGCGACCGCGCCGACATAGACGATAATCAGCAGCATCGCCACGAACTCTGCGCCTTGCAGCACGAACAGCCCCGATGCGGCGCAAAAGGCCAGGATCAGCCACAGCACCGAATGGACCGGGTTGCGGGCCATCACCACCATGAAGCCTGATACGCAAACGCAGATCGCGAACAGGTAGAATGCGAAGGTCATCATGGCTGGTCGTCCTCTTGTTCCTCGGCGAACACGTCCTGCGCCAGAGACAGCGCCTTCTGCATGGCGGGAAGCCCCCCGAACATGCCCATCTGATAAATCACTTCCGCGATTTCGCGCGGCGTCGCCCCCGCCTCGCGCGCATGGCGGATCGACAGGCGCAACTGCGGCTCGGCCAGGGCACCCTGCACCGTCAGCGCCGCAATCGTCACCAGAAACCGCGTCCGCGCATCCAGCCCGTCGCGGTTGAAGGTCTTGCCGAACCACAGTTCCAGCATATCCGCCGGCATCGTCGGGATCAGCTTTTCAAACGCGGTGGCGTCGAATTTTTCCAGCGCCGGATTAAAGACGCGCGCCATCTCTTGCCCCGACTGGAGCATCTGCGAGAACAGCTTTTGAAAAGCGTCGGTCATCGGTAGGGCGCATCCAAAGCGATGTTACGGGCAATCTCGGCTTCCCAGCGGGCGCCGTTATCCAGCAGCTTGGCCTTGTCGTAGAACAGTTCTTCGCGGGTTTCCGTCGCGTATTCGAAATTCGGGCCTTCGACGATGGCATCCACCGGGCAGGCTTCCTGACAAAAGCCGCAATAGATGCACTTGGTCATGTCGATGTCATAGCGCGTCGTGCGGCGCGAGCCATCGGCGCGCGGTTCGGCGTCGATGGTGATCGCCTGCGCGGGGCAGATCGCCTCGCACAGCTTGCAGGCGATGCAGCGTTCTTCGCCGTTGGGGTAACGGCGCAGCGCGTGTTCACCCCGGAAACGCGGCGACAGATGCCCCTTTTCGTGGGGATAGTTCAGCGTCGCCTTGGGCGCAAAGAAATAGCGGACGCCGATGCCGAAACCTTTGATGAAATCGACCATCAGAAAGTATTTGGTCGCCTTGGCCAGATCGAATGCCATCTTTTACACCCCCGCCCAACGGGCCCAGAACGCCCCGAACACCTGGAATTTCGCAAGGAAGGCCACCACGACCACCCAACCCAGCGACAGCGGCAGGAACACCTTCCACCCGATCCGCATCAACTGGTCATAGCGATAGCGCGGCACGATGGCCTTCACCATGGCGAACATCCAGAACCAGAACACCATCTTGAGGAACATCCAGATCGCGCCATCCGGCAGGCCCGGAATCGGCGACAGCCAGCCGCCAAAGAACAGCAGCGAGATCAGCGCGCACATCAGCCAGATGGCGATATATTCGCCCGCCATGAACAAGAGGTAAGGCGTCGAGGAATATTCGACCATGTGACCCGCGACCAGTTCCGATTCCGCCTCGGGCAGATCGAAGGGCGGGCGGTTGGTTTCGGCCAGCGCGGACACAAAGAACAGCACCAGCATCGGCAGATGCGGCAGCCAATACCACGACAGCAGCCCCAGCCCGCGCTGCGCCTCGACAATGGCGCTGAGGTTCATCGAGCCGGTCGAGATGATGATGCCGATGATAATCAGCCCCATCGACACCTCGTAAGACACCATCTGCGCCGCCGACCGCAGCGAGGCAAGGAACGGATATTTCGAGTTCGAGGCCCAGCCGCCCATGATGACGCCGTATACCTCAAGCGAAGAGACGGCAAAGATGAACAGCACGCCCACATTGATGTCGGCCATCACCCAGCCCGGCGCAAAGGGAATCGCGACCCAGGCCAGCAGCGCCAGCATCATCGACAGGAACGGCGCAAGGAAGAACACGAACTTGTCGGACCCGGCGGGCACGACGATTTCCTTCAGCACATATTTCAGCGCATCGGCAAAGGTTTGCAGCAAGCCCCACGGGCCGACCACGTTCGGGCCGCGCCGCATCTGAACCGCAGCCCAGATTTTCCGGTCGCCATAGACCAGAAAGATCAGCGAGATCATGACAAAGGCGATCACACCCAGCCCTTGGGCCAGCATGATGATCCCGAAGCCAAGCGGCGATGACCAGAATCCTGCCATGATCGCCCGTCCCTTTCCTTATGCCGCGGGAATTCCGCGTGCCCTGCATTCGCGCAGAGTCTCGTTGGTTTCCATCACCCGCAGGCCCATGGGCCGCGTCTTCGACAACGTAAAGGCCGCCCCGACCAGCAGCTTGCCGTCACGCTGTTGTTGTAACGTGCGAATGTGGCGCGCATAGGCGGCGCCGTTCGATTTCGCCCATCCGGCCAATGCGCAGGTGGCATACGAAAACGCAATATCGGCGTCCACCCCCTGACGCAGGTTTACCGTGACTTCGACCAGATCGCCACGGCTTTCGGGCGACAGACCGGAAATCGTGCTGCCCAGAAAAACCGAGGGATCAATCTCGGTCCCGGCGCGCCATTCGGGCAGAGCCGGCCGCGTCCGCTGTGCGAATTCGTCCAGCGCCACCTGCTGCGCGGTCGGGCCACGGCGGCTGGCGCGCATCACGGCGGGGGCGGCAGCGCCTGCCCCGGCCCCCGTGCGGCTGACCGCCGCCAGATCGGCCTGCGTCACCGCAAAGGCATCGCGCCCGCCCGGCGAATCAAGCCGCATCGTCGTGACCGAGCCATCGGGTTCCAAAATCAGAATCTCGCCCGATTTGGTTGAAACCTGCGCGCGGGTCAAAGGCCCCTGCCCCTTGCCCGCATTCGGGTTGACCACCTGCGCGGTCAGCACCTCGGGCTTGGTGGCCGGGCGCGTCGCCAGACTATCGCCCGCATCCGAACCGCAACCGGCAAGCATCACACTTGCGGCCAGCAGCGACACAACAGGGAACAGGGTCTGACGCATCATGGTTACTCTGCCGCCATAGAAGGGATGTGACGCGCCGCAGCCATGGCCGACAATTCGCCCATCAGCGGAGAACAGCGCGCAATCGCGTTGGTCAGGTAGAAATCCTTGATCGCATAGCGGAACCCGGCCCGCCCCAGATCAAAGCGGGTCAGCGGCTGCCAGTCGTTTTCCGCCACCTGATCCACCTGCGCCAGATGCGGCACGGCCTCGATCAGCGCGCGGCGCAGCGCGGCAAGGCTGTCCCACGGCAGGGTCGCGTCCAGTTCGGCAGACAGCGCGCGCAGGATCGCCCAGTTTTCCTTGGCCTGACCGGGCGGGAAATTCGCCCGCATCGCCAGTTGCGGACGCCCTTCGGTGTTGACGAACAGCCCGTTTTCTTCGGTATAGCAGGCGGCGGGCAGGATGATGTCGGCGCGATGCGCACCCCGGTCGCCGTGGCTGCCCTGATAGATCACAAAGGCACCCGCGTCGATGTCCACCTCGTCCGCGCCAAGGTTAAAGATCACCTCGGCCCCGTCGATGGCGGCGTCCATCCCGCCCTCGGTCACGGCACCCACATCCATCGCCCCGACACGGGCAGCGGCGGTGTGCAGCACCAGCAGTTTGGAGTTGCTGTTCTCGGCCAGACGCATCGCATGGGCCAGCACAGCCTCACCATCGGCTTCGCGGATGGCACCCTGACCGACGATCACGATGGACGGTTTATCCTTGGTTTCCTGCGAAATCTCGCGGCCCGACAGGCTTTCCAGCGCCGCACGATCAGTGCCGGTATGGGCATAGTCATAGGTCAGATCGACCGCCTCGCCCAGCAGCCCGACCTGGGCACCCCTGGCCCACGCCTTGCGGATGCGGGCATTCAGCACCGGCGCCTCGATCCGGGGGTTGGTGCCGATCAACTGGATCATCTGCGCATCGTCAATGTCGGCAATCGTCGCCGTGCCGACATAGGCCGAACGGTTCCCCGCAGGCAGACGCGCGCCATCGGTGCGGCACTCGACCTTGCCACCCAGCCCCTCGACCAGCGTTTTCAGACTGAAGGCCGCCTCGACCGAGGCCAGATCGCCGATCAGACCGGCAACCTTTTTCCCTTTCATCGCCGCAGCCGCCGCCGACAAGGCCTCGGGCCATGTCGCGGCGCGCAGACGGCCGTTTTCGCGGATATAGGGCTGGTCCAGACGCTGACGCCGCAGCCCGTCCCAGACAAAGCGGGTCTTGTCGGAAATCCATTCCTCGTTCACGCCGTCGTGGTTGCGCGGCATGATCCGCATCACCTCGCGCCCCTTGGTATCGACGCGGATGTTCGAGCCAAGCGCGTCCATCACGTCGATAGATTCGGTCTTGGTCAGCTCCCACGGGCGGGCGGTAAAGGCATAGGGTTTCGACACCAGCGCACCGACCGGGCACAGGTCGATGATATTGCCCTGCATGTTCGAATCCAGCGTCATGTTCAGATAGCTGGTGATCTCGCTGTCCTCGCCCCGGCCGGTCTGGCCCATCTGGGTGATGCCCGCGACCTCGGTGGTAAAGCGCACGCAGCGGGTGCAGGAAATGCAGCGCGTCATATGCGTTTCGACCAGCGGGCCAAGGTTCAGATCCTCGGACGCGCGCTTGGGTTCGCGATAGCGGCTGAAATCAATGCCATAGGCCATGGCCTGATCCTGCAAGTCACACTCGCCGCCCTGATCGCAGATCGGGCAGTCCAGCGGGTGGTTAATCAGCAGGAATTCCATCACGCCCTCGCGGGCCTTTTTCACCATCGGGCTGTTGGTGCGGATTTCCGACGGCTGCCCCTCGGGTCCGGGGCGCAAGTCCTTGACCTGCATGGCGCAGCTTGCGGCGGGCTTGGGCGGGCCGCCCACCACCTCGACCAGACACATGCGGCAGTTGCCGGCAATGGACAGCCGCTCGTGATAGCAGAAACGCGGAACCTCGACCCCGGCCTGTTCGCACGCCTGAATCAGCGTCAGGTTCGGATCGACCTCGATTTCCTTGCCGTCGATGATGAGTTTCCGCAGGTCCGCCATCATTCCATCCTTACTTGGCAGTCAGGGGCCGCGTGACCCCCGCTGTATGATCCGCGTGGCCCGCCACGGCCACAGATTGTTCCGGTGCAGGCGCCGCCAGCACGATGTCGGCCAGCACCATGGTCATCACCGCAGCGGCCAGTATCCCGGCCCCGATCCAGCGCACCATCCGCTTCATTTCGCCACCAGCAGCGATCCGGTCACGCTGCGCCTTCCGATTTCCTCGCGGCCAAGGCGGCAAAGCCCGGCCTCGTCCGTTGCATTGTTCTGCCGCAGATAGGTGTCTGCCGTGGCATAAATGCGATCCTTGTCCGCGCGGGAATCAAGGAAAGCGTCGATTTCAGCCGCTGAATAGCCCTTGCGTTCGGCATAGCGTTTCAGCGCGCGCGCCTGACTCCAGGCATAGACAAGCCGCCCGTCGATAGACGGGCAACCGCGCCGGATCAGGTCGGCAACCCGCGCTGCCACCAGCCGGTCGTTAATGTATCTTTCCTGGCTCAGCGGTTCCAGCGCAGCAGCGGGGGTGGCCAGCGTGGCAGCCGTCAGCGCCGCCACGGTCAGTTTGGTCCATGTTTTCATAGTGCGTGCCTTTCGAGTGACATGCACAATCACATAGTCACCCAGACGCCGCACCGCATGACACGGCTGCGTCAGAGAAGCGTGAGCATATGCCCGGCCCGCATTCATTCCGCTGCCATCGCCCCCATGCGTCCAGTGCGTTTCGCCTTGATCCGGTCTTCGATTTCCTCGCGGAAATTGCGGATAAGGCCCTGAATCGGCCATGCCGCCGCGTCGCCAAGGGCGCAGATGGTGTGGCCCTCGACCTGCTTGGACACGTCCAGCAGCATGTCGATTTCCTCGATTTCGGCCTCGCCGCGCACCAGACGCTCCATCACGCGCATCATCCAGCCGGTGCCTTCGCGGCAGGGGGTGCATTGGCCGCAGCTTTCGTGCTTGAAAAAGGCCGACAGCCGCCAGATCGCCTTGATGATGTCGGTGTCCTGATCCATCACGATCATGCAGGCGGTCCCGAACGAGGACCGCAGTTCGCGCATCCCGTCGTAATCCATGATGGCGGTTTCGCATTGTTCCGCCGTCAGCACCGGGCAGGACGCGCCGCCGGGGATCACCGCTTTCAGGTTCTTCCAGCCGCCGCGCACGCCGCCGCCATGTTTCTCGATCAGTTCCTTCATCGGGATCGACATGGCTTCTTCGACGACGCAGGGCGTGTTGACGTGGCCGGTCAGACCGAACAGCTTGACGCCCGCGTTGTTGGGGCGGCCAAAGCCTGCGAACCATTCCGGGCCACGCCGCAGGATCGTCGGCACGACAGCGATGGATTCGACGTTGTTCACCGTGGTCGGGCAGCCATACAGCCCCGCCCCCGCCGGGAACGGCGGCTTCATGCGCGGCATCCCCTTTTTGCCCTCAAGGCTTTCCAGCAGGGCGGTTTCCTCGCCGCAGATATAGGCACCGGCGCCGTGGTGGATGTAAAAGTCGAAATCCCAGCCAGATCCGGCGGCGTTCTTGCCCAGCAGGCCGGCGTCATAGCATTCGTCAACGGCAGCTTGCAGCGCCTCACGCTCGCGGATGAATTCGCCGCGGATATACAGATAGGCCGCATTCGCCCCCATCGCGAACGAGGCGATCAGCGCGCCTTCGATCAGCGTGTGAGGGTCGTGGCGCATGATCTCGCGGTCCTTGCAGGTCGCGGGTTCGGATTCGTCGCCGTTGATAACCAGATAGGACGGGCGCCCATCCGAAGATTCCTTGGGCATGAACGACCATTTCAGCCCCGTGGGAAAGCCCGCACCGCCACGCCCGCGCAGGCCAGACGCCTTGACCTGATCGACAATCTTGTCGCGCCCGCGCGCGATGATGTCGGCGGTGCCGTCCCAGCAGCCGCGGCGCTTTGCCCCCGCAAGGCTGCGATCGCCCATCCCGTAGAGGTTGGTAAAGATGCGGTCCTGATCTTTCAGCATTCCATCAACGTCCTTCTTGGGGCGGGTTTACCCGTTCCTGCGCCGCCAGATACGCCAGGTCACCAGCAGCGACCAGACAAAAGCGCCGATCGCGGCCAGATCGACGAGAAACGCCCATTTCGGCGCCCAGCCATAATGCCCGCCAGCCCAGTTCAGCGCCAGCCACATCACCATCGCCACCGCGATCACCACGGCGACAAGGCGCATCTGGGCGGTATCGGCATGACCGGCCATCATTCATATACCTCGCCCGCCTCGACGCGCTGCGAAAACTCGGTCTGCTCGCCTGCGGCCAGCAGTCGCGCCTGCCCCACCCAGTCATCGGCCCGGACGCGCGCGCCCATGCGACCGATCAGCGCGGCAAAGCGGTCGATCTGGGCATCATCCCAGCCCGCGATCTGTTCAAACCGCGTCACGCCGTGATCGTTCAGCAGGTTTTCCAGCTTTGGCCCGACGCCCTTGATCTGCTTCAGATCCTCGGCGGGGACGGGTTTGGCCTTCTTTGCCTTCTTGGCCTTGGCAGGCTTTTCGTCCTTGGCGGCCTTGTCTTTCCGAGCCTTTTTCGCCTTGGACTTTTTCTTGTCGTCCTTGTCTTTCTTGGGCTTTTTCGCCTTGGTCAGCCGGGCATCAAAATCATCCGCGACCGAAACGGCAGGCAGCACCGGATCAGGCGCAACCACCGCAGCAACAGGCGCCGGTTCCTCGGCCACGGGCAGAGCGGTGGGTTCCGGCGCAGTTTCCTGGGGCACCACATCGGCCACCGTTTCAGCCAGAGGTTCCTGCGGGGCGGGCGCGGCAGGTTCCGGCGCGGCGACAACAGGCCGCACCGCAGCCAAGGCGACCGGCGCGGCGGCAGGCGGCACGGCAGAAATGCCCGGATCATATTCGGGCTGATCGTCGCAGCCCAGCCAGACGGCCAGCGCATAAGACAAGCCACCGGCCACCAGCCCAAGGAACAGCCCGGCGAACCAGTGCAGATCGCCAATGCCGGCAGAAACCAGCCAGACGGCCAGACCGATCCCGGCCGCAGCAATCAGGCATTTTCGCTGGCAGTCTGTCCGTTGCATCCCCATCCCCTTTGCCCGTCAGTTGCCCGACGTATCGTCTTGGGCCGCCGCTGCGGCATCCGCCGCACGCTCGCGGTCGCCCGCACCCTCGACACGATCATGGTCGGCCTCGGAGGCGTCATCGGCCCCCTTGGCGGCAGCGGCATCGCTGGTGCGTTCGGCCTGTGCCTGCGTGGCGGGGTCATTTTCATCAGGCGGCGTTTCCAGATGCGCGCCGCCCAGCCATTTGGTCAGGATCGGAACCTCGGTCCCGTCGATGCGCTTGACCGTTTCGCCCAGATCGACAGCGCGCTGCACGCTGCCGTTATACGGCGCGCCCGTCCCTTTCAGGTCCGCCAGCGCAATCGGCCCGCCCAGCGGTTCCGACGAAAAGCGCCCGTTTTGCGGGCCGGGGACCGGCACCTGCCCGGCGGCCAGCGCGTCGATCAGCGCCGACAGCTTTTCGGCGGTCAGGTCTTCGTAGAAATCCTTGCCGATCTGCACCATCGGCGCATTGGTGCAGGCACCCAGACATTCGACCTCTTCCCAGGAAAACAGCCCGTTTGCCGACACGGTGTGCGGCGTCGGCGCGATCTTTTCCTTGCAGACCCGGATCAGATCACCCGCGCCGCAAATCATGCAGGTCGTAGTGCCGCAAATCTGAATATTCGCAACCGAACCAACGGGTTGAAGCTGGAACATAAAGTAGAATGTCGCAACCTCAAGCACCCGGATATAGGCCATCCCCAGCAGGTTGCCGACATATTCGATGGCCGGGCGGGACAACCAGCCCTCTTGTTCCTGCGCGCGCCACAGGATCGGGATCACCGCCGATTGCTGGCGACCCTCGGGGTATTTGGTCATCTGCGCCCGCGCCCATTCAAGGTTGGCAGGCGTAAATTCAAAGCTGTCCGGCTGGACGGCGGCAAGACGACGCAGCATCAGCGATCAACCTCTCCGAACACAATATCCATAGTGGCGATGATGGCGCTGATGTCGGCCAGCAGATGGCCGCGCCCCATGAAATCCATCGCCTGCAAATGCGCAAAGCCCGGCGCGCGCAGTTTCACGCGATAGGGGCGGTTGGTGCCATCCGACACCATATAGACGCCGAATTCGCCCTTGGGGGCCTCGACGGCGGCGTAAACCTCACCGGCGGGCACCTTGAAGCCCTCGGTATACAGTTTGAAGTGGTGGATCAGGCTTTCCATGTCGCGCTTCATATCGCCGCGCTTGGGCGGGGTCAGCTTGCCGCGCGCCAGCACATCGCCGACGGGTTCGGCGCGCAGCTTGGTGATCGCCTGCTGAATGATCCGGGTGCTTTCATACATCTCGGCCATGCGGCACAGATAGCGATCATAGCAATCGCCGTTCTTGCCAACCGGAATCTTGAAGTCGAATTCGCTATAGCATTCATAGGGTTGGCTGCGCCGCAGATCCCACGACAGGCCAGACCCGCGCGCCATCACGCCGGTAAAGCCCCAGGCCATCACCTCATCGGGCGACACGATGCCAATATCCACCAGCCGCTGCTTGAAGATGCGGTTGTCGGTCAGCAGGGTGTGGATGTCATCGACCTTGGCCGGGAAGGTTTCGCACCACGCCTCAAGATCGTCCAGAAAGCGGGCGTCCAGATCCTGATGCACGCCACCGGGGCGGAAATAGTTGGCGTGCAGCCGCGCACCCGAAGCACGTTCGTAAAAGATCATCAGGTCTTCGCGCGGCTCGTGCCCCCACAGCGGCGGGGTCAGCGCGCCCACGTCCATCGCGCCAGTGGTCAGCGTCAGCAGGTGGTTCAGCAGCCGGCCGATTTCGCAGAACATCACCCGGATCAGGCTGGCGCGGCGCGGAACAACGGTGCCGGTCAGCTTTTCGATCGCCATGCAATAGGCATGTTCCTGGTTCATCGGCGACACATAGTCCAGCCGGTCCAGATAGGGCGCGTTCTGCAAATAAGTGCGCGATTCCATCAGCTTTTCGGTGCCGCGATGCAGCAGGCCGATATGCGGGTCGGCACGTTCGACGATCTCGCCGTCCAGTTCCAGAACCAGACGCAAAACGCCATGCGCCGCAGGGTGTTGCGGGCCAAAGTTGACGTTAAAGTTGCGCAACCGCTGTTCGCCGGTCAGGAAATCGCCCGAACCGTCGTCATAGCTGTTGTTGCGAATATCGCCGTCCATCATCTTAACCCTCGTCCTTGGGGGCAAACATGGCCATGACCTCTGCCCCGGTCATGGTCTGGTGTTGCCCGGCCAGCGCATAGCTGGCGGGTTTTTCGTCTATAAAAATCTCGGTTTCCAAGGCGAACCGCCCCGGATCGTCGAAACACTGAACCGAGGCCATGTTCATCGCCCCGTCCTGCGTGCGCCAGATCAGCGAGGCCCCGCAATCCTTGCAGAAAACCCGCTCGCCCCAGTCAGAGGACCGGAACACGCCCAGCGGTGCAGCATCGTCAAAGCGCGGTGCCTGCGACAGGCCCACGCTGATGAACATGCCGCCTGTCCATTGCCGGCACATGCTGCAATGACAGATATGGGCCGCACCCTCGGGCCGGGCGGCAAAGCGGCACGCGCCGCACAGGCAGCGCCCCGGAACCTCGCCCTGTTGCAAGATCAAGCCCATCATGCCCCCAATCCGGCAGCGGCGCGCTTGACGGCCAGTTTGTCGGCAGCGAAAACCGCAGGCATGTCGGAAAAGGCCGTTCCGCCGAACAGTGCGGGCACCAACTGCCCCTCGCCCACAGCCAGGCTGTGACGATGCACCGATCCGACTGTCAGGCCCGGTTTCACTTTTCCGTCCCCTTCTCATCGCCGGGCAGCACATATTTTGCGCCCTCCCACGGGGACAGAAAGTCGAACTGGCGGTATTCCTGCACCAGCTTGACGGGTTCATAAACGACGCGCTTTGCAGCGTCGTCATAGCGCACCTCGACATAGCCGGTGGTGGGGAAATCCTTGCGCAGCGGATGGCCGCGGAAACCATAATCGGTCAGGATGCGGCGCAGATCCTCGTGCCCGGCAAAGACGATGCCGAACATGTCGAACACTTCACGCTCATACCAGTTGGCATTGGGGAACACGCCGGTCAGCGAGGGCGCGGCCTCATCCTCGCGCACGGCTGCCTTGATGCGGATGCGCTGGTTGCGATACATCGACAGAAAGTGCCAGACCACATCGAACCGCGCCGTGCGGCCCGGATGATCCACCGCCGTGATGTCGATCAGCGAGGCAAAGCGGCAGCTTGGATCGGTGCGCAGAAACTCGGCCAGTTCGACGATGTTGTTGGCCACTGCCGTCACGGTCAGCTCACCCAGCGCGATGCTGGTCTCCACCACATCATCGGGGCGGCGCAGCGCGATATGTTCGGCCAGTTCGGCCAGCGCATCAACATCGGGATAAACGGGGGCGATTGCGTCAGCCATGGCTTACCTCACCAGCGTTCCGGTGCGCCGGATGCGGCGCTGAAGTTGCAGGATGCCATACAGCAGCGCCTCGGCCGTGGGGGGGCAGCCGGGCACATAAATGTCCACCGGCACCACGCGGTCACAGCCCCGCACCACCGAATAGCTGTAATGGTAATAGCCGCCGCCATTGGCGCAGGACCCCATCGAGATCACATAGCGCGGTTCCGGCATCTGGTCATAGACCTTGCGCAGCGCAGGCGCCATCTTGTTGGTCAGCGTGCCCGCCACGATCATCAGGTCCGACTGGCGCGGGCTGGCGCGCGGCGCGGTGCCGAACCGTTCCAGATCATAGCGCGGCATCGACAGCTGGATCATTTCCACCGCGCAGCAGGCCAGACCAAAGGTCATCCAGTGCAGGCTGCCGTTGCGCGCCCAGTTGATGATGTCTTCGGTCGTGGTCAGCAGGAAACCCTTGTCCTGCAATTCACGATTCATCAGCCGCACGTCATGTTCGCGGTCAATGCCTGCGGTATTCGCGCCGGTCATCACGCCCATTCCAGCGCCCCTTTCTTCCACTCATAAGCAAAGCCGACGGTCAGCACGCCCAGGAACACCATCATCGACCAGAAGGCCACATCCGACAGGGCCGCAAAGCTGACCGCCCAGGGGAATAGGAAGGCCACCTCAAGGTCAAAGATGATGAACAGGATCGCGACCAGATAGAATCGCACGTCGAATTTCATCCGCGCATCGTCGAAAGCGTTAAAGCCGCATTCATAGGCGCTGACCTTTTCCGGGTCAGGGTTGCGCACGGCCAGCACGACGGCGGCCAGAATCAGCACCAGCGCAAGCGCCGACGCCATCCCGAAAAAGATCAGGATCGGCAGGTATTCCCGCGCCAGATATTCCTGCAACAGCGTTTCCACGGACATGTCCCCCTTTGGGTCGCGAGGGGGTCATGGCTCACCCGCGACGGGTTTGGCTGCTGCCGGTTTAGCCCTCGCGCCTGCCGTGGTCAACGGTCGCGCGCCGCCAAATCCCCTGCGTGATGCCAGAAATCGCCGCCACCGCCGGTTGCGTCGTTAACGCTAACGGCCTATCTTGCGCGGAACAGCAGCCTCAAGGAACATCGCGATGCGCCTGAACGCCACAGTTGAACGTGTCACCGACCGGATCCGCGAACGGTCCGCCGCCAGCCGCGCCGCCTATCTGGCGAAAATCGCCGCCGCCGCTGAACAAGGCCCGCGTCGGGCGCATCTGTCCTGCGGCAATCAGGCCCATGCCTATGCCGCGATGGACGACAAGGACGATCTGGCGACCACCCGCAAACCCAATATCGGCATCGTCAGCGCCTATAATGACATGCTGTCCGCCCATCAGCCCTATGAGAAATTCCCCGACATCATCCGCGCCGCCGGTCATGATGCAGGCGCCACCGTGCAGGTCGCGGGCGGCGTGCCCGCCATGTGCGACGGCGTGACGCAGGGCCGCGCCGGGATGGAGCTGTCGCTGTTTTCCCGCGACGTGATCGCGCTGGCCACAGGCGTGGCGCTCAGCCATGACACGTTCGACGCCGCCATGTATCTGGGCGTCTGCGACAAGATCGTGCCGGGCCTTGTCATCGCCGCCGCGACCTTTGGCCACATCCCCGCCGTCTTTGTCCCTGCCGGCCCCATGCCATCCGGCCTGCCCAATGACGAAAAAGCCAAGGTCCGCCAGCAATTCGCCGCAGGCGAGGTGGGCCGCGACGCGCTGATGGCCGCCGAAATGGCCAGCTATCACAGCCCCGGCACCTGCACCTTTTACGGCACCGCCAACAGCAACCAGATGCTGATGGAGTTCATGGGCCTGCACCTGCCCGGATCATCATTCGTCAACCCCAACACCCCGCTGCGTCAGGCCCTGACCGTGGCGGCCACTCGCCGCGCCGCCGCCATTACCCGCCTTGGCAACGACTACCTGCCCGCGGGCGAGGTGCTGGACGAACGCGCCTTCGTCAACGGCATCGTCGGGCTGATGGCGACCGGCGGATCGACCAACCTGATCCTGCATCTGCCCGCCATGGCCCGCGCCGCCGGCGTGCTGATCGACCTCGAAGATTTCCACGATCTGTCGGAAACCGTGCCCCTGATGGCCCGCGTCTATCCGAACGGGCTGGCCGACGTGAACCACTTCCACGCCGCAGGCGGCCTTGGCTATATGATTGGCCACCTGCTGGATGCGGGCCTGTTGCACGCCGATGTGAAAACCATCAACGGCACCGGGCTGGACGGCTATACCGCCGAACCGAAACTGGACGGCACCGCAATCCGCTGGGAAACCGGCGCACGCGAAACGCTGAACGACAAGATCCTGCGCCCCGCCAGCGATCCCTTTGCCCCCACCGGCGGGCTGAAACAACTGGCCGGAAACCTTGGCCGCGGCGTCAT
This sequence comes from Paracoccus sp. (in: a-proteobacteria), assembly GCF_030538755.1. Taxonomy (GTDB): domain Bacteria; phylum Pseudomonadota; class Alphaproteobacteria; order Rhodobacterales; family Rhodobacteraceae; genus Paracoccus. The sequence continues at coordinate 61,043 of NZ_JAUNTJ010000010.1, read as the reverse complement.
CAAGACATCCGCAGTCGCCCCGGAACGCCACATCATTCAGGCCCCGGCCCGCGTGTTCAGCGATCAGGAACAGGTCAAGACCGCGTTCAAGGCGGGCGAGTTCACCTCGGACACCGTGGTCGTCGTCCGCTTTCAGGGACCGCGCGCCAACGGAATGCCGGAACTGCACTCGCTGACGCCGATCCTTGCAGTGCTGCAAGATCGCGGCCTGCGCGTGGCGCTGCTGACCGATGGCCGCATGTCCGGCGCCTCGGGCAAGGTGCCCGCCGCCATCCACATCGCCCCCGAGGCCGCAAACGGTGGCCCGCTGGCACTGATCCGCGACGGCGACATGATCCGCATGGACGCAACCGCAGGCACGATCGACTGCCTGACCCAGGGCTGGGACACCCGCACCCCCGCCCCCTTCGACCCCACACCCGGCAGCCAGGGCATGGGCCGGGAACTGTTCGCCGCCTTCCGCGCCACCGCCGGCTCCGCAGACACCGGCGCATGTTCCGTCGTCTGACCCGCATCTTTGGTCCGGCAAATATCCTCGGGGGGAGTCGCGGAACGCGACGGGGGGCAGACAGCCCCCCTGCCCCCGCGCCAGCCCCAACAGCAGCTAGCGCCCCTCAACCCGCCGCCGGTCGCTCGGAATAGCGGTCGGCCAACTGGTCGCGATGCGGGCGGGTCAGCACGGTAAAGCGGATCAGTTCTTCGGCCACATCAACGATCCGGTCATAACAGGGCGACGCCCGCATCCGTCCGTTTTCATCAAACTCGGCATGGGCGCGCGCCACCGACGACTGGTTGGGAATGGTGAACATCCGCATCCAGCGGCCCATCACGCGCATGGCGTTCAGCGCGTTGAAGCTCTGCGAGCCGCCGCAGACCTGCATCAAGGCCAGACAGCGCCCCTGCGTCGGGCGGATCGCCCCGATGTTCAGCGGAATATGGTCGATCTGCGCCTTCATCAGCCCGGACATCTGGCCATGCGTTTCGGGGCTGGACCAGATCATCGCATCGCTCCACAGCACATGCTCGTGCAACTCGGCAATGGCGGGGTGGCCGTCCGCGTGCTGGTCGGGAAAGGGCAGGTCGGCAGGATCGAAAAGCCGAACCTCTGCCCCCATGGCGATCAGCAGCCGCGCGGCCTCTTCTGCCGCCAGCCGCGAATAGCTGAGCCGGCGCAGGCTGCCATACAGCAACAGCACCCGCACCGGCGGATCATCCGGGCCAAGCCCCGCCGCCGGACGCGGGCGGAAACGCCCCGGTTCCAGCGCAGGCAGATGATGCGGGTCAGGCAGATGGCGCAGGCGCATCAGGGCAAGACCTTGCGCACGGCCTCGACAGGTCGCCCGATCACCGCGCCTTTGGCTGAAAACACCACCGGGCGCTGAATCAGAATCGGATGCGCGGCCATGGCGGCGATCAGGTCGTCATCGCTTAACGACGGATCGCCCAGGCCCAAATCGTCATAGGGCGTTCCCTTTTGCCGGATCAGGTCGCGGGCAGGCACCCCCAACGCCGCCAGCGCATCACGGATTTCCTGCGCCGAAGGCGGGTCTTTCTGATAATCGCGCACCACGGGGTCGATGCCCGCATCACGGATCAGCGCCAGCGCATTGCGCGAGGTGCTGCATTTGGGATTGTGCCAGATGGTGACTGTATCTTTATCTTTCATGCGCGCAGACTAGCCCGCGCGCCCGACCCGCAGCAAGGCCACAAAGCCGCGCCGCCTTAGCCCTGCGCCTTGCCTGCGGGCAGGTCGGGGATCGGCAGCGCGCTGGTCGCCTTCAGCTCCTCCATCGACAGCAGGGCGGTGACGTTGTGGATTTTCACCTCGGAGATCAGCGCCTGATAGAAACGGTCATAGGCGCGGGCGTTACGCACCTGCACCTTCAGGATATAGTCGATGTCGCCGGCCAGCCGGTGCGCCTCGATCACCTCGGGGCGGGCGCGGACGGCGGCCAGAAAGCGCGCCGCCCAGTCGGGGTCATGTTCGCTGGTGCGCACCAGAACAAAGAAACACGCCTCAAGCCCCAGCGACTCGGGGTCGAGAATGGCGACCTGACGGCGGATCACCCCGGCTTCGCGCAGGCGGCGGATGCGGTTCCAGACCGGAGTCTTGGATGCGCCCACGCGGCGGGCCATTTCATCCAGCGACAGGCTGGCATCCTCTTGCAGCAGCGCAAGGATTTTCCTATCCACATCGTCCAGACGGACCGCGATTTCCTCTGCCGGGGATGTTTTGGAACCTTGTTCAGCCATTGGGCAACCTCTCGAACCAATCATCCTTATTTTTCCGACCCTATCGCCAAAATCCAGAACAAAATTCTATATACATGCTATCCAAACGATAGGTGCTTCCATGTCCAAAGCCTTTGCGCCCACGCAGGTCAAACCCGGTGTCATCACCGCCAACCATCTGCGCGAAGGTCATAACGTGTGGATGTGCGACGGCGGCTGGACCCACGATCCCCGCCAGGCCACGCTGTTCGAAGACGAAGCCATCGCCCAGATCGCACTGATCGAGGCGCTGGCACAGTCGGATATTGTCGTCGGCCCCTATCTGATCGAGGCCAAGCGAGGCCCCAACGGCCCCGAGCCGACCCATTTCCGCGAGGCGTTCCGCCAGCACGGGCCGACCAACTATGCGCACCGCGCCCAGCCTTCCGCACCGTTCCAACCCGCCAGCACCCGCCAGCCGGAGACCGCAGATGTTTGATTCCCGCACCACCTCGGATGAATATGTCCGCCACCGCGCCGCGCAGTTCCGCGCGCAGGTCGCCCGCCGTCTGGACGGGTCACTGACCGAGGATGAGTTCCGTCCGCTGCGGCTGATGAACGGCGTTTACCTGCAATTGCACGCCTATATGCTGCGGGTGGCGATCCCCTATGGCACGATCAGCCCGACGCAGATCAGGATGCTGGCGGAAATCGCGGATCGGTGGGATCGGGGCTATGGCCACTTTACCACGCGGCAGAACATCCAGTTCAACTGGCCGAAACTGGTTGACGTGCCCGATATGCTGGACGCGCTGGCCTCGGTCGGGATGCACGCGATCCAGACCAGCGGCAACACGATCCGCAACACCACCACCGACGTTTTCGCCGGTGCTGCCGCGGATGAAATCGAAGACCCGCGCCCATGGGCTGAAATGATCCGCATGTGGTCCACTGACCACGCCGAGTTCCAGTTCCTGCCGCGCAAGTTCAAGATCGCCATCTCTGCCGGGGCCGAAGACCGCGCCCTTGTCGCCGCCCATGACATCGGGCTGCGCATCGTGCGGCAGGACGGGCAGACCGGCTTTCAGGTATGGGTCGGCGGCGGTCTGGGCCGCACGCCGATGCTGGGTCAGGTCATCCGCGAGTTCCTGCCCGCCGAAGACCTGCTGCCCTATCTGGAAGCGATCATCGCCACCTATAACCTGTCGGGGCGGCGCGACAACAAATACAAGGCGCGGATCAAGATCACCGTTGCCGAACGCGGCATCGACATCTTCCGCGCCGAAACCGAGGAAGAATTCGCCAACCGTCGCCGCGCCTTTACGGGGGCCGACCGTGATGCGCTGGCCAGCTTTCGCGAACGCTTTGCCGCGCCGGAATTCCGCGTTGCGGACACGGACGGGTTCGACGCCGCCCGCGCGGCACGCCCCGGTTTCCGGTCGTGGAGCGATACCAACCTGCACCCGCACCGCGCGCCGGGCTATGCCTCGGTCGTGGTCACGCTAAAGGCGCCGGGCGTGACGCCGGGCGATGCCACCAGCGAACAGATGCGCCTGATCGCCACGCTGGCCGAACGGTTCGGGCATGGCGACATCCGCATCAGCCACGATCAGAACGTGGTGCTGCCGCATGTCCACAAATCCGACATCGAGGCGCTGTATGACGCGCTGCTGGACGCCGGGCTGGCCACCGCCAATGCCGGGCTGACCAGCGACATCATCGCCTGCCCCGGCATGGATTACTGCACGCTGGCCACCGCCCGCTCGATCCCGATTGCGCAGGACATTGCCGACCATTTCCGCGCGCAGGGGCTGGAGGACGAAATCGGCAAGATGAAAATCCGCATCTCGGGCTGCATCAACGCCTGCGGGCATCACCATCTGGGCCATATCGGCATTCTGGGGCTGGATCGCGCCGGGGTCGAGAATTACCAGATCACCCTTGGCGGCGACGGCACCGAGATCCCCGCCATCGGCGAACGCGCCGGGGCCGGTTTCCCGCATGACGAGGTGGTGCCCGCCATCGACCGGCTGCTGCGCGCCTATCTGGACCTGCGCAGCGGGCCGCAGGAACGCTTTATCGACACCTATCGCCGCCTTGGGCAAGCGCCCTTCAAGGCCGCGCTGTATCCCGAGGTTGTCAAACATGCTGGATGAGCCGCTGCAAGATCATGCCGCGCGGCTGAACGACCGTTACCGCCATCACGCGGCGGTCGAGGTGCTGCGCCGCGCCGTGAACGACCCCGATCTGGGCCGGGTGACGCTGGTATCGTCCTTTGGCGCCGAATCGGTGGTGTTGCTGCATATGGTCAGCGTAACCGCGCCGGGTCTGCCGGTGCTGTTCATCGACACGCAGATGCTGTTCCCCGAAACGCTGGAATATCAGGCCGAGGTTGCGGCCAAACTGGGCCTGACCAATGTGCAGGTGGTTCGCGCCACCGATGCCGAGGTCGCCCGCAACGACCCCGACGGCACCCTGCATCAGTTCAGCACCGACGCCTGCTGCGACTTTCGCAAGACCATCCCGCTGGAACGCGAGCTGTCGAAATTCGACGCATGGATCACCGGGCGCAAACGCTTTCAGGGGGGCGAGCGCACCTCGCTGGAGTTCTTCGAACCCGAAGAACCCTCGCGCCTGCGGATCAATCCGCTGGCCCACTGGCGCGCGCAGGATGTGCAGGATTACATGATCGAAAACCGCCTGCCGCGTCACCCGCTGGTCGCACGGGGTTATCCCTCGATCGGCTGCGCGCCCTGCACCTCACCCGTGAAACCGGGTGAAGACCCGCGCGCAGGCCGTTGGCGTGGCAGCGAAAAAACCGAATGCGGCATTCATTTTATCGGCGGCAAGATGGTCCGCGGAAAGGTTCCGGCATGAGCAATATTCTGGTTCGCGACGATGGCTTTCACCCCGTTGACGCCACCCCCGATGTGACCCTGACATCCGACACGCTGCCGGCGGAACTGGTCGATCACATCCACCACGGCCTGATCGCGCTGGACTTTCCCGCCATGGGCGACGGGCGCGGCTTTACGCTGGCGCGCCGTCTGCGGGAACTGGGCTTTACCGGACGCCTGCGCGCCACCGGCAAGCTGATCGCCGATCAATATGCCATGGCCCGCCGCGTCGGCTTTGACGAGGTGGAAATCACCGCCGAACTGGCCGCCCGCCAGCCGCAGGACCAATGGCTGGCCCGCGCCGACTGGCAAGACTTCGATCACCGCGCCAAACTGGCGGGCTGAGCGGGGTTCCCCTGCCGCCCCGCTTGGCATAGACACATTCAGGAATTCACAGATGACACTGGATCTTCCCGTGGCCGAAACCGCTGCCCCCAAGAAAACCCTGCCCGACGCGCAGACCGTCACCTCTGTCAGACACTGGACCGACCGGCTGTTTTCCTTTCGCGTGACGCGCCCCGCCAGCCTGCGCTTTCGCTCGGGCGAGTTTGTGATGATCGGCCTGCTGGGCGATAACGACAAACCGCTGCTGCGCGCCTATTCCATCGCCTCGCCCAACTGGGATGACGAGCTGGAGTTCTATTCGATCAAGGTGCCGGACGGCCCGCTGACATCGCGGCTGCAACATATCCAGCCGGGCGATCAGATCATCCTGCGCCCCAAGCCTGTCGGCACGCTGGTGCTGGACGCGCTGTTGCCGGGCAAGCGGATGTGGTTTCTGGCCACCGGCACCGGCATTGCGCCCTTCGCCAGCCTGATGCGCGACCCCGAAACCTATGAACGCTATGAACAGGTCGTGATGATGCACACCTGCCGCACCACGGATGAACTGGAATACGGCCGCGAACTGGTGGAAAATCTGCGTCACGATCCGCTGCTGGGCGAACTTTATGGCGAAGATTTCGCTAACCGCCTGCTGTATTACCCCACCACCACGCGCGAAGAATCGCCGCTGATGGGCCGGATCACCGACAACATGACCTCGGGCAAGGTGTTCACCGACCTGAACCTGCCGCCGATGTCGCCCGAAACCGACCGCGCCATGATCTGCGGCAGCCTTGCCTTCAACGTCGATGTCAAGGCCGTGCTAGAGGGCTTTGGCCTGCGCGAAGGCGCCAACAGCGACCCCAAGGAATTCGTGGTCGAAAAAGCCTTCGTCGGCGACGGCATCTGACACCGCCGCCGATCCGGCACCCAATTCGCTTGCGTTGACAGCAGGGCGGGTTCATGCGAACCCGCCTTGTGTTTCTTGCAATCAGACGTTCTGGGTTTTCATGGCTTCCTCTGCTCTCTCGGCCTCGGCGCTTTTCCTGAAACAGCATGCGGAACGGATAGGTAACAGCCTGGCCTATCGGCTGAACTTTCCGCGGGGCCAGTATCACGGCCTGCCCGCGCCGCAGCCCAAACCGAACGGCCAGATGGTCCCGTGCCGCACGGCAGTGTTCGACCCCGATCAGCTAAGCCGCGTCACCGCCTGCGGCTTTGGCCGCGAGTTGCACAGCGAGGTGATGAAGCTGACCGCCACCGCCTTTCTTGAGGTGCCGGCAGACGTGTTCGAGCTGGGACCAGCCACGGTCGCAGGCGGCATGGTGTTTTCGCAGCATGGCCACTATGCCATCAGCCCGCAGCGCCCCGGTTTCAGCCAGATCCGCAATGCGGAACCGATTGACAGCCCGGTGGTGCTGGCCAACTCGGCCCAGGGGCTGAAGTTTTTCGGCCACTGGGTCGCAGATGACACCACGGTGTTCGAACATTACCGCGACCACCCCGGCCTGCTGTCCCTGCCCCGCCCGGTGTGGAAGGACGCAGCGGCCTATGAACAGCTTTTCGATCACGACTGGCACGAGGTTGCGGCCTTTTCCACCCCCTCGCTGACACTGGTGCGCGAACTGGGCTTTAACCTGTCCAAAGCCGAGCGTTTTACCCGGCTGCGCGACCGGATGCGCGGCAAGATCGCCCCGGTTCAGCCGGGCCGCATCGTGTTCATCCGCCGTGGCGGCAGCGGTGCGAACCGCGACATCGTGAACTGGCCCGAACTGGAACCCGTACTGGAACAGGCGGGCATCACTATTCTGACCCCCGAGGACGACACCGGGGAATTCATCCGGCAGTTGCTGGATGCCTCGCTGATTATCTCGGTCGAGGGCAGCCAGATGTGCCATGCGCAGTATGGCATTCGTCCGGGCGGTGCCGTTCTGGTGCTGCAACCGCCTGACCGCTTTTACAACCCGCATCACGAATGGACGCGGCTGATGGACATCGCCTATGGCTTTGTCGTCGGACGCACCGCCGAGGGCGGCTTTACCATTGATGCCGATGAATTGCTGTCGATGGCCGACCGCCTGCTGACCATGACCGGCAACCTGCCCGAGGTGTGATCGCTCATCACGCGGTTATCACGCGCTTTTGGGGAACCCTTGGTGCGGGGGGCGGTTATGCTGTGGTCAGACGACCGTTGCAGCCAGCGAAAAGGACCGTTCATGCGCCACATCATTCAGAATTCGACCGCCATTGCCGCCATACTTGCCATGATCGTGCCACAGGCCGGCATGGCAGAACTGCGTATCGCTGACGATGTTGCCGCCGAACAAGGCCCGGTGCGCGCCGAACGGATGCCCGAACTGGCTGGCGTGCTGGGGCAGGAACTGGCCAACGGGCTGACGGTGGCCGATCTGCAATGCGCCAGCGGCACCGAACGCCCCTGCGATGATGCCGACGCGCTGGTCACGCCCCAGGGGGTGACGGTGCAGGTTGCGGATAACGGCAGCATCGTGCTGGCTCCGCGCGATCACCAGATCAACATGATGGGCAGCGATGGCACTGTCGTGCCCGCCAGCGGTGCCGCACAGGCCGAAGCCGCCGCGATCGAGGCCGAAGCTCAGGCCGCGCAGGATGCCGAGCAAGCCGCAGACGAGGCCGCCATCGCCGCCGACGAGGTTCAGGCCGCCGCCGATGAGCCCGCGTCGCCGTCGGAATCGGAACTGGCCGCCGCCCTTGAAACGGCGCAACAGGAACCCGCGCCCGAACCTGAACCGGAAACCACCAGCGTCGGTCAGGTCGTCGAACAGGCCGCCGATGCCGCGCGCGATACGGCCGCCGGTGTGGCCGATTCCGTCACCGATGTCGCCGGCAACGCAGCCGAGGCCACCGCAGCCGCCGCAGCGGGCCTTGCCGCCGCGCTGACCGGCGAAGAAGCCACGGCCGAGGTCGAGGTAACGCCCCCCGCCGCCGATGCCGTTCTGGCGCTGTCCGGCAGCGAAACCTCGCAGACCCGGCAACAGCGGATGCCGCGTCTGGCCGAAATCCTGCGGGCCGAGGTCGCCAGCGGGCTGACCGGCAGCGATCTGACCTGCGAAACCGGCGCGGCGCAGCCTTGTGGCGATGGCGTGGCGCTGATGACGCCCGGCGGCGTGACCGTTGAAACCGACGATCAGGGCCGGCTGGTAATGGCCCCCGCCGCGCGTCAGGTTTACCGCGTGGCCGACAACGGAACGCTGCAACTCCGCGCCCCCGAGGAAGACACCCCCGAAACCGCCGCCGCGACCGAGGCCGCGTCCGAAACCGCCGCCCCTGCCGCCGCCGCGCTGAATGACGACGCCGTGGCAGACGCCCCCGCCGTGGAACAGCGCGTGACCGAGGATAACACCCGTTCGTCGGGCGAGGATTTCGAATCCAGCCTGCGCGACGCCTTGGCGCAGGCCGGTCAGGCGGTGCAGACCGCCCCGGCCGAGGGCGGCCAGCAGGCGCGCAGTAGCTCGTCCGATCTGGCCCGCGCGCTGATCCTTGGCGCGGGTGCCGTGGCCGTGGGCACCATGCTGAACAACAACCGTCAGGTCGCCCTGTCCACGGATGACCGCGTGGTCGTCACCCGCCCCGATGGCAGCCAAGAGGTCATCAAGGACGAAGTGGCCCTGCTGCGCCAGCCCGGCAGCACCGTCACCACCGAAAACTTCGATGACGGATCGTCGCGCACCATCGTCACCCGCGAAGATGGCAGCCGCGTCGTCACCATCCGCGACGCCAACCTGCGCGTGCTGCGCCGCACGCTGATTTCGGCGGATGGCACCCGCACGCAACTGATCGACGACACCGCCGATGTGACGCCGGTGGACGTTTCGTCGCTGCCGCCGCCCGCGCGCCCGGTGGCCGTCACCAATCCGAACAGCGAAGAACAGCTTCGCGCCGCACTGGCCGCTGAAACGCAGGCGAACCGCCGCTTTACCCTTGGCCAGATCCGCAACATCCCCGAGGTGCGGGCGCTGGTCGCCCCGGTCGATGTCGCCGCGATCACCTTTGACACCGGATCGGCCGCGATCAAGCCCGATCAGGCACGGCAACTGGCGACGCTGGGCAAGGTCATCTCGGACGCCGTGCGCGCCAACCCGCGCGAGATCTTTATGATCGAAGGCCACACCGACACCGTAGGGGCCGAGGCGATGAACCTTGCCCTGTCTGACCGCCGGGCGGAATCGGTGGCCCTTGCGCTGACCGAATATTTCCAGGTGCCGCCGGAAAACATGGTGGTGCAGGGTTATGGCGAACGGTTCCTGAAAATCCGCGCCGAGGGCGACATCCGCGAAAACCGCCGCGCCTCGGTCCGCCGGATCACCGACCTGCTGCAAACCGCGTCGAACTGATCCGGCGCAGCGCCTGAAATGGTGAAGGGCCAGAGATCGCCTCTGGCCCTTCGTGTCGCGCCATCCCTCCCGGCCCCGCAGGGCCTCCCCCTTAAAGATGGCGCGGAAACTCGATCTTGGGGCAGCGGTCCTGAATGACGGTCAGCCCGGCGTCACGGGCGCGCTGTGCCGCCGCATCGTCACGCACACCGATCTGGGTCCAGATCACACTCAGATCGGGCAGATGGGCCATCGCCTGTTCGACGATGCCCGCCACCGCATCCGAGCGGCGGAAAACATCCACCATCTGCACACCGGCATCCGCCGGAATCGCGGCCAGATCGGTATAAACGGTTTCATTCAGGATCGTGCCGCCCGCATGGCCCGGATTCACCGGAATGACCCGGATGCCCTGCGATTGCAGGTAACGCGCCACGCCCCACGACGGGCGGTCTGTATTGGGCGAAAGCCCGACAACGGCGACAACTTTTACCTGCCGCGCGATCTGCGCGATCATGGCATCTTCGTCGGATGTATCTTGCGGATGCAAAAGGATTGCACCTGTCATCGTCACCTCGTCCCAAAGTCCGGCCAATCTGACATAGAAAAAGCGCCCGGTCCATAAGGCCGGGCGCAAGTCGCGGAACGAGGGACAGTGATCCGAACACGACCGTTCCGGGGTCATGTTCAGTCAAGGAAATGGTTATCCGACGGACAAAGTTCCAGAGCCGTCGCGAAAACGTGAATTTCTGTCGTGGCAGGGACCGGGCCTGAACCTAGTGCCCCGTGGCCGCGAAATGGCGGCGGGCATCGTTCAGCACATCGCGCGGCGTGCTCATCAGCGTATGCCGGGCCGAATCAGAGCGGGTCAGATACAGCCGATCCCCGATAACGACGAAAAAGCGCGGATCGCCCTTTTCCTCGCGCCCGTCGGACAGGGCGACGGGGCACAGCCCGTCAAAGCCCGGCACATAGGCGCGCGGGTTCGATTCAAAGGCCAGCCGGTGCTGATCGTTGGCGAACAGCCACAGGTTGCCCTTCCACATGGTGTGAATATCGGCCCGCCCCGGCACCGCCCGGCCCTGATCCTGAAACCCGACCGGATCATACCCCTCTAACGCCCAATCCTGCGCGGCGGCAGCACCGGCAAGGCAGGTGGTCACGGCGGAAAAGGCAAAGGCAAGGGCGGGTCGGGAAATCGGTCGGGGCATGGCTGCGGCTTGGCTGGCTGGGGTGGACATCTATCTGGCAGCAGCCAGGCAGATTCTCAACGCATGGCTGCATGGTTTCGCGCAATAGTGAAAGAGCGTGTCCCGCCTGCCTCAGTCTTGCACCTCAGTCTTGCGTCGCAGCATAGAGCGAAATCGCCGCCGCATTCGACACGTTCAGCGACCCGAAATCGGCAGCAAAGGGGATGCGCACCACATGATCGCACAGCGACAGCGTGCGCGCCCGCATCCCCGGCCCCTCGGACCCCAGAACCAGACAGATCGCCCGCCCCGGCAGATCGGCCAGCACCTGCGGCAAGGTTGCAGCCCCGGTGCCATCAAGGCCGATCAGAATAAACCCCATCTCGCGCAGCGAAATCAGCGCATCGGCCAGATTGGGCACGCGCAGATAAGGCTGTCGTTCCAACGCGCCCGATGCCGTCTTGGCCAAGGCCCCGGTTTCGGGCGCGGAATGGCGGGCCGGCGCGATAACAGCGCGGGCGCCAAAGACTTCGGCACTGCGCAGAATGGCACCGACATTATGCGGATCGCTGACCCGGTCCAGCGCCACGATCAGCGGCCGGGGCGCGCCGGGAACATTACGCAGCGCCACTTCGGAAATGCTGCCCCAACGCAGCGGTTTGACCTCGATCGCAGCGCCCTGATGCACACTTTCATCGGCAATCGGCACGGTCTTGGTGAAAACACGCGGATCGACGATCTCGGGTTCAATGCCGCCGGTATCGCCCAGCCGGTCTGCGGCGTTGCGTGTCAACACCAGCCGCAGCTTGTCCCGCGCCGGATTGGCCAGCGCATCGCGCACCGCATGAAGCCCGAACAGCCAGATCGTCTCAGCCGCCGCCGCGCGCCGCGCGCGTTCCTTGTCGATCACCCATGCAGGCTTACGCGCGCCACCCCTGTTGTCAGCCATCGGCTTTCCTTTCCTTCTGCCCGGCTGTTGTGCGGCGGATCGGCAGGTGATGGCAAGGGCAACGCGCAATCCCAAAGCCCGCGCCGACGTCACAGACAGCCCCCCAAGATGCGTATTTGAACAAACAGGAAGCAGCCCAAACCCTGCCCTGCGGCCAGCCACGCCAGCCCATAGCAGGCGACGCCCCGGCTTCCTGTTTGCCTAAATACGCACCTTGGGGCACTTGGCCCGACGCCCCCGGTGTTGCGCTGGACTGTCGGGCCGCTTCACGCTAGGCCACGGCCATGGAACACGCAAAGCCTCCACTGACCCTGTATCTGGCCGCGCCGCGCGGATTTTGCGCCGGAGTGGACCGGGCGATCAAGATCGTTGAACTGGCGCTGCAAAAATGGGGGGCGCCCGTCTTTGTCCGGCATGAAATCGTGCATAATAAATATGTCGTCGATTCCCTGCGCGAAAAGGGCGCCGTCTTTGTCGAGGATCTGGACGAATGCCCCGATGACCGTCCGGTGATTTTTTCTGCCCATGGGGTGCCGAAATCCGTTCCGGCCGAGGCACGGCGGCGCGATATGGTATTCGTCGATGCCACCTGCCCGCTGGTCTCCAAAGTGCATGTCGAGGCGGAACGCCACCACGCCGAGGGGCTGCAAATGGTGATGATCGGCCATGAGGGCCACCCCGAAGTTCTGGGCACCATGGGGCAGCTACCCGAAGGCGAGGTTATTCTGGTGGAAACCGTGGCTGATGTGGCCACGATCACGCCGCGCGATCCGGCGCGGCTGGCCTATATCACGCAGACCACGCTTTCGGTTGATGACACCGCCGAAATCGTTGCCGCCTTGCAGGCGCGCTTTCCGGGGATCATCGGCCCCGCGAAAGAGGACATCTGCTATGCCACCACCAACCGTCAGGCCGCCGTCAAGGCGATTGCCGGGCAGATTGATGCGCTGCTGGTGATCGGGGCGCCGAATTCCAGCAACTCGAAACGTCTGGTCGAGGTGGGGCGCGCGGCGGGTTGCGCCTATTCACAACTGGTGATGCGCGCCGATGCCATCGACTGGCGCGCCATCGCGGGCGCGCGTGCGGTCGGTGTGACCGCCGGGGCCAGCGCGCCCGAAGTGTTGGTGAACGAGGTGATCGACGCTTTCCGTGATCGCTATGACCTGACTGTTGAAATCGTGGAAACCGCGCAAGAGCGGGTGGAATTCAAGGTGCCTCGGGTTCTGCGCGAAGCGTTGTAACCGGGGGCGCTTCGCCCCCCGGACCCCCAGAGGATATTTTCAAACGAAAGACGAGGCGGGATCATGCGGCTGTATTCGATGCCTTCTTCTGGAAACAGCTATAAGGTGCGGCTTTTGCTGGCTTTGCTGGGACAGCGGGCCGAGATTGTGGATATTGGGGATTCCTCGGTCGAGATGGAAGCGGTCAAAAAGGCGGATGCTTTGCCTTTTGGCAAGGCTCCGGTGCTGGAACTGGATGACGGGCGGCGGTTGGCGGAATCGAATGCGATCCTGTGCTGGCTGGCGGAGGGCAGCGATTTTGTGCCTGCCGATCCCTTTGACCGCGCGCAGATGCTGTCATGGATGTTTTGGGAGCAGAACCAGCATGAAGGCGTGATTGCCGTTCGAGCGGCACTGAATTTCTATCCGTCAAAGGCTCATCTGGCGACGCCGGAACGCTTGGCCGAATTGCTGGAACGCGGCCACGCCCTGCTGGCACTGATGGAGTCGCGGCTGGCTGTGCATGATTGGCTGGTCGGGAATGCCGTCTCGCTGGCCGATGTTTGTCTTTATGCTTATACGCATACGGCGGGCGAGCGGGGCGGTTTCGAGATGGCCCGCTTTCCCGGTATAGGCCGTTGGTTGGACCGGGTGGCCGCGTTGCCGGGCTATGTGAGGTTGGATGCCTGATCTTTTCGCATGGACCGATGGCGCGTGCAGTGGCAATCCCGGCCCCGGTGGTTGGGGGGTTCTGATGCGCGCCATGGATGGCGATCGCATCGTGAAAGAGCGCGAGTTGCAGGGCGGCGAGCCGGACACCACCAACAACCGGATGGAGTTGATGGCCGCGATTTCCGCGCTTGAGGCACTGACGCGGCCTGCCAGCATCGTCATCACCACCGACAGCGCCTATGTCAAAAACGGCGTCACCCAGTGGATTCACGGATGGAAGCGCAACGGCTGGCGCACCGCTGACAAAAAGCCGGTGAAGAATGTCGAGCTGTGGCAGCGGCTGGATACGGCGCAGGCGCGGCATCAGGTGGAATGGCGCTGGATCAAGGGCCATGCCGGGCACGCCGAAAACGAACGCGCCGACGAACTGGCCCGCGCCGGGATGGAGCCGTTCAAGTGACGCTGGCCGCACTGATTCTGGCGCTGGATTATACCTCGGCGCTGATCTTTGCGCTAACCGGGGCGCTGGTGGCCAGCCGCAAGCAACTGGACCTGACCGGGTTCGTCTTTATGGCGGCGCTGACGGCTGTCGGGGGCGGGACGCTGCGCGATCTGCTGCTGGATCGCGCGCCGCTGGTCTGGGTGGCGCGGCCCTCGCTGATCGTGATGGCGGCTCTGGCGGCGGCGGCAGTGTTCTGGACGGCGCATCTGCTGGAAAGCCGGGCGCGCGCCTTGCTGTGGCTGGATGCCTTTGCGCTGGCCATCGCGGTGCCCGCCGGAGTGGGTGTCGCGTTGGGGGTTGGCGTGTCGCCGGTGATCGTGGTGCTGATGGGGATCGCCACCGGCACCTTTGGCGGGCTGATGCGCGATGTGGTCGGCAACGAAGTCCCGATGATCTTTCGTCAGGGCGAGCTGTATATCACGGCGGCATTTGGCGGTGCGCTGACGGCGGTGCTGCTGGTGTGGCTGGGCCTGCCGCAGCCCGCCGCCTTGCTGGCCTGCGCGGCGGTCGTGCTGGCGCTGCGGATTGGCAGCATGGTGTGGGGCTGGGCCTTGCCGCTGTATCGTCCGCGCCCGCCGCGTCAGCCCTAGGCCGGGGTCCAGACCGCCATTTCCGTGCCGCCCGGTTCGCGGAACTGAAACCGCCGCCCGCCGGGAAAATCGAAAATCTCGCGCGTGATTTTGGCCCCGGCGGCGGTGATGTGGTCATAGGCCGCCTGAAGATCGTCGGTTTTCAGGATAATCAGCGGCGCCGAGGCGGCGGCGCGTTCGACCCCTCCGCCAATGCCTGCGCCCTGAATATCGCGGTAATCCGGGCCGTAATCGACGAAATCCCAGCCAAAGGCGCGGGCCATGAAACCTTGCGTCGCCTCCAGGTCGGGGCTGTAGAACTCGACGTAATCCATCTGCAAAAGCGTCGTCATGCGGTGTCCTTTCATCGCAGCACGGGTGGCCCCGGCGCGCGGTCGCGCAGATCCTGCACCCCCATGCGCAAACCGGCCCCGATGCGATGGGCCAGGGCCGACCATGCGGCGGCCGGTTCAGGTGGCAGCGTGCGGCGCAAGGTTTCGTCGAACAGCGCCAGCCATGGGGTAAAATGCTCGGCGCGCACATCCCCCGCCGCCATGTGAACACGCATCGGATTGCCGTCATAGCCGCGCTGGAACAGGATGGCATTGCGCCAGAATGCGGCGATTCTGGCCTCGTGTTCGGGCCAGTCGTGAACGTGGCGGCTGAACACCGGGCCAAGCACCTCGTGCCGGCGGATCGCGGCATAGAACACCGCCACAACGCGGTCGATCTGTTCGGGCGAGATGTCAAAGCGCGGCGGGATCATGGCCCGAACATGGGCCATGTCTATCCGCCGGGCAAGAGGCGGCGCGATTTGCCGCAGGACGATCAGTTCCCGATGGGGGTGTAAACCACCTCGGGTTGCCAATCGGCGGGGGCCTGATCGTAGATCGACCAGAATACATCCGCCACTGGTCCGGCATCACGCCCCTGTGCGTTAACGAAACCTTTCACCACCAGCGCAGCGACATGCACGCCATGGGCGCGAAAATCGTCGAACAATGCCGCGGCAATCGCATGGATTCCCGCCTTGCCGATGCTCAGCGACACATAGTCGGGATGCGGACTCAAACCAAAGCCACCGCCGGTCAGCAGGATCGTGCCCGAACCACGCGCCTTCATCGCCGGGGCGGCGGCATGGATCGCGGCCAGCGCGCCGCCAATATTCACGGCCAGATCGGCGTTGAAACTGTCCAGCGGCTGTTCGGTCACGCTGCCCTTGCGGATACGGGCGGCGTTATAGTGCAGCACGTCGATGCCGCCCTGCGTCTCGACCGCGTGGATCAGCGCCGCAACGGCCTGTGGATCTGTCGCATCCAGCACATGCGTTTCAACCGCCCCGCCCGTTTGTTCCGCCAGTTCGGCCAGACGATCCGCATTGCGCGCGGCCAGCACGACGCGAAAGCCCTGCGCCGCGAATTTTTGCGCCGTGGCAAGGCTCATGCCCGGACCGGCACCGATGACGAGATAGGTCTTCATAATGCTCTCCTGTCGATTGTGTGGAACGGATATAGACCCTATGATCGGACAGATAATCCCGGCACCAAGCATTTGACTGATGCAGAAAAGTCCGCAATCTTTTGACGAAATCACCGCTTTTGCCGCCGTGGCCGATCAGGGCAGTTTCGTCGCGGCAGCGCGGGCAATCGGGGTTGATGCCTCGCTGATATCGCGCCGGGTGCGGCGGCTTGAGGAACGCCTGCGCACCCGTCTTTTGGCACGCACCACGCGGCGGGTTGCCCTGACCGAGGCGGGGGCGCGCTATCACCTGCGGGTGCGCAATCTGCTGGAACAACTGGACGCCGCCGGGCGCGAGGCCGCCGATCTGGCCGCCGCGCCGCAAGGCGTGCTGCGCGTCTCGGCCCCGCAGAGCTTTGGCATGGTGGCTGTTGCACCGCTGCTGGCGGATTTTATCGCCCGCTGGCCCGACATCCGGCTGGATCTGAGCCTGTCGAACCGCCGCGTCGATCTGTTGGCCGACGGCTATGACCTGGCCATCCGCATGGGGCAACCGCAAGACAGTTCGCTGACCATGCGAAAGCTGGGGGAATACCGCGACATTCTGGTTGCCGCACCCGCCTATATCGCCGCGCGGGGAATGCCGGATCATCCGCGCGACCTGACGAACCATGCCTGCCTTGGCTTTACCGGCAATGCCTTCTGGCCCGAGTGGTCGCTGACTGACGGGCGGCAGATCCATGATCTGCGCCCGCAGGGGCCACTGGTCTGCGACAGCTCGGACGCGCTGCTGACCGCTGCGCTGGACGGCGCGGGTATTCTGCTGGCGACCGACTGGCTGGCGCAGCCTGCGCTGATCTCGGGGCGGATGGTGCGGGTGCTGCCCGACTGGCAGGGCCGAACCGAAGGCGCCATTCATGCGCTGATGCCGCCGGGGCGCATGATCCCCGCCAAGGTGCAGGTGTTTCTGGACGCTCTGACCGCCCGCCTGCTATCCTGTCCGCACCGGTCGCAGCCCACCCGGCCAAAACAGGAGCCATCATGTCCCATTACACCGACGATCTGACTCAGCTTGGTCAGGCCACTCCTCTGCCGCAATCGCCTGACGAGGCGGTTCTGGAACGTGTGCCCAACCCGCAGGCCGGGCAAGTGTATCTGGTGCGCTTTACCCAGCCCGAGTTCACCAGCCTGTGCCCGATGACCGGCCAGCCGGATTTCGCGCATCTGGTGATCGACTATCTGCCCGGCGACTGGCTGGTGGAATCCAAGTCGTTGAAACTGTTTCTGGGCAGCTTTCGCAATCATGGCGCGTTTCACGAAGATTGCACCGTGTCTATCGGCCGCCGTCTGGCCGATCTGCTGTCGCCGCAATGGCTGCGCATCGGCGGCTATTGGTATCCGCGCGGCGGGATGCCGATTGACGTGTTCTGGCAGACCGGCACCGTGCCGCAAGGGGTGTGGGTCCCCGATCAGGGCGTGCCCGGCTATCGCGGCCGGGGCTGAGGTCGCGGCGGGGTCGGCACGGCCCCGCTGCCTGCGCCGCAAACGGAAAACAGCCGCCGTTTGCGCAGGAATGTGCCCTTGCGGCGGTGGCAGCGCGTTTTTATACAGGCGGGCATGTTCTGGACGGGCCGGATTGACCGAATTATCCGCCCGGCGGCAAGGGGTTTCCTTACCGCCGGGATCATGCTTGCCTGCCACGTTTGACCAAGGATTCCGCCCCGATGAGCGACCAGACCCCCGATTATCGCAGCACCGTTTTTCTGCCCGAAACCGATTTCCCCATGCGCGCCGGATTGCCCGCGCGCGAACCCGAATGGCTGGACCGTTGGGACAGGCTGGGCATTTACGACCAGCTGCGCGCGCAAGGCGGAGACCGCGCGCCGTTCATTCTGCACGATGGCCCCCCCTATGCGAACGGCAACCTGCATATCGGCCACGCGCTGAACAAGGTGCTGAAGGATTTCATCGTCCGCAGCCAGCAGATGATGGGCCGCGATGCGCGCTATGTGCCCGGCTGGGATTGCCACGGCCTGCCGATCGAATGGAAAATCGAGGAACAGTATCGCGCCAAGGGGCAGGACAAGGACGCCGTTGATCCCATCGACTTCCGCCAGGAATGCCGCCGCTTTGCCGAACATTGGGTCGGCGTCCAGCGGGCCGAGTTTCAGCGCCTTGGCGTCACCGGCAAATGGGACGATCCCTACCTGACCATGAACTATCACGCCGAAGCGGTCATCGCGGGCGAGTTCATGAAGCTGCTGATGAACGGCAGCCTGTATCAGGGGTCCAAGCCGGTGATGTGGTCGCCGGTCGAAAAGACCGCACTGGCCGAGGCCGAGGTCGAATATCACGACCACACCAGCCATCAGGTCTGGGTGCGGTTCCGCCCGGTTGACGGCGGGCTGGACGGCGGGTCTGTGGTGATCTGGACCACGACCCCTTGGACCATTCCGCAGAACCGTGCCGTCGCCTATGGGCCGGGCATCGCCTATGGTCTGTATGAGGTGGGCGAGACGGCGGAAAACGCCACCGCTCAACCGGGCGAGCGTCTGGTTCTGGCCGATGCGCTGGCCGAGGGCGTGATGGCCTCGGCCAAGGTCACGGCCTTTACCCGGCTGCGCGATGTGTCGGCGGACGAGCTGGCCGGGCTGATCCTCGCCCACCCCTATCGCGGCATTGAGGGCGGCGCGGGCGAGTGGGATTACGACGTTCCCATGCTGCCCGGCGATCATGTGACCGAGGATGCGGGCACCGGCTTTGTCCACACCGCGCCCAGCCACGGCGACGATGACTATCTGCTGGGTCAGGCGCATGGCCTGCCGATGACCTATAACGTCGAACCCGATGGCAGCTATCGCGCCGATCTGCCGCTGTTCGGCGGGCAATTGATCGTTCAGCCGGACGGCAAGGAAGGCCCGGGCAATGTCAGCAATATCAAGGCCCTGCACGGGGCGGGCGCGCTGCTGGCCAAGGGCAGGCTGAAACATTCCTATCCGCATAGCTGGCGGTCCAAGGCACCGCTGATCTATCGCAACACGCCGCAATGGTTCGCCGCCATCGACAAGCCTCTGGCCGATGGCATGGACGAATATGGCGACACGATCCGCGCCCGCGCGCTGACCAGCATCGACAAGCTGGTGACATGGACACCGCAGACCGGGCGCAACCGCATCTTTTCCATGGTCGAGGGGCGGCCCGACTGGAACCTGTCGCGCCAGCGGCTGTGGGGCGTGCCGCTGACCTGCTTTGTGCGCAAGGGGGTCAAGCCGACCGACGACGACTTTCTGCTGCGCGACGACCGGGTGAACGCCCGCATCATTCAGGCGTTCGAGGCGGGCGGCGCGGATGTCTGGTATCAGGACGGCTTCAAGGCGCGGATGCTGGACGGGATCGTGAACCCCGACGACTATGAACAGGTCATGGACGTGCTGGACGTGTGGTTCGACAGCGGATCGACCCACGCCTTTGTGCTGCGCGACCGGGCCGATGGCACGCCCGATGGCATCGCCGATCTGTATCTGGAAGGCACCGACCAGCATCGCGGCTGGTTCCAGTCTTCGCTGCTGCAAGCCTGCGCCACGCGCGGGCGCGCGCCCTATCGCGGGGTGCTGACGCATGGGTTCACGCTGGACGAAAAGGGCATGAAAATGTCCAAATCGTTGGGCAATACCGTGCTGCCCGCCGATGTGGTCAAGGAATACGGTGCCGATATTCTGCGCCTGTGGGTGGCGCAGGTCGATTACACGGCCGACAGCCGCATCGGCAAGGAAATCCTGAAAGGCACCGCCGACGCCTATCGCCGCCTGCGCAACACGCTGCGGTTCCTGCTGGGTGCGCTGGCCGGGTTCGACGAATCCGAACGTGTCGCCCCCGCCGAGATGCCGGAACTGGAACAATGGGTTCTGCACCGGCTGGCCGGATTGGATCACGCCGTCCGGCGCGGCTATGACAGCTATGATTTTCAGGGCGTTTTCCAGACGCTGTTCCAGTTCTGCACGCTGGACCTGTCGGCCTTTTACTTCGACATCCGCAAGGATGCGCTGTATTGCGACGGTCCCGACAGCGCGCGGCGACGGGCGGTGCGGACGGTGCTGGACATCCTGTTCCATCGGCTGGTGACATGGCTGGCCCCGATCCTGCCGTTCACGATGGAAGACGTCTGGCTGGCCCGCTTTCCGTCCCAAGACGACAGCGTTCACCTGCACGATTTCCCCACCACCCCCGCCGACTGGCTGAACGAGCCGCTGGCCGCCAAATGGGAACTGGTGCGCCGTGCCCGCCGCGTGGTGACGGCGGCGCTGGAAATCAAGCGCAGCGACAAGGTGATCGGCGCCAGCCTCGAAGCCGCCCCGGTCGTGCATATCCGCGACGAGGCCACGCTGGCGGCGCTGAAGTCGGTGAATTTCCACGACATCTGCATCACCTCGGGCATTCACCTGACCGACGATCCCCTGCCCGCCGAGGCGTTCCGCCTGCCGGAAATCCCCGGCATCGGCGTGGTCTTTGAAACGGCTGATGGCGAAAAATGTCAGCGGTGCTGGAAAATCCTGCCGGATGTGGGAACCCACGCCCACCCCGGCACCTGCGCCCGCTGTAATCAGGTTCTGGGCTGACACGATCCGGCGCGCCGCAAACGTGGCGCGCCGCGATGCGGCCTCAGGCCCCTGCCCCTGCCCTTGCCTCGGTCACACCAGCCACCAGCCCGCGTTCTTGATCCGGTGCCGCAGGGGTTGTTCCCGGCTGGGCAGCGGCGCGCCCTGAAACATGCTGCGCACCTTTTCGCGGCCTTTGCCCTGATAGATCAGCTTTTTCGCCGGTTCCCAATCGCGCAGCAGCTTTTTGATGCGGTTGGGTGCGACGGCCCGTTCCAGCGCATCGACCGCCGCATCGCTTTCGCGGGCGTATAACAGCGGCAGGTTGCGGTAATGGCAGGTCACGTCGCCATCCAGCCCGGCCAGTTCCGGGCCGGGGCGTCCGCCCCCGAACGAGTGGACAACCAGCGGCAGCACGATCTGATCCAGCCACGGGTCCAGCGACTGACAGGCCAGCGCATCGCCCGGATCGTTGCGCACCGCCAAGGCCCAATCCAGAAACCGCTGCCCGAACCGAGCCGGATCGGCACCAAAGAACCAGCCGGCGTTGAAATAGAGAAACCGCTCCCAGTGATCCGCCGGCTGACGGGTATCCAGCGAACTGTCGAATTCCAGCCCGAAACGATCATACAGAGACCGCCAGATCGCCGCGTAATCCGGGCCATACAGCGGCGGTTCCGGCCATGTGCCCTCGCGCCGCATCGAGGCGGCGGGGCGGTCGAAATCGAACGGCACCTGATCCAGCGCGCCCATAACCAGCGTGTCGGTATCCAGAAACAGAAACGGCTGATCGGCGGGCAAGGCCGACAGCGCCTCGATCTTGTTGCCAAAGGGATAGGCGGCGCCGAAATGATGCGCGGTAAAGGGCACGATCTCGGCCCCCATGTCGGTCAGCGCATCGCGGATCGGATCGCTGATGGCGGTGTCATGCCCGGCCCATGCACCCTGAGGCAACGGCTCGGCCAGAATCAGGCGGCCCTGCCAATCGGGCGCATTGGCGCGCAGCGAGGCCGTCAGAATCAGCGATTCAAACGCCAGCCGTCCGTGCTGCACCACCGCCAGAATATTGAACATATCCGCTCTTTCCTGTTGCCGCATTCAGGTTGGACCCTGCGCCTGAACCTGCTCTCTGCTTGGATTTAGCGCAGGCTCATGTCAACCTGCCGCCACGCCAAGAGGGAACCCCGGATGCACATCACAGTCAAACGCCTGCTGTCCACCTGCGCCATGGGCGCGCTGATTTGTCCGGCCCTGCCGATGATGGCGGCAGCGCAGCCAGCCCTCCAGCCGCAGCCGGTGATTTCTGCGGCGGATATTGGCGCGGGTCTGCTGCGGATCGTGGTCACTTATGCCCGGATGGTTGCCGATGTGCGCTATGGCGCGCTGGAAGCCGATGCCGCGCGCGGGGCGCTGACGATCCGCGATCTGCATATCGGCCCCGTCGTGAACAATGCCAATTGCGACATTTCCGTGGATCGCATCAGCCTGACCGGGCTGTCGTTCTGGGGCGGCGACGATCTGGCGATGCGCGCCGATGCCGCCGGGGTCAGCATCGCCAACAACTGCTTTGGCCCGAATGCGATCATGATTTCCGCCTTTACCGGGCAGAGCCAGATCAACCTGTCGCATCTGTCGGCAGACATCCGGCAAGGCAGCGGCAGCGGGGCCTATGCCGCCGACATCGTGATGATCGCCCCCGACCTTGCCCGGATCGAGGCCTCCGCCGATTTCGACTATCTGGCGCTGACCGCCCCCTCGCTGCTGCGCGATATGGTCGGCGAGGTGCAACCCCCATCGCAGCAGGACGCCGGGCTGCGCGGCACGCTGCGATCGGCGCATCTGACCGTGCAGGACAACGGGTTGTGGCAGCGCGTGCAGCCGATGCTGCCGCCCCATGCCACATCCCCTGCCGCGCTGGATCAGATGGTGACAGCCGCCCCCGGCACCGCCCGGCACGAAATGGAACAGGGGTTTGTCGCCGCGCTGAAAAGCTTTGTCGCGCAGCCGGGCCAGATCACCGCAGAGATCCGCCCCGATCAGCCGGTCAGCTTTGACACGACCCTGTGGCAAACGTCTGATATGGCCGCCGACCTGTTCCGCCCGCGCTTTTCCAACACAGCGCCGGTGCCGCCCCTTGCGCTGATGGCCGCGCCCGATGCGGGCGACGCGCGCGCCACCGGGCTGGCCCTGGCGCGGGGTCAGGGCCTGCCGCAGAACACCGCGCGCGCCATTGATCTGCTGACCCCGCTGGCCAACGACGACCCCGAGGTGGCGCTGGTTCTGGCCGATCTGCGGCTGGCCTCCGACCCGGCGGCGGCCTATGCGCTGGCGCAAAGCGCGGCGCAGGCGGGGCAAGCCGGGGCCTTGGCCATGCTGGACCGGATCGAGTCGCATCTGCCCATGGCCGACCTGCTGGCCGCGCAACCCGCCGTGGACAGCGCCCTGCCCGATGACACCTTTGCCTCGATCACGGCGCTGCGCGACGCGGCACTGGCCTATGAGCAAGGCAGCGGCGTGCCGCGCGGCTATCTGATGGCATGGCGGCTGGCCGCGCTGGCCGGGGCTGCGGGCGATGGGACCGCACAGGGGCTGATGGCGCGGCTGGACACCCGCTTTGGCAGTGATCCCGACTGGCGTCCAGCCCGCGACCGCGCGGCAGATCAGGCACTGACCGACTGGCAGAGCCGCGCGCTGGCAACCCATCTGGCCGGGCAGTAACCGCGCCGGGGCGGCAAATCAGCCGGTGGCAATGGACGCAATCCATGCCGCCGGCACATCAGCCGCAATTGACACCACAGCGCGCGCATATGCCGCAGGGTGATGCCAATAAAGGCCACCATAGAACCGGAATGAAAATGGAAATGGTGGGCGACCCTGGAATCGAACCAGGCATGGGTCTCCCCGGCGGAGTTACAGTCCGCTGCCGCACCTTGCAGCACGTCGCCCCCGATGTGATCGACTGGTGTCGAACGCCTCGGCGTGGGGGGGTGATTAGCCCCCGGCGTCGGGGGCGTCAAGCAGATTTCGCCCCCGATTTTATCCGATCACGCCTCGGGCGCGGCATTCTCGCGCGGGGGGCGGCCGATGATGTCGCGCAGCGCGTCCAGTTCGATGAAGTTATCCGCCTGACGGCGCAATTCATCGGCGATCATCGGCGGCTGGCTGCGGATGGTGGACACGACCGAAACCCGCAGGCCCTGCCGCTGCAACGCCTCGACCAGCGGGCGGAAATCGCCGTCGCCGGAAAACAGCACGGCGTGATCCAGACGCGGGGCCAGCTCCATCGCATCGACGCACAGCTCGATGTCCATGTTGCCCTTGATTTTGCGGCGGCCCATGGCGTCAGTGTATTCCTTGGCCGGCTTTGTCACCAGACAATAACCGTTGTAGTTCAGCCAATCGACCAGCGGGCGGATGGGCGAATATTCCTCGCCCTCCAGCAGCGCGGTGTAGTAATAGGCGCGGATCAGCTTGCCCCGGCGTTCGAATTCTTGTCGCAGCAGCTTGTAGTCGATGTCAAAGCCCAGTGCCTTGGCGGCGGCATAGAGGTTCGATCCGTCAATAAACAGTGCAAGCCTGTCGTCTTTGTAGAACATTCGTTTTTGGCCTTCGTTTTTGCTGCGTGCTGGGTGAAACTGACTGCTCGGCTACAAATTCATATCGGCCGGACGGTCAGGGCAGACAATTGAAGCAATCATCACAAATCCTGCTTGCGCTTGGCGCGAATCTGCCGTCCCGGGCGGGCGATCCTGCACAGACACTGCGAACCGCGCTGGCGATCATGCACGCGCAGCCAGAAGTTTCAATCCGTGCAATCAGTCACTTTTGGGCAACTCCTGCACATCCCGCAGGAAGTGGGCCAGAGTTTTGCAATGCAGCCGCGATTCTGACCTGCGCCATGACGCCGCACCAATTGCTTGCGCGACTGCACGATACCGAAGCGCGGCTGGATCGTCAGCGGCAAGGGCGGTGGACGGCGCGCACCGCCGATCTGGATCTGATCGGCTGGAACGGGCTGGTTTTGCCTGATGCGCAGACTCAGGACGAATGGCGCGCCCTGCCCCCGGACCGCCAGCAGGCCGAAACGCCCGGCGAACTGATCCTGCCGCATCCGCGGATGCAGGACCGGGGATTCGTGCTGCTGCCGCTGGCCGAAATCGCGCCCGGCTGGCGGCATCCGCGCACCGGGCAGACAGTGGCGCAGATGCTGGCGGCGCTGCCGCCGCAGGCGCTGCAAGGCATGGTCCGGGCTTGACATTTGCTGCGCAGGCCATCAGTTATGCGTTTTCGCCCCGGATGTGCGATTCGCAAACAATAGGTGATTCATGGCCCGCGTAACCGTCGAGGATTGCGTTGACAAGGTTCCGAACCGGTTCGATCTGGTGATGCTTGCATCGCATCGTGCGCGCGAAATTGCCGCAGGTGCAACGCTGACCCTGGACCGCGACAACGACAAGAACCCGGTGGTCGCCCTGCGCGAAATCGCCGAAGAAACGCAGCCCGTCGATGACCTGCGCGAACGGATGATCGAATCCAGCCAGACCCAGATCGAGGTGGACGAACCGGAAGAGGACGCGATGGCCCTGCTGCTTGGCGCGGAAATCGACCGTCCCAAGCCCGCCGATGAAGAATCCGAGGAACGGATGCTGCGCATGATGCTGGAAGCGAACCAGCGCGACTAACGCCAGAATGGGATCTTCGGCGGCAATGATGGATGTCGAAGACCTGATTGTTCTGGTGCGCAATTATAACCCGCGCTCGAATCAGGAACTGATCCGCGCTGCTTATGATTACGGCCAGCGAATGCACGAAGGTCAGGTTCGCCACTCGGGCGAGCCTTACTTTACCCATCCCGTTGCCGTCGCCGCGATTCTGACCGAAATGCGGCTGGATGACGCCACCATCGTCACCGCCCTGCTGCATGACACGATCGAGGACACCCGATCCACCTGGGAAGAGGTGCGGGAATTGTTCGGGCGCGATATTGCCGATCTGGTCGATGGCGTCACCAAGCTGACCAACCTGCAATTGTCAGGCGCACAGTCCAAACAGGCCGAAAATTTTCGCAAACTGTTCATGGCCATGTCGCGCGATCTGCGCGTTATTCTGGTCAAGCTGGCCGACCGGCTGCACAACATGCGCACCATCCGGTCGATGCGCCCCGACAAACAGTTGCAAAAAGCGCGTGAAACCATGGACATCTACGCCCCGCTGGCCGGGCGCATGGGGATGCAATGGATGCGCGAGGAACTGGAAGACCTTGCCT
The DNA here is from genome assembly GCF_030538755.1 of Paracoccus sp. (in: a-proteobacteria). Taxonomy (GTDB): domain Bacteria; phylum Pseudomonadota; class Alphaproteobacteria; order Rhodobacterales; family Rhodobacteraceae; genus Paracoccus. The sequence goes on along the minus strand of NZ_JAUNTJ010000010.1, from coordinate 34,838 downwards.
TCAAGGTCATCAACCCCGAGGCGCGAAACTCGATCATCCGCCGCTTTGTCAGCCTGCAAAAGGAATCGGGCGATGTGATCGGCCAGATCACCGCCGACATCCGCAGCGAACTGGAACGCGAAGGCATCGACGCCGATGTTTACGGCCGCGCGAAAAAGCCGTTCTCGGTCTGGCGCAAGATGCAGGAAAAACAATTGGCGTTCAGCCGGTTATCCGACATCTACGGGTTTCGGATCATCACCCGGTCGGAAACGGATTGTTACCGCGCGCTTGGCATCATCCACCATCGCTGGCGCGCGGTGCCGGGGCGGTTCAAGGATTACATCAGCCAGCCCAAGGTCAACGGCTATCGTTCGATCCACACCACTGTATCGGGGCGCGACGGCAAGCGGGTCGAGGTTCAGATCCGCACCCGCCAGATGCACGAAGTGGCCGAGGCGGGCGTGGCCGCACATTGGGCCTATCGCGACGGCGTGCGCACGCAGAACCCCTTTGCCGTCGATCCGGCGGAATGGATCGCCACCCTGACCGAACGCTTTGGCGAGGAAAACCACGACGAATTTCTGGAACACGTCAAACTTGAGATGTATTCCGATCAGGTCTTCTGCTTTACGCCGCTTGGCGACGTGATCCAGTTGCCGCGCGGGGCAACCCCGATCGACTTTGCCTATGCGATCCACACCCGTCTGGGCAATTCCTGCGTTGGCGCCAAGGTTGACGGCATCCGCGTGCCGCTGTGGACGCGGCTGAAAAACGGCCAGTCGGTCGAGGTGATCGCCGCAGCCGGTCAGCGACCGCAGGCGACATGGCTGGACATCGTGGTGACGGGCCGCGCCAAGGCCGCGATCCGCCGCTCGCTGCGCGAGGAAGACCGTGGCCGCTTTATCCGCCTTGGCGCCGAACTGGCGCGGGTGGGCTTTGAACATGTCGGGCGCCGCGTCACCGACAAGGCGCTGCGCACCGCCGCGCGGCAGATGGGCCTGCCGAACGGCGACGAACTGCTGGCCCGGATCGGCAGCGCCGAAGTCTCGGTGCAGGCGGTGCTGTCCACGCTGTATCCCGAACTGGCCCAACGCCAGGACGAGGTGGACGCCCGCCGCCCCTTTGCCGGGCTAGAGGCCGACACCAGCTTTCAGCGTGCGCCCTGCTGCAACCCGCTGCCGGGGGAACGAATCGTCGGCATCACCTATCGCGGCAAGGGGGTGGTGATCCACGCCATCGACTGCCCGGTTCTGGCCGAATACGAGGACAGCCCCGACCGCTGGGTCGATCTGCGCTGGCGCGAGGGGCACCACCCCGCCGCCTATTCCACCGTGCTTAACCTGACGATCCGCCACGACGCCGGCGTTCTGGGGCGCATCTGCACGCTGATCGGCACGCAGGGGGCGAATATTTCCGACCTCGAATTCGTGAACCGCAAGCCCGACTTTTATCGCCTGCGCATCGAGGTCGCCCTGCGCGACCGCGAACATCTGCACAATCTGCTGACAGCCCTTGAGGCCGAAAGCGATGTGGCGCAGGTTGCAAGGGTGCGCGACCCGGACCGCAAACCCTGACCGCCGGGCCGGGCCGCCGTGTAACAAGTCCAGGGGGGCGCTTTGTTCAAACGCCGCAAACCGCGCAGCTACAGCCAGATGGCATCGGATATTGTCTATCCGCGCGGCGGCTGGCGGCGGGCTGCCACCTATGTCCTGCACCGCGTCCGCCGCCTGCCCGACCAGCCGCACCGCATCGGGCGCGGGGTGGCGGCGGGGGTGTTCATTTCGTTCACGCCGCTGTTCGGCCTGCATTTTCTTGCCTCGGCGCTGATTGCCTGGCTGATCCGGGGCAATATTCTGGCCGCGCTGCTGGCCACCTTTGTCGGCAATCCGATCACCTTTCCCTTTATCGCGGCGGTGTCGCTGACCCTGGGCCGCTGGATGCTGGGCCTGCCCGGCCAGCTTAGCCCTCAGCGCATTTTCGGCGAGTTCTCACGCGCGACCGCGCAGCTTTGGCACAATTTTCTGGCCCTGTTCACCGAGGCCACGGCGCATTGGGATCATCTGGCGCATTTTTCCGAGCAGGTGTTCCTGCCCTATCTGATCGGCGGCCTTGGCCCCGGCCTGATCGCGGCCGTAACCTGTCATTACCTGACCGTGCCGGTGATCCGCGCCTATCACAACCGCCGCGTCCGCAAGATGGAGGCCCGCATCGCCAGGGCACGGGCCGAGGCCGCCAGGCTGCACGAACAGCCCCCCGCCCCCCCGCGCGATCAATAGCCGCGCGCCCGGTCCACCAGATACAGCGGCACCTGCCCCGCCATCACCCGGCGCAGGTTTTCGGCCACCACCCCCGCCGCCGTCGCAGGCCGGGTTTCAGCCGCGATATGCGGGGTGACGAACACCTGCGGATGCGCCCAGAACGGATGGTCCGGCGGCAGCGGTTCGGCCCGAAACACGTCCAGCACGGCGCGGCCGACCTGCCCCGTATCCAGCGCAGACAACAGCGCATCGTCGTCGATCAGCGTGCCGCGGCCCGGATTGATGACCCACGCCCCGCGCGGCAGCATCGCCAGCCGCGCAGCATTCAGCAGATCGCGGGTGTCGGGCGTATCGGGCAAAAGGCAGATCAGCACCTCGGCCCGCGCCAGCGCGTCGGGCAGGCCCTCTGCCCCGGCAAATTCCGCCCCGCGCCCGGATGCCGACCAGCCCGCCACATCAAAGCCGATGCCGCGCAGCATGGCGGCCACCGCGCTGCCCAGTTCGCCCATGCCCAGCACGGTGACGCGGCGATCAGCGGCCAGAGGCGGCACCTGCCCGCCCCGCCAGACGCCATCCTGCACACAGGCGTCCATATGCAGATGCGCCCGCATCACCCAGCCGGTGCAATATTCCGCCATTCCCTGCCGCAACCCCGGATCGACCATCCGCGCCAGCGGCTGCGTCAGCGTCGGGTTGCCGATGATGCGTTCGACCCCGGCCCACAGGCTCTGGACCAGTCGCGCATTCGTATAGGGCGCGAAGTCGGTCAGCCCGCCCGGCGCATAGATGATGGCGTCGAACGTGTCGGGCGGGCCATCGCGGCGCAGGTCCATATCCGGGCAGGCCGCGTGCAGGGCGGGTGCCCATGCGGGCCAGTATGCATCGGGGGCGGAAAACAGAACGCGCATGATGTCACCTTGGCCTGTGGACATGGGCCGATTGCACCAGCCCGAACCCGATCATCAGAATCATCAGCGAGGTGCCGCCATAGCTGACCAGAGGCAGCGGCGAGCCTTTGGCCGGCAGCAGCCCCATTACCGTGGCCATGTTGATGGCGAAATACAGAAAAAACGTGCCGCTGATGCCGATGGTAATCAGGCTGGCAAAGCGGTCTCGGTTGGTCAGCGCCGAATACAGGCAAAAGCCCACGATCAGCAGATACAGCGCCAGCAAGGATGACGCGCCGATAAAGCCGAATTCTTCGGCCAGCACGGTAAAGATAAAGTCGGTGTGCTTTTCGGGCAGAAAGTTCAGCCGCGACTGTGTGCCCTGCATAAAGCCGCGCCCCGACCAGCCGCCCGACCCCAGCGCGATCTGGCTTTGGATGATGTTGTATCCCGCCCCCAGCGGGTCGGCGGTCGGGTCAAGAAAGGTGTCGATGCGGCGGAACTGGTAATCCTTCAGCAACTGCCAGTCGGTACCCCGGCTTTGCATCACCGCCACCACCAGCCCGACCGCCATGGCGATCACAACGCCGAAATACCACAGCGACACCCCCGCCGCGAACATCACGATCCCGCCGCCCGTCACCAGCATGATCGAGGTGCCAAGGTCGGGCTGGATCAGCACCAGCGCCGTTGGCACAAGGATCAGCACCACCGGGATCAGCACCCACAGCGGGCGCGACACCCGGTCCGGGTCCAGCCAGTCGTAATAGGCCGCCAGCAGCAGGATCAGCGCGATCTTCATCAATTCCGATGGTTGCAACCGGATCGGGCCAAGGTCGATCCACCGCTGCGCCCCCATGCCGATGGTGCCGAACAGATCCACCGCCACCAGCAGCAGAAAGCACAGCACATAGAACGGGACCGAGATCCCGCGCCAGAACCACATCGGCACAAAGGCCAGCCCGATCATCATCACCATACCGACGGCAAAGCGATACATCTGCGGCTCGGCCCAGGTGTCCGCCCTGCCCCCGGCGACCGAGATCAGCATCAGAAACCCGGTGCAGGCAACCGCCGTAATCAGGAATACCAGCGGCCAGTTGATGAACAGAAACTTGCGCAGCCCGGTCGGGGTCTGGGCAACCTGATAGTTCAGATACGACATGCCGCGCCCCTTATGCCCGTGTCCGCGCGGCGGGGGCGGGTTCCGGCTCGAACAGCTCCATCGCTTCGTTGCGGTCGCGCATCGGCACCTGTTGATCGGATGGCACCGCATTCAGCGGCGGCAGCCCGCCCGCCAGCGCAAACAGCAGGATGTCGCGCGCAATCGGCGCTGCGGCGGTGGACCCGCCGCCGCCATGTTCCACCACCACCGACACCGCATAGCGCGGGTTATCGAACGGCGCATAGCAGACGAACAGCGCATGGTCGCGCCGGTTCCACGGCAGTTGATCGTTGCGGATCACCCCGCGCGCCCGTTCAGCGGCGGTGATGTTGCGCACCTGACTGGTGCCGGTCTTGCCCGCCATGCGCCACTCATCAGGCAGGATGCGCGACCGTTTTGCGGTGCCGCGCGCGCTGTTCATCACCGCATCCATGCCGCGCCGGGCCACGCGCAGATTGGCGGCGCTGATGTCCAGTTCCGGGAAGGGCGTGTCGGGGATCTGCGACACGCCGTTGATGGCGCGGATCAGCCGCGGCTCGACCGCCCGCCCCGAGGCGATACGCGCCGTCATCACCGCCAGTTGCAGCGGCGAGGCCAGCACATAGCCCTGCCCGATCGAGGCGTTCAGACTGTCGCCGACCTGCCATTCCTGATCGTAACGCGCGCGCTTCCACGCGCGGTCGGGGGCGATCCCCTCGGCCACCGCCGACATGGGCAGATCGTGGCGCACACCGATGCCCAGCTTGCGCGCCATCGCGGCAATACGGTCGATGCCGATGCGCTGCGACAGGTCGTAATAGTAAACGTCGCAGCTTTCTTCCAGGCTTTTGATCGCGTCCACGCTGCCGTGTCCGCCCCTGCTCCAACAGTGAAAGCGGCGACCCCCTGCGGTGGTATAGCCGGGGCAATACGACCGCCAGCCCGCGTTGATGATCCCCGATTCCAGCCCGGCCAGCAGCGTCACCATCTTGAAGGTGGACCCCGGCGGGTAAACCCCCTGCACCGTCTTGTCGGCCAGCGGGCGGTGATCGTGTTCCATCAAAAAGCGGTAATCGGCGCTGGAGATGCCGCGCACAAAGGCGTTCGGATCGAACGTCGGGGCCGAGGTGATCGAGATCAGCTCGCCCGTGCGCACATCCATGACGACGGCAGCCGCGCTTTCTTCGCCAAGGCGCTGTTCGGCATAGTTTTGCAGCCGTGCGTCGATGGTCAGTTGCACGGTGCTGCCCTGAATCCCCTCTTGCCGGCCCAGTTCGCGCATCTCGCGGCCGGCGCTGTTCACCTCGACCCGGCGGGCACCGGCGCTGCCGCGCAGCACGTCTTCCAGCTTGGATTCGATACCGACTTTGCCCAGTTGGAACTCCGGCAAGCGCAGCACCGGATCGGGTTCCTCGATCCGGGACAGGTCGTAATCGCTGACCGGCCCGACATAGCCCATCACATGCGCCAGATCGCCCTTGCGCGGATAGCTGCGCGACAGGCCGGATTCCAGCGTCACCCCGCGCAGGGCCGGGCCGTTCACCGCGATAGCGCTGAACTGATCCCATGTCAGCCGGTCGGCGATGCTGATCGGCGTGATGGCGCTGCGTTTGGAAAACTCCTCTAACAGCGCGGCGATACGGTCGTCGGGCAGCGGGATCAGCCGCGACAGCGCGCGCAGCACGCCTTCGACATCGCCGCCCGCATCCTCGCGCGTCAGGGTCACGCGGTAGTTCTGTTCGTTCCCCGCCACCAGCACGCCGTTGCGGTCGTGGATCAGCCCGCGCGCCGGGGGCAGCAGCCTGATCTTGATCGAATTGCCGTCAGACAGCAGCCGGTATTCATCGGCATGGTCAAGCTGCATCGACCGCATTTTCCAGCCAAGCGCCCCGGCGACGCCCAGTTGCATCGCCCCCAGCAACAGGCCGCGCCGCCCGATCTGGCGGCTGCTTTCGATGATTTCGCGGGGAGATTTCTTCACCTCGACCACCCAAGTTTGTCGGCATCCGCCGGGCTGACGCGGCGCAGGCCGAGGGTCCAGCGCGCCACGACAACCACCAGCGGATAGGCCGCTACGGTTGCGATATATTGCAGCATCACCTGCCCCAAAGCCGGAACCGGCAGCAGAACCAGCACCTGCGCGATGCGATACCCCAGCATCATCAGCCCGATCAGGATCGACACGCGCAACCATTCAACCATGAAGGGATGCTCGCGCCAACGGTGTTCACGCAAGCGTGCTGATTCAGACCCCAGCAGCACGATCAGCGCCCACAGGCCGATGGGGCGATACAGCATCACGTCTTCCAGCAGAAACAGCGCCGCGATCAGCAGCGCGGGCACCTGCGCGGGGCGGCGCAGCAGCCAGGCAAAGGTCAGGCACAGGCCCAGATCGGGACCGGGCCAACTGACCAGCCCGCCGTTCAGCGGCAAAAGGCGCATGAACAGCAGCCCGAGGATACAGATGCAGAACAGGCCGGTGCCCGCCAGCATCCGCCCGCGCGCGCCCTCAATCATCTGCCGCATCCGCGGGGGCGGCGGGTGACGCGCCGTTAAAGCCGGGCATCAGGTCGATGTCCTGTTCGGGCGCCGAGGGCACGACGCCTTGGGTAATCAGCGATCCGTTGTCGGGCAGAACCTCGCCCGGCTGGCTGCGGACGACGCGCAGAAATTCAAGCCGCCCGTAATCCGCCGCCATGCTTAACCGCATCCGCCGGTCGGCCCCTTGCGCCACCTGCCCGACCAGCAGGCCCGGCGGAAACACCCCGCCATCGCCAGAGGTCACAACCCGGTCGCCGGGGCGGACGTTTTCCGGCCCCTCGATGAAATCCAGCACCGGGCGCGGCGTGTTATCGCCGCTCAGCAGCGCGTGCTGCCCCGAGGGCTGGATCGTCACCGGCACCCGGCTGCTGGGATCGGTCAGCAACAGAACGCGGCTGGTGCGTTCGCCCACGCCGGAAATGCGCCCGACCAGCCCCAGCCCGTCCATCGTGGCCCAACCGTCCACGATCCCGTCACGCGCGCCGACATTCAGCAACAGCGACTGACGAAAGGCCGTGCCGCTGTCCACTGTCACCATTCCCGTGACCGAGGTCAGCGCCGGATCAATCCGCACATTGTTCTGCGCCAACAGCTTGGCGTTTTCCTGCTCTAGCTGAACGGCGGCTTCCTTCCACGCCGTCATCCGCTGCAATTCGCGGCGAAGTTCCTGATTCTGTTCATAAAGCCGCGAATACGACTGAAAACCCGCAACCATCTGGCTAAGCCGGGTCACAGGCACCAGCGCCCATTCGAACGAGGGCACGAAACGGTCGATCAGCGCCACCCGCGCCCGTTCGGCGCGCGGGCTGTCGATGCGCCAGAACAGGAACATGGTCAGCAGAACCAGCGCCAGCAGGGCGATCAGCACCCGCCGCAGCGGCGTGATATAGTCCGGCCCTCTGGCTGCCACGGCGCGTCGCCCGTCAGCTGTCGTAGTCGATGACGTGGCGCAGCTGCTTTTCGTATTCCAGCGCCTTGCCGGTGCCAAGCGCAACGCAGCTCATCGGTTGATCGGCCAGCGTGATCGACAAGCCGGTCTGTTCGCGCAGCGCCAGATCCAGATCGCCCAGCATCGCCCCGCCGCCGGTCAGCATGACACCGCGATCCACGATGTCGGCGGCCAGATCGGGCGGCGTCGCCTCTAGCGCGACCATCACCGCCTCGCAAATCGCCTGCACGGGTTCCGACAGCGCCTCGGCGACCATGGCCTGGGTAATCTCGATTTCCTTGGGAATACCGTTCAGCAGATCGCGCCCGCGCACCATCAGCGTGGCCCCGCGCCCGTCATCGGGCATCCGCGCGGTGCCGATGCTGGTCTTGATCCGTTCCGCCGTCGATTCCCCGATCAGCAGGTTCTGGTTGCGGCGCAGATAGTTGATGATCGCCTCGTCCATGCGGTCGCCGCCGATCCGGACCGAGCGCGCATAAACCACATCGCCCAGCGACAGAACCGCCACTTCGGTGGTGCCGCCGCCGATGTCCACGACCATGCTGCCGGTGGGTTCGGTGATCGGCATCCCCGCCCCGATCGCCGCCGCGATGGGTTCGGCGATCAGCCCCGCCTTGCGCGCGCCAGCCGACAGAACCGACTGCCGGATCGCCCGCTTTTCGACCGGAGTCGCGCCATGCGGCACGCAGACGATGATCTTGGGCTTGGAAAACGTCGTGCGCCTGAACACTTTTTTGATGAAGTGCTTAATCATCTGCTCGGCGCTGTCGAAATCGGCGATGACGCCTTCGCGCATCGGGCGGATCGCCTCGATGCTGCCGGGGGTGCGGCCCAGCATCAGTTTCGCGTCCTCGCCCACGGCCAGCACCTGTTTCTTGCCGTCCTTGACGTGATAGGCCACGACCGAGGGTTCGTTCAGGATGATCCCCTTGCCCTTGACATAGACCAGCGTGTTGGCCGTGCCCAAATCAATCGCGATGTCGGTCGAAAACAACCCGCCGAATGCCATGCCTGCTATCCTTTCACGCCGGTTTTCCGGCCTGCCGTCTGCCCGTCTGATTTTGCCCGCGCCCATGTGCGGACGGCGCGGAATCGCCCCACGCCATGGCGTGGCCCCGTATAGAGGCCCGCGCGCCGGTGCGAAAGCCCGTTAAGCGTGTAACGGGCGGGGTTTCGCCATCTGTTGACCGCAGCAGGTGCCGCCGTTACCCAGCAGCAACCCGATTAGCCGCACCCGAGGTCCATATGCCCCACCCTGTCATCCTTGGCATCTGCCGGTTTTCCTTTCTGGGACAGTCGGATTTCGCGGCTTTTCGCGGCCGCCCCGAACGGACCGAGGCGTTTCTGACCGGCGCCGCCGCCAATCTTTATGCCGATGACCGCATGGCCGCGCGGTTTCACGCCTTTGAGACCATCTGCCTGCCCTCGGTTCTGGCGCAACAACAGCCGGGGTTCGTGTTCCTGATCGTCACCTCGGCCCGGATGCCCGGCCACTGGCTGAGCCGGCTGCGCGACCTGTGCGACGGGCATGACGAAATTCACCTGCTGGTGACAGACGAAACCGATCTGAGCGACGCGCTGCGCCCCACCCTGCTGGAGCTGCACAAGGCCAGCGGCGGCGATCTGGTGCAGTTCCGGCTGGATGACGACGACGCATTGGCCGCCGATTATATCATCCGCCTGCGCGCGAACGCCCGGCGGCTGGCAGGGATCAGCCAATACGCCATCAGCTTTGCCCTCGGGCTGAACGTGGCGCTGTATCCGGGCCAGCCCACGACCTTGCTGGCGATGAACCTGCCCTTTCTGGGCGGCGGGCTGGCGATGCGCGTGGCCAACCCGCGGCTCAGCATCTTTACCCGCCCGCATTTCCGCGTCGGTCAACTGATGACCAGCCTGATCGTGCATGATGCCCCGGCCACCCTGCTGCTGCGCTGGCCGTCAGATTCGCGCGCGCTGGATCTGAACAAATTGCCACCCCATCTGACCCGGCTGGACCGCACGGCCTTTGACGCCAGCCTGAACCGGCATTTCCCCTATCTTGCCGGGATCGACCTGGAAAGCCTGCGCCCCGCCCATTGGGCATAGTGAAACCGGGGCCGTCACCAGACGCCCCCGGCACATCCCTCAATGCGAATACATGCTGATCTGTTTCGCATCCGCATCCGGCCCGGTCATGGCACGGCGCACGATCAGCCGGTTCAGCGCCCCGGCATAAGCCTTGACGCTGGCCAGAATCGTATCGGTATCCGCCGCCTGCCCGGTGGCGATCCGGCCGTCTTCCTCCAGCCGGACGGAAACGGTGGCCTGCGCATCCGTGCCCTCGGTCACGGCATGGACCTGATACAGTTGCAGAACCGCCTTGTGCGGGAACAACGCATTGACGCAGTTAAAGGCCGCATCCACCGGCCCGTCGCCGTGCATCTCGACGGTCTTTTCCTCGCCATCCACGGCCATCGACAGGCTGGCCAGTGCCGGTTCCCCGCCGCCGCAGACCACGCGCAGATGCTTGACCTGCAAATGATCGTCGCCGGTATTCGCGGCGCTGTCCTGCATCAGCGCGATTAGGTCTTCGTCAAAGATTTCCTTCTTGCGGTCGGCCAGCGCCTTAAAGCGGACAAACACATCCTTCAGCTGATTGTCGCCCACGTCAAAGCCCAGCTCGGCCAGCTTGGACCGCAGCGCGGCGCGGCCCGAGTGCTTGCCCATGGCGATATTGGCGGCAGTCAGGCCAATATCCTCGGGGCGCATGATTTCAAAGGTCTCGACATTCTTCAGCACGCCATCCTGATGGATGCCGGATTCATGCAGGAACGCATTCTTGCCGACGATCGCCTTGTTGAACTGCACCGGAAAGCCCGAGACCTGCGCCACGCGGCGGCTGATCCCCATGATTTTCGTCGTGTCGATGCCGGTATCAAAGGGCATGATGTCGTGGCGAACCTTCAGCGCCATGACGACTTCTTCCAGCGCAGTATTGCCCGCGCGTTCGCCCAGACCGTTGATGGTGCATTCGATCTGCCGCGCCCCCGCCTCGACCGCCGCCAAGGCATTGGCCGTCGCCATGCCCAGATCGTTGTGGCAATGGGTGGCAAAGATGATGTTATCCGCCCCCGGCACCCGCTCCAGCAACATACGGATCAGATCGGCGGATTCGCGCGGCGCGGTATAGCCCACGGTGTCGGGAATATTGATCGTCGTCGCGCCACAGCGGATGGCAATTTCCACCACGCGGCACAGGTAATCATGTTCGGTCCGGGTCGCATCCATCGGCGACCACTGCACATTGTCGCACAGGTTGCGGGCATGGGTCACGGTCTGCTCGATCCGCTCGGCCATCTGGTCCATATCCAGATTCGGAATCGCCCGATGCAGGGGCGAGGTGCCGATAAAGGTGTGAATGCGCGGGCGACGGGCGTGCTTCACCGCCTCCCAGCAGCGGTCGATGTCAGGCAGTTGCGCCCGCGCCAGCCCGCAGATGACACTGTTCTGCGCCTGCCGGGCAATCTCGGACACGGCGGCAAAATCGCCCTCGGATGCGATGGGGAAACCGGCCTCGATAATATCGACGCCCATATCATCCAGCATCTGGGCGATTTCCAGCTTTTCGGCATGGGACATGGTGGCACCCGGCGACTGTTCGCCATCGCGCAGGGTGGTGTCAAAGATGTAAACGCGGTTCTTGTCGGTCATAACGCTGTCTTTCGCTGAGTTCTCGGGGAAACCGGGCACCAACCTGACTGAGCGGCGGCCCGGCGGACCCGCTCAGCGCAGCGTAAGCAGCAGCAGACCACGGAGGTTCACGGCAACGGGCGCGCAGGAATGCGCCCCTGTCTGAACAATGATATGTCGGGTCCGGGTCATGCCGCGAACTATGCCGCCCCCAAACCGCGATGAAAAGAGGAAAAATATCACCCGGCACATATTCCGCACACGCCGCCGCAACCCGGACCATGGCTTCCTGTTTGCCCAAATACGCACCTTGGGGCACGACCCCGCCTACCCCCCCAAAGGTCCGGGCCGGCGCTCCTCGGACAGCATGACATTGGCCTCGACCTGCCCCACCCCCGGCAAGGTCATGATCCGCCGGCGCAGGATGCGTTCAAAGTCGGAAATATCGCGGGCGGTGATGCGCAGACGGTAATCGAACTGGCCCAGAACATGCTGAACCAGCTGCACCTCGGGGATGGCGGTGACGGCGCGTTCGAAATCTTCCAGACTGGTGCGGCCCTTGGTGGCCAGCCGGATGCCCAGAAACACCGTCACCCCGAACCCCAGCGCGGCGCTGTCCAGCACCACGCGCCGCCCCCGGATCACGCCGGCATCGGTCAGCCGCCGGATACGCCGCCAGGCCGCCGGCTGGCCGATGCCGACCGCGCGGCCAATATCCGCCGCGCTTTGCGTCGCATCCGCCGCCAGCAGGCGCAGGATCGCCAGATCGGTGTCATCGGCTGTCATAGCGGCAAGGCTCCGCTGTTCTTGATGGTGGACACCAGCATCAGCGCATCGCTGTCGGACACATGCGGCAAGGTCAGGATTCGGTCGCGATAGATCTGCTGCCAATGCGCCATATCGCGCGCAATCACCGACAGGCGAATATCCACGCTGCCCAGAAAAGTCTGGATTTCCGTGACCTCGGGCACCTCGCGCGCGGCGGCCAGAAATTCGTCAAAGGCGCGCGGGTTGGTTTTATCGAGTGTAAAGCGCAAGCTGACCTCGACCTCCCACCCCAGGGCGCGCCAGTCGATCCGCGCTTCGACCCCCTGCAAGACGCCGGTTTCGCGCAGCCGTTCCAGCCGCCGCCACAGGCTGGCGGCCGTCACCCCGGCACGGCGCGCCAGTTCGGGATTAGGCAGATCGGGGTCGGCCAAAAGCTGGCGCAGAATCCGGCGGTCCGTGGCATCAGGCATGATTTTTTCGAAAAACTCCAAATAGCGGCATGAATTCGACGATAGTTACGCATAATCCGTGAAAAATGAACAGACCTGAATGCCCACTCGCCCTAGAAAGACAGCATCGAAACGCTATCAGGGAAAAGATCATGCGCGTTTACTATGACCGCGACTGCGACGTGAACCTTATCAAGGATAAAAAAGTCGCCATTCTGGGCTATGGCTCTCAGGGGCACGCCCACGCGCTGAACCTGCGCGATTCGGGTGCCAAGAACGTGGTCGTCGCCCTGCGCGAAGGCAGCCCCAGCCGCGCCAAGGCCGAGGGCGAGGGCCTGCAAGTCATGGAAATCGCCGAGGCCGCCAAATGGGCCGACCTCATCATGTTCACCATGCCCGACGAATTGCAGGCGGAAACCTACAAGAAATACGTCCATGACAACCTGCGCGAAGGCGCGGCGATTGCATTCGCCCACGGCCTGAACGTGCATTTCGGCCTGATCGAGCCGAAGCCCGGCGTCGATGTCATCATGATGGCCCCCAAAGGCCCCGGCCACACCGTGCGCGGCGAATACACCAAAGGCGGCGGCGTGCCCTGCCTGGTCGCGGTGCATCAGGACGCGACCGGCAAGGCGATGGACATCGCGCTGTCCTATTGCTCGGCCATTGGCGGCGGGCGTTCGGGCATCATCGAGACCAACTTCCGCGAGGAATGCGAAACCGATCTGTTCGGCGAACAGGCGGTGCTGTGCGGTGGTCTGGTCGAACTGATCCGCATGGGCTTTGAAACGCTGGTCGAGGCGGGCTATGAACCCGAGATGGCCTATTTCGAGTGCCTGCACGAAGTGAAGCTGATCGTCGATCTGATCTATGAAGGCGGCATCGCCAACATGAACTATTCGATCAGCAACACCGCCGAATATGGCGAATATGTCAGCGGCCCGCGCATCCTGCCCTATGACGAAACCAAGGCGCGGATGAAGGCGGTTCTGCGCGACATCCAGACCGGCAAGTTCGTGCGCGACTTCATGCAGGAAAACGCCGTCGGCCAGCCCTCGTTCAAGGCGACCCGCCGCATCAATGACGAACATCAGATCGAGCAGGTCGGTGCCAAGCTGCGCGAGATGATGCCGTGGATTTCCAAGGGCAAGATGGTGGACCGGGCGCGGAACTGACCCGCCCGAAGGCCGGGGGATTTCACATCCCCCGGACCCCCTGTGGGATATTTGACGACCAAAGATGCGCCTGTCTGGTTCAAGGCGCAGATCGGGTCCGGCGCGGGTTTTGCCGGGCTGTTTTTATATTGTGCGGGGGGCGGGCGGTTATCCCGGATTTGTCCGTTTCCGCGCCTTGATTCTGCGGCGGCTTGGGCCGATGGTTTGCGTCACGCACAGATTTTGACCTGCCAAGAGGCCGCCATGCCCGACAAGACCACGCCTCTGCCGCAGACCGCCGTGCCGCCCCCTGCGGCTCCGATACGGGATCGCACGGGATTGGGCATCGTGCTGATGTGCGCGACCAGTCTGATCTTTGCGATGCAGGACGGGTTATCGCGGCAATTGGCGGGCGACTATCCCCCTGTGCTGATCGTGATGCTGCGGTTCTGGGTGTTTGCGCTGTTCGTGATCTGGCTGGTGTCGCGCCAGCCGGGCGGGTTGCGCCGGGCGATCCGGTCAAAGCGGCCGGTGACGCAGATCTTTCGCGGCGTTCTGCTGGTCGCGGAAGTCGTGGTGATGGTCGAATCCTTTGTGCGGCTGGGGCTGGTCGAGACCCACGCCGTGTTTACCGTGTATCCGCTGCTGGTGGCGGCGCTGTCGGGGCCTTTTCTGGGCGAGAAGGTCGGCTGGCGGCGGTGGCTGGCCATCGGCGTGGGCTTTGTCGGCATTCTGATCGTGCTGAACCCTGGCGGGACGGTGTTTGCCCCGGCTGCCGCCCTGCCCCTGATCGCGGCGGTGATGTTTGCGGTTTACGGCCTGCTGACGCGGCTGGTGGCCCGTGACGATCCGGCGGTGGTCAGCTTTTTCTGGACCGGGATTGCCGGGGCGGTTGCGATCACCTTTGTCGGGCTGCGCGAATGGGTCTGGCTGGCGCCGGGCGACTGGATCTGGATGGCCCTGCTGTGCGTGACGGCGATTTCATCGCATTTCATGCTGATAAAAGCCTATGAGCTGGCCGAGGCCTCGGCGCTGCAACCCTTTGCCTATACGCAGCTTGTCTGGGTCAGCTTTATCGGCGTGCTGATCTTTGGCGAAACGCTGCGGCTGAATGTGGTGATCGGCGCGGCCATCGTGGTGGCCGCCGGGCTGTTCACCTTGTGGCGGACCCGGCAGCGCCGCCAAAGCTGAGCGAGGCGCTGCCTGTTCCGGGCGGCACCAGCCCGGCCGCCGTTTCAGGCCAGATCACATCCTGCGGTGTTACGGGCGGGCGCCAGTCGGGCGGCAGTTGCGGGCCGATAAAGGGTTTGGCCACTGGCGGGCGCGACATGGCCAGCGTCAGCCGCAGCGGCGGGGGTGGCATGATCCCGCCGCCGGTCAGGTCAAAGGTCGGCACGATGGGCGCGGGCTTGCCCGACAGGCGGGCGCGGTAGATCGGCTGCGCCTCGGCCACGCGCATCACATAGTTGCGGGTTTCGTCAAAGGGGATCAGTTCGACCCAATCCACCGGATCGGCCCCCTGCCGCAGATCGCCGAAATCGCCCAGCCAGCGTGCAGGCCGCCCCGGCCCGGCGTTATAGCCCGAAGCGACCAGCGCGACCGAGGCCCCGAACCTGTCGCGCAGCCCGCGCAGATAGGCCCCGCCCAGACGGGCGTTATAGGCCGGATCGCTGGTCAGCCGGGACAGGTCATAGGGTTCGCCTATGCGCCGCGCCATGTCGCGGGCGGTATCGGGCATGACCTGCATCAGCCCCTGCGCCCCGGCGTGGCTGGCGACGCGGTGGTTGAACTCGCTTTCCTGACGGGCGATGGACAGCGCCAGTTCGGTGGGCACGCCCAGATCCTTGTCCGCCAGATCGGTCAGCGGGAAATGCGCCGCCGGAAAGATCACCCCCTTGCTGGCCGCCTGTTTCGACAGGCGCAGGCCGAACCAGGGCGCACCGGCTTCATACATCAGGCGCGACATGCGGGCGATGTCATCCGGCGAGGCGGTGGCGGCAAGGTGGATCAGGAACCGCTGCGCCTCGTCCCGGCGGCCGGTGGCGATCAACCACAGCGCGGCGCGAAAGGGTTCAACCCGGCGCAGATCGCTGCCGCGCCAGTCGGGCAGCGTGTCGATGGCCGGTCCGGTGACGGCGAAACCGGCGGGCATGGCCGCGCCGCTGCGTTCGACCGCAAGCTGGCCGTAATAGGTGCCCGGGAATTGCGCCGCGCGGGCAAAGGTGGCCTGCGCATCGCGCGACCGGCCCAGATCATCCAGCGCGCGGGCCTGCCAATACAGCGCGCGCGATGTGCTGATCGCCGCGCCGACCTGCGTTTCCAGATGCAGGAAGTGGTCCAGCGCCCGATCCGCGGCCCCCTGCCTTAACGCGGCATAGCCAGCCAGCCATTCCAGATCGGCATAGTTCCGGTCGCCCTGCGGCAGAAAGTGGTTTGCCGCGAACCGCTCGGCCAGCGGCCAGTCGCCGGCCCGCATCGCCGCGCGCGCATAATCGGCCCGGCGCGATCCCCACAGCTCGGGGCGGCGCAGAGCCTCGGCGCTGGTGGATGCGTCCAGCATCAGGGCGCGGGCACCGTCGGCATTGCGGTTGCGCACCCGCCACAAAAAGCGATCCAGCGTCAGGCCGGGGTCGGCGCGCTGATCGTCGGGCAGCGCAAGGATCAGATCGTCCACCCCTTGCCGCCCCGCCTGCAAGGCGATGCGCGCGGCGGGCAACGCGCGGTCGGCCTCGGGCAGCAGGGGCAAGGAGGCCTCGGCTGCGGCCCATTCCTGCTGATCCAGAAGATAGGCGATCCGCGCGCCGGTCAGCGGGGCAAGATCGGGATAAGCGGCCAGAAACGCCGCCGCATCCGCCACCGACAGCGCGGCCTGCGCCCAGAACCGCGCGCGTTCCGCCGCCGCCTGATCGGGGGGCAGCGCGGCCAGCAGCACCTGTTCGGCCGCCAGGGTTTGCGGCGGGCGGCCATCCAGCCAGGCGATCACATCGGCCGCGGGCAGACCGGGGCGCAGCTTGGCATCACCGCGCTGGCGCAACAGATCCAGCCCCGGCCAATCGGGATGGCGGCGCACAAAGGCCAGATAATCGGCAAATTCGCCATGCCCCGACCGCAGCGCCTGCCAGCCGACAATGGTTTCCGCCAGCGGGCCGGATGCCGCAGCGGCATCGCGGGCGGTGGTCCAGTCGCGCGCCTCGGCGGCGGACAGGGCCAGCGCCATCGCGCCCGCGTTTTCGGCTTGTGCGGGGGCAATCATACCAAACGCCAGCAGGGCGGCGCGGGACAGGTTTTGGAACGGCTGTTTCATTGCGGCCTGTTGTGCGGGCCATGGCGCAGATAAGCAAGACACATCCTTGGCAAGACCGGCCAGCGGCGCTAAGCCAGACAAACCACATCGCGAAACCACACAGGAGCGTGTCATGTTCAAAGGGTCGATGCCTGCCCTCATCACGCCGTTCACACCGGACGGCGAGCTGGATCTGGACACGCTGAAAAAGCTGGTCGAGTGGCATATAGACCAAGGCAGCCACGCCATCGTGCCGGTCGGCACCACCGGCGAAAGCCCGACCCTGACCCATGACGAACACCGCAAAGTGATCGAAGTGGTGGTCGATGTCTCTGCAGGCCGGGTGCCGGTGATCGCGGGGGCCGGGTCGAACTCGACGCGCGAAGGACGCGGGCTGGTGCAATTCGCCGCCGAGGTGGGTGCCGATGCCGCGCTGGTGGTGACGCCCTATTACAACAAGCCGACTCAGGCCGGGCTGATCGCGCATTACACCGAACTGCACGAAGCGGCGGATATTCCGATCATCATCTACAATATTCCGGGCCGTTCCGTGATCGACATGACACCGGAAACCATGGGCGAACTGGCCCGCCTGCCACGGATCGTCGGCGTCAAGGACGCCACCGGCAAGCTGGAGCGGGTATCATGCCAGCGCATGACCTGCGGGGCCGACTTCATCCAGCTTTCGGGCGAGGATGCGACTGCACTGGGGTTCAACGCGCATGGCGGTGTCGGCTGCATCTCGGTCACGGCGAATGTCGCGCCCAAGCTCTGCGCCGAATTTCAGCAAGCGACGCTGCGCGGCGATTATGCAACCGCGCTGGAATATCAGGACAAGCTGATGCCGCTGCACATCGCCATCTTTGTCGAACCGGGGCTGGTGGGCGCGAAATATGCCATGTCACGCCTTGGCCTGTGCGACGAAAGGGTGCGTCTGCCGCTGGTCGGCCTGACCGATGCAACCCGCAAACAGATCGACGCCGCCATGGCCCATGCCGGGCTGATCTGACCACCTCGGCTGAACCGCTCCCGATCTATGCGAACGGTCGCAGGGGGGGGCTTTGCGCCCCCCGCCGGAGGCTCCTGCCCGGGCCGCCTGACCAGAGGGGGCAGATTAGCAGGCGGCGGTGCCATCAGGCGTTTTGATCGGCTGGTCAGGGTCGGGCGTCTGATTCGCCCTGTTCACCATCGTCATGCGGCAATTCGGCTGCGATCAGGGCACTGGCGGCATTGGTGTGGTCGGCCAGCCTGTGGGCCAGCGCATCCAGCGTTTCGCTGCCGGTTTCCCGCAGCAGGAATTCCTGCCCGCCGTGCCCGATTTCGGCCATATCCAGCGGCTTTTCCGTCAGCAGCCGGGCCGAGGCGTGCAGGCGCCACAGGAAGCGGTGGGCGCTGGTCAGCACCTCGGTCGCGGCTTTGTCGGCCAGCCCGGCGCGGCGGCCGGTGCGCAGTTGCGCTGCCGTGCCACGGGCCGGGTCGCCGGCGCGCAGAGCGTAGGATTGGGCCAGCAGGTCGATGTCTTGCAGGCGGCCCGGACCGACCTTGGCTTCCCACGCGCCATTGACCGGCTTGGCGGCAAAGATGCGGCGGCGCATGTCGGCCAGATCGGGCATCACCTGTGCCGCGCCGCCCTTGGCCTTCAGCACCGACAGGCGCAGCGATTCCACCTGATCGACCAGCGCATCCGCATCCGGCCCGGCCCGGCCCACCACTCGGGCACGGGTCAGGGCCAGATGCTCCCATGTCCAGGCTTCGCTCATCTGATAATTCTCGAAGCCCTGAACCGAGGTCGCCACCGGGCCTTGCCGCCCCGAGGGGCGCAGGCGCATGTCCACTTCGTAAAGGCGGCCTTCGGCGGTCGGGGCGGACACGGCGGTAATCATCGCCTGCGTCAGCCTTGCATAATAGGGCCGCGCGGCCAGCGGGCGCGGGCCATCCGACTGATCTGCCCCATCCGCGTCATAGATCACGATCAGGTCCAGATCGGAACCGGCGTTCAACTGCCGCGCGCCCAAGGACCCCATGCCCAGCACCACCGCGCCACGACCGGGCGGCGGGCCATGGCGGCGGGCGAAATCGGCGGCGGTCACGGGGAACAGCGCCGCGATCGCCGCATCGGCCAGATCGGCATATTGACCGCCCGCCTCGTCGGCGTCGATCAGCCCGCGCAGGTGATGCACGCCGATGCGGAAATGCCACTCATGCGCCCAGCGGCGGGCGGTATCCAGCGCGGCTTCATAGCCGCCGCCCGGCGCATTCAGCGCGCTGTCCAGCACGGCGGTCAGTTCGGCGCGCAGCCCCTCGGCGCCCGGCCACGGGGCAAAGAACGACCCGCCCAGCACAGCATCCAGCACACCCTGATGCCGCGCCAGATAGGCCGCCAGCCCCGGAGCGGTGCCGCAGATGTCCACGATCAGCGCAATCAGCGAGGGGTTGGCCTCGAACAGGGAAAACAACTGCACCCCGGCGGGCAGTCCGGCCAGAAAGCTGTCAAAGCGGGCCAGTGCCTCGTCCGGGTGGGCGGCGCGGGACATGCGCGACAGCAGTTCGGGCTGCACCCGGCGAAAGATCTGCTGCGCCCGCTCGGTGCGCAGCGCGGGATAGCCCTGCCAGCGGTCGATGATCGCCTGCGCCTCGTCCGAAACGGGGGGCAGGTCGTCGGCCTCGCCGGGGGCGAAGAAATTCTCGGTCAGGTCATGCACCCGCTCCAGCCGCGCCAGCAGCCGGTCGGACCACGCCGCCACATCGGTTTCGCCCATCAGCGCGGCGATTTTCGCCAGACCCGCGTCATCTTTGGGCAGCGAATGGGTCTGCGCGTCGTTGACCATCTGGATGCGGTGTTCGATGTCGCGGTGTTCGCGGTAATGCGCGGTCAGTTCCTCGGCCACGGCCTGCGGTATCCAGCCCTTGGCCGCCAAGGCCGCCAGCCCGCCCACCGTATCGCGGCAGCGCAGGTCGGGGTCGCGCCCGCCGGCGATCAACTGCCGGGTCTGGGTGAAGAACTCGATCTCGCGGATGCCGCCGCGGCCCAGCTTGATGTTGTGGCCCGGCACGGCCAGCCGGCCGCCCAGCCCCTTGTGATCGCGGATGCGCAGCCGCATGTCGTGGGCATCCTGAATCGCGGCGAAATCCAGATGCTTGCGCCAGACAAAGGGGCGCAGGTCGCGCAGGAACCGCGCCCCCGCCGCCAGATCGCCCGCCGCCGGGCGGGCCTTGATATAGGCGGCGCGTTCCCATGTGCGGCCCTCGGCCTCGTAATAGGTCAGCGCGGCGGATGCCGACATGCAGATCGGCGTCACCGCCGCATCGGGGCGCAACCGAAGGTCGGTGCGAAAGACATAGCCGTGTTCGGTGACATCCGACAGCAGCGCGGCGGCCTTGCGCGTGGCGCGGATCAGGGCGGCGCGGGCCTCGGGGACGTCATCGGGATCATAGGCGGCATCGTCGAACAGCACGATCAGGTCGATGTCGGACGAATAATTCAGCTCGCGCGCGCCGCCCTTGCCCATGGACAGCGCGAACAGCCCGCCCGCATCGGTGCCGTCGCGCGACAGGGGCAGCTTGCCGCGCCGCGCCTCGGCCGCGATGTGAACCCGCAGCGCCAGATCGGCGGCGCGGTCGGCCAGATCGGACAGCGCGCCCGTGACCTGCTCCAATTCCCAGACCCCGCCCAGATCGGCCAGCGCGGCATACAGCGCGACGCGGCGTTTCGCGCGGCGCAGCGCCGGGCCAAGATCGTCGGCGTCCAGTTCGTCGAACCCTGCCGTTTCGCGGACGACCACATCGGCATGATCGCGCTGTTCCAGAAACCACGCGCCTTCGCGGTCGATCAGCCCGGCCAGATAGGGGCTGGACCCCGCCGCCCCCGCCATCAGGTCAACCAGCGCAGGCGGCGCGCCCGCAGCGGTCTGCCGCACGGCATCGGCGCGGGTCGGGTCAAGAGGAACGGGCTGGCGGCGGATCTGATCGACAAAGCTCATGATCGCGCACGATAACGTGGCACCGGGCCGCGTCAACGCGGGAACGCGCCGGGGCATCCGTAAACAGACTGTTAGCTGACTTGTCAGATTTGTGCTGTTAAACGGCGCGTTATTGGGTAACGTCTGACCTTATCGGATTCCAACGCAAGATCGCTGATGCGCCACACCCTTCCCCAAGTGCCGCAGTTTTATGTAACGGCCCCTCAGCCCTGCCCCTATCTGCACGGGCGGGCCGAACGCAAACTGTTCACCGCCCTGCATGGCGAAAACGCCAATGCGCTGAACAATACCCTGTCGCGACAGGGGTTCCGGCGGTCGCAGAACGTGCTGTATCGTCCCAGTTGCGAAAGCTGCGTGGCCTGCATGTCGGCCCGCATCCGGGTGGCCGATTTCACGCCCTCGCGCACGCAGCGGCGCATCATGCGACGAAATGCCGCAATCCGGCGGCTGGCCACCAGCGCATGGGCGACCGAGGAACAGTATGACCTGTTCCGCAGCTATCTGGACCACCGCCACGCCGATGGCGGTATGGCCGACATGGACATCTTTGAATTCGCCGCCATGATCGAGGAAACGCCGGTCAAGACCCGCGTGATCGAATACCGCTGCGCTGATCTGGCCGATGACGGACAGATTATCGCCGGGTCGGAACATCTGGCTGCCGTCTGCCTGACCGATGTGCTGGATGACGGGCTAAGCCTCGTTTACAGCTTTTATGATCCGGCCCTGACCGAGGCCAGCCTTGGCACGCATATCATCCTCGACCATATTGAAATCGCGCGGGCGGCCAACCTGCCCTTTGTCTATCTGGGCTATTGGGTGCCGGGCAGCCGCAAGATGGACTACAAGGCGAAATTTTCGGCGCTGGAAATCTATAAGGGCGGCGTCTGGCAGCCCATCGGCAACCCCGCCAGCCACAACAGCGAGGCGCATCCGCTGTCGGTTGATCCGATCGTCGAACAGGTGGCGCGCATACAATTGCCGCAGCCAGACAAATAGTTTCGCCATGGATGGCGCGGGCGCAAGATAGTTTCAAAAAATCGCCACACCGCGCCATTTTATCCAGCCCCAGCCATTGACGATCCCCCGCACCGGCCATAATTTGCGGCGGCGCAGCAAGGGGCTGCGCGTTTGTTTGTTCAAAACTGGAGATACGGCAATGTCCCGAACAATGACGGGTGCGAGGATGGTGGTCGAGGCGCTGCGCGATCAGGGCGTCGATACCGTATTCGGCTATCCCGGCGGGGCCGTCTTGCCGATTTATGACGAAATTTTCCAGCAGAACGACATCAAGCACATTCTGGTGCGCCACGAACAGGGCGCGGTTCACATGGCCGAAGGCTATGCCCGCTCGACCGGCAAACCGGGGGTCGTTCTGGTGACATCCGGCCCCGGCGCGACCAATGCCGTCACCGGGCTGACCGATGCGCTGCTGGATTCGATTCCGCTGGTGGTGCTGTCGGGGCAGGTTCCGACCTTCATGATCGGCACCGACGGTTTCCAAGAGGCGGATACCGTGGGCATCACCCGCCCCTGCACCAAGCATAACTGGCTGGTCAAAGACACCGACAAGCTGGCCGAAACGATCCACAAGGCGTTTCACGTCGCCACCTCGGGGCGGCCCGGCCCGGTGCTGATCGACATCCCCAAGGATGTGCAATTCGCCGAAGGCACCTATACCGGCCCGCGCCAGACCGACAACAGCAACTATGCCCCGCCGCGCAAAGGCAATCAGGACGCGATCACGCGGCTGGCCGAACTGATCGAGCGTGCCGAACGCCCGGTCTTTTATACCGGCGGCGGCGTCATCAACTCTGGCCCCGGTGCCAGCCAGCTTTTGCGGGAACTGGTCGATACGACCGGATTTCCGATCACCTCGACCCTGATGGGGCTGGGGGCCTATCCGGCCTCGGGGCGCAACTGGCTGGGCATGTTGGGGATGCATGGCTTGTATGAGGCCAATCTGGCCATGCACGGCTGCGACCTGATGATTAACATCGGTGCCCGTTTCGACGACCGCATCACAGGCCGCACCGCCGACTTCAGCCCGCAATCGGTCAAGGCGCATATCGACATCGACCCGTCATCCATCAACAAGGTGATCCGCGTCGATCTGCCGATTCTGGGCGATGTCGGCCATGTGCTGGAAGACCTGCTGAAAATCTGGAAGGCGCGCGGGCGCAAGGTGAACACCGACGCCTTGGGCAAGTGGTGGCAACAGATCGACGAATGGAAGGCCAGGAAATGCCTGTCCTACACCAACAGCACCAGCGTCATCAAACCGCAATTCGCGCTGGAACGGCTTGAGGCGCTGACCAAGGGCCGCGACCGCTATATCGCGACCGAGGTGGGCCAGCATCAGATGTGGGCGGCGCAGTTCCTGCACTTCGATCAGCCGAACCGCTGGATGACCTCGGGCGGGCTGGGGACGATGGGCTATGGCCTGCCGGCCAGCATCGGCGTGCAGGTCGCCCACCCCGAGGCGCTGGTCATCAACATCGCTGGCGACGCAAGCTGGCTGATGAACATGCAGGAAATGGGCACCGCCGTTCAGTTCCGCGCCCCGGTCAAGCAGTTCATCCTGAACAACGAACGGCTGGGCATGGTGCGCCAATGGCAGCAATTGCTGCATGGTGAACGCTACAGCCAGTCGTGGTCGGAAAGCCTGCCCGATTTCGTCAAACTGGCCGAGGCCTTCGGCTGCAAGGGCGCGCAGGTGCGCGACCCGGCCGATCTGGACGCGGCGATCCAGCAAATGCTGGATTACGACGGCCCGTTCATTCTGGATGTGCTGGTCGAAAAGCACGAAAACTGTTTCCCGATGATCCCCTCGGGCAAGCCGCATAATGAGATGCTGTTGGGCGAGGCCTCGACCGAAGGCGCGATCAAGGCTGACGGCGCGGTTCTGGTGTGACGCAGACCGGGGGGCTGCCCCCGGATGCCCAAGGATTTGGACAATCAAGAAGGGGCTGATCCCATGTCGGCACTGAAAATCGAACGCGGCGCATCCAGCCATTCCGCCTATGACCTGCGCGACCCGAACGCGGACCTGCGCGAAAGCCATACGCTGGCGGTGCTGGTGGAAAACGAACCGGGCGTGCTGGCGCGCGTCATCGGGCTGTTTTCCGGGCGCGGATACAACATCGACAGCCTGACCGTGGCCGAGGTGGACCACACCGGCCATCGGTCGCGCATCACCGTTGTCACCCGCGGCACGCCTGCGGTGATCGAACAGATCAAGGCGCAACTGGGCCGCATCGTCCCCGTTCACGAGGTCCACGATCTGACGGTCGAGGGCGCCTCGGTTGAGCGGGAATTGGGTCTGTTCAAGGTCGCGGGCCAAGGCGAAAAGCGGGTCGAGGCGCTGCGCATCGGCGAGATTTTCCGCGCCAAGGTCGTGGATTCGACGCTGGAAAGCTTTGTGTTCGAAATCACCGGCGCGCCGCAGAAACTGGACGCCTTTGCCGATCTGATCCGCCCGCTGGGGCTGATCGACATGGCCCGCACCGGCGTTGCGGCACTGGCGCGCGGCCACTAGGGGCGACGGCGGACATGAAAAAGGCGGCCGGATTGCTCCGCGCCGCCTTTTTTCGTGCCGTGACGGGCAGTATCAGCTTGCGACAGAGGTCACCGTAACGCGGCGCAGCGGGGCGTGCGCCGACGCTGGTTTGGCCTTCGGCGCATCCTCGCGCGAAGACACCAGACGAAGCCGCATCTCATCGGGTTCGGGTGCGCGGCGCAGCGCGTCGGGCAGGCCAGGGCATTCCGCCTCGCTTAACAGAGCGACGTGGCGAGCATGACGCAGCGAGGCCAGAAATTCGGTTTCCAGTTCCATCAGGTCGCCGGCCTCGGGCCAGCCCATACCCGGCATCGCCAGATTTTCACGCCCTTGCAGATAGGCCAGTGCCCCCTGATCCTCGCACCAGATGACCGCCTTTTCACGGTCTGCACTGCTCCACACCACTACGCCGATCATCTTCTGATGGTCCTTCCTCTCCGAACCGGCATTCAGAATCTGCCGGTGTCCCTGTTCGCAAGTTGGATCATATGTTCATCCAAATCCGAGTAAAGCCATGATTTGGAATTTTGGTTTAATTTCCTCGCAATCCCGTACGCTTACCCTGGGTAAACTACATCTTTGCAAGCGGGGATGGCAGGCTGTTCGGCATCTTGTGACGCAAGGTCACAACGCCGCGCGACCCGGACAGAAGTTGCACAGTGCGAATCAGAAAAACCGGTGAAAAATTACATGAACTGAAAGGAATGCAGACCGGCATCGAACTTCATGAAGGGCAGAACGCCTGACTATTTGGACAGGTTCCCGGCCAGTGGAGTAAATTTTTTTTAGTCAGCCTTCATGACCTTCCATCAAAGGGTCAGTGGTAAATTTACCACATCTTAACTTTCGGCCTCGGCAGCGGCCTCTACGCCTTATGGTTGAATTCATTTCGCTGCCATTGCGATATTGAACTGCAAAGTTTGGAAAACGGGTTCAATATCGACGAATCACCTGCGACCACTGCACAGGCATGGCAGGGCCGCAGGCGCAAAATGATCCAGATCAAATCAGCGCGCGCGGCCCGAGCGAACATCCGAAACAGCGCGGCGCACCTGCGCGACACGCTGCGAATTGGCCGGATGCGACCCCAGGATCTGATCGCCCGGATCAGGCATCCGCGCAAAGAAGGCCGCGCCCCGCTGCGGATCATAACCGGCGTTCAGCGTGATGATGGCGCCCAGATAATCCGCCTCCAGCTCCCACTCTTTCGAGTAATAGCGCGATCCGACCGTCGCCCCGATACGGCTGGCTGTGTTCACGGCTGTGGGGTTGCCGGAATAGACCGTCGCCAGCCCCCCCAGAATGACCGCCCCCGCCGTGGCCGCGCTGGATTTTTGCGACAGGTGGTTCAGAATGTGATGGCTGGCCTCGTGCCCGACGACAAAGGCCAGCTCATCGGTGTTCTGCGCCGCCGCGATCAGCGACAGGGTAAAGCCGATCACCGGACGCCCCTGCCCGTCGATGGTCTGAAAGGCATTCGGCTCCTGCCCCCGGCGATCATCGACGACGAACTGGAAATCGCAGTTGATGGGCCGGGTGCGGCGGGTCATGCACTCACGCTCGATCGCCGGCTCCATCTTTTGCATCACCGACACGAAAGCCCGCGCCGCAGCCTGCGGATTGTTGGAAACCGGGGTGGCCGACGCCTGCGCGGGATAGGGGTTCGGCGCGCTGGTCGAGGGCGCAGGCGCCGAAGGCTGCGGGGTGCCCCCCCCTGCCCCATCGACCGGCACCTGCACAACGCAGCCTGCCAGCCCGACACAGGCCGTGGTAAGGATAGCTGCAATTTTGCTGCGCTTGTGCATATGTTCTGCCCCCCGAACTGCCCCTTGCCGACCATACGGCTTTGCGGCCAATCTAACGGCATGACCCGCACCGCACCAGTGCCGCAATCCGCGAACAGGCAACCGCTGGCCCTATTGTGCCGAAAATTTGAAAGAATAACCCATGTTTACCATCGAGCATGAATTTGACTCGACCGTCATCACCCTGATCGACGAAGCCGAACCGGGCACCCGCCCGCTTAGCGAAGATATCGTCATCACCGCCTTTGACGACCGGGTGCTGGTCGAACAACTCTCGCCCGAGGGCGACTCCCTGGCCACCGTCGTCTTCAGCATGAAACAGTTACAGGAACTGCGCGCCGCCCTGAACCTGCCCCAAGGCAATTACGTCATGCGCCCATAGGCAGGCTTCCTGTTTGCCTAAATACGCACCTTGGGGCGCTACCCCTCAACCCGGAACAGCTTGTCGCGCGCAGTCACCCCGCGCACCAGAACCAGCCGCGTGCGCGCCACGCCGATGGCCTTGGCCAACAGCTTTTGCACCGCGACATTGGCCTTGCCGTCCTCGGGCACGGTGGTGACATAGACCCGCAGCACGCCATCAGCCGCAACCACGGCATTCCGCCCGGCGCGCGGCGTCACCCGCACAGCGATTTCGGTGCCCGGCCGGGCCAGATGCGTCAGATCGTCCATGCTGCGATCATCGGCCCGTGCCGAACCGCCCGCAAGCCCTGTTCAACCACGCCCGCCGCCATTACATCCATCGCGACAAAAGGAGACAGCCATGGATCACCGCAACGACGCCGCGCAGGCGTTTCTGGCCACCCGCCGCTCGCACCCGCCCAAGATGCTGCGCGAACCCGGCCCCGACCGCGACCAGATCATGCACCTGCTGACCCTTGCCGCCCGCGCCCCCGATCACGGCAAGCTGGAACCATGGCGCTTTGTCGTCATCAGCCGCGACGCGCTGGACCGGATCAAGCCCGACCTGCACGCCGCCGTCCTTCAGGCCACACAAGATCAGGCCGCCGCAGACAAAGCCGCCTCGGCCTTTGATTCCCCGGTGATCGTCGCCGTGATCTCGTCCCCCGTGCCCAGCGGCAAAGTGCCCGAGTGGGAACAGGTCCTGTCGGCGGGGGCGGTCTGTCTGGGTCTGGTCAATGCCGCGCTGGCCTCGGGCTGGGGGGCTGCGTGGCTGACGGGCTTTGCCGCACTCGATCAGGATTTCGCCGCCGCGCATCTTGGCGTCACACCGGGCGAGCGTGTCGCCGGCCTGATCCACATCGGCAGCCGGGGCGAAGCCCCGCCCGACCGTCCCCGCCCCGACATCGCCGCCAAAACCGGGTGGCTGTAATGGTCTTCATCGCCCTCAGCCGCGCGCTGACCGACATGCTGCGTCCGCGCATCTTTGGCATTGTGCTGACGGGGATCGCGCTGACCATCGGCCTGTTCATCGCGCTGCAAGCGGTGGTGTTTTTCCTGATCCGAACCTTTGTTCCGGGCGGTTTCACCCTGCCCTTCTGGGGGCCGATTGATTTCGGCACGGCGCTGTCATGGGCTTCGCTGGCGCTGTTCCCGCTGATCGGGTTCTTTCTGATGGCCCCGGTCGCCGCCGCCTTTTCGGGCCTGTTCGCCGAAAACGTCGCAAATGCGGTCGAGGAGACGCACTATCCCCACGCCAAGGGCCAATCGCTGGATTTCATGGACGGTCTGCTGGAATCCATGGCGGTGATGGGCGCGGTGATCGTGGTGGCGCTGCTGTCGCTGATAACCATGCCGATCCTAGGGCCATTTTCGCCGGTGCTGTTCTACGGCGCCAACGGCTGGCTTTTGGGACGAGAGCTGTTCCAGATGGCCGCCCGCCGTCACCTTCACGAACCACAGGCGACGGCGCTGCGTCAGGTCAACAACACCCGCATCACATGGGCGGGCGTGCTGATCGCGCTGCTGCTGACCGTGCCGGTGCTGAATATCGTGGTGCCGGTGCTGGCCGCCGCGGCCTTTACGCACCTGTTTCACCTTATCCGCGCAACCACGCCTCGAACGCGATGATGTCGGCGCGGGTGACGACATCGCCCAGTATCAGCCAGGCGATCACCGCCCACATCACCGCCGCAACCCCGGTCGCGATCAGCGCCTTGCGCCCAAGCCGGGGGTCATGCGGCGCGCCCGCAGGCGTGCCGGGCACCACCTGACCAGTATCGGCCTGACTGCGCTGCCCGATGGGCAGAATCACGAACAGCGCCAGAAACCACAGCACAGTATAAAGAACGATGCCGCCAGTCAGGTTCATCAGACTTGCTCCAGCTCGATCAGGCAGCCGTTGAAATCCTTGGGATGCAGGAACAGAACCGGCTTGCCATGCGCGCCGATCTTGGGCTCGCCGGTGCCCAGAACGCGGGCACCTTCGGATTTCAGCTTGTCGCGGGCGGCGATGATGTCTTCGACCTCAAAGCACATATGATGGATCCCGCCCGAAGGGTTCTTGTCCAGAAACCCTTGAATCGGGCTGTTTTCACCCAGCGGATACAGCAGTTCGATCTTGGTGTTCGGCAGTTCGATGAACACCACTGTCACGCCGTGATCGGGTTCGTCCTGCGGCGGGCGCACGGTGGCCCCCAGCGTGTTTTCGTATTGCGCCGCGGCAGCCTGCAAATCAGGCACAGCAATGGCGACATGGTTCAGGCGTCCGATCATGGTATCCTCCGTTTCCCCGTGTTTACGGATCATGGCCGCCAAGGGAAAGAGAAACCCGCCGCCGTTAACCCGATCTTAGTGTTTGCCGCGCTACCAAGGGATCAGATGACGATTCGCAGGGGAATGGCGATGCAGACAGAAGTCGGAACCGGCATGGGCAGCTTGCCCGCCTGGAGGATGAGCTTGCCGGGGCGCCCGCTGACGGGCCTGACCGTGCTGGTGGTCGAAGATTCGCGCTTTGCCAGCGAGGCGGTGCGCCTGTTGTGCCTGCGCTCGGGCGCGCGCATTCGCCGCGCCGACAGCCTGAAATCGGCCACGCGCCACCTGCTGACCTATCGTCCGGCGGTGGTCATCGCGGATATGGGCCTGCCCGATGGCAACGGTGCCGAACTGATCGCGCGCATCCACGGCGCCGAACCGCGTGTGCCGGTGATCCTTGGCCTGTCTGGCGATCCCGATAACGAAGCGGCAGCGATGGCGGCCGGGGCCAACGGCTTTCTGGCCAAGCCGGTCGAAAGCCTTGCCGTCTTTCAACAGGCGATCCTGTCGGCCCTGCCCGCCGAATCGCAACCGGCAGGACCACGCCTTTTGCCCGATGACGTCATCTCGCCCGATTCCGCCGCACTGCGCGACGATCTGGCCCATGTGGCCGAGGTTCTGTCGGGCGCAACCGACACCGCCGCGATCGACTATATCGCCCGCTTTCTGGCTGGCGTCGCCCGCTCGGCCCATGACGCACCGCTGGAACAGGCCGCCACCGCTCTGGCCCGCGACCACGAAGCGGGCCACGCCGTCGCAGGCGATCTGGCGCGGATCAGCGGCCTGGTGCAGGACCGTCTGGCCGCCGTGGGCGAGGTCTGAACCCCACCCCCACACAACCGGCACACACACGCATAACTAGGCAGCCACGGCATCCGAACCCCGTGACCCTGCCCGGCCCCGGACCGCTCCTCCGGGGCCACCTTTATCCCGCAGAACCCCGCCGGCTTCCTGTTTGCCCAAATACGCATGACTCCGGCGCAGCCAACGCCGCGCTGCCATTTCCGAACCGCCCCGCCACGCCGGCGCGTCTCAGCCCCGCCCCGGCAAGGCCCGCACGGTCAGCGCCGAAAGGCTTTCCCGCTGCCGCCCCTCGGCATCGAAATTCGCAGGTGCCAGCCACGCATCATAGGCCCCACGCAGCGCCGGCCATTCATCATCGGTGATCGCAAACCACGCCGTATCGCGATTGCGCCCTTTATAGATCATATGCTTGCGAAAAACGCCCTCGAAGGTAAACCCCAGCCGCAGCGCCGCCCGCCGCGAGGGCGCGTTCAGCGCATCGCATTTCCATTCGAACCGGCGATAACCATTTTCAAACGCCCAGCGGATCATCAGCATCAGCGCCTCACTCGCCGCCGGGGTCCGCTGCACCCGTGGCGTCAACAGGATATGCCCCAGCTCAGCCACGCCGTTGTTCGGGTCGATGCGCAGGAACGACGCCACCCCCGCCGCATCCTGATCCGGCAAGACCGCATAGAAACAAGGGTCCGCCCCCGATGCAACGCCATCCGCCCAGGCCCGGTAATCCTCTGGCGCGGCAAACGGACCATAGCCCAGATAATCCCAGATCCAGTCCGCCCCCCGTGCCGCCTGCCAGATTGCCTCGGCATGGCGCGCCGGGTCCAGCCGTTCAAGCGTCACGAAACGCCCCTCGATCCGGGCCGGGCCGGGCATAGGCGGCGGGGTGAAATCCGGCACGGGCGCGCCGGTCAGGCGGGGGGTGTCAGACATGGCGGACTCCTTGTTGTGCCGGGCCAGTATCACCCGTTTCACCGCCGGTTCCAGCCCCGCCTTGCCACCCCGGCCTCAGCGTGACAGTTGACAGCCGCCCGCCCGCCCCCCATGTTCACGCCCCGATTGCAGCGCCTTAGCGAGAAGCCCATGCCCGTCGTCGTCGTCGAATCTCCGGCCAAAGCCAAAACCATCGAAAAATACCTCGGCGGCGATTACAAGGTGCTGGCCAGCTTTGGACATGTGCGCGATCTGCCGCCAAAGGATGGCAGCGTCGATCCCGAACATGACTTTGATATGAAATGGGAAATCGCCGCAGACTCGAAAAAGCACGTCAAGGCGATCCGCGACGCACTGGCCCAGGACGACCGCCTGATCCTGGCCACCGACCCCGACCGCGAGGGCGAGGCGATCAGCTGGCATCTGCAACAGGCCCTGGCCCCGGCGCTGAAAAAGGGCAAAGCGGTCAGCCGCGTCACCTTTAACGCCATCACCAAATCCGCCGTGACCGAGGCGATGGCCAACCCGCGCCAGATAGATCAGGCGCTGGTCGATGCCTATCTGGCCCGCCGCGCGCTGGATTATCTGGTCGGCTTCAACCTGTCGCCCGTGCTGTGGCGCAAGCTGCCCGGCGCGAAATCGGCAGGCCGGGTGCAATCGGTCTGCCTGCGCCTGATCGTTGACCGCGAAATGGAGATCGAGGCATTCCGCGCCCGCGAATACTGGTCGGTCCATGCCCGTCTGGCCACGCCGGGCGGCGATGAATATGACGCCACGCTGACTACGTTGGCGGGAAAAAAGCTGGACCGCTTCGATCTGCCCGATGCGCAGGCCGCCGCCATGGCCGTCAGCGCCGTTTCCAGCCGCGATCTGGTTGTGACCGATGTCACCGCCAAACCCGCCAGCCGCAACCCCTGGCCGCCCTTCATGACCAGCACCTTGCAGCAAGAGGCCAGCCGCAAGCTGGGCATGGGCGCCAAGGCCTGCATGTCCACCGCGCAGCGCCTGTATGAGGCGGGCTACATCACCTATATGCGGACCGACGGCATCGACATGGCCCCCGAGGCGGTGATGGCCGCCCGCGACGCGATCAAGACGAAATTCGGCGACCAATACCTGCCGAAAAGCCCGCGCATGTATAAGAACAAGGCCAAGAACGCGCAGGAGGCGCATGAATGTATCCGCCCCACGGATATGATGCTGTCCCCCGACAAGCTGCGCGTCACCGCCGAAGATCAGCGCAAGCTCTATGACCTGATCTGGAAGCGGACGCTGGCCAGCCAGATGGAAGCCGCGCGGATGGAACGCACCACGGTCGAAATCGCCAGCCCCGACGCTCAGGTAGGCCTGCGCGCCACCGGGCAGGTGATGCTGTTCGACGGCTTTCTGCGCGTTTACGATCAGGGCCGCGACGATGACGACGGCGAAGACAGCGCCCGCCTGCCGCAGATCGCCAAGGGCGAACCCGCGCAGCCCGTCGCGGGCGGCTTTACCGCCGAACTGGCCAAGGCGGCGGAAAAGGGCGGCGACCTGCCCGACGCCCCGCAAGACATGAAAACCGCCCCCGGCCTGATCGCGGCCACCAGCGCCGCCACCGCCGCGCGCCAGCATTTCACCCAGCCCCCGCCCCGCTATACCGAAGCGACGCTGGTGAAACGGATGGAGGAACTGGGCATCGGCCGCCCCTCGACCTATGCCAGCATCGTCACCACGATTCAGGATCGCGACTATGTGCGCAAGGATGGCCAACGCCTGATCCCGCAGGACAAGGGGCGGCTGGTCACGGTGTTCCTGACCGAATATTTTCCGCGCTACGTCAGCTATGATTTCACCGCCGAAATGGAAACCGAGCTGGATGAAATCAGCGCCGGCGACCGCCTGTGGCGCGAGGTGCTGACCCGATTCTGGCGCGACTTCACCAAGGCGCTCGAAGGCACGTCAGAACTACGCATCTCCGAGGTGCTGACCGCCATCGACGACGCTCTGGCGCCGCATCTTTACCCGCCGCGCGCCGATGGCGGCGACCCGCGCGAATGCCCGCTGTGCGGCAAGGGGCGGCTGAACCTGAAAACCGCACGCTCGGGCGGGGCCTTCATCGGCTGCGGCAATTACCCCGAATGCCGCTATACCCGCCCGCTGTCGGCCCCCGATGGCCAAGACCCCGTGGGCGACCGCGTGCTGGGCCATGACGACGGCGATGAAATCAGCCTGCGGGTGGGCCGCTTTGGCCCCTATGTCCAGCGCGGCGAGGCGACCGAGGATACCCCGAAACCACCCCGCGCCTCGATCCCCAAGGGCTGGGACGCCGCCAGCCTCGATCTGGATCGCGCGCTGATGCTGCTGAACCTGCCACGCCAGATCGGCCCTCATCCCGAAGACGGGGTGATGATCGAATCCGCCATCGGCCGCTTTGGCCCCTATGTCAAACATGGGTCGAAATATGCCAACCTGCCCGATGTGGACGAGGTGTTCACCATCGGCATGAACCGCGCGGTCGAGGTGCTGGCAGCCAAACAGACCCGAGGCCGCACCGCCGCCGCACCACTGAAAGAACTGGGCGATCACCCCGATGGCGGCGCCATTCAGGTGATGAATGGCCGCTATGGCCCTTATGTGAAATGGGAAAAGATCAACGCCACCCTGCCCCGCGATGTCACCCCCGAAGACATCACGCTGGAACAGGCGCTGGAACTGATCGCCGCCAAAGCCGCAAAATCCCCGAAAAAGGCAGCGGCCAAATCCAAGGCGACCACCAAAAAGGCAACCGCGAAAAAACCCGCCGCCAAAAAAGCCACAACCCGAAAAACCACGAAAAAAGCGGCCCCTCCCTCAGAGTGACCGCCGGCTTCCTGTTTGCCTAAATACGCACCTTGGGGCGCTGCCTCGCAACCCGCGCGTCAGTGCCCCCTGAACCAGTCCCGCAATGCGGCGGCGTTGTTATGAACCTGATCCTTGGCCGCATAGATCAGTGTCACACGCCCCTTGGCCATCAGATCGCACAAGGTCTGCACCGCAGGATTCCCGGCCAGTTCGGCGGCATAGCGCCGCTGAAACTCGGGCCAGCGGGTCGGATCGTGGTGAAATTCACGCCGCAGCTCATCGCTGGGGGCGATGTCTTTCAGCCACAGATCCAGCGCCAATGCCTCATGCGTCAGGCCGCGCGGCCACAGCCGATCCACCAGAACCCGCGCCCCGTCATCGGGCGCGGGCGGATCATAGGCGCGCTTGATCGCCAGATCGGGCAAGGATTATTCCTTCATCGCCTCGATGTTCAGCGTCACCTGAACCTCGTCGCTGACCGCCGGCACAAAGGCACCCAGGCCAAAGTCGGACCGCTTGATGACCGTGGTGCCGGTAAAGCCGACGGCAGGCTTTTGCGCCATCGGGTTTTCGCCGCTGTGGTTCAGCACCACATCCAGCACCACCGGCTGCGTCTGCCCGTTCAGGGTCAGATCGCCGCTGACGCGGGCCAGATTGCCTTCGCCCGGCTCGACCCCGGTGGAAACGAAAGTCACCTCGCCACCGTCGCCGTTAAAGAAATCCTCGGATTTCAGATGCTCGTCCAGACCGGGGGAAACGGTCTGCATCGACACCGCTGGGAAACGTGCCTCGACGGTCGAGTTTTCCGGGTTTTCAGCGTCCAGAACAACCTGCCCTTCAATGCCGTTCACCATGCCATAGCTGGTGGAAAAGCCCATGTGGCTCCACGAAAACAGCGCCTGCGCGTGATCGCTGTCGAACACATAGGTTCCGCTTTCGGGCGCATCCTGCGCCAGAACCGCCACGGGCAGGGCCGCGGCAAAGGCGGCTGCAATCATCGTCCGTTTCATCTGGATAACTCCTTCCAAAACGCCGAAACGCGCCTGCCCCCGCGCGGGTTCCACCGAATCGCCTTGCTTTTGCGAAAATCGCCGCTATAAAGCCGCATCCTTCCGCAATGATGCGAAACCGGCGCAGCCTC
>NZ_JAUNTJ010000009.1 GCF_030538755.1 Paracoccus sp. (in: a-proteobacteria) | reverse complement strand
GCGACGTGTCGCTGGACGACATCGCCGATGTCAGCAGCGACGACGAAGACTAAGCCCGCTTTTCCGGCGAGCATGTGACGGGGCCATCGCGGCCCCGTTTTCACATCCACCCCCTGCCCGGCCCCGATCCGCGACATTCTTTGCATCTTGTCACAAAACGACGAATTTTCCGCTTGCACCCCGCCGCGCCCCCCCCTATACGACCCCCCACGCGACGGCGCTGAGGCACCGCTGCGGACCTCCGGTGGGGCCATAGCTCAGTTGGTAGAGCGCTTGAATGGCATTCAAGAGGTCAGGGGTTCGACTCCCCTTGGCTCCACCAAATTCACCCCTGACAGCGATAAACAGACGGGCGGTCATCGCCATCGCGCCCTTGCCGCCAATGGTCCGGCTGTGTCATAGACCGGCTGTCCCCGCATCGCCGCTGACGAGGCTGAAATGACTTTCCGCGCGCGCCACTTGCTTGGCATCGACCATCTGGCCCCGGCTGAAATCGTCACCCTGCTGGATCTGGCCGAACGCTATGTCGAGCTGAACCGGCGCACGGTGAAGCATGCCGACGCGCTGGAGGGCATGACCCAAATCAACATGTTCTTTGAAAATTCGACCCGCACGCAGGCCAGCTTTGAATTGGCGGGCAAGCGTCTGGGGGCGGATGTGATGAACATGGCCGTCGCGCAATCCAGCGTGAAAAAGGGCGAGACGCTGATCGACACGGCGATGACGCTGAACGCCATGCACCCCGATCTGCTGGTGGTGCGGCACCCGCAATCGGGGGCGGTCAACCTGCTGGCGTCCAAGGTGAATTGCGCCGTCATCAACGCGGGCGACGGGCGGCACGAACACCCGACGCAGGCGCTGCTGGATGCGCTGACGATCCGCCGGGCCAAGGGGCGGCTGCAACGGCTGACGGTGGCGATCTGCGGCGATATTGCGCACAGCCGCGTGGCGCGCTCGAACCTGATCCTGCTGGGCAAGATGGAAAACCGCATCCGCCTGATCGGCCCGCCAACGCTGATGCCCACGGGCGCGCGCGATATGGGGGTCGAGGTGTTCGACGACATGCGGCAGGGGCTGAAGGGCGCTGACGTCGTGATGATGCTGAGGCTGCAAAAGGAACGCATGGACGGCGGCTTTATCCCCTCGGAGCGCGAATATTTCCACCGCTGGGGGCTGGATGCGGAAAAGCTGGCTCTGGCCGCGCCCGATGCCATCGTCATGCACCCCGGCCCGATGAATCGCGGCGTGGAAATCGACGGCACCATCGCCGATGACATCAACCGCAGCGTGATTCAGGATCAGGTGGAAATGGGCGTCGCCGTGCGCATGGCGGTGCTGGACCTGCTGGCGCGCAACCTCCGGGCCGAGCGTGGCCGCGCCGCAACCGGGGTGATGGCGTGACACCCGCGCTGCAACCGGGCGAGCAGGTGATATGCCAAGAATCGCCACGCTGGTTGGGCTTGGTCGTCAATATTGCGCTGTTCACCGCATCTTTTATTGTGCTGTTTTGGGCCGCCGGGCTGCTGGGGGTGACGTTTCCCTTTTGGCCGGGCCTGATCGGCGGCGGTATTGGCCTTGTGATGGTGGCCCTGTTCCAGCCTGCCTGCCGCTGGGGCGTGACCAACCTGCGCCTGATCTCTGACCGCGGCGACGACATCGCCTTGTCGCAGATCAGCGGCATTCGGCTTGGCCCTCTGTCGCGCCGCATAACGGTCACGTCACCGCAGGGCGCGGTGCTGGCCCGGATCGACGACCTGCCGCGCGCTGCCCGCCTGCACCGCGCCCTTGACGCCACCCGCGAAAGGTTTGCCGCGTGACTGACCGCAGCCCCGCCTATCGTGACCGCCTGCCCCCGCCCGTCCTGCCCGATGGCGAGCGCGAGATCGCGCGCCTTACCCCCGACCGCGCCCGCTATATCCGCGATCACGTCGCGCTGGCGGCGGGGGGCGCGATTATGGTGGTGCTGATCCTGTGGGCCATCGGGCGCGGGCATCTGTTATGGACCGGGGTGTTCGGCACCTTTGCCGCGATTGCCTTTCGGGGCGTCTGGTTCTTTCCCGATGCGATGCGGGCCACCTGGCTGCTGACCAACCGCGCCCTGATCGGCCCCGGCCAAGAAAGGGTCGAGCGTGGCGATATTGCCACCGTGCGCCGCCTGATGGGCGATGTGCAGGTGGTCACGCGCGGCGGGCGCAAGATCCTGATCCGCCATCTGGAAAACTCTGCCGCCGCCATGGCTATGATCGAGGGCAAGAAGGCATGAAACCTTACGACTGGCGGCAGCATCTGGAACAGGGCGAGGCCCTGCTGTGGGCCGGTCGCCCCTTTCCCGCACTGGCGCTGATCCGGCCCACGCAGGCCGAATGGCTGATCGGCGGGCTTGGTGCCGTGGGGGTGGCCGCGCTGCTGGTGCTGGATCGCTGGCTGTCGTCACCGGCGGGCGATCCGGGGGCGCGGGCGGTGATCTTTTTGCTGCTGTTGCTGGGGGCGCTGCTGGTGACGGGCTGGCCGTTCCGTGCCATGCGGCAGCGCAGCCGCGCCTTGCAGCAGACGGCCTATGCCGTCACCGACCGCCGG
Source organism: Paracoccus sp. (in: a-proteobacteria) (assembly GCF_030538755.1). Lineage (GTDB taxonomy): Bacteria > Pseudomonadota > Alphaproteobacteria > Rhodobacterales > Rhodobacteraceae > Paracoccus. The sequence continues at coordinate 112,500 of NZ_JAUNTJ010000009.1, read as the reverse complement.
GCGCTGATCGCGCATCAGCGTGACCCTTTGGCCTTTCGTGCCCACGCCCTGTCACGCAAGGCGCAGCCGGTGCTGGAACCCGGCGATCATGGGCTGACAACGCTGCATTTCGGCGGCGACAGCCCGCGTTTCATCCACCTGAAAGACGGCGACCGTATCCTGACAGCGGTGACGGCCGCGCGTCAGGCCGCCTTTAACGCCCGGAGGACGCCATGACCCTGCATTTCATCAACGCCCGCCTGATCGACCCCGAGGCGCAGACCGATGCCCCCGGCAGCCTGACCGCTCAGGGTGGCCGCATCACCGCTCGCAACGCCGACGCCCCGCCCGAAGGCGCGACGATCATCGACTGCGGCGGCAAGTGTCTGGCTCCGGGGCTGGTGGATTGGGGCGTCAAGATCGGCGAACCGGGCGAGCGCCACAAGGAAAGTTTCCGCAGCGCGGGCCGGGCAGCGGCGGCGGGCGGCGTCACCACGATCATCGCCCGCCCCGACACGATCCCGCCCATCGACACGCCCGAGGCGCTGGAATTCGTCGCCCGCCGCGCCGCCGATGCGCCGGTGAACATCCGCCATATGGCCGCGCTGACCAAGGGCCGCGACGGGCGCGAAATGGTGGAACTGGGGCTGATGTCGGATGCGGGCGCGGTGGCCTTTACCGACGGGGTGCGCGTGGTGGGCGACAGCAAGGTTCTGTCGCGCTGCATGAGCTATGCGCGGTCTCTGGGGGCGCTGATCGTCGGCCACCCGCAAGACGCCAGCCTGTCGCGCGGCGCTGCGGCGACCAGCGGCAAGTTCGCCTCGCTTTACGGTATCCCCGCCGTATCCCCCATGGCCGAGGTCATGGGGCTGGACCGCGATCTGGCGCTGGTGGCGATGACCGGCGCACGCTGGCACGCCGATCAGATCACCGTCGCCGCCAGCCTGCCCGCCCTGCGCCGCGCGCGCGATGCCGGGCTGGATGTGACGGCGGGCATCTCGATCCATCATCTGGCGCTGAACGAATTCGACGTGGGCGATTACCGGACGTTTTTCCGCTTTACCCCGCCCCTGCGATCCGAGGATGACCGCATGGCCATGGTGCAGGCGGTGGCGGATGGCGACATCGACGTGATCGCATCGTTCCACACCCCGCAGGACGAGGAATCCAAGCGCCTGCCCTTCGAGGCCGCCGCCCCCGGCGCAGTCGGCCTGCAAACCCTGCTGCCTGCGGCGATGCGTCTGTATCATCAGGGCGGGCTGAGCCTGCCGCAATTGTGGCGGGCCATGTCGCTGAACCCGGCGCGGCGGCTGGGGCTGGACGCGGGGCGGCTGTCGGATGGCGCGCCCGCCGATCTGGTGCTGTTCGACCCCGACGCGCCCTTTGTGCTGGATCGCTTTACGCTGGAGTCGAAATCCAAGAACACGCCCTTTGACGGTGCCCGGATGGAGGGCCGCGTGATCGGCACCTGGGTTGCCGGCCGCGCTGTGTTCGGTGAACAGGCCGGCGCGCCGGTTTCGCCGCCGCAGGGGGGCTAGCCCCCCATCGCCGCAAGCGGCGATTCCCCCCAGGATATTTGCAAACGAAAGACAGCAGGGCATGGGTATGAGCGCGATGATCTGGATGGTGTTCGGTTATCTGCTGGGATCGGTGCCGTTCGGGCTGGTCATCACGCGGGCCTTGGGCTTGGGCGATTTGCGGCAGATCGGGTCGGGGAATATCGGCGCGACGAATGTTCTGCGCACCGGCAACAAGGGGGCCGCGCTGGCGACCCTGCTGCTGGATTCCGGCAAGGGGGCCATTGCGGTGCTGCTGGCGCGTCATTTCGGTGGCGAGGCAGCGGCTTTGCTGGCCGGGGCGGCGGCCTTTCTGGGCCATTGTTTCCCGGTCTGGCTGGGCTTTCGCGGCGGCAAGGGGGTTGCGACCTTTCTGGGCACGCTGATCGCGCTGCATTGGCCGCTGGGGCTGTTGGCCTGTGCGGCATGGACCGTGACGGCGGCCATCAGCCGGATCAGTTCACTGTCGGCGCTGATTGCCGCTGCGCTGGTGCCGGTCGTGGCGGGGGCTTTGGGGCTGTGGTCGCTGGCGGCGGCGGCGGCGTTCATGGCGGCGCTGATCTTTGTGCGGCACCGTGCCAATATAGCCCGGCTGCTGGACGGAACCGAGCCACAGATCGGGCGCAAGGGCTAGGTCGCCTTTATGCCGGGACCGGGGGCGGCGTGGCCCCCGGCTGTGTGCAGGGCGGTCAGGCGCTGCGGCGGCGGAACAGCGCCAGCGCGCCGATGGCGGCCAGGATCAGCGGCGCACCGGCAGGCAGCGGCACCGGGGCGGGGGTCAGGGCCGTCGTTGCCATCATCATCGCCATCGGCGACAGATTGGCGCTGAGCGCGTTCAGCGCCATCTCGCCGACCTGCTGATGGGCCAGATAGTTCGGATGCACGCTGTCAAAGAACAGCCGCGTGCGGGAATCGGCGGCGCTGCATTGCTTGGCCTGTCCAAAGGACGACGCCTGCCCCGAGGACTGGAACATGCAGGGCATTTTCACATCGCCAAAGCCATAGGACGGCGGGTCGGCGACCATATCGTGAATGACGCTGAACAGATCCAGTTCAACCACGTTCAGCCCGGCATGGCGCAAGTCGTTCACATTTGCCGCCAGCCGTTCGTTAAAGGCAAGGCTGGCCGCCGTTGCAATCCCCGCCAGCGAGGGCTGAAAGACCGAATAGGCCGGGGTCAGCCCGATGTCGGGCAGGTTGGCGATCAGAAAGTCGCTGACGCCATGCCCCGACAGGAACTGCGCCGCGCCGGTCACGGCATCGGCGGCGGCACGGGCAGCCGATACCGCCTGCCGCGCCGGATCGTTGCTGCCAAGCGCATCGAAAATGTCGTTGGCGCCCATCAGCAGGGACACCAGCGGGCGGTCTCCGAACCGGGATTTGCGGTCGGCAAGCTGGCCTTGCTGCCATGCCAGACCGGGCGTCATGTCAAAGGCGCTGGAGGGTTCAGCCGCTTCGGCACCGCCATAGGCGAAATTGCCGGTCACCCGACCCGCAGCCGAGAAGTCAGAGGCGATATGTTCGGCAAAGGTCGGGCCGTTGGAAAAGCGGCCATACAGCCCCGACCACCATTTCCCGGTCTGGTAATAGGCCCCCTGCCCCACGCTGCCCGAGGTCGGGGCCAGTTTGGTGCCGATGCCAAAGGCGATCCGGTTGAGGTTGCCATTATCGCTGAGACTGTCGCCCAAGGCCCAATAGCTGGTGAACGTATCGGTCACGACCGACGCCTGCGCCCCTGCCGGAACGGCAAGGACAAGGGCAAGGATAAGGCTGCGCATCACGGTTTCTCCTGTTGTCCGCACGTCTTACCGGCGCATCGTAACAGGAATGTGAGCGTGGGTCGCCTGGGTCAATAGGCGTATTCGGCATAGATGCGCGACAGGTCGCCCGCCCATTCGCCGTGATATTTCGCCAGCAATTCATCGGACGGCACCTGCCCGCTGTCCACGCTTTCGCGCAGGGCATTCAGGAAATGGGTTTCGTCAGGCACAAGGCCGCCTGCGCCGGGGCGGGCGCGGGACTTGAGGCCCTGTTCGGCGATGGCCAGCACCTCGCGCGCCAGATCGTGCAGGCGGATATTGCCGACCTGCCCTTGCAGCGCATCGCGGGCGGCGGCGCGGCGCAGACCTTCGCGGGTTTCGGCATCCCAGCCCCGGATCAGGTCGCTGGCGGCATCCAGCGCGCCCTGATCGTAGAGCAGCCCGACCCACAGCGCGGGCAGCGCGCACAGCCGCCGCCACGGGCCGCCATCCGCACCGCGCATCTCGATATATTTCTTGACGCGGGCTTCGGGGAATACGGTGGTCATGTGGTCGGCCCAATCCGACAGCGTGGGAACCTCGCCCGGCAGGGCGGGCAGGCGACCGTTCAGAAAATCGCGGAACGATTGCCCCAAGGCGTTGATATATTTGCCGTCACGATAGACGAAATACATCGGCACATCGAGGACGTAATCCACCCACGCCTCGTAGCCGAAGCCGTCCTCGAACACGAAGGGCAGCATCCCGGTGCGCGCTTCGTCAAGGTTTTGCCAGATATGGGCGCGCCATGACTTCATCCCGTTCGGCTTGCCGTCCAGAAACGGCGAATTGGCAAACAGCGCCGTCGCCACAGGTTGCAGCGCCAGGGCCACGCGCAGCTTCTGCACCATGTCCGCCTCGGACGCGAAGTCCAGATTCACCTGCACGGTGCAGGTGCGATACATCATCTGCGTGCCCAGAGTGCCGACCGTTTCCATATAGGGGGTCATCAGCGCATAGCGGCCCTTGGGCATCATCGGCATCTGATCCTGCCCCCAGATGGGCGCGGCCCCCAGCCCGATGAAACCGGCGCCAATGTCATCGGCCACCGCGCGCACCTCGGCCAGATGCTGGTTCACCTCGTCACAGGTCTGGTGGATGGTTTCCAGCGGCGCGCCCGACAGCTCCAGCTGCCCGCCCGGTTCCAGCGAGACATTCGCGCCGTCGCGGTGCAGGCCGATCAGCTTGTCCTGTTCAAAGACCGGCGACCAGCCGAACCGTTCCTGCAAGCCGGTCAGCATGGCGTGAATCGACTGCGGTCCGTCATAGGGCAGCGGCAGCAGTTGATCCTTGGAATAGCCGAACTTTTCGTGTTCCGTGCCGATGCGCCAATCCGCGCGCGGCTTTTCGCCCGAGGCGACATAGGCCGCCAGTTGGTCACGGGATTCGATCGGGCCGCCGCCCTGTTGAGGAATGGACATGAGCGGCCCTTTCTGTTGACTGCCGGTGACAGGTGGCAATCACCGTGGCGTTAGTCAAGCGGTGTCAGGCGGGTCTGCGCCAAAGGGTGCGCATCGGTGGCGCAGCGCCGTCGCCGCCGGTGGCAAGCGCCGCCGCGATGGTCCCCATGTCGATGCCGGGCAGCGTGGCAAAGGCATCGGCCAGCAGCGGCGCGCCTGCCGCATCCACCGGGATCAGCAGCGCCTGCCCGTCTTGCGCGCGCAGCCGCCAATGGGCCGCGCCTTGCAGGGTCAGCAGGCGGATTTCCGACAGGTCGCGCAGCGCGATTTCTCCGCCCAGAACCGGCGCGCCGTAATAGCGGATCGCGCCTTCGTCGATTTCCACCACGCCGGGGGCGGTGATGGCGCGGGCAAAGCGGGCGCGGCGCAGCGCGGCAATCAGCCACAGCAGGGCAACCACCCCGCCAGCCAGCCCAAGCGCGCCAAAGAACCAGCCGCCCAGACGGGTGATCCACAGGCAGGTCAGCGCGGTGGCCATGGCGGCCAGCGATTCGCCCCATGGGCGCAGACGTTCGATCAGATCGGGGCGGATCATGGGATGTTATGGGGTTGGGCAAGGATCAGCAGCCGCACCCGCCCGGCAGGGCGAAAGCCGATGCCGGTATAGGCGCGCGCGGCCATATCGCTGGCGGCAAACAGAAAGGCGCGGCTGACGCCCTGCCCCCGCGCCTGAGCCAGATGCAGCGCGACGGCGGCACGGGCATAGCCGCACCCGCGCAGGGGCGGCGGGGTATAGACGCCGCCGATCTGCACAAGGTTGGGCAGCCGGGCGTTAAAGCCGGTCAGCGCCACGGGCTGATCGCCGTGCCACAGGATGCGGTGGCTTTGTTCGGCGGCATAGGTGTCGATATTGGCGCGGGCCAGCCGTTGCGCGGTGGCCGGATCATCGCCCAGAATTTCCACCCGGTAATCGGCGTTCCAGCCATAAAGCAGCGGCAGATCGGCGGAGGTGATGCCGCGCAGGTCCAGCCCGGTGCAATCGGGCAGGATCAGATCATTCAGGTGCAGCGCAAAGGCAGGCTCGCCCCGGTCCAGCGTCACCGGCCCGTTCAGCGCCAGCACGGCGCGGGCAGCCTGCACCTGATCCTCGGCGCCGATGACCCCGGTTACGCATTGCCCCGACAGCGCGATGCGCGCCGCCGCCCAATCGCCGCGCGGCATTTGCGGCAGCAGCACCCCGGCATTGGTCAGGCCGACCATCCCCGCCACACCGCGCCAGATGCGCAGGGATCGCGGATCATCGCCGTTCAGCCCATAGCTGCGCAGATTCGATTCCAGAAACACCGGGCCTTGCGCATGGGCGGCCAGCCAGTCCAGCGCGGCAGGGATTTCGGCAGGCGGCAGCGGCATCATGGATGGCAGCGTCCTTTGCGTATTTGGACAAACAGGAAGCTTACCACCGCGACAATGCCGCTTCGTCACTGTCTTTGGCCGCGACCCATTCGCCCTGTCCATCCGGGCCGATCTCGCGTTTCCAGAATGGCGCGCGCGATTTCAGCCAGTCCATCAGGTAATCGGCCGCGTCAAAGGCAGCGCGGCGGTGGCGGGCGGCGGTGGCGACCATCATGATGGGTTCGCCCACGCTCAGCCGGCCATGGCGATGGATGATCCGCCAGTCGCTCAGCCCAAAGCGGGCGGCGGCCTGTTCGCCGTAATCGGTCAGCGCGCGTTCGGTCATGCCGGGGTAATGTTCGATTTCCAGCGCCTGCATGGTGCCGGTATCGTCGCGGACAAGGCCGGTGAAGGTGACGACCGCGCCGGCACCCTGCCCAAAGCCGGCCAGTTCGGCGGCGGTATCGAAAGGGTCGGTCTGGACGCGCGCGCTCATCCTAGCCGCCGGTCATGGGCGGGAAAAAGGCAACCTCGCGCGCGGCGGGGCCAAGCGGCGTGTCCAGCGGCACCAGACGCTGATCGACGGCGCAGCGGATCGCCGACAGATCGGCAAAGGCGGCGGCGTGCCAATCGTCGCGGGCGCGCAGTTCATCGACCAGATCCGCCACGGTCGCGGCGCTGGTTTCCACCGTTTCGCGCGGCACGCCGATGCGTTCGCGCAGCCATGCAAAGTAAAGCACCTCAATCGCCATGGTGATCCCTCAGGTAAGGGCGGGCCTTGCTGAAGTAATCCCAGCCGGTCAGCGCGGTCAGCGCCGCCGCGATCCAGATCAGCAGCAGCCCGGTCTGGGTTGCCAGTGCCGACCATGTGGTGGACCATGGCAGGCCCGGTTCGCCCACGCGCGGCGGCTGGCCGTGTTCGATATAGTCCAGCCCGGTGCCCAGAAACAGCGTGGCGATGGCGACCATCTGCGCCGTGGTTTTCCACTTGGCGATATGGGTGACTTTCAGCAGCCCGGCCTTGTCGCCCAGAAATTCGCGCAGGCCCGACACGAAGACTTCGCGAAACAGGATCACCGAGACGGGCAGGATCAGCCACGGGTTCATCCCGGAATAGCCGGTGATGACGACCAGCGCGATCACCACCATCGCCTTGTCGGCAATCGGGTCCATCGCGGCGCCAAAGCGGCTTTCCTGTTGCCAGCTCCGGGCAAGGTGGCCGTCGAACCAGTCGGTGATCGCCGCAAGGATGAACAGCGTCAGCGCCGCGAAATCGGCAAAGGGGCGGTGAAAATACAGAAACATGATCGGAACGGCAGGCGCCGCGATCAGCCGCATCATGGTCAGGATATTGGGCACGGTCCAGCGCATGAGGCGAAGCTAGTGTCTGCCGATGGCTTTGGGAAGGGGGCAGATCAGCCGATGCGGGATCAGGCACGGCATTGCGCAACCCCCGGCGCGGGTAATGCACAAAGCCGGAGGCCTCTAGCGGTCGGGGTTGAAATAATCATGAATCGTCTGCGCCATGGCCGCGCTGATGCCCGGCACCGCTTGCAGATCGGCCAGACCGGCACCGCGCACCGCCTTGGCGCTGCCGAAATGGGCCAGCAGCGCGCGTTTGCGGGCCGCGCCGACGCCGGGGATGTCGTCCAGCGGGTTGGCCAGCGCCTGTTTGCTGCGCCGCGCGCGGTGGGTGCCGATGGCCCAGCGGTGCGCCTCGTCGCGCAGGCGCTGGATGAAATACAGCACCGGATCGTTCATGCGCAGCGCCATGGGCCGCGCGCCGGGGCGGTGGAATTCCTCTTTGCCGTGGTCGCGGTCCACGCCCTTGGCCACGCCGATGACGGGAATGTCGTTCACGCCCATTTCCGTCAGGATACCGTCCACCGCCGACACCTGCCCCGCGCCGCCGTCGATCAGCAGCAGGTCGGGCCACGCCTCGGTCTGGCGGTCGGGGTCGTCTTTCAGCAGGCGGGCAAAGCGGCGGGTCAGCACCTCGCGCATCATGCCAAAATCGTCGCCGGGGGTAATCTCGGTGCCCTTGATGTTGAACTTGCGATACTGGTTCTTCATCCAGCCCTCTGGCCCGGCGACGATCATCCCGCCCACCGGCGCGGTGCCCATGATGTGCGAGTTGTCGTAAACCTCGATCCGTTGCGGCGGGCCGGGCAGGTCGAAGGCCTCGGCCAGACCGGCCAGCAGGCGCAGTTGCGTCGCGCTTTCGGACATGCGGCGGGCCAGCGATTCGCGGGCATTGCGCAGCGCGTTCGTGACCAGTTCCAGCTTTTCGCCGCGCTGCGGGGTTAACAGCTCGACCTTGCGGCCCGCGCGTTCCGACAGAACCTCGGCGGTCAGGTCGGGGTCCTGGGGCGGGTGCGACAGCAGGATCTGACGCGGCGGCGGCTTGTCATCGTAGAATTGCAGCAGAAACGCCTGCATCACCTCGTCCGCCGATTCCGCGCCGCCCAGCCGAGGGTAAAAGTCGCGGTTGCCCCAGCTTTGGTTGGCGCGGATAAAGAACACCTGCACGCACGCCTGCCCGCTGTCCATATGCAGGGCCACGATGTCGGCCTCGGGCACGCCGCGCGGGTTGATCGCCTGAACCGACTGCACGGCGGTCAGGGCCTTGATCCGGTCGCGCAGGGCAGCGGCGCGTTCGTATTCCATCGCCTCGGCGGCGGCGGCCATCTGATCGGCCAGATCGGCCTGCACGCGGGTGGATTTGCCTTGCAGGAACAGTTCGGCATCTGCCACCAGCGCGGCATAATCCGGTTCGGAAATCTTGCCCACACAGGGCGCGCTGCACCGTTTGATCTGATACATCAGACAGGGGCGCGTGCGCGATTCAAACATGGAATCGGTGCAGTTGCGCAGCAGGAACACGCGCTGAAGCTGGTTCAGCGTCCGGTTTACCGCCGTGCCGCTGGCAAAGGGGCCGTAATAGTCGCCCTTTTCCGACTTGGCGCCGCGATGTTTCTTGATCTGCGCGAAGGGGTGCGACTTGGCCACCAGAATGTTGGGGAATGATTTGTCATCGCGCAGCAGCACGTTATAGCGCGGCTTAAGCTGCTTGATGAGGTTCTGCTCCAGCAACAGCGCCTCGGTTTCGGTGCGCGTGGTCAGGAACATCATCGAGCAGGTTTCCCGGATCATCCGGGCGATGCGCGCCGTGTGGCCGGTGTCGCGGGCATAGTTCGACACCCGCGCCCGCAGGTTCCGCGCCTTGCCGACATACAGAACCGCCCCCTGCGCATCCAGCATCCGATACACGCCGGGGCTGGAATCCAGCGTGCGCAGGTAATCCTGAATCACCGGCTGGCCGGTTTTGGGGGGCAGGGAATCGGTCATGGCATCAAATGTGTGATTCCCCCGCCCGGCTGCAAGCTGGGGCAGCAAAGATCAAGGGCAAAGCTGTCCACGGAATCTGTGGATAACTCTGTGGGCGAGATTTTCCCAGCCCGGTTTTTGCCAGCGATTGTTAAGACTTCGTAAATGTGCCTGAATTTTAGGCAGGTAAATATCCGCATGATTTTAAACGATTCTTTTTCAACCCACCGACAACGGCCTGATAAACAAGCAGGAATCATGACGCTTTTGTTATGGTGCGCGGCAAAGTGGACAAATTGACGCTGCGGCGCAGGCGCAAGGTCATTCCACCCCCTGCACGTCAGGCGTGCGCCAGCCCAGATGCTGGCCGCCGTCCACGCAAATCAACTGCCCCGTCACGGCGGGCGCATCCAGAAAATAGCCCAGCGCCGCCACCACATCATCCGGCCCCGCCCCGCGTTGCAGGATGGTCGCGGCGCGCTGCCCGTCGAAATGCTGCTGGCTTTGGCGGGCACCGCGCATGGTCGGGCCGGGACCGATGGCGTTGACCCGGATCGCGGGGGCCAGCGCCTGCGCCGCCGTGCGGGTCAGTGCCCACAGGCCCGCCTTGGCCAGCGAATAGGTCATGAACTCGGGCGTTGGTTTCAGCACCCGCTGATCGACCATGTTGACGATCAGGCCGGTGGCGCGCGGTTCCTTACCAGACAGATCGGCTGGGGGGGCCTGCGCGGCGAAATCCTGCATCAGCCAGAATGGCGCGCGCAGGTTCGACCCGATATGACGATCCCAGCTTGCGCGCGTGGCGCTGTGGATGGTGTCATATTCAAAGATCGACGCATTGTTCACCAGCACCGACAGCGGCCCCAGCGCCGCACACGCCGCCGGGATCAGCGCACGGGTCGCGTCATCATCCAGCAGATCGGCTTGCAGCGCGATGGCGGGCACGCCCATGTCGCGCGCCTGCTGCGCCACGGCCTCGGCCTCGTCGGCGGAACGGTCATAGTGGATGGCAACCGGATGCCCGCGCCCGGCCAGATACAGCGCCATCGCCCGGCCCAGCCGCCGCGCCGCACCCGTAATCAGCGCCGCCCCCGTCACAGCAGCACCCAGACATAGGCCGCATAGGCCGCGACAAAGGCCGCGCCCATCCCGCGCGAGATCCTGATGCCGCGCAACAGGAACGGCCACAGCAACAGCCCCGTCACCAGCATCACCCACAGGTCCAGCCGCAGCATCTGCGGCGGCACGGGCAGCGGCTTTATCAGCGCGGTGATGCCCAGAATCGCCAGAATGTTCAGGATGTTCGACCCGACCACATTGCCCAGCGCCAGATCGGACCGTCCGCGCAGCGCCGCCACCACGGATGCCGCCAGTTCCGGCAGCGAGGTGCCGATGGCCACCAGCGTCAGCCCGATCACTGCCTCGGACACGCCCAGATTGCGGGCGATGTCGGTCGCCCCCGTCACCAGCAGATGCGCCCCGGCCGGCAGCGCGATCAGCCCGGCCAGCAGCCAGAGGATGGTCTTTGACCACGGCTCACGCTGGTCGGTGACGCCCGCGTCTTCCTCTTTCGCGGTGGACAGTTGCCGCCACAGGGTCAGCCCCAACGCGGCCAGCAGGATCGCGGCCTGCACCAGCCCCAGCGGCCCCAGCAGCGCCATCGCGATCAACAGCCCCGAGGCCCCCACCATGATCCACCAGCTTTCGCGCAGATCGACGGCGCGGGTATAGATCGGCGCGATCAGCGCGGAAACGCCAAGGATCACCAGCACATTGGCGATGTTCGACCCGACGACATTGCCCATCGCCAGATCGGTCGCCCCCCGCAACGCGGCGGACACCGACACGATCATTTCCGGCGCCGAGGTGCCAAAGGCAACAACCGTCAGCCCCACCACCAAGGGCGAGATCCCCAGCCGCAGCGCCAGCGCCACGGCCCCGCGCACCAGCAACTCGCCGCCCACCAGCAGGACAACCAGCCCGGCCGCAATCATCAGCAGATCAACGAGCAAGGCCCAGCTTCCTCAGCAGCTTGAGAACAAAGGCGCGCGGCCCCGGCCCGGCGATCAGCGCCAGGGCAATCATGAACAGCAGAAACAGGATGACCGACTTTATCACCGCATCAGCCCCCGATCCCAAAGCGCGACCAGGCGGCGCGGTCCTGCGCCGCATCGACCACTGCATCCGCCGACAAGCCGATGCGGCGGAACCACGGCTGACGCAGCCCATAGCGCAAAAACCGCAGGTCATCGCCGTAAAGCGCCCGCATCTTGGGTTCCAGATGTGCGATGCCATCGGCAAGGCCCAGTTCGACGGCCCTTTGCCCGGCCCAGAACTCGCCCGTGAACAGGTCGGTGTCGGCGGCCAGACGGTGGCCGCGCCGCGCCGTCACCTGCGCCTTGAAGGCGGCGTGAATCGGTTCAAGGATCGCGTGCAGGCGGGCGACATCCTCGGGCTTTTCGGGGCGGAACGGGTCCAGCGTGGACTTGGACCGGCCCGCGGTATGCACGCGCCGTTCGATGCCCCAGCGCGCGATCAGATCCTGAAAGCCGAACCCGGCCGAGATCACCCCGATGGACCCCAGCACCGAACTGTCATCCGCCCAGATGTGATCCGCCGCCGTTGCCAGCCAATAGCCGCCAGACGCGGCCACATCCTCGACAAAGGCGTGAACCGGCAGGTCGTGCTTGTCCGCCAGCCGCCGCACCCGCGCCGCGATCAGCGAGGATTGCACCGGCGACCCGCCAGGCGAGTTGATGGCCAGCGCCACCGCCTGCGGTTTGCCCTTGGCAAAGGCGCGGGTCAGCACCGGGGCCAGCACGGCATCCGACAGGCCGGGCGCGCCACGGCCTGCCGCGCCGATAACGCCCTGCAAACGAACGACGGCGACACGCGCCGGGCGGGGGGAAAGGAACGGAATACGCATGGGCAGTCAGATAAGGTGGCCGCCCCGGCGCGGCAAGGCGGTTCAGCGGCTGCGGATGGTTTCGCCCGGAATAAAGGTCGGGGTCAGCGCCACCACCCGGTCCGGCGGCGGCGTATCCTTGCCCGCCACGATCCGCGCCGCCCGCCGCCCGATTTCCACCCGCCGCGCATCGGTGGTGGTCAGCCGCACCGGCAAACCGTCCAGCAAATCAACGCCGTTGAACCCGGCCAGACCGATCCGGCCCGGAATGTCATAGCCCTGATCCAGACACCACAACAGCCCGCCCGCGCCAATCATATCGTTAGAATAATACAGAAAATCCAGATCCGGCGCGCGCGACATGATACGCTGCGTCAACTCGCGCCCCTTCAGCAGCGACGAATTGCCCTGATAATATTCCCGCGCCTCTAGCGTGACGCCGGCTTCGGCCAGACCTTCCTCGAACCCGGCCAGCCGTTTGCGGGCGCGGTGATCCTCGGGCATGTGGGTGCCGACAAAGCCGATACGGCGATAGCCCGCCGCCAGAATCTGCGCCGCCATTTCCCGCCCGGCCCGGACGTGCGAGATACCGACGATGGTATCAATCGCCTCACCGTCGGTATCCATGATTTCAACCACCGGGATGCCCGCGCTTTGCAGCATGGCGCGCGATGCCTTGCTGTGTTCCAGCCCGGCCAAAATCACCCCCGAGGGCCGCCACGACAACATGTCATACAGCACCATTTCTTCGCGCGCGGGGGAATAGTTGGTGACGCCGATCACAGGTTGCAGCCCGGTGTCGTCCAGTTCAGCCGAGATCCCGCCCAGCACGTCGGGAAACACCAGATTCGACAGCGAGGGGATGACGATGGCCACCAGATTCACCCGCTGACTGGCCAGCCCGCCCGCGATCTTGTTGGGCACATAGCCCAGCGTTTTCGCCGCCGTCAGCACTTTTTCCCGCGTCGCCGCCGACACATCACCCCTGTTGCGCAGCACACGGCTGACGGTCATTTCACTGACGCCCGAAGCTTCGGAAACGTCACGCAGGGTCAAGGGGCGGCGGGATCTGGACATAAACGGCCATCCTGTTGGCGGGTGGACCAGTGTTAGCGAACAACATCCCCGCCGTCCAGCTTGCCATTCGCCCCACATCGCGCGAAAAGACAGATGCTGGCCCCGTGGCTCAACTGGATAGAGCAGCCCCCTCCTAAGGGGCAGGTTGCAGGTTCAAATCCTGCCGGGGTCACCAGTCTTCTTGCACTGAACCGTCGAATAAGTCAGCGTGATCGGTATCATGACGTATGAAGCACCTTCAGTAAAAAGACCGCCTTCAACTGCCCATATTGTGGCGCATTTGCTCATCAAAGTTGGAAATTGCTGGGCGTAATTAAGTATGATGCCAGACCCGATCCGGTTCTGATGGCGCTGTATCCGCCGACCTCGTCGGGGCCACGGCTTCCCGGTATCGACGATGCCAAGGGTCAGCAGACTGATGGCGTTATTTCAAACGCCCGTCTAAGCCAATGCAATCATTGCCGAAACCTTCCTTTTTGGATCGACCGTGAAATTATTTATCCCCACACGGGCAGCGCACCGCCCGCGAACCCCGACATGCCAGACGACATTCGGCGAGACTATGATGAAGCCAGCAGCATTCTTGATCTTTCGCCCAGAGGTGCTGCATTTTCGCCCAGAGGTGCTGCGGCACTGATCCGTCTTGCCATTCAAAAGCTATGCAAAGAACTCGGCCAGCCGGGGAAGAACATCAACGATAACATTGGCGCACTGGTTCGGGGCGGCTTGGACGTGCGTGTCCAAAGGGCGCTTGATGCCGTGCGTGTCATCGGAAACAGCGCCGTCCACCCCGGCCAGATCGACCTGCGCGATGACAGGACCACCGCTGAAACGCTGTTCCGTCTGCTAAACCTGATCGTGGACAAGCTGATTTCGGAACCGAAAGAAATTGATGCGGTGTATGATAATCTGCCCGCCGGGGCGCTGGAGGCGATCCGGCGCCGCGACGACCAGTCGTGTCCATGACCCGCCACCCCAACGCAGCCGCACGCATCTACCCCCCACACACCTGCGGCAAGGTCAGCAGACCGTAGCCATAGATGTCGTCCTGCCCTTCGGCGCCCAGATCGCGGGCACTTTCGCGCAGGCGGGCGCGCAGGTCGGCGGGGGTCAGGTCGGGGTTTTCTTGCAGGATCAGCGCGGCGGCGGCGGTGACGAAGGGCGCGGCAAAGGAGGTGCCGGTCTGCGGGCGGGCACCGCTGATCGAGGCGGCGGTCCAGACCTCGACCCCCGGCGCGGCAAGGTCGATGTGCCCCCCGCGTGAGGCGCGGCGATAGGCCTGCTCGCGCCGGTCCACCGCCGTCACCGCCAGCACCCGATCGAAGGCGGCGGGAAAGGCGGGCGCGGCGCGCGGCCCGGCATTTCCGGCAGCGGCAACGATCAGGATATTGTCATCGTCCAGTTGCTGGATCTTTTCCGACAGCAGATCGTTCATCGGGCCGGCCAGGCTCATGTTGACGATGCGGACGTTCTGTTCGGACAACCAGTCCAGCCCCTGCACCAGCGCAAAAGCATCGGCGCGTTCATCGCTGGCGGATTTGTGAAAGGCATCCACCGCGACCAGCGGCATATGCGGCACCAGCCCCGGCGTGCGCGAATCGGCATCGCCCACCAGCAGGGCGGCAACACCTGTGCCGTGGATCTTGTCAGAGGGGGCGATGCCCTCGGCGTCCTCGATCCGGTGCAGCGTGATGCTGGCCTGCGACAGCGCGTCATGGGCATCGTTCAGGCCGGTGTCGATCATCCCGATCAAGGGCGCGGTGCCGCATTGCACATCGGACGGCCACTCGACCATGGTGCGGATCAGGCACGACTCGCCGGTGCAGCCCGCTGTCGCCTCGGGGCGGTAATAGTGGTTGAAATCCGCCGTCACCCCCGGCAGCGCGGCAATCGCGGCGCGCGCATCATCCATGGCCACCGCCGCTGGCTTGCGCAGGCGGACCAGCGATTGCCCTCCCGCCAGATCACGCCGCAGAATCAGGCTGTAGCCTTCGGTTTCCAGCGAGGTCAGTTGCGTGTCGGTCAGACCACGGGCGATGATCTCGTTCTCGGCCCGCGTCGGCGGGGGCGGAGCCGGCGGCGCAGGGGCACGGCGCGCAGGCTGCGCGCGGCGGGGCTGCTGCGCACGCGGCTGGCGGGACTGGCGCTGAATGGTGCGGCGCTGACTGCTGCCCCAGTTTTCACCCGGCCTACGGGTCGTGCCCGCCCCGCTGCCGTTGCCGCCACTGCTGCGCGATCCCCTGGAACTGCTGCCGCCACCATCGTCATCATCATCGTCATCGTCGTCATCCGCCCATGCCATCGACGGCCCCGGCACCCCGCGGTCATCCCATTCGCCGGTCCCCAGGATCAGAACAAGCGACAAGGCAGCAAGCACCAGCAGACGGCGGATCATGGCAAATTTCCCTGACATATGGACATGAACGCAAGATTAAACGAAATATTCCCCCGTATCGACCATTAACAGGTTTTCGCCGGAGGCACACCGATGGACAAAGACTTCGGCGAAGAACTCGTCAGGCACCTGCCCAGCTTGCGCCGCTTCGGCCTGTCTCTGTCGCGCCGCGCCGATGTGGCCGACGATCTGGTGCAGATCACCGTGGAACGCGCCATCAGCAATGCGGCGCGCTTTGACCGCTCGACCCGGATGCAGCCATGGCTGTTCCGCATCATGCGCAACGCCTTTATCGACATGACCCGCCGCGCCCGCACCGCAGGCACCGGCATTGACGTTCACGAAACCCCCGAGGCGCTGCCCCATGACCCCGGCGCCGGGATCGAGGCGCGGCTGATGCTGGAAACCGCATGGGCCGCCATGGAAACCCTGCCCGACGAACAGCGCGAAATCCTGCACCTGATCTGCGTCGATGAACTGTCCTATGCCGAAGCAGCCGAGGTGCTGGGCATCCCCAAGGGCACGGTGATGAGCCGCCTTTCCCGCGCGCGGCAGGCCCTGGCACGCAAGATGGGAATGGATGGATGAACTTTCCCGGCGGTATGGCAAGTTTAGTTGGGAATAATCTGCGGCGGCCTGCGTATGCCGACCATGAATTGATGAACAGGACGGTCTGACATGCAGGTAAGCGATGAAATGCTGATGGCGTTCGTGGATGGCGAACTCTCCGAGGCCGAGGCCCGCGCCGTCGCTGCGGCCATCGCCGCCGATCCCGCACAGGCCGCACGGGCCGATATGTTCCGCGCCACGCGGGCCGCATTGTCGGCTTCGGCACCGCCGCTGCCCACCCATGACGACAGCGCCCTGATTGCCCGAATCCGTGCCGCTGCCGTGCCAACGGCAACAGCAGCGGCCAGCAGCGCGGCCATCGCGCATCCCACCCCTGCCCCGGCCAACCGCAACTGGCGGCCCGCAGCCATCGCGGCTTCGGTCGCGGCGGCGGCTGTCGTCTTTGGCTATGCCGCCGGCCTGTTCGGCCCCGGCCCTGTCCCCGCACCGGGCGGCCTGTCCGCACCACTGGTCGCCGCACTCGAAGGGGTGCCCTCGGGCGAAGGCACCGTGCTGGAGGACGGCGAATTCACCGCCATCGCCAGCTATCGCATCGCCGATGGCACGATCTGCCGCGAATACGAACGCCACGGCGCCGCCCAAACCGCCATCGTGGCGGTCGCCTGCCGCGACAACGGCGGCTGGAGCAACCGCTTTGCAACCGAATTCGGCCAGTCCGCCGATGGCTATGTGCCCGCCTCGGCGGAAATCGAGGGGCTGGACGCCGCACTGGCCGAGATGGGCGCAGGCGACCCGCTGGACCCCACCGAAGAAACAGAGGCCCTGCGCGCCCTGCGCGGCTGACAATCCGCCGGGCCGCCGCTCAGGAAAAATCCTCGGCAAACAGGAAACCGCCCCGCGCTTCCTGTTTGCCTAAATACGCACCTTCGGGCGGTCCCTCACAAATCGAAGGACGCCAGCACCGGCACATGATCTGACGGCTGCTCCCACCCGCGCACCGGGCGCAGGATGCGGCTGTTATGGGCGGCATTGGCAATGTCGGGCGTGGCCCAGATGTGATCCAGCCGCCGCCCCTTGTCCGCAGCGTCCCAGTCGCGGGCGCGATAGGACCACCAGGAATAAAGCTTGCCCTCGGGGATGTCCTTGCGGGTCACATCGACCCAGGCCCCGGCATCCTGCGCCGCGCCAAGATGTTCCACCTCGACCGGCGTATGGCTGACGATTTTCAACAGCGCCTTGTGGTTCCACACGTCATCTTCGCGCGGGGCGATGTTCAGATCGCCGACCATGATTGCCCGCTGCGGCCGGTCAGCGTGAAAGGCGTCGCGCATCTCGGTCAGGAAATCCAGCTTTTGCCCGAATTTCACGTTCACCTCGCGGTCGGGCACATCGCCCCCCGCAGGGACATAGAAATTATGGATCACCACGCCATTTTCCAGCCGCGCCGCGACATGGCGGGCATGGCCCAGCCCGGCATAATCGCGGTCGCCCGCATCCTCGATCGGCAATTTCGACAGGATCGCGACGCCGTTATAGCCCTTTTGCCCGCGCGCCACGATATGGGTATAGCCAAGCGCCCGGAACGCCTCCAGCGGGATCTTATCCACCGGGCTTTTGATTTCCTGAAGGCACAGGATGTCCGGCATTTCCTCGGTCAGCAGCCGGGCGACCAGCCCTTCGCGCAGACGAACCGAGTTGATGTTCCAGGTGGCGATGGTGAACATGGGCCTCTCCTTTTGCCGGGCGCGCCTGTGCTAACCCGCGCGGCGCGGCCTGTCCACCGGCGGTGGCAAGGCGGGCAATCTATACAAGTTTAGCTGCCCGTCCCTTGACAGCAGGCACCCTGCCGCCGCAAAATGTCCGATACCCATCATTGATGACAGGCATAGAGGAGGGTCAACATGAATATCGACCTTTCGCGTCGCAGTTTCTTACGACTGACGGGCGCGGGGGTGGCGGCGACTTCGCTGGGGGCTTTGGGCTTTGGCGAAGCAGAGGCGGCTGTGGCCGCGCATGTGCGCGACTTCAAACTGACCACCACCACCGAAACCCGCAACACCTGCCCCTATTGCTCGGTCGCTTGCGGGATCATTCTGTATTCGCGCGGCGATGTGAAAGCCGGCGAAACTGCGGAACTGCTGCATATCGAAGGTGATGCCGATCACCCGACCAACCGCGGGACGCTGTGCCCCAAGGGTGCGGCGCTGAAGGATTTCGTCAAGGCCCCGACGCGCCTGACGGCTCCGCGCCTGCGCAAACCCGGCAGCGACCGGTTCGAGGAAATCTCCTGGGACGAGGCGCTGGACAAGATCGCCCGCGCGCTCAAGGACGACCGCGACGCCAATATGGTGGTGTCGAACGAAAACGGCGTTCCGGTGAACCGCTGGGCGACGACTGGTTTTCTGGCCGCTTCGGCCACCACGAACGAAACCGCATGGCTGACCTGGAAAGTGGTCCGGTCCATGGGGATCGTCGGATTCGATAACCAGGCGCGCGTTTGACACGGCCCCACGGTGTCCAGTTTGGGCCCGACCTTTGGCCGCGGAGCGATGACGAACGCTTGGACCGATATTAAGAATACTGACCTTGTTATCGTCATGGGCGGTAACGCAGCCGAGGCACATCCCTGCGGCTTTAAATGGGTGACGCACGCCAAGGCGAATCGCGGCGCCAAGCTGATCGTGGTCGATCCGCGCTATAACCGCACGGCATCCGTGTCGGATTACTATGCGCCGATCCGTCCGGGCAGCGACATCGTGTTCCTGATGGGTGTGATCCGCTGGCTGATCGAAAACGACAAGGTGCAGTGGGATTACGTCCGCGCCTTTACCAACGCGGCCTATCTGGTCAAGGATGAGTTCGGCTGGTCTGACGGCCTGTTCACCGGCTATGACGAATCCAAGCGCGACTATGACAAGGCCAGCTGGGATTACCAGATCGGCGAAGACGGCTATGCAATGGTTGACGAAACCTTGCAGAACCCGCGTTGCGTCTGGAATCTGCTCAAGGCGCATGTCGATGCCTATACGCCGGAATTCGTCGAACGGATGACCGGCACCCCGCGCGACAAATTCCTGACCATCTGCCAGATGATCGGCGAATGTTCCGCGCCGGACAAAACGATGACCTCGATGTATGCGCTTGGCTGGACACAGCATTCCAAGGGCGCGCAGAACATCCGTGGCATGGCGATGATCCAGTTGATTCTGGGCAATATCGGCGTGCGCGGCGGCGGCATGAACGCGCTGCGGGGGCATTCGAACATTCAGGGTCTGACCGATGTCGGCCTGATGTCGAACCTGATCCCCGGCTATCTGCAAATGCCGACCGAACGCGAACCGGATTGGGAAACCTATCTGTCCTCGCGTCAGTTCAGGCCGTTGCGTCCGGGTCAGACCAGCTATTGGCAGAACTACCCCAAATTCATGGTCAGCTTCATGAAGGCCATGTGGGGGGAACATGCCACGGCGGAAAATGGCTGGGCCTATCACTACCTGCCCAAGCTGGATGTGCCGACCTATGACATCCTGCGCATGGGCGAGCTGATGAACCATGACAAGGTAAACATCTACTTCTGTCAGGGCTTCAACCCGCTGATGGCCTTCCCCAACCGCGGCAAGATGACGACGGGTCTGTCAAAGGTGAAACTGCTGGTCGTCATGGACCCGCTGGAAACCGAGACGGCGCATTTCTGGGAAAACCATGGGGATTACAACCCCGTGGACACGGCCTCGATCCAGACCGAGGTGATCGAACTGCCCACGACCTGCTTTGCCGAGGATGAAGGCGCGCTGGTCAACTCGGGCCGCTGGCTGCAATGGCACTGGCCGGGGGCAACCCCGCCGGGTCAGGCCAAGCATGACACCTGGATCATGGCGCAAATCCACCTGCGCCTGCGCAAGCTGTATGAGGATGAAGGCGGGGTCTTCCCCGACCCGATCCTGAATCTGCAATGGGATTACGCCGACCCCGGCGACCCCAAGGCGGATGAGCTGTCGCGGGAAATGAACGGCCGGGCGCTGACGCAGGTCGTTGACCCTGCCGATCCGACCAGGGTTCTGCTGGAACCGGGTCAGCAGGTGTCGGGCTTTGGCCAGTTGCGCGACGATGGGTCCACCATGTCCGCCTGCTGGATCTATGCCGGCTCCTGGACGGAAGAGGGCAACATGATGGCCCGTCGGGACAATCACGACCCCGACGACACTGGTGCCTATCTGAACTGGTCCTTTGCCTGGCCCGCCAACCGCCGCATCCTGTATAACCGGGCATCGGCGGATATTGACGGGCGTCCGTGGGACCCCTCGCGCAAGCTGATCGAATGGAATGGCGAGCGGTGGGAAGGTTACGACGTGCCCGACATCTCGCCAACGGCACAGCCGCGCGACGTGGGACCGTTCATCATGAACCCCGAGGGCGTATCGCGCCTGTTCACGCGGGGCATGATGCGCGACGGGCCGTTCCCCACGCATATGGAGCCGTTCGAATCCCCCATCGCCAACCCGTTCAACGCCAAGATGCGCGGGAACCCGGTGGCGCGGGTGTTCGAATCCGATGTGGATACCTTTGGCACCTCGGACGAGTTCCCCTATGTCGGCACCTCTTACCGCCTGACCGAGCATTTCCACTACTGGACCAAGCACAACGTCATCAACTCGGCGTTGCAGCCTGAATTCTTTGTGGAAATCAGCGAGGAACTGGCGGCAGAACGCGGCATCGAACGCGGCGGGCGTGTCCGCGTCTGGGGCAAGCGGGGGCAGGTCTGGGCCAAGGCCGTGGTGACGAAACGGATCAAGCCGTTGCAGGTGGACGGGAAAACCGTCCATGTGATCGGCATTCCGCTGCACTGGGGCTTTAAGGGCGCCGCGAAAAAGGGCTGGGGGCCGAACACCCTGACGCCGTTTGTCGGTGACGCCAACGTGGAAACGCCGGAATTCAAGGCCTTCCTCGTCAATATCGAGCCTGCAACGGGGGAGCCGGTGGCATGACGACCCAACCTCATATCAACGCCGCCATGTCGAACCCGCCGGTTCAGCCGATGGACAGCAACTTTGGCCCCGGCGACGTGGTGCGCATCTCGGCTACCCGCAATGTGCCGGAACCCACCCGGCAGCTGGACAAGGTGGCCAAGCTGATCGACGTGTCGAAATGTATCGGCTGCAAAGCGTGCCAGTCGGCCTGTGCCGAATGGAACGACACGCTGCCGGACATCGGCAACAACGCCGGGGTTTACACGAACCCCGCCGATCTGACGCCGGAAATGTTCACCCTGATGCGGTTCAGCGAATGGGTAAACCCGGAAACCACCGATCTGGAATGGCTGATCCGCAAGGACGGCTGTATGCACTGCGAGGATCCGGGCTGTCTCAAGGCATGTCCGGCCCCCGGCGCGATCGTGCAATATTCCAACGGCATCGTCGATTTCATCAGCGACAACTGCATCGGCTGCGGCTATTGCGTGGCCGGTTGCCCCTTTGACATCCCGCGGATCAGCCAGACCACGCATAAGGCCAAGAAATGCACCTTGTGTTCGGATCGGGTTGCGGTGGGGCAAGGTCCGGCCTGTGCCAAGGCCTGCCCGACCGAGGCGATCATCTTTGGCACCAAGGAAGATATGCTGGCCCATGCCGAAACGCGGATCGAGGATCTGAAATCGCGCGGTTACGAAAATGCGGGCATCTATGACCCCGCAGGTGTCGGCGGCACGCATGTGATGTATGTGCTGCACCACGCGGACAAGCCGGCAATCTATGCCGACCTGCCCGAAGAGCCCAAAATTTCGGGTGTGGTTCAGGGCTGGAAAGGTGCCACCAAGACCGTCGGTCTGGCGGCCATCGGTCTGGCGGCGGTCGGCTCGGTCCTGCACGGGCTGTTCGCCCGCCCGAATGAGGTCGAACCCGAGGATGATCGCGCCGCCGAACATCTGGTGGATGCCGAAGACCCGCAAATTCCGTCGCGGGGGGATCACGTATGAAACCGATCTATTCAGAACGTGGCGATCACATCGAATCGCGCACCCCGGTGACGGTCAGCCGTTACCGGGGGATCACCCGCCTGAACCACTGGGTCACGGCGGGCAGCCTGATCGTGCTGTTGTTGTCGGGGCTTGCCCTGTTCGACCCGTCGCTGTTCTGGCTGACGAACCTGTTCGGCGGTGGCCAGATGACCCGCTGGCTGCATCCGTTCGTGGGTATCCTGCTGTTCTTCAGCTTTCTGTTGCTGTTCCTGCAACTGTGGCGCCTGAACCTGCCCAAGCCCGAGGATACCACCTGGGTCGCCAATATCGGCGACGTGGTGCAGGGCAACGAACACAACCTGCCCGAGCTTGGCAAATACAACGCCGGGCAAAAGGGTGTGTTCTGGGCCATGTCGGTGCTGATTCTGGTGCTGATCGTGACGGGTATCATGATCTGGGAACAGTATTTCGGCGGTCTGGTCTCGATCCCGGTGCGGCGCATCGCCTTGCTGGTTCATGCTGTCGCGGCGGTGCTGATTATCCTGACCTTTATCCTGCACGTCTATGCGGCCATCTGGACACGCGGCACCATCAGCGCGATGACCACCGGCAGCGTGACGGGGGGATGGGCGTGGCGGCACCATCGCAAATGGCTGCGGGAACTGGCCGACCGTCAAAGCGCGGGAACCACTGGACGCGACCACCGCGACCCGGCAGAATAACCCTAACGGCAACCTTGCTGTGGCCGGTCGGCCCGAAAGGCAAAATGAACGATACAACCGAACCCAATCCCGCAATGATCGGCGGCGTCCCTCAGGCGCCGCTGGTTTTTCTTCCCAACCCCGCACGGCTATTCAGCGACCGCGCCAAACGGCTGGAGTTTCTGGCCAAGGATCACCCGGCGGCGGATTTCCTGCGCTTTATCGCCGCGCTCAGCACGGTTCAGGCGCGGCTGGTCGGCGACCTGCCTGCGCCCGCGCCGATTGCGGCGGATTGGGCCGATACCGCCCGCGCCGCGCGGATGCCGCCCATCGACCGCCCTGCCCTTGCCGGTGATGCGGGCCTGATGGCAACGCTGGATGCGCTGCTGGCGGCGGCGGCCGATCTGGACATGCCCGAACCGGCGCGGCTGGCGCTGTCCGCCGTAACCGCAGCCGGGCCGGACGACCGGCAATGGCTGCTGGGCAATGCACTGGCCAGCACGATCCCTGACGATGCCATCGCCCCGCATCTGTTCGCCATCGCGGCCGCTCAGGTGCATCTGGCGCGGCTGGCTGCCTCGCTGGATGCGGCCAAGCTGGTGCCGGTCAGCACCGGCGTCTGCCCCTCTTGCGGCGGGCGGCCTGCCAGCTCGGTCGTGACCGGCACGCCGGGGATCGAAAACGTCCGCTATGCCTGCTGCGCGCAATGTGCGACCCAGTGGAACGAAGTGCGGGTCAAATGCCTGTGCTGCGGCTCGACCGGCGGCATCAGCTATCGCTCGGCGGGGGATGAGAACTCTGTCATCCGGGCCGAGTGCTGCACCGAATGCGACCAGTGGCTGAAAATCCTGTATCAATCGCGCAACCCGACGCTGGACCCGATCGCCGACGATCTGGGCAGTCTAGGGCTGGATGTGATGATGAAGGACACCCGCTTTGCCCGCGCCGGGGCGAACCCGTTTCTGGCGGGGTATTGATGGCGGGCTTTCGCGACCTGCCTTCGGTCGATCAACTGCTGATCGGGGAACAGGGTCAGGCGATGATCGCCGCGCATGGCCGTCAGGCCGCGACCGCTGCGATCCGCGCCGAACTGGATGCCGCGCGTGCGACCATTCGCGCGGGCGGGGTGGCGGGCGATGTGGCGGCGGGCGCGGCGGCGCGGCTGGACGCTGCGGCGCAAACCGCGCTGCGCCCGATGCTGAACCTGACCGGCACCGTTCTGCACACCAACCTTGGCCGCGCCATTCTGGCCGAACCCGCCATTGCCGCGGCGGTGACGGCGATGGCGAACCCTCTGGCGCTGGAATTCGACCTGACCACCGGCGGGCGCGGCAAGCGTGACGATCACCTGCGCGGGCTGATCTGCGAACTGACCGGGGCCGAGGATGCCACCGTCGTCAACAACAACGCCGCCGCCGTTCTGATCGCGCTGAACACGCTGGGCTTCGGGCGTCAGGCCATCGTCTCGCGCGGCGAGCTGATCGAGATCGGCGGCGCGTTTCGGATGCCCGACATCATGGCCCGCGCCGGTGTGCAACTGGTCGAGGTCGGCACCACGAACCGCACACATCCGCGCGATTATCAGGGGGCCATCGGGCCGGACACCGGGCTGATCCTCAAGGTGCATACCTCGAACTACCGGATCGAGGGCTTTACGGCCGAGGTTGCCGCCCCCGATCTGGCCGCCATCGCGCAGGCGGCGGGGGTGCCGCTGCTGAACGATCTGGGGTCGGGGTCACTGGTCGATCTGTCGCAATTCGGCCTGCGCCGCGAACCCACCGTGGCCGAGGCGGTGGCCGAAGGCGCTGATCTGGTGACATTTTCCGGCGACAAGCTGCTGGGCGGGCCGCAGGCCGGCTTTATCGCCGGGCGGCGCGACCTGATCGCCGCCATCGACAAGAACCCGATGAAACGCGCCGTGCGGCTGGACAAGATCCGCATCGCCGCGCTTGAGGCGACCTTGCGCCTGTATCGCAACCCCGACCGGCTGGTGCAGGCGCTGCCGACGCTGGCGATGCTGGCCCGCCCCGCCGCCGACATTGCCGCGCAGGCCGCCCGGCTGGCCCCGGTGGTGAATGCCGCGCTGGCCCCGCACGGCTTTGCCGCCGCGCCTTGCACCTGCGCCAGCCAGATCGGCTCGGGCGCGCTGCCGGTGGACACGATCCCTTCGGCGGGTCTGCGCCTGACCGGCACGGGCGGTGATGCCCCCGACCGGCTGGCGGCCCGGCTGCGCGCCCTGCCCACGCCGATCATCGGCCATATCCGCGACGGCGCGCTGATCCTGGACCTGCGCTGCCTGCCGGATGACGCGGCGCTGACGGGTGCCCTGGCCGCGCTATGATCGTTGGCACGGCGGGGCATATCGACCACGGCAAGACGGCGCTGGTCCGCGCGCTGACCGGCACCGACACCGACCGGCTGGCCGAGGAAAAGGCCCGCGGCATCACCATCGACCTTGGCTTTGCCTATGCCGATCTGGGCGGGGCAGACGGCGGCGGCGCGATCACCGGCTTTGTCGATGTGCCGGGGCACGAACGGCTGATCCACACCATGCTGGCGGGCGCGGGCGGCATCGACCTTGCGCTGCTGGTGGTGGCTGCCGACGATGGCGTGATGCCGCAAACGCGCGAACATCTGGCCATCCTGCACCTGCTGGGCCTGACGCGCGGCATCGTGGCGCTGACGAAAGCCGATCTGGCCGATGCCCCCCGCCGTGCCGAGGTGACGGCGCAGATCGCCGAGGCGCTGTCCGGCACCGGGCTGGCAGGCGCGCCGGTCATCCCCGTGTCGGCCCTGACCGGCGAAGGCATCGCCACCTTGCGCAGCGCACTGGCGCAGGCCGAGGCCGACACCACCGCCCGCGCCACCGGGGACCGGTTCCGGCTGGCCGTGGACCGCGCCTTTACCCTGACCGGCGCGGGCACGGTCGTCACCGGCACCGTTCTGTCGGGGCAGGCAACGGTGGGCGATACCGTGACGGTCAGCCCCACGGGGCTGACGGCACGCATCCGCTCGATCCACGCGCAGAACCGCCCCTCGCAACAGGCCGTCGCCGGGCAACGCTGCGCCCTGAACCTGGCTGGCGACGCGATCACGAAAGAGGCGCTGCACCGGGGCGACATCATCTGCGACCCGCTGCTGGACGCCCCGACAACGCGCATCGACGCAAACCTGACCATCCTTCCCGGCGAGCCGCGCGCCATCGGCGCATGGTTTCCCGCCCGGCTGCACAGCAACGCCACCGAATGCGGCGCGCGCGTGGTGCCGCTGGGGGCCGAGGCGATCAAGCCCGGCGAAACCGGCCCGGTGCAACTGGTGCTGGATCGCCCCATCGCCGCCGCTGTTGGCGACCGCTTTGTGCTGCGCGACGTGTCGGCCAGCCGCACGATTGGCGGTGGCGCGCTGCTGGACCTGCGCGCCCCCGCGCGCCGCCGCCGCACGCCTGAACGGCTGGCCCTGATCGCCGCCGCCGCTCTGCCCGATCCGGCGGCGGCACTGGCCGCAATGGCCGAGGTTGCGCCGGTCGATCTGGCCGGTTTCACCCGCGACCGTGCGCTGATGGCGGCGCCGCACGGGCTGCCTGTCATCGGCCCGGTTGCCGTATCACCCGCCGCCGCCGCCACGCTGCGCGACGGGCTGGCCACCGCACTGGCCGATTTTCACGCCGAAAACCCCGACCTGCCCGGCATGGGCCGCGAAAGGCTGCGCCTGCTGCTGACCCCGCGTTTGCCCAAGGACGCGTTTCTGGCCCTGCTGCGCGAACAGGCCGAGGCGGGCAGCGTCGCGCTGGACGGTGCCTTTGTCCGCCTGCCCGGCCACGAAGTGCGCCTGACCCCGGATGACGAGGCTCTGTTCGCCCGCATCCACCCCGCCCTGCTGGGCGAGGGGCGTTTCCGCCCGCCCCGTGTGCGCGATTTCGCCACCGATCTGGGCGTGGACGAACGCGAAATCCGCCGCGTGCTGCGGCTGACCCAAAGGCTGGGCCGCACCGATCAGATTGCCCACGATCATTTCTTCGCGCGCGAAGTGACGGCAGAGATGGTGGCGATCATTCTGGATGTCGCCGCACAAGCCCCGGACGGCTGGTTTACCGCCCCCGCCTTTCGCGATCGTGTGCAGAATGGCCGCAAGGTTGCGATTGAAATACTGGACTTTTTTGATCGCCACGGCGTAACCTTGCGCCGCGGCGATTTGCGCCGCATCAACCCGCATCGGGTCGATCAGTTCGGCACCTAGATGGAAGGGAATCGTCCCCGGTGGGGCGGCCGGACTTCAAATCCGGTTGCGGCAGCGAGCCTGTCGCGGGTGGGTTCGACTCCCATTCCCTTCCGCCAGTTTTTGCCTGTGCCGATGCCATGAAAAACGCCCGCGCGAGGCGGGCGTCAGCTTCAGTTCACGGGATCAGGCGTCCCTTGCAGATCAAGCCCGCGCGCGGTCGGCGGTTGCCATGTCACCGATTCAGTCACCGCACCCTGCGGGTTGGTGCCGATCAGCGACCCGCCCGGGCCGCCGGTCCAGCCTGTGCTGCTGGACGCATCGGGCGCGGTGCCGTCGCCTTGGGTCACTTGCGGCTCGGTCGCGGGTTCGGCAACGCCTGACGAATCGTCATTACCCTGCACCACGGGTTCAGCCGCAGCGGGGGCGGCACTGTCGGCGACCGCAGCAGGCGCGCCGCCATCCTGTTGCGCGGCAGCAGGGGCCGTCTGCGCTGTCGCACCGCCAGCCGCGACCATAACCGCCAGCACCAGCGCGGCAGAGATCCGGGCCGCGCCACGGGGGAAGTTGGGTGTCATCGTATATCCTCCTTCATGCCGCCAGCGTCACAGCAGCGGCGCCACAGGTCAAGTGCGCCCTCAGCCGCCTGCCGGCTGCGGGCCATCCAGCGATTGGGTCGCATCGGCAGCGTCCTTGGCATCTTCGGCCCCTGCCCCCGCTTCGACCAGATCGCGGGCTTCTTCTTCGTCTTCGTCTTCCAGCGCGGGCGGGTCTTCGCCGGCAAGGAAGTTGCCGAACTTTTGCCAGCCGGGGATGTGTTCGGCCAGCACCCGCAGCACCACCAGAACCGGCACCGCGATCACCATGCCCAGCACCGACCACAGCCACGCCCACAGCGCCACCGCCAGAAACACCACGACCGCATTCATCTGCAAGCGGCGCGATACGAAATAAGGGGTTATCAACTGCCCTTCCAGCGAGGTCAGCGCCAGATAGCTAAGCCCGACCATCAGCGGCGTGAACAGATCAGGCATCACCACCAGCGCGACAATCGTCGAAATGACGATGCCGGTGATCGACCCCAGATAGGGGATAAAGTTCAGCAGAAACGCCCCGACCCCGAACAGCAGCGGCGCGGGCATCCCCCAGGCCCACATCAGCGTCCCGACGGCGATGCCAAGGCAGGCGTTGATGATGGTGATGGCGCCCAGATAATTGCCCAGGCTGTCCTCGATCTCGCGCAGGGCCAGATAGGCGGTGCGCTTGTCGCGCATGGTGTCAAAGCTCTGCACGATTTTCAGATACAGCAGATCGCCGCTGGCGATCATGAAGAACAGCAGAAACAGCGTGAACACGATCTGACTTAGCAGCGAGGGCGTGAATTTCACCACCGACCCCAGCGTGGTTTCCTGCGACTGTTCGATGGTGATCGTGGTGCCTTCGCCGCTATTGTTCGCGACCGTGGTGGCACCGTCGATCCGCTCGGCCGCCTCTTGAACCTTGCGGAAGGATTCCTGCACGGATTCGAATTTTTGTTCCAGCCGGTCGCTGATCGTGGGCAAGTTTTCCGCCGCGCGGTTGATCGGCCCGGACGCGGCATAGGCAAGAACGATTACCGTCGCCAGAATACCCAGCGTCACCACGGCCGCGGTGATCCCGTCAGGAATGCCGCGCCGCTGCGCAAAGCGCCGCAACGGCGTGAAGACGAAAAACAGCAGCAGCGCCAGCGTGACCGGCATCAGAAAATCGCGCGCCGCCGCCACGGCGGAAAAGGCCATAATCAGGAAAATGCCGATGACGGCCCAGTTCGCGACGCTCCGCGGCTTGTCCTCTTGCTGACGGAAAACAGGAAAATTGTGAATTGCACCCGGCATGATACCCCCCTGACCAAGCGGTTCAGCCGCTTTGGTTCGCGAACAAACGCAAACGGGGCACCGCCGTTCCGGGTGCCCCGATTGTTTTTTGATAACCTGCCGAAAAGGTCAGATCGGATGATCGCCCGTGGCGTCGATAACCCGGCTGGGCAGACCCATTTCGCCCAGCAGCTCAAGGAAGGGCCGCGCCGGCAGGTCTTCGACATTGACCATGCGTTTCACATCCCACACGCCGCGCGCAATCAGGATCGCCGCCGCAACCGGAGGCACCCCGGCGGTATAGCTGATCCCCTGCGAGCCAACCTCGTTATACGCCTCTTTGTGGTCGGCGACGTTGTAAACGAACACCTCGCCCGGCTGACCGTTCAGACTGCCGCGCACCTGCGTGCCGATGCAGGTCTTGCCGGTGTAATCGGGCGCAAGGCTGGCCGGATCGGGCAGCACGGCCTTGACCAGCTTCAGCGGCACGACCTCTTGCCCTTCGGCGGTCCTGACCGGCTGTTCCGACAAAAGCCCCAGCGATTTCAGCACCGTAAAGACATTGATGTAATGCGCGCCAAAGCCCATCCAGAACCGCACATCCGCATCCTTATAGCGGTTCGACAGGCTGTGAACCTCGTCATGGCCGGACATATAGGCGGTCTGCTTGCCCACGACCGGCAGATCCCATTCACGCCCGACCTCGAACATCTTGTTCTCGGTCCATTTGCCGCCCTGCCACGCATAAACCGTGCCGGTAAACTCGCGGAAGTTGATCTCGGGGTCGAAATTCGTCGCGAAATAGCGGCCATGGCTGCCCGCGTTGATGTCCACGATGTCGATGGATTCGATCTTGTCGAAATACTCGTCCTCGGCAAAACGGGCATAGGCGTTGACGACGCCCGGATCGAAACCGGCACCAAGAATGGCGGTCATCCCGGCCTTTTCCACATCCCCGCGCCGCTTCCATTCATAATTGGCATACCACGGCGGCGTTTCGCAAATCTTGGCCGGGTCTTCGTGAATGGCGGTGTCGATATAGGCGCATTTGGTCTCGATGCAGCCTTGCAGCACGGTCATGTTCACAAAGGCCGAACCGACGTTGATGCAGATTTTCGCATCCAGCCGCTTTATCAGCGCCGCCACCGCATCGCTGTCCATCGCATCCAGACTGTGCGAGACAAAGGGCATATCGTGCCCCTTTTCGCGCAGGCCGGCGATGATCGCATCGGCCTTTTTGCGGGTGCGGCTGGCGATGTGCAGCTCGCCGAACTCGGCGGCCCATTGCGCGACCTTATGCGCCGTGACCTGCGCCACGCCGCCCGCGCCGATAATCAGGACATTCTTCTTGTTGGTGTCGGCCAAGCCCGTCTCCTTCCCGGTGGCAGAGTTGGGGGCAGTCACGACAGGCTGCCCTTGTAATCGTCATAGGTGAACTGGCGCACAAGGCGGATCGACCCGTCCTCATCGCGGATGGCGATGGCGGGCATGGCCACGCCGTTGAACCAGTTCTTCTTGACCATGGTGTAACCGGCGGCATCCGCAATGCTGATCCGGTCGCCCACCGCCAGCGGCGCATCGAACCGCGCGGTGCCAAAGATGTCGCCCGCCAGACAGGTCTTTCCGGCGATCTGATATTCATGTTCGCCGTGATGCGGCAGCCTGGCATCCTGACGATAGATCAGCAGATCCAGCATATGCGCCTCGGTCGAGCTGTCCACGATGGCCACGTCCCGGCCATTGTGGATCAGGTCCAGCACGCTGACCTCCAGCGAGGCAGAGTTGGTGATGCTGGCCTCGCCCGGCTCCAGATAGACCTGAACGCCGTGGCGATCCGCAAATTCACGCAGCCGCGCCGCCAGCCGGTCCAGGGGATAGCCCTCGCCGGTGAAATGGATACCGCCACCAAGGCTGACCCAATCCAGCCGCGACAGGATCGCGCCGAACTCCGCCTCGATCCGGGCAAGCTGCTGATCGAACAGATCGAAATCGCCGTTTTCGCAGTTATAGTGGATCATCACGCCGCTGATCCGGTCCAGCGCCTTTTCCAGCCGCGCCGCATCCCATTCGCCCAGACGGCTGAACGGACGCGCCGGATCGGCCAGATCAAACCCGCTGGTCGAAAAGCGCGGGTTCAGCCGCAGCCCCATGGCAATGCCGCGCGCCGCCGCCTTGTCACCGAAACGATCAAGCTGCCCCAGACTGTTGAAGATGATCTTGTCGGCATAGCCCAACGCCTCGTCGATCTCGTGATCGGCCCAAGCGACGGAATAGGCATGGGTTTCGCCCCCGAACTCCTCACGCCCCAGCCGCAGTTCGAACAGCGATGACGAGGTGGTGCCATCCATGAACGGGCGCATAAAATCGAACACCGACCATGTGGCGAAACATTTCAACGCCAGCAGAGCCTTGGCCCCCGATGCCTCGCGCAGCCGTGCGACCAGTTCCATGTTCCGCCGCAGCCGGGCCTTGTCGATCAGATAGTAGGGCGTTTGCAAATCGGTCATGGCACCCCGCAAGGAAAATGGGAAAGGCCGGATATAGCCATCCGCTTTGCATTTCGCAAGCAATCGTGTCAGCCGTGTGACACCCACATGGCTTCCTGTTTGCCCAAATACGCATCTTTGGGCGAAACCGTTCGGCCCCGGCCTAACCGCGCGCCATGCGGCGCAACTCGGCCTTGATGATCTCCATCTCGGCCCGCAGCAATTCGATTTCGGCGCGCAGGTCGTCATCCAGGGCCGCGCCGGCCGCAATGGGCAGCGCCGCGATGCGGGTTGCGCCGGGCTGGGGCGGATCATCCCCGGTGCCCTGATCGGCCACCAGCAGCAGGTTGTGGCAGCCATCGGTCAGCACTGCGGGCGGCACATCCGCCACAACCCGCCATTCGCCCGGCCCGGCGGGGGAAACCTGCGCCTGCGCGACTGCCTGCCCCAGATGCAGCAACAACACCCGCTGAGGTTCCGCATCAGCGCGCAACTGACCTGCCCATTGCCCGCCGGTCAGCCCCAGCGAAACGAAGGTGGCGCTTTCTTCGTCCATCGGTTCCCCTTTACAGCGCGGCGCGGCGGTGGCGCGATACGATCAGATCGCGCAGATGCAGCACGTTCATGCGCGGATGATCCAGAATCAGATCCAGCCACAGCTTGCTGATCTGGGTTTCGTTGATCGGCAGATCCGACAGATCGAACTCTGCCACCTGCACCTCGGCCGGGCCGGGGCCGGGCGGGTGCATCGGCAGCGTGACGGTATCGGTATTCGGGCCGTGGGTGATGTTCAGCCGGGCCATCAGCCCCTGCCCCTCGGATTCGGCACCGATCTGCGCCTCGATCCGCAGGATATGGCTGCGGGTCAGCCCCTGCGCGGATTCCGGCGGCAGATCAAAGGTCAGCGAGACATAGCTGCCGGCAAAGCCGAAACTTTCCAGCACCACCCCAAAGGGCGCAAGGTCGGTCGTGCCGATATTCGCCGTCTGGCGCAGGATCAGCGGCGCCCCCGCCCCGCCGTCATGCCAGATGCGCATTTCCTGCCCCAGCCGCCGCCCGCTGTCGGGCGCGGCCAGACCCAGCCGCCACGTCCGCGCCGCCATCAGCGTCGGACGCCAGCGCCAGTCGGTATCGTCGGGCAGGTCCAGCGTGCCCAGCGTTTCCTGCGCGACCTGAGACCGGGGGCTGGTCGCCCGCAAAAAGTCGCGCAGGCTGCGTTGCAGCAGCCGGGCTTCGTCGCGCAGGGCGCGGCTGACCTCGCCCCGGCGCATCTGCGGGGCGGTCTGGGCCAGCAAGGCCCAGTCGCGCGCCGCGCGCCGGCGCGACAGTCGCGCCAACCATCCCTGTTCGCGCCCCGCCATCAGGGTTACTGGTCCATGTAGATATGCGTTTCGGCCTCGGCCCCCGGATGGGTCACAGCCCCGAACCGCGCCCCGCCAACCAGCCTGGCATATTTCCACAGCGCGCCGGATGCGTAATCGGTCGCGCGCGGACCTTTCCAGTCAGCCTTGCGCGCGGCCAGTTCGTCATCCGACAGATCGACGCTGATTTCACCCTTCACCGCGTCGATGGTGATGACATCACCATCGCGTAACAGCGCAATCGGCCCGCCATGCGCCGATTCCGGCCCGACGTGACCGACGCAGAACCCGCGCGTCGCGCCGGAAAAGCGGCCATCGGTAATCAGCGCCACCTTTTTGCCCATGCCCTGCCCCGACAGAGCCGCCGTTGTGGCCAGCATCTCGCGCATACCGGGGCCGCCAGCGGGGCCTTCGTTGCGGATCACGATGACCTCGCCTTCCTTGTAGCCCCGCTTTTGCACGGCCTCAAAGGCTTCTTCCTCGCATTCGAACACGCGGGCGGGACCGGTGAAGACCTGTTCTTCGGGCTTCATCCCCGCGACCTTGACGATTGCACCTTCGGGGGCAAGGTTGCCACGCAGGCCGACAACACCGCCGGTCTTGGTGATCGGGGTTTCCACCGGGTGGATGATCTTGCCATCCGCCTCGCGCGTGACCAGATCCAGTTCCTCGCCGATGGTCTTGCCGCTGGCGGTCATGCAGTCTTCGTGCAGCAGCCCCGCCTTGCGCAATTCGCGCATGACGACCGGCACGCCGCCTGCCTCATACAGATCCTTGGCGACATAATCGCCGCCGGGACGCAGGTTCACGAAATAGGGCGTGTCGCGGAAAATGTCGCAGACATCGAACAGGTCAAAGTCGATCCCCGCTTCATGCGCGATGGCGGGCAGGTGCAGACCGGCATTGGTGGACCCGCCAGTGCAGGCCACCACCCGCGCGGCGTTTTCCAGTGATTTGCGCGTCACCACGTCGCGGGCGCGGATGTTACGTTCGATCAGGTTCATCACCGCCTCGCCCGAGGCCAGACCATAGCTGTCGCGCGATTCATAGGGCGCGGGCATCCCCGAGCTGTTCATCAGCGCCAGACCGATCGCCTCGGACACGCAGGCCATGGTGTTGGCGGTATATTGCCCGCCGCAGGCCCCGGCCGAGGGGCAGGCCACACGTTCCAGAATTTCCAGTTCCGCATCAGACATATTGCCCGCTGCGTGCTGGCCCACGGCCTCGAACACGTCCTGCACGACGACATCCTTGCCGTTCAGCTTGCCCGGCAGGATCGAGCCGCCATAGATGAACACCGACGGCACGTTCAGCCGCACCATCGCCATCATCATGCCCGGCAGCGATTTATCGCAGCCCGCAAGACCGACCAGCGCGTCATAGCAATGCCCGCGCATGGTCAGTTCCACCGTGTCGGCAATCGCATCGCGCGACGCCAGCGACGACCGCATCCCTTCGTGCCCCATCGCAATGCCGTCGGTGACGGTGATGGTGGTAAACTCGCGCGGGCATCCGCCGCCCTTTTTCACGCCCTGTTTCACCGATTGCGCCTGACGGGCCAGCGCGATGTTGCACGGTGCCGCTTCGTTCCAGCAGGTTGCCACGCCGACCCAGGGGGAATGGATCTCGTCTTCGGAAATGCCCATGGCATAGAAATACGACCGATGCGGCGCGCGCGCAGGGCCTTCGGTCACATGCCGGCTGGGAAGGCGGGATTTGTCAAAGCGCTGGTTTGTCATGTCTGGCCCCAAATTTTAACCTGACCTTCGATAATCAAGCCGGGCGACAGGGGCAAGGGCGCTAGTCCAGCACGGCGTTGATGCGGGCAGCGCAGTCGAAATCGCGCCCGGTCAGCCCGCCCGCGTCATGGCTGGTGAATGTGACCTGACACCGGCCCCAGCCATAGGCAATATCGGGGTGGTGGTTTCGCGCCTCGCCCACGGCACCGGCCAGCATTGCCAGCCCCTGCGCGGTCAGGAACCCTTTGACCTGCCATTCGCGGCTGATCGCGCGGCCATCGTCGGACAGCGCCCATCCGGGCACGTCCGGCATCCGGGCCTTGGCTTCGTCCGGGGTGAAAGCGGTTGGTTTGCTCATCAGACGATCATCCTTTCCATCGCGGCAGGGCGGTATCGGCGGGACAGTATGCCGCACCACCTCATAACAAAGGCGAGGCCAGCGCCAGCAGGTTGTTGCGGATACGGCGGATGCGCGACCAGCCGCGCACCTCGTCCAGCGTGACGCTGCGGGCACGGTCCAGATAGCTGGCCTGCCGGTCATCCAGCGCCGCGACAAAGCCCGGATCGACGACCAGCATGTTCATCTCGTAATTCAGTTCAAAGCTGCGGCGATCCAGATTGGCGCTGCCGATCATGGCCATCTGCCCGTCCACCGACATGATCTTGGCGTGCAGCAGGCCGGGCTGAAACAGCATCAGCCGCACACCGGCCTCGATCAGCCCGTGATAGAATATCTGACTGGTCGCGCCGACGATCAGCGAATCATTGCGTTCGGGCAGAACCATCGTCACCTGCACCCCCCGCCGCGCCGCTGACCGGATCGCAGTATCCAGCGCGGCATCGGGCACATAATAGGGCGTGGTGATGACGATCCGTTCGCGCGCGGCATAGATCATCGTCGTCAGGCAATCGCCGATACTGCCCTCGCGCCGGTCAGGCCCGGTGGCAACCGCCTGCACGGTGGCCCCCGGATCGGCGGCGCTGTCCACCATTTCCAGCATGTCACCCAGATCGCGGCCGGTATAGCTCATCCAGTCGGCCAGAAAGATCGCCTGCATCTGCCGCACAGCCGGGCCGCGCAACTCGACCAGAATGTCGATCCACGGGGCAAAGCGGGGCTTGATCGCGAAAGCCTTGTCCGCGCAATTGCGGCTGCCGCTGAATGCCAACCGGTTGTCGATCACCACCACCTTGCGGTGGTTGCGCACGTCCAGCCGCCGAAACAGCATGGACACCAGAGGTATCCCGACAGGAAACGCCGTCACGCAATCCGCTCCGGCGTCGCGCATTTCCCGCCACAAGGACGACCGCACCAGCAACCGCGACCCCAGCGCATCCACGATCACCCGCACCGCCACACCGCGCGCCGCCGCACGGGCAGCGGCTGCGGCAACCTGCGCGCCGCTGGTGTCAGGCAGCCAGATATAGAACAGCAGATGCACATGGTCGCGCGCCGCGTCGATGGCCGCGACCAGATCGGCAATGGCGCTGTCATCCTCGGCCAGCAGACGCAAGGCATTGCCCCGCACCGCATACATGCCGCCAACGGCGCGGTTGGTGTCGATCACCGCGCGTTCTGCGGCGGGCGCGACCTCCACCCGCTGCGGACTGACCTGCCAGCGCCCGGTCAGGCTGTCACGGACATCGGCCATGCGCTGCACCTCGGCCCGGCGCAGACGCACCTCGCCGAACAGCACATAGGCCCCGATCCCGACCACCGGCAACGCCTCGACCATCAGCACCCAGGCCAGCCGCGCCGGCGGCTCCAGCCCCGGTCGCAGCAAGACGCGGATCACGATCAGCGTGGCAATGGTATAATGCGCAAAGACAAGAGCGGTGGTCCACATCCCGCCATCAAACGCGCTTACACCGCCACCCGCAATTGCAATTCGCCGCCACCCGGCCTATTTCGGAACCGGAACAACCGCAGGGAACCGGCGATGAACTGGATCACGAATTATGTCCGCCCGCGCATCAACTCGCTGTTCTCGCGGCGCGAGGTGCCGGAAAACCTGTGGACGAAATGCCCGGAATGCGGAACCATGCTGTTCCACCGGGAACTGGATGACAACCTTCAGGTCTGCACCAGTTGCGATCACCATCTGGCCATCACGCCACGCGAACGGTTCCGCAACCTGTTCGACGGCGGTGCCTTTGTCGAGGTCAAGGTGCCCGAACCCGTGGCCGACCCGCTGGGCTTTCGCGACCAGAAAAAATACCCCGACCGGATGAAAGCCGCCCGCGCCAACACCGGCGAAAAAGAGGCGATGCTGGTGGCCGAAGGCGAAATGGGCCGCACCCCGATCATCGCCGCCGCGCAGGATTTCAGCTTTATGGGCGGTTCGATGGGCATGTATGTCGGCAACGCCATCATCGCCGCCGCCGAACGCGCCGTGAAACTAAAACGCCCGCTGGTGCTGTTCTCGGCCGCAGGCGGCGCGCGGATGCAAGAAGGCATCCTGTCGCTGATGCAAATGCCGCGCACCACCGTCGCCGTCGAAATGCTGCGCGAGGCCGGGCTGCCCTATATCGTCGTGCTGACCCACCCCACCACCGGCGGCGTCACCGCCAGCTATGCCATGCTGGGCGATGTCCAGATCGCCGAACCCAACGCACTGATCTGCTTTGCCGGGCCGCGGGTGATCGAACAAACCATCCGTGAAAAACTGCCCGAAGGCTTCCAGCGCGCCGAATACCTGCTGGAACACGGGATGCTGGATCGCGTGACCCACCGCAAGAAACTGCGCGACGAACTGATCTCGATCCTGCGGATGCTGACCGGCCAACCCGCACCGGTGGCAGGCGACCTGCCCAGCCCAGCCCCGACAGAAACAGAACAGGCCCAGAAAACGGCCTGAACATCTTTGGTCTGAAAATATCCTCTGGGGGTCCGGGGGCGAAGCGCCCCCGGTGTGTGCCAATGCAAAACAGCGACGCCATCCTTGACCGGCTGATGGGCCTGCACCCCAAGATCATCGACCTGTCGCTGGACCGGATGCACCGCCTGCTGGCCGCGCTCGGCAACCCCGAACGCCGCATCCCGCCCGTCATCCACATCGCCGGCACCAACGGCAAGGGCAGCACGCAAGCAATGATCCGCGCCGGGCTAGAGGCCGGGGGCAAGCGCGTCCACGCCTATACCTCGCCGCATCTGGCCCGGTTTCACGAACGCATCCGCCTGGCGGGCGATCTGATCGCCGAAGACGCCCTGTCCGCCGCACTTGAGGAATGCGAGGCCGCCAACGCGGGCGCGCCGATCACCTTCTTTGAAATCACCACGGCGGCGGCATTTCTGACCTTTTCCCGAACCCCGGCGGATTACACACTGCTCGAAGTCGGGCTGGGCGGGCGGCTGGATGCGACGAATGTCATCGACACCCCACGCCTGACCATCATCACCCCGATCAGCATCGACCATACGCAATATCTGGGCGAAACCCTGCCTGAAATTGCAGGTGAAAAGGCCGGGATCATCAAGCGCCGGACCCCCTGCATCACCGGCCCGCAGCAAGACGAAGCACTGACCGTCATTCAGGCCCGCGCCGAACGCCTGTTCGCCCCGCTGATCGCCTCGGGCCAGCACTGGTCCGCAGCGCGTGAAGGCGATGCGCTGATCTACCGCGACGAAAACGGGCTGCTGGATCTGCCCCTGCCCAACCTTCCCGGCCCGCATCAGATCGAAAACGCTGGCGCTGCCCTTGCCGCCCTGCGCGAACTGGGTGCCGATCAGGACATGTGCCACGCCGCCGTTACCCGCGCCGATTGGCCCGCCCGGATGCAGCGCCTGCGCCACGGCCCCCTGATCGACGCCGCAGGACCGGATGCCGAACTGTGGCTGGACGGCGGGCACAATCCCGCAGGCGGCTCTGCCGTCGCCGCAACCCTCGCCGCCCTGCCCCACCGGCCTACGCATCTGATCTGCGGCATGCTGAACACCAAGGATGTCACCGGCTATATGCAGCCGCTGGTCGCCCATGCCGACAGCCTGACAGCCGTTCCGATCCCCGGCGAACCGAATACCTTGACCGCCTCGGAAACAGCCGCAGCAGCACAACAGGCCGGAATCGCTGCAACCGAAGCAGATTCGGTGCTTAACGCCATCCGGGCGATCACCCAGACAGAACCGCGCGCCCGTATCCTGATCTGCGGATCGCTGTATCTCGCGGGGCGCGTGCTGCAAGAAAACGGTTAAGATTGCGTCCCGCGCCGTGTGAGGCACGCCCCCGCAGGCGGGTGAGGTTGGTCTTCACGGCGGCTTCACCCATGAAGGCAACGCGTTCGGACTTCCCGGCAATGGCCGGCAAAGTCCAATAATCTTATCATCCATCCTGTCGAGCCGGATCTGGCCCTTCTTGACAAATTCCAGTTCAAAGCTGCTGTCATGATCGCGCGGCACCGCCACCGGCAATTTGCCATCCTGGCCCTTCAGCACCTCCGTTGATACGCCGTTGCACGGCCGCGCGCGGGACCGTCTCTTTCAAATTTGCACTTGTTCATTCCAGAGAGGCTGTTGTGCCGGGGCGAGATGCAGACGTCCTGAAAGACCCAAAATCTCCGACGAACTGGAACAGACCATTTGCCAGATCAAACCGGGTTGATTTGATCTGGCTGCTGGGCCGTCCGATTGACGTGGAAGATCAGCCCAGCCGATACCCCTCGCGCGCCAGTCCGCCGGCCAAAAGCGGGGCAAGCCCGAAGGCCTCGTCCTCGTCCAGCCGATGGGTCACCACCAGTTCAGCCAGAAAGCCGCTGTCCACGCGGCGGCTGACATCGTGGCGGGCGGGGATAGAGCACAATGCGCGGGTGTCGTCATTGAACCCCACAGTGTTCAGGAAACCCGCCGTCTCGGTCGCCATCTCGCGGAAACGGCGGATGCCTTGGTAACTGTCGTGGAACCACCAAGGCGGGCCAAGGCGTAGCGAAGGGTACGCGCCCGCGAGGGGCGCGAGTTCGCGGGCATAGGTGGTTTCGTCCAGCGTGAACAGGATCATACGGAAGGCGGGGTCGAGGCCCACGGCGTCCAGCAGAGGCTTCAACGCAGCGGTGAAACTGATCGGGATGGGCAGGTCGAAGCCCCGGTCGCGGCCATATTTGGCAAAGACGTCGGGGCTGTGGTTGCGGAACGATCCGGGATGCAGCTGCATCACCAGACCGTCGTCAACGGACATGCGGGCCATCTCGGTCAGCATCTGGGCGCGGAACAACTCTGCCTCGGCGGGGCTGGCCTTGCCGAGGCGAACCCGGTCGAACAGTGCGGCAGCTTCGGCGGCGGAAAGGTTCGCTGTCTGGGCGGTGGGGTGGCCGTGGTCGGTTGCCGTCGCGCCCTCGGCAATAAAGAAAGCACGGCGGGCGCGATGGGCGTCGAGATAGCCCTGCCAGCGGGCGGTATCGCAGTCCGTGATCTCTCCCAGCCGGTCCAGAGCGGCGGAAAAGCCCTCACCCTCCGGGTCGATCACTGCATCGGGGCGGTAGGTTGGCACGACGCGGCCTTTCCAGCCGCTTTCCCGGGCCATCCGATGCCATTTCAGGTCATCCAGCGCCGAGTCCGTTGTGGCGATGACCTCGATCCCAAAGCGGTCGTACAGCGCCCGGGGCCGGTAATCGGGCCGGGTCAGCAATTCCCCGATGGCGTCGAAATGCGCATCGGCATTGGCGGGGGACAGACGGTCTTCCAACCCGAAAACCTCGCTCAGCGCATGGTCAACCCACAGCCGGGACGGGGTTCCCCGGAACAGGTGGTAATGGGCTGCGAAGGTGCGCCAAATCGCGCGGGGGGCGGGTTCAGCGCCGGGACCGATGCCCAGGGCCTCGTAGGGGATGCCTTGGCTGACCAGCATACGCACGACATAGTGGTCAGGAATGACGAACAGCTCGGCGGCGTTCGCAAAGGCCGGGTTCTCGCCCCACCAGCGCGGGTCCGTATGCCCGTGAGGTGAGACGATGGGGGCTTTCTCCACCGTTGCAAACAGTTCCCGCGCCAGAGCGCGCGTGGCAGGGTCGGGCGGCAGCAGCCGGTCGGGATGCAGAAGCACGATCAGCCCCCCATCATTATGTCAGGCAGGAACATCACGATCTGCGGAAACAGGATCATGATGACGACCACAACCAGCACCGCCACGGCCAGCGGGATCATCTCCAGCGTATAGTCTTTGTAAGAGCATTTCAGGATACCGCAGACGGTGAACATCGACACACCCACCGGCGGGGTCATCCCGCCAAAGGTGACCAGCGTCATCATGATCGGCCCGAAATGCACCGGGTCAATCCCCGCCGCAGTAATCACCGGCACCAGAATCGGCGTCAGCAGCATGACAATCACCGTCGCCTCGACCAGCATCCCGAAGAACAGCAGGAAGACCGCAATCGTGAAGAGAAGCGCGGTCTGCGAAGAGAAGAGACCCATTGTCACCTCGGCCAGGGTCTGCGGCACGCGCTCGAAGGTGATAACATAGCCGAAGGCGCCGGAAAGCAGGATGATAAACATGATCATCCCGATGTCGCGGACGGATAAGAGCAAAGCGTCGATGATCTTGTTCAGCGTAAGCTCGCGGTAGATCACCACGCCCACCACCAGCGCATAGGCCACGGCGAAAGCGCCCGCCTCGGACGGAGTGAAAATACCAAACCGGATGCCGACGATCAGCCAGACCGGGAAGAGGATCGCCCAGAAGCTGCTCTTTACTGCCGACATTACCTCGCGGAAGGTGGGCCTGCGATCGTCTACCGGCTTGTAATCGCGCGACTCGGCGATCCAGGCGGTAGCGATCATCAGGGCGATGGTCAGCAGCACGCCCGGAACGATGCCCGCGATGAACAGGCGGCCGATGGAGACCTCTCCCAGAAAGCCATAAAGGATCAGCCCCAGGCTGGGCGGGATGGTCGCGGTAATCAGGCCACCGACAGACAGCAAGGCGGCCGTGAAGCCCTTGGAGTAGCCCTCCTTGATCATCGGCCCGCCCAGAATGCGCGACTGCATCGCGGCATCGGCCACGGCAGAGCCTGAGATGCCGCCCATCAGCGCCGACAGCAGCAGGCTGATCTGCGCCAGCCCGCCGCGCATCCACCCCGCACAGGTAGATGCGAGAATCATCATCCTTGGCGTGATACCCGATCCGTTCATCAGATGGCCCACCAGAATGAACAGCGGCACGGCCAACAACGGGAAGGACTGGCTGGCCGCGATGATCCGCTGCACGGCAGTCGTATCCGGCATGAAGGTAGTGGGCAGCAGGAAATAGCCCAGGCTCGCCACGCCGATGGCGAAAGAGACCGGCATGCCGATGACCATCAGGCTCAGCGCAGCGACAAGAAGCAGGAAAGAGATCACAGCAGTTGCTCTCCGTCACGATGTTCGGGTTCGATGGAGAAAAGCAGGCCATGGCCGACGATCCGCCGGATCATCGACACGATCATCAGCGCACAGCCGACCGGGAAGGCCAGCGTCACCCAGCCATAAGACAGGCCCGAGGCCCCCATTTCGCGCGCCCAGTTCGACATGGCGAGGTTCCAGCCCAGCCAGCCGCAATAGGTCAGGAAGGCCAGAATGCAGGTCACACAGATCAGGTGCAGCAGGCGCCGCCCGCTTGGGGTCAGC
Source organism: Paracoccus sp. (in: a-proteobacteria) (assembly GCF_030538755.1). Lineage (GTDB taxonomy): Bacteria > Pseudomonadota > Alphaproteobacteria > Rhodobacterales > Rhodobacteraceae > Paracoccus. The sequence continues at coordinate 70,198 of NZ_JAUNTJ010000009.1, read as the reverse complement.
GCGTCGGGCAGGGCCGAAATACGGATATGCTCGCCGCGTTTCATCACCAGATCGGCGCCGATCATGCAGGTCCAGATCAGCAACAACTGCGCGATTTCCGGGCCGGAGGGCACGGGATGGCCCATAGAGCGGCCAATGGCCCCTACCAGAACGGCAACCACGGTTCCCGCAAGCAGGAACACCGCCACAAGCTCTTCGAGCCTGTCGAACAGTTTCAGCATCATTTCCTCCCAACCCCTCTGCGAGGGAGCAGGCGTGACAGGATCGTCACGCCTGACAGTGCTTCGTCCAGTCTTACTTGGCCGCGTCAATGAAGGGACGCAACGCGGCCCGGGCCTCTTCCAGCCCCAGTTCGGCATAGACGCCAGCGGTCAGGACCTTGAAATCCTCGGGGTTGACCTCGTTCACGACCATGCCCGCAGCCTTCATCTCGGCCAGAACCTCTTCGCTCTTCGCCACCGTCGCGGCCGAGGCGGAATCGCCCGCCTTCTGCAACTCTTCGGTGATGATCGCCTGCTGTTCCAGCGTCAGCGTCTGGAACCAGGTTTCCGAGGTGGTCAGGCCGGTCACCAGTTGCACATGATTGGTGAATGCCAGGTTGCCGGTCACCTCATGCAACTTGATGCCATAAGCCCCGGTCAGCTGTGCCTCGGCCCCGTCGATGGCGGTCAGTTGCAAGGCCGAATAGACCTCGGACCACGGCATTGGCACGGCACTCGCACCCATGGCATTCACGGTGGCCAGCCAGCCGGCCGCGTCGATGGTGCGGACGCGCACGCCCACCAGATCTTCGGGCTTGGTAACGGCGGTTTTGGTGAACATCTGACGGGTTCCCTGGAACCAGTTGTAGTTCAGCAGGCGCAGGCCCGAAGATGCGGCCAGTTCCTCGACCCAGGCCTTGTAGGGCTCGGACGAGGTGATGGCCGCGTATTGCGTCCATTCGTCCACCAGATAAGGAGCGGACAGAATACCCAACTCCTTCTGGAACGGCGCGAGGCGCCCCGCATCGACCAGCACCGCAATAGCAGCACCATTGCGGATCTGCTCCAGCACATCATTGTCGGAACCCAGTTGCGAGGACGGATAGACCTTCACCTGGATCTCTCCATTGCTGCGGGCTTCAATCCGGGTGGCGGCTTCTTCCATGGCGATGGCCAGCGGGTCGGTCGCGTTTTGTGCAGTTGACAGCGCGAACCGGATTTCCGCCAGTGCTGCCGCCGCTGTGGACGCGAGCAGGATCGCAGCCAGTCCAAATGTCTTGAGTTTCATCCCATTCTCCTCCTCAGGGTGATGTCAGTGCCGGGGAATCCCCGGCCAAAGCCCCGCGCGCGCGCCCTCCGTCAGCGCGAGCACGAGATGATATTGCAAGCGGGTCAGCGCCTCGGGCCACAGGGTGTGGCCCTGCGCGTCCAGCCGGTTCACGAAGGCGGAACGCCCGGCAAACCAGTGGTCGAACATCCGGGTCAGCAGGCTTTTCGCGCGATCTGCGGCCCCAGGCTCACCTGCGGTATGACGCATTGCAAAGGCCTTGATCGCCTCGGTCTGGGGCCAGAGAAGATGCGACGACTCCATTACCCCCTGCGCTGAAACGGCATCATAGGCCGCCCCCGTCAGCGGCCCCGTCGTGGCAAAGCCATGGGCATCCGCAAAGGCCTCCAACTGCCCGGCGATCGCCAGCAGGGCCGGATCGCCACCCAGTTCAACCTCACGCCGTAACAGCCACGCCCATTCGCATTGATGCCCAGGCTCGCGCCGCCGACCGTCAGGGCCGGACAGGGGGCGCAGGTCCGGGGTCAGGAACTCGGCAATGCTACCGGTGTCCCGGTCGAAAAAGTGCTTCAGCGCCCGAGCCCTCAGTTCCGCCGCCCGGCCGTGCCAGCGCAGATCGCCAGACATCTCGCAGGCATGGAGACAGGCCTCATAAAGATGCATATGTGGATTTTGTGCCCTTGGCGGGGCGGTGGGGGCTGCGGGATCGGTAACGCTGTCATCCTCTAGCAAAAGCCCGGTCGCGGGGTCAGTCAGCGTTGTCTTCAGAGCTGTCCAGCAGGCATCAATCTCGGCCTGCACGGTCAGCGAGGGAGCCAGCCGGTTCCAGGTCGAGAGGCCCAGAATAACGAAGGTCTGGTCATAGCTGCGGGCCACATCGTCTGGCGGCCGCCCATCCCGGGCCACCATCCGGCGATAGAGGCCCGGCGCCTTGCGGAAGCGATCCAGCACCACGACCTGCCGCCCCGCCGCAGCCTTCAGCGCGGGATCACCTGACAGCAGCGCCAGATAAGACAGGGCGAACAGGCCGCGCGCCTGCGCAAGAACGGTCTGCCCCGCAGGAACCGGCGCGCCATCGGCATCCAGAGCCTCGAACAGCCCGCCTTCGGGGTCGGTCACGCGCTTTAGCCAATCCGGAAACGAAGTGGCCCAGAACCAGCCTGCCCAGTCTCCAGCGCTGCGCGCCTCCATGTCAGGGACCAGGCTCACAGTATCGCCTCCAGCCCCTCGCGGCCCTCGAAAAAGTCGGGGCAACTGGCGACGATCCCCGGCAGGTCCATCAGGATCTCACGCAGATGGGTGCGCATTCCGGCCTCGGCGCGCTGCGGGTCGCGGGCGCGGATCGCCTCGACCACCTCGGCATGCTGTGCGATCAGCCGTTCACGCGAGAACTGGCGCGCACTGATATGGCGCACGCGGTTCATGTGGATCTTCATCTCCTCCAGCCGGTCGGCCACTGCGGCCTGCCCGGCCAGTTCGGCCAAGGCACGGTGAAACTCCTCGTCCAATCGCATGAAGTCTTCGCCCGGGGCATTCACCGGCAGGGCAATCTGTTCGCCCATCCGAGCATCCAGTATCCGCAGCGCCGCCGTATCCGCCACCTCGGCAACCCGGCGCACAATATCCGCCTCCACTGCCTCGCGGATGAAGCGGGCTGTAATCACGGCGGGGACCGAGATCAGGCTGACGAAGGTGCCGCGCTGAGGGCGAACCTCGACCAGAATCTCCTCGGCCAGCTTGATGAAGGCCTCGCGCACCGGCTGGCGAGAGACGGAATAGGCCGCCGCAATCTCGGTCTCGGAAATACGGGAACCCGGCGGTATATCGCCCCGGATGATCCGGTCACGCAGCAACCTGTGCAACTGCGGCCCAACAGCCGCGCCCTGCGCCAAGTGCGATGCCCTCGCCAGATTCGCGTCCATCCCATCCTCCTGCGATAAAGATTTATCCGCCATACTTCCATACTAGTCAACATCTTTGATAGATGTTATCAAATCGGAAGAGGTTAAGGAGGAGATTGGACGATGCGGCAGACTTGGCGTTGGTTTGGGCCGAAAGACCTGTGTTCAGTCGATGACATGCTACAGGCGGGCGTCGAGGGCGTCGTTTCGGCACTGCACCACATCCCCACCGGGGCGGTCTGGACCCCCGAAGAGATCGCCCGCCGTCAGGCCGAAATCGGCACCATGAAGGATGGCAGCTCGTCCAATCTGGCCTGGGAAGTTATCGAAAGCCTGCCAATTTCCGAGGACATCAAGAAGCAGAAGGGCAATTGGCGCGAGCATCTGGCCAATTGGAAGGCCTCGATGCGCAACTTGCGCGAAGCGGGTATCGAGGTTCTGTGCTACAATTTCATGCCGGTGCTGGACTGGACCCGCACTGATCTGGCATGGCGTCTGCCCACCGGCGGCACCTGCATGCGATTCGACCTGATCGACTTCGCGGCCTTCGACATACACATCCTGGCCCGCCCTGGCGCTGCCGAAGATTTTACAGCCGAGGTGGTTGAACAAGCCGCGCGACGCTTCGCCGCGATGGATGATGCCCGCAAAGCTGGTCTGGCCAGGAACGTGGTCTTCGGCCTGCCGGGGGCAGCGGAAAGCTTCAGCCTGGATGATGTGCGCCAGCATCTGGCAGAATACGCGGGCATCCCGGCCGCGCAGCTGCGCCAGCATCTGATCGACTTCCTGTCCGAGGTCGCCCCTATCGCAGATGAGATCGGCATGCGCCTCTGCTGCCACCCGGACGACCCGCCCTTTTCTCTTTTGGGTCTGCCCCGCGTCATGTCGGTCGAGGCGGATTACCGTGCCGTTCTGGACGCCGTGGACCTGCAAGCCAATGGCGTCACCCTTTGCGCCGGTTCCTTGGGCGCGCGGCCCGACAATGACCTGCCGGGGATGATGGACCGGCTGGGCGACCGGGTGCATTTCCTGCATCTGCGCAACGTCCTGCGCGAAAGCACCGACATCACGGGCAGTTTCCACGAGGCCGAGCATCTGGGCGGCGGGACCGACATGGTCGCCCTGATCGCCGCCGTCCTGCGACAAGAGCGCAAGCGCAAGGCCGAGGGGCGGGACGATGCCTCGATCCCCTTCCGCCCTGATCACGGCCAGGACATCATCGACGACCTGGGGCGCAAGGCGCAGCCCGGCTACCCGACCATCGGTCGCCTGAAAGGACTGGCCGAGCTGCGCGGCATCATGACCACCCTGAACCATCCGGCGGAGGGTCTGCGATGAGGCGCCTCGCGTCATTGGCGGATATCAGTGGTCCGGCCCGGATGCCCGGCTATGATCCGGCGGTGCATGGCCGGGGTATCGTGCATCTCGGTATCGGTGCCTTCCACCGCGCACATCAAGCGGTGATGACGGATGACGCCCTGGCCGCGCAGGGCGGCGACTGGCGGATCACCGGAGTCAGCTTGCGCTCGAAGGACGTGGCGCAAGCGATGAACCCGCAACATGGGCTTTATACACTGATCGAACGGGGGGCCGCTGGCACCTCGGCGCGTGTTGTGGCCGCCATTCAGGACGTGATCGCCGCCGATCCTGCCGCCACTCTGATCGCGATGGTGGACCCCAAGGTGCGGATTGTTACCCTGACAGTCACTGAAAAAGGCTATGGCATTGATCGCAGCACCCAAGACGCCGATCCCCACCACCCCGCCGTCGCCGGTGATCTGGCCGACCCGGCGCATCCCTCGGGCGTCTTGGGCCTGCTGACCAGGGCCCTGCAACTGCGGCGAGAAGCAGGCACCAGCCCCTTCACCGTCCTCTGCTGCGACAACTTGCCCGAGAACGGCACGCTTTTGCGCAATGGCGTTACTGGCTTCGCCCGCCAGATCGACCCCGCTTTGGCCGAGTGGATCGCGGCCAATGTCGCCTTCCCCTCCTCGATGGTGGACCGCATCACCCCCGCCGCCACGCCGGAAACCCTGGCCGAAGCGCAGCACCAGACCGGTTGCACCGACCTTGCTGCGGTAGAAACCGAGCCCTTCCTGCAATGGGTGATCGAGGATCACTTCCCTACAGGCCGCCCCGCCTGGGAGGCGGCGGGGGCGCTGTTCGTCACCGACGTGGCACCCTATGAGCGGATGAAGCTGACCATGCTGAATGGCAGCCATTCGATGCTGGCCTATGCAGGCTTCCTCTCGGGCTGCAAATATGTGCGCGACGTCATGGCAAATCCCGAGCTGGAAACACTTGTCGCGCGCCACCACATGGCGGCGGCACAGACCCTGCCCCCCTTGCCGGACATTGATCTTACCGCCTATGCCAAGGCCCTTCAGGACCGCTTCCGCAACCCCGCCATCGCGCATGAAACCTTCCAGATCGCGATGGACGGAACCGAGAAACTGCCGCAGCGCATCTTCCAGCCCGCCCTCGTGGCACTGGAACAGGGGCAGGATCTCCGCCCCTTCGCCTTCGCCGCCGCCGCCTGGATGCGCTACACCATGGGCGAGACCGATGAGGGCCAGCCCTACGCGCTGCGCGACCCGCGCGAAGCAGAAATCCGGGCCGCTCTGTCTCCGCTCCCGTCCGAGGGCGCGGCGATCAGCCAGGCCCTTCTGAGCTTGCCCGGATTCGTGCCTGAACCGCTGCGCGACGCCACAGAATGGCGCCGGCTGACCGCCGAAATCCTGTCCGTCATGATTTCCCATGGCATGGCCGAAGCTATCCATAGAGAGGTGCAGGCATGAGTCGCTTCCTCTCCATCGGCGAAGCCATGGTAGAACTCTCTCGCGCCGGAGCCGGAGAGAACGACCTCTGGCGTCTTGGCTATGCGGGCGACACGCTGAACACTGCCTGGTATGCCCGCGCCTGCCTGCCACCCGACTGGCAGGTCGAATATCTGAGCCGCTTGGGCGCGGACCCCTTTTCGGCCCGGATGATGGAGTTCCTGACAAAAGCCCGTATCGGCACCAGCTTTATCACGCGGGATCCCATCCGCTCTGTAGGCCTCTATGCCATTGAGCTACAGGACGGAGAGCGCAGCTTCGCCTATTGGCGCGGCCAATCAGCCGCCCGTCTGCTGGCCGAAGACCACGCCCATCTGGACGCGGCCTTTGCCGCTGCGGATGGGATCTATCTCTCGGGTATCACGCTCGCCATTCTGCCGGACGCTGGGCGCGAGGCGTTGCTCTCGCGTCTGGCTCACGCCCGCGCACAAGGCAAGCTGACCGCCTTCGACCCCAATCTGCGCCCGAATCTGTGGGAAAACCCCGAGGCGATGCGGCATTGGCTGACCGCCGCCGCCAAAGGCGCGCGGATCCTGATGCCCAGTTTCGAGGATGATGCCAACTGGTTCGGTGACGACTCACTTCTGGCCTGCGCCGCGCGCTGGCAGGCCGCCGGGGCAGAAGAGATCGTCGTCAAGAACGGCGGAGGCACGATGGGATACCTTGCCGGGGACGATTATCGAGAAGTCGAGGTAGAGATGCTGAAGCCCGTCGATACCACCGGCGCGGGCGACAGTTTCAACGGCGCCTATCTGGCGGGTCGGCTGACCGGACAGGGCTGCGATGACGCGTTGCGGGAAGGCCATGCCGTCGCAAGCCAGGTCATCGCCCGGTTCGGCGCCCTCGTGCCATTGCGTGGATAACCTCTGACGGGCCGCCTGTTCCCACGGAACTGTAGTTCTCGACACAGGTTCTGCTGTGTTTCGGGCAGAAGCGTTTGACCGACGCGAGGATTTCGTCGGCGGATTTGTCCCATCGGCAGGGCTTGGGGTTTTGGTTGTGCGCGTCGATGAAGGCGATGATGTCAGCCTCCAGGGCGGCGGAGCGGTGGACTCCGTTGCAGTTGCTTGCGGGTCGGTTCCGCGAACCGGCGTGCCAGACAGGCCTTGATCTTCGGGGGCTTGTGCGTGGCGTAGTTGCCATCACCAGATGCACGCCCTTTCTTCGCGGCACCGCTGCGTCACTCCGCTTCAGGAACCCGGTCGCCCGATGGCGCTTGTCGCATTTGCCGATCACCGCCCCTGTATCCGAGATTGTTCGTCCACGCACAACATGATGGCCCGGTCAGGCGGGGCCATGTAAAGGCCGACAATATCCTGCACCTTGTCGACGAACTGCGGATCAGTGGACAGCTTGCAGGTCTCGCTGCGATGCAGTTGCAGGCTGAAGGCAGTCCAGATCCGGCGGATCGTGCTGTGCGACAGGCCCGTCGTCGCCACCATCGAGCGGATCGACCAATGGGTGGCGCCTTCGGCGTCGTGTTCAGCCTCCGCTCGATCATCTCGGCTACCTGATCGTCCGATACCGTGCGGGCCGACCGAGGCGATATTCGTCGGTTAAGGCGGCAGCACGCAGATTGGTTCGAACACCGGCTGCCCGCCATCGCCAATAACCCGGAATACGTTGTTTTTCCTTATGAAACGGCGATGATAACCAACCTGATCCGCCTGCCGGGCCGTACCCCACGCGGCACGCGCCTGAAGATGGATACAGCGTTCGGCAGATGGGGAACGCAAACGCTGATCGCGGGTCTGCCCCATGACGCGCTGATCGCCCCGTGGTGCATCAAAGGGGCGAAGGCCGGTCCGGCCTTCGCCGCCTGCATCCGTAAAGTCCTGATCTCCGAGATCAATTCAGGCACGGTCGCCATTCTGGGCAATCCCGCCCTCATCGGAACAGGCAGGCGACCGAGGCCTTGGTGCCCATGGCTGCTGGTTTCCCGACCGCCACCAACGGAACCGCGTCAATCACCATATGATCCAGCGTGGAGGTTTCCAAAGCTGTGCCCCTGCCCATGATCGTTGATTAAACCATCATGCCAACACCACATCTGCCCCAGCGCCAGGAAACTGAATTACGCGCTGCCGCAACGACCTTCACCCAACCCGGCACAAGAAAATGCCCCCCGCACGCTGCCACGCACGGGGGGCTGATGTCAGGCGCGCCTTCTGCCGGGGCGCTGGCTGCTGCTCGGATAGGGCGCGGCCGGAACATGGGGACCGCGCAGCCGGCCTGACAAACAAGGTGGGGCCAGCGCAAGACCGGCCCCGATCTGGATCAGCTGCACCCAGAGGTGCCGCCGCAGGTGTTGCACTTCATACAGGTGCCGTTGCGCACCAGCGTATAGTTGCCGCATTCGCCGCAGGGATCGCCTTCGTATCCCTGCATCCGCGCCTTGGTGCGGGCATCCATGCTGGTTGCGGTGCTGGTCACGCTGGCCGCCGCCTGAAAGACCGCCGCATCCTCGGCCATGCCCACCGCAATCGCCATCTGCGAGGCACCGCCTTGCAGCACCATCAGTTCTTGCGGCAACCGCTTGCGCAGATAGCCGGCCGAGCTGATCTGTTTCAGCATGGTCAGCGATTTCAACTCGGCATTCTCGCTGACCGGGGCGACGTTATTCTGGCCCTCTTGCTCGCCGCCGCCCAGATCGTCAAAGCTGGTGCCGTTCGGCTTTACATGCGCCAGATCGGTGCGGTCCAGATAGGATACGGCCAGTTCGCGGAACACATAGTCCAGAATGGACGTGGCGTTCTTGATGCTGTCGTTCCCCTGCACCATGCCCGCCGGTTCGAACCGGGTGAAGGTGAAGGCATCGACAAATTCTTCCAGCGGAACGCCGTATTGCAGACCGACCGAGACAGCGATGGCAAAGTTGTTCATCATCGCGCGAAAGCCGGCCCCTTCCTTGTGCATGTCGATGAAAATCTCGCCAAGGCTGCCGCTGTCGTATTCGCCGGTGCGCAGATAGACCTTGTGGCCACCGACAACGGCCTTTTGCGTATAGCCCTTGCGGCGCGCGGGCAGCTTTTCGCGGTGGCTGCGGACCATTTCCTTGACGATGATCTTTTCGACCACCTTTTCCGCGATCACCGCCGCCTTTTCCTGCGGGCTGCCGGTTTCCAGAATCTCGGCGGCTTCGTCGTCGTCCTCGACCAGCGCGGCGGCCAGCGGTTGCGACAGTTTCGACCCGTCGCGATACAGAGCGTTCGCCTTGATCCCCAGCGACCACGACAGTTCATAAGCCGCCAGAGCGTCAGCAATGGTCGCGTCGTTGGGCATGTTGATCGTCTTGGAAATCGCGCCCGAGATAAACGACTGTGCCGCCGCCATCATGCGGATATGGCTGTCCACCGACAGATAGCGGGTGCCGCGCTTGCCGCAGGGGTTGGCGCAGTCGAACACCGCGTAATGTTCGGGTTTCAGGAAGGGCGCGCCCTCCAGCGTCATGGTGCCGCACACATGGTCGTTGGCGGCGTCGATCTGCGCCTTGCTGAAACCAAGATGGCGCAGCAGGTCAAAGCCGGGATCGGCCAGCTTGTCAGCCGGGATGCCCAGCGTGCCTTTGCAGAAATCTTCGCCCAGCGTCCACTGGTTGAACACGAAGCGGATGTCAAAGGCCGAGGCCAGTGCCGCTTCGACCTTTTCGATCTCGGCCGGGCCAAAGCCGTGGCCAGCCAGCGCGGTGTGGTTGATGCCGGGGCAATTGCCGATGCTGCCGTGGCCGACCGCATAGGCGATGATTTCCTCGATCTGGGCCGAGCCATAGCCAAGCGCAGTCAGCGCCGCCGGAACCGACTGGTTGATGATCTTGAAGTAACCGCCGCCCGCCAGCTTTTTGAATTTCACCAGCGCAAAGTCGGGTTCGATGCCGGTGGTGTCGCAATCCATCACCAGACCGATGGTGCCGGTCGGCGCGATCACGGTTGCCTGCGCGTTGCGATAGCCGTGCGCCTGACCCAAGGTCAGCGCGTCGTCCCATGCGCTGCGGGCCAGATCGACCAGCCGCTGATCCGGGCAGTTCGCCGCGTCCAGCGCCACCGGGGCGACGTTGACGTCCTGATAATCGCCGCTGCCATGCGCCGCCGCGCGGTGGTTGCGGATCACCCGCAGCATGTGATCGGCGTTGCGGGCATAGCCGGGGAACGGGCCAAGCTCGCCCGCCATTTCGGCGCTGGTGGCATAGGATACGCCGGTCATGATCGCGGTCAGCGCCCCGCACAGCGCGCGGCCCTGATCGCTGTCATAGCCAAGGCCCATGTTCATCAGCAGACCGCCGATATTCGCATAGCCCAGACCCAGCGTGCGATAATCATAGGACCGCTGCGCGATTTCCCTGGACGGGAACTGCGCCATCAGCACGCTGATTTCCAGCGTCACCGTCCACAGCCGGGTGGCGTGGATATAGGCATCAGCGTCGAGCCGGCCATCGGCCCAGAAGGTCAGCAGGTTCATCGACGCAAGGTTGCAGGCCGTGTCGTCAAGGAACATGTATTCGCTGCACGGGTTCGACCCGCGGATCGCGCCGTCCTCGGGGCAGGTATGCCAGGCGTTCACCGTATCGTGGAACTGGATGCCGGGATCGGCGCAGGCCCATGCGGCATGGCCGACCTGATCCCACAACTCGCGTGCGGAAACGGTCTTGGCGACCTTGCCGTCGGTGCGGCGCAACAGCTCCCACGGCTGATCCTCGCGCACGGCACGCAGGAAGGCATCCGTCACCCGGACCGAGTTGTTCGAGTTCTGGCCCGATACGCTGATATAGGCCTCGGAATCCCAATCGGTGTCATAGGTCGGGAATTCAATCGAATCAAAGCCCTGCCGCGCGTATTGCAGCACGCGGTTGACATAGGTTTCCGGGATCATCGCCTTTTTCGCGGCGCGGATCGCGGCTTTCAGCGCCTCGTTCTGCGCCGGGTCGGTGGCGCCTTCGATGGCGCCATCCCATGCACGGATCGCGGCGAAGATTTCGTTCAGATGCGCTTCATGCGCCTTGGAACCAGCCACCAGCGAGGCGACCTTTTGTTCCTCGATCACCTTCCAGTTGATGAACTGTTCGATATCGGGGTGATCCATGTCGCAGATCACCATTTTCGCCGCCCGGCGCGTGGTGCCGCCCGATTTGATCGCGCCCGCCGCGCGGTCGCCGATCTTGAGGAAACCCATCAGGCCGCTGGATTTGCCACCACCCGACAGGCTTTCGCCCTCGCCGCGCAGGCTGGAAAAGTTGGTGCCGGTGCCGCTGCCATATTTGAACAGGCGCGCCTCGCGGACCCACAGATCCATGATGCCGCCTTCGTTCACCAGATCGTCAGCGACGGACTGGATAAAGCAGGCGTGCGGCTGCGGGTGCTCATAGGCGCTGTCGGATTTGACCAGCTTGCCGGTCTTGTAATCGACATAGAAATGGCCCTGCGACGGCCCGTTGATCCCATAGGCCCAGTGCAGGCCGGTGTTGAACCATTGCGGGCTGTTCGGCGCGGCCATCTGACGGGCCAGCATGTGCCGCATCTCGTCGTAATAGGCGCGGGCATCGGATTCAGTGCTGAAATAGCCGCCCTTCCAGCCCCAATAGGCCCAGGCACCGGCCATCCGGTCGAACACCTGACGGGCACTGGTTTCGCCGCCGAAACGCTGATCTTCGGGCAGTTCGGCCAGCGCGGCCTCGTCGGGGACGGCGCGCCACAGGAATTCCGGCACGTCCTTTTCACGCACCCGTTTCAGCACGGCAGGCACGCCCGCCTTGCGGAAGTATTTCTGCGCGATCACGTCGCTGGCGACCTGCGACCACCCTTTGGGCACCTCGACCTGATCGTTGCGGAACACGATCTTTCCGTCAGGATTGCGGATTTCGCTGGTCGTGGTGGTGAACGCGATGCCGCCATAGGCACCCGCAGCTTCGGTGGTAAAACGACGTTCGATCTTCATGCCTGCCCTCATGTCCGTGCCCCGCCACGGGGGATTCTACGCAGCCAGTCGGAACAGGACCGCGCAGCGTGACGCGCGCGGAGAAGGCCGAAACCACCAGTCCTGACTAGCCCAAAATCTGATCCTGCCGCGAGGTCGGTGGTCTTTATAGTGCCACCAGATATTGTGTCGCCGGGACCGTGCCCCACTACCTGCCGTGATCCGTCGCGGCTTTCAACCAAATTTTTACGGTTTCGTAACCTCTTTTCACGTTGACAGAGCGCCCCCGATTTGCCGCCCCCAAATGCCGCAGCGCGGCGAGTCAATTCGTTAACAAATCATTAACGAATGGGATTTCCCGAATGATCCGGCAGGGTTCGGGGCAGGGATTCACCAGTTTTCCACCGGGTTTTTCCCCGGTTTATCCGCAGAATCCGGCGCATGGGCGGCGTGTTCGGCGCGCGACACCTGCGCCGAAAAAATTTTCGGCGCGACCTTGGCTCAGGGGTGAATGGTGTCGCGGTCGGTCACGATCAGGTCCAGCGGCTGATCGAACGGGCCAACCGGCACCGCCGCAACCTGCTGGCAGGCAAAGGCAAAACCGATGGCCGTCACCGGCCCGGCGGCGCGCAATTGCGCCAGCGTGCGGTCATAGAAACCACCGCCATAGCCGATCCGCTGCCCCGCCCGGTCAAAAGCGGCCAGCGGCACGATCAGCACCTGCGGCACCAGCACCGGCGCTGATTCGGGCGGGTGCCGAGTGCCGAACGGCCCGGCATCCAGCGCCGCACCGGGTGCCCATGCGCGGAAGATCAGCGGCACATCGCGGCCCGGCACCACCGGCAGGCACAACGGCCCGTCATGCGCGGCCATGGCAGGCAGCGGGTCGGCCTCGGCCCGCATGGGCCAGTATCCGGCCAGCACCTGCCCGGCATGGGGGGCCAGCGCCGCGCGCAGCCGCGCAACCGCCACTGCCGCATCGCCGCCCTGTTCGGCCCGCGCAGCCAGCGCCGCCGCCCGTAATGCCGCCTTGTCGGTCACAGCAAAACCACCGTCGCCAGCCCCAGAAACGCAAAAAAGCCGATCACATCCGTCAGCGTGGTGACGAAGGTGGGCGAGGCCAGCGCCGGGTCCGCCCCCAGCTTGTCCAGCGCCAGCGGCACCAGAATGCCCCCCACCGCCGCGACCGTCAGGTTGATAATCATCGCCGCGCCGATCACCCCGGCCAGCGCCGGATCGCGGAACCAGATCCACGCCACCGCCGCGATAATGGCCCCAAAGGTCGCGCCGTTGACCACGCCCACGGTCGCCTCGCGCATGACGATGCGCCACATATTGGCGGCGGTCAGGCTTTTGGTGGCAAGGCCGCGCACCACGACCGTCAGCGTCTGTGTGCCCGCATTACCGCCAATCGAGGTGACGATGGGCATCAGCACCGCCAGCGCCACGATACGGGCAATCGAATCCTCGAACAGAGCGATAACGGCGGCGGCCAGCAGCGCGGTAAAGATATTCGCGCCCAGCCACGGCACCCGCTGGCGCACGGTTTCCAGCACCGTATCCGAAATCGAGCTTTCGTCGCCAACCCCTGCCAGACGCAGGATATCTTCCTCGTGTTCTTCGTCCAGAACCGACATGGCGTCGTCGATGGTGATAACCCCCACCAGCCGGTCGGCGTCATCCACGACCGGGGCGGAAATCAGGTGATACTGGTTGAACACATAGGCCACATCGCTTTCGTCGGCGGTGGCGCTGATGGTGCGGAAACTGTCCTCGGCCAGATCGCGCAGCGGCACGTCGCGCCCGCTGGACAGCAGCCGGCCCAGCGTCACATAACCGATGGGCTGGTGGCGCGGGTCCACCAGAATGATGTGATAGAACTGTTCGGGCAGGTCGTCTTCGTGCCGGCGCAGATAGTCGATGGCCTCGCCCGCTGTCCAGTGCTCCGGCCCTGTCACCACCTCGGACTGCATCAGACGACCGGCGGAATATTCGGGATAGGTCAGCGACTGCTGCACCGCCGCCCGGTCGGATTCGTCCAGCGCGGCAAGAATTTCCTGCCGCTCGCCTTCGTCCATGTCCTCGACCAGATCGACAACATCGTCGCTGTCCATCTCGCGCACGGCCTCGGCCAGCACCTCGGGGGGCAGCGCGTCGATGACCTGATCGCGCACGGCCTCGTCGATTTCGGACAGGATCTCGCCGTCGATCTCGATCGAATAGAGGTCCAGAAAGACGCGGCGCTGCGCCGGGGTCAGCCGCTCGATGATGTCGGCGATGTCGGCGCCGTGCATCGGTTCCAGCAGTTCTTCCAGCCGGGCGGCGTCCTGATCGACGATGGCCTGATTGATCTGGGCCAGCAATTCGCGCCGGGGCAGGAAATCGTCGTCATCGTCCAGTTCGGCGGGCGCAGCAGGTTCGGCCGGTTCGGTCAGGATCGGCGCGGCGGTGTCATCGTCGTGCTTGCGGCTGTCGTCGGTCATCGGCGCCCCCTGTCAGGCCGTTTGGTTCAGCAGCGCCAGCGCCGCGCGATGCAGTTCGGGCGTCGCGGCGGCGATGATCTGCCCGCCGCCGGACGGGTCGCCGCCCTGCCAGTCGGTCACGATCCCGCCCGCCGCGCGCACCACGGCAATCGGCGCCACCACGTCATAAGCCTGCAAACCGGCCTCGATCACCAGATCGACATGCCCCAGCGCCAGCAGCGCATAGGCATAGCAATCCATGCCATAGCGGGTCAGCCGCACCTGCCCGGCCACGCGGTGAAAGGCGGCGGCTTCGGCGGGGCTGCCGACCTCGGGGTAGGTGGACATCAGCGTCGCCTGCGCCAGATCGGTTGTCTGACGCACCGCCAGCGCGGTTTCGCCACGCGGACCCGTCATGCGCGCCAGACCAAGGCCGCCCTCGAACCGTTCGCCGGTATAGGGCTGGTCGATCACCCCATAGAGCGGGCCGGTTTCATCGCGCAGCCCGATCAGCACGCCCCATGTCGGCGCACCGCAGATAAAGGCGCGGGTGCCGTCGATAGGGTCCAGCACCCATGTCAGCCCCGACCGGCCGGGTTGGGCACCGAATTCTTCGCCCAGAATCGCATCATCGGGGCGGCGCTCGGCCAGGATGGCCCGCATCGCCTGTTCCGAGGCGCGATCCGCCGCCGTTACCGGATCAAACCCGCCCGCCAGCTTGTTTTCCGCCGTCAGCGGGCTGCGGAACAAGGGCAGGATGGCCTGGGCCGCCTGATCGGCCAGCGCATGGGCCGTGTCGATGATGGCGCGGTGATCGTGCTGTGGCATGGCTGTATCCCAAAGTCTGCGCCGGGCACAGGGACGCCCGCGTGGATTTGGCAACCTTGTGCCAGCATGAGGGACAAAGGGAAAGGGGCGCGGTTCGATCCGCGCCCCTCCTCCCCGTGTGTTTTTTGACAGGTGGATCTGCCGCCCACTCTGCATTATGTGCATTTACTCGCTTAAGGAGAGTAAAGCGGTATTTGATTAACGCCCCCTCAGGCGGCGTCAGACAGCACCCGCGCCAGTTCGAAAATCTGCCGACGCTGCGCGGCGGGCATGGCGTAATAGGCCCGGACCAGTTGCAGCGCCTCTTTGTCGGCGATGATGTCGCCTTCGATCTGCTCCATGATCTGGCCTTCGTTCAGGCCGTCGAAGAAAAAGCTGACCGGCACGTCAACCGCCCGAGAAATATCCCACAAACGCGAGGCAGAAACGCGGTTCATCCCGGTTTCATACTTTTGAATCTGCTGGAACTTGATGCCAACCTTTTCGGCCAGCTGTTGTTGTGTCATCCCGATCATCCACCGACGATGACGGATACGCTTACCAACATGAACATCGACACCGTGTTTCATGACAACCCCTTATTCAATCTATAATCGGCCTACCCCAGCAAATTGCAATTTTCGAGCGCCAATATGGTTAATAAGCCCCATCCTGACCAAAAAGACAGGTCATTTACTGCACATCATGCAAATTTGCAGCGGATCGGCCGGTCCGTTACTATCCGTCTGGAAACAAAGGCAGGAAATAAACCATGCTCAAGGCAGCCGAGATAGAATCACAGGGCGCCGCTCCACGCCTGATTGCGATTGCCGCCCCGGTTCCCGGTCCCGGTGACGTTCTGGTGCAGATGAAAGCCGCCGCGCTCAACTTTGCCGATCTTCTCAAGGCGCAGGGCCGCTATCAGGAAGCCGAGCCGTTCCCCTTTACGCCGGGGCTGGAGGGCGCGGGCGTGGTCATCAGCGCGCCGGGTGACAGCGGGCTGACGCCGGGGATGCGGGTTGCGGTGAACTTTCCCGGCACGCTGGCGCAGCAGATGCTGGCACCGGCCAGTGCCTGCGTTCCGATCCCCGATGCGGTCAGCGATGAGCAGGCCGCCGGGTTCCAGATCGCCTATGGCACCAGCCATCTGGCCCTGACCCTGCGCGGCGACCTGCGGGCGGGCGAAACGCTGGCGGTTCTGGGCGCGGCAGGTGGTGTGGGGCTGACGGCGGTGCAGATCGGCGCGGCCATGGGCGCGCGGGTCATCGGCATCGCCCGTGGTGCCGACCGGCTGGCGGCGGTGCGCGCCGCCGGTGCGCATGAGGTTATCGACAGCAGCAGCACCGGTGATCTGAAACAGGCGCTGCGCGATCTGGGCGGGGTCGATGTCGTCTATGATCCGGTCGGCGATGCGCCGGGGCTGGCGGCCTTTGGCGCGCTGCGTCCGGGCGGGCGGCATCTGGTCATCGGCTTTGCCGGGGGCAGGCCGCCTGCCCTGCCGCTGAACCACGCGCTGGTCAAGAACATCGCCATCCACGGCTTTTACTGGGGCGGCTATCGCAAGCTGGACAGCACCGCCCTGCGCGCCAGCCTGACCGAGCTGTTCGCCATGGCCGCCGACGGACGCCTGCCGCCGCTGACGCAGGAAACCCTGCCCCTTGACCGCGTGGCCGACGGCTTTGCCCGGCTGCGCGACCGCGCCTCGACCGGAAAGGTGGTCATTACCCTGTGAGATGCGGCATTTTACGCAGTTACGGCATTGAAAAAATGGCCCGGCCGGACAATATTGCCTTGCAACGAACGGGGGCATCCCCCTACGCCGATACGGATTTACGGGAGAGTCATATGGCAGAATACAACACCTTCCGCACGGCCCAGAGCGGTGTGGCACAACAGGCCGCAATCGACGAGGGCCTGCGTTCCTACATGAACCGCGTCTATGGGCTGATGTCGGTGGGCATGGGCGTGACCGCAGTGGCCGCCTATGGCATTTCGCAGGCTGCGGTGTCGGCCAACGGCACGCTGTCGCCGCTGGGTGTCGCGCTGTATACCAGCCCGCTGAAATGGCTGGTGATGTTCGCGCCGCTGATTATGGTCTTTGCCTTTGGCGCGGCGCTGAACCGGCTGTCGGTTCAGGGCGCAACCGTGCTGTTCTATGCCTTCGCCGCCATCATGGGCGTGTCGATCAGCTCGATCTTTCTGGTGTTCACCGGCACGTCCATCGTGCAGACCTTCCTTGTGACGGCCATCGCCTTTGCCGGCCTGTCGCTGTGGGGCTATACCACCAAGAAAGACATCTCGGGCTGGGGCAGCTTCCTGATTATGGGCGTGATCGGCCTGATCGTCGCCTCGATCGTGAACATCTTCCTGCAATCGTCGGGGATGCAGTTCGCCATCTCGATTTTGGGCGTGCTGATCTTTGCCGGTCTGACCGCCTATGACACCCAGAACATCAAAAACACCTATCTGCAAATGCGCGACAGCGGCGATGAATTCGTAGGCAAGACCGCGATCATGGGTGCGCTGAAACTGTATCTGGATTTCCTGAACCTGTTCATGTTCCTGCTGCAATTCATGGGCAACCGCGAATAATCGCCGCCCCATACAGACCAAAAGGCCGGGCCACATGCCCGGCCTTTTTCGTTGGTTAATGCAGGCTGCAAGCGCCCCGGCAAGCCTTTGATTAATAATGGAATATGGCGATCCCGGAAGGAATCGAACCCTCAACCTGCCGATTAGAAGTCGGCTGCTCTATCCAGTTGAGCTACGGGACCGCTGTGCCGCTTTTGCGCCAAGCGCGGGGCGGGATCAAGTGTCGCTTACGGTGCAATCCGACAGCAGATCAGCCGCATCGCCGTCAGGGCCGTAAAAGAACATCCCGTCGCTGCCTTTGGCGTGCAGTTCATACGGGCGCGCCTCATCGACCGAGCGATAGCGGGTGCCTGACCCCGACACGACCTGAATCATGGCGATCTGCTGGCCGTCGATATGGGCAACGGCAAAGGATTCGCCTGTCGGCACCGTCACATAGGCCACCGGCACCTGCACCCCGCGTTCGCATGTGAACGTGACCTGCGATATAAACGCCCCGTCCTCGGGCCGGTTGGTCTGTTGTTGCGCCAGCGCGGGGGCCGCGCCCAACAAGGCGACAGCAAGGAAAAAGCGTGCGGTCATGTGTTGCGTCCTTCTGGCAAGCTGCTGCATCGGTCACAGCGCCCGCGTCATGAATACGCTGTTCGGGTCGGCCCGGTAATCGCCAAAGGGATCACATTCCTGAAAACCGGCCCGCGCATACAGCACCCGCGCCGCGTCAAAGGTGGGCTGCACCCCGGTTTCCAGCGACAGGCGCAGCAGACCGGCGGCGCGCGCCTGATCCATCAGATGGGCCAGCAGGCGATGCGACAGGCCGCGCCCGCGCGCCTCGGCCAGAATGTGCATGGATTTGATCTCGCCATGGGTGGGGGCGATCCGCTTGATCGCGCCCATGCCCAGCGGCTGCCCGGCATCGCGCAGCACATAAAAGGCGATGTCCGGCGCAACCAGTTCACCACGATCCAGCATGTGATTCGATTCGGGCGGCGTGTCTGCCGTGCAGGCCAGATGATGCCGGTCGAACAGCAGCGCCAGATCCCCGGCCAAAGGGTCCTCGCGCGTGATCGTCAGTGCGTCCAAGGCGCGCGCCGGTCGGTGGCGAAGTTTTCGCCATAGCCGCGCGGGCGCACATTGGCCGCGCGCGGATGCGAATTGCGCACAACATAATCCAGCCCGTGTTCGCGGGCATAATCTTCGGCCTGCTTGCGGGTTTCGAATTTCAGCCGCACCTGGCTTTGGGTATCGTCGCTGCTGGTCCAGCCCATCAGCGGGTCGATGTCGCGCGCATCGGCATGGGGAAATTCCAGCACCCACCCTTTGGTGCGGGCAGTGCCCGATTGCATGGCATTGCGGGCGGGCTGATAGATGCGAACGCGCATGGCGATATTCCCTTGGCTTGCGGACCCGCAGTTTATCGCCAAAGCGGGCACGCGGATCAAGCCCCCGGAACAATTTGCCGCGCCAGTCGTTGCCTTGGCACAACCCACAGCCGAACCCCGAGGAGACCATGAAACGCACATTCCTTGCCATCCCCGCTGCCCTGCTGCTGGCCACCCCCGCCCTTGCCCAGTCGGATACCCCGTCAGAACCGCAAGGTCTGGTGGCGCAGGTCGCATCGGCTGACGGCACCGATATGGGCAGCGTCACCGCCGCGCCCACCCCGTCTGGCACCATGCTGCTGACCGTCTTTCTGAAAGGGCTGGAGCCGGGCATCCGCGCGATCCACATCCATGAAACCGGCGCCTGCGACGGCCCCGATTTCCAATCCGCCGGCGGGCATCTGGCCAATGGCCATGACCACGGCATCATGGCCGAGGCAGGCCCGCATCCCGGCGATCTGCCCAACATCCATGTCCCCGACAGTGGCGAGGTCCGGCTGGAGCTGTTCGCCCCCGGCATCACCACCGAGATGCTGACCGATGCCGACGGGGCCGCCTTTGTCATCCATGCGCAGGCGGATGATTACAGCGGCCAGCCTGCCGGTAATGCGGGCGACCGGATCGGCTGCGGCGTATTTGCTGCGGTGGAAAATTGAACTCTGACGCGGTTTGCGCGTTAGGCCGCTGTGAAACATCTGAAAGGGAGTAAGACATGAAGACCGCCAAGCTGCTGCCCCTCATCGCTGCCCCTGCCCTGCTGGCCGCCTGCACCGTGGTCCAGCCGGTCGAGCCGGTGGTGGTTCCCGTTACCGTTACGCCTGCGGGCGACACCTGCAATGCCGCCGCCTATCAGGCCTTCGTCGGCCAGCGGTCGCCTGCCGTCAGCCTGCCTGCGGGGACCGAGTTCCGGCATTATCGCTCGGGCGATCCGGTGACGATGGACAACGTGCCGACCCGGCTGAACTTTGAATACGACCGCCGGGGCGTGCTGACCGCCGTGACATGCGGCTGATGATGATCTGAACCGGGGCGGGCAGCCTTTGCCCGCCCTGCCCCCAGGATAAAGGAAACCCAATGCACCCGGCCTTGCGCGCCCTGCCCCTTGTCATGATCGCTGGCGCTTGCGCCGCCCCCTCGGGGCCGCCGCGCATCACCCTGTCAGCCGACACCTGCAACACCGGCGCGCCGCCCGCCGTCACCGGCATGAATGTCGGCGAAGTCTTTGCAGGCACCGGCCAGCGCATGGTCATCGTGTCGCCGGGCCAGAATGCCCCGACAGATTACAGGCCGGGCCGTCTGGTCGTCTTTGTCGATGACAAAGGCTGGATCGGCCGCGCCGAGTGCCGCTGAGGCGCATCAGACCGGCATCAGCAGGGGGCAGATTGCCCGAGGCAGCACCGCAGCCGCTGCCCCGTTCATGGATCGGTCGGCGGCCATGGCCGCAACAGCCCGCCTGCGACCCCGCCGCCAAGGCGCAGCCACGCGAAAACCACGTTGCACACCAGTTCCTGCCGCCACCGCCGGATCGGCAGAACCAGCCCCACATCGCCGATGAACCCCATGTGAAACCTTTCACATCAGGAATGATCTGCGGCCAGATTTCCCTTATCCGCGCCGCTTTGACCGCTTGTTCCCGCCGCGCTGCCCGGCGCGCCCTGCACTGCTGCGACCACCGGCACGGACGGCATCTTCGGCTGCTTGCTCGATGGCGGACTGGCGCGCCAGCGGGTCATCGGAAACCGCCAGTTCGACGGCCTCCAGCCGCTTGACCTCATCGCGCAGCCGGGCGGCCTCTTCGAATTCCAGATTCTCTGCCGCCTTGCGCATCTGCCCGCGCAGCGCATCCAGATGCGCGGCAAGGTTGGCGCCGACCATGGGCCTGTCCACCTTGGCCGTCACCCGCGACTGATCGGTATCGCCCTGCCACAGCCCCGCCAGCACGTCATCGACATTCTTGCGCACCGTCTGCGGCGTGATGCCGTGTTCCTGATTATAGGCCATCTGCTTGGCCCGCCGACGCTCGGTCTCGGCCAGGGCGCGTTCCATGCTGCCGGTGATCTTGTCGGCATACATGATAACCCGGCCATCGGCATTCCGCGCCGCCCGGCCAATCGTCTGGATCAGACTGGTTTCCGACCGCAGAAACCCCTCTTTATCGGCATCCAGAATGGCCACCAGCCCGCATTCGGGAATATCCAGCCCCTCGCGCAGCAGGTTGATGCCGATCAGCACGTCAAAGGCCCCCAATCGCAGATCGCGCAGGATTTCAATGCGCTCGATCGTGTCGATGTCGCTGTGCATATAGCGCACGCGGATGCCCTGTTCGTGCAGATATTCGGTCAGATCCTCGGCCATGCGCTTGGTCAGGGTCGTGACCAGCGTGCGCATCCCGGCGGCCGAAACCTTGCGCACCTCGTCCAGCAGATCATCCACCTGCATTTCGACCGGGCGGATTTCGATCACCGGGTCCAGCAGGCCGGTGGGGCGGATCACCTGTTCGGTGAAAACCCCGCCGGTCTGATCCAGTTCCCACCGCTGCGGCGTGGCCGATACGAACACCGACTGCGAGCGCATGGCGTCCCATTCCTCGAACTTCAGCGGGCGGTTGTCCATGCAGGACGGCAGGCGGAAACCATGTTCGGCCAGCGTGGCCTTGCGGCGATAGTCGCCCCGATACATGCCGCCGATCTGAGGCACGGAAACATGCGATTCATCGGCAAACACGATGGCATTGTCGGGGATGAACTCGAACAGGGTCGGCGGCGGCTCACCCGGCGCACGCCCGGTCAGATAGCGGCTGTAGTTCTCGATCCCGTTGCAAACGCCGGTGGCCTCCAGCATTTCGAGGTCAAAGTTGGTGCGCTGTTCCAGCCGCTGCGCCTCTAACAGCTTGCCCTCGGCATTGAACTGTTCCAGCCGCTTGACCAGTTCGGCGCGAATCCCCTTGATCGCCTGCTGCAAGGTCGGGCGCGGCGTTACATAGTGGCTGTTGGCGTAAATCCTGATCTGCCGAAAGGTGTCGGTCTTTTGCCCGGTCAGCGGGTCGAACTCGACGATCCCTTCCAGCTCATTGCCAAAGAAATCGAACCGCCACGCGCGATCTTCGAGGTGGGCGGGCCAGACCTCGATCACATCGCCGCGCACCCGAAACCCGCCGCGCTGAAAACTGGCATCCAGCCGCCGGTATTGCTGCGCCACCAACTGCCCGATGAACTCGCGCACATCATAGGACTGCCCGACGACCATATCCTGCGTCATCGCCGAATAGGTCTCGACCGAGCCGATACCGTAGATGCACGACACCGAGGCCACGATGATGACATCATCGCGTTCCAGCAAGGCGCGCGTCGCGGAATGGCGCATCCGGTCGATGGCCTCGTTGATCTGCGATTCCTTCTCGATATAGGTGTCCGACCGCGCCACATAGGCTTCGGGCTGGTAATAGTCATAATAGCTGACGAAATACTCCACGGCGTTATCGGGGAAAAACCCCTTGAATTCGCCATATAATTGCGCCG
This sequence comes from Paracoccus sp. (in: a-proteobacteria), assembly GCF_030538755.1. Classification (GTDB taxonomy): domain Bacteria; phylum Pseudomonadota; class Alphaproteobacteria; order Rhodobacterales; family Rhodobacteraceae; genus Paracoccus. The sequence continues at coordinate 47,526 of NZ_JAUNTJ010000009.1, read as the reverse complement.
CCAGCGTCTTGTTCGGGGCCAGAATGATCGCCGGGCGCTGCGTTTCCTCGATCACCTTGGCCATGGTAAAGGTCTTGCCGGTGCCGGTCGCGCCCAGCAAAACCTGATCCCGCTCGCCCGCCAGAACGCCTGCGGACAGTTCGGCAATCGCCGTAGGCTGGTCGCCCGCCGCCTGAAACTCGCTCTGCATGACAAAGCGCCGCCCGCCTTCCAGTTTCGGGCGGGTGACTTCGGCAAAGCGGGCGACAGGCGCGTTGGTGTTGTTATGTCCCATGGCGCAAAGGTGTGCGCGCATCACGAAAAGTCAACGCCCACCCCCGACAAAACCCGCCGGCATCTTTGGTCCGCAAATATCCCGGGGGTGAGCGCCGGAACGGCGCGAGGGGGCTGGCCCCCTTATTTCCCCAGCACATCCTTCAGAAACGACAGCGCCACCGACAGCCCGTCGGGCGCAATACCATGCCCGGTGCCCTTCATCACATGGCCGTAAACCGTGAAGCCCGCCCCGGTCAGCGCATCCCCCGCCAATCCCATATCGGCAAAGGGCACCACCGGGTCCTGATCGCCGTGGACCAGCAGAACCGGCGGCTTCACCATCACGTCACCCAGTTGCTCGGGCACCAGCAGCCGCCCGGAAAAGCCGACGATCCCGGCCACCGCCTGATCGCGGCGCGGCAGCACATGCAGCGCCATCATCGTGCCCTGAGAAAAGCCGATGATCGCCATGCGATCTGCCGTCACCCCCTCATCGGCCAGCACCTTGTCCAGAAAGGCATTCAGATCGGCGACAGACTGTTCCATCGACGCGCGGGCCTGATCTTCGGACGATCCGTCCAGCCACGGGATCGGAAACCACTGATAGCCCATCGGGTTGTTGGCACAGGGTTCCGGCGCGTCAGGGGCATAAAAGGCCACGCCCGGCAGATGCGGCGACAGCGGATCGGCCAGCCCCAGCAGATCGGCACCATCCGCGCCGTAACCATGCAGGAACACCACCACGGCATCGGCATCCGCCGGTCCCTTGCGCGCAAATTTCAGATCCCGGCTCATGTCACCCCCTCGCGGCCTTTTGCCAGCCGGTAATAGGCCCACAGCCCCCGCGCCGCAACCGCGCGCCACGGGCGCCATGGTTCGGCCATGGCGATCAGCGCCGCAGGCGTCGGGCGGGCGGCCAGGTCATACATCAGCCGCGCCGCCTCTTGCAGCGCCAGATCGCCCGAGGCGATCACATCCGCCCGGCCAAGCGCGAATTTCAGGTAAATCTCGGCCGTCCAGCGTCCGACACCCGGCAAGGCGACCAGCGCAGCCATCACCTGATCGTCGGGCAGATCGCGCAAGCTGCGCCAATCCACCCCCGCCGCCGCGATCCCTTTCAGATAACGCGCCTTGGGCCGCGACAGGCCGGCGGCGCGCAGCTCATCCTCGGTCGCCACCGCAATCGCGGCCTGATCCAGCAAGCCCGCCGCCTGCATCCGCGCGGTGATCGCTGCCGCAGCGGCAACAGAAATCTGCTGGCCGACCACCGCATCGCAAATCGCCCCGAACCCATCGGCCCGCCGCCGCAACGGCAAAGCGCCAAGCTGCAGCAACACCCGCGCCCAGACCGGGCAAACCCTCGCCAGATATGCGCAACCCTCGTCCAGATCAGCCTGCGCGGCGATGATCCTCATCGGCGGAACCGCCCGGCCCGTCCGCCGCGCCGTTGCGGCGGGGCCGCTTTGGCCGCCACGCCTTCGGTCAGCACGGCAACCATGGGATGCGCCGCAGCGGCAGGCCGGGCCTTGGGGGCATAGCTGTCGATGACCAGCCGCATCGCCGCCGCGGCATCGACACCATCCGGCAACGACAGCGCCCAATCGACAAAGATCGACCGGCATTCGGCTGCGGTGATCCCCTCGATGCGGAAACTTTCGCGGATCAGCCCCTTTGGGTCGGCACGCATCAGATCAAGCGGTTCAGCCATGATATTCCGTCGCCTCCAGCCGCAGCCGCGTTTCCCATGCGCTCGAAATATGCGCGCGGATCGCCGCATCGGCCCCCGCCGCATCCCCCGCCGCAATCGCATCGACAACGGCCTGATGTTCATCCAGCGCCGCAATGCCGCGCCCCGCCGCCGCCAGCGACGTGCGCGCCATCAGCGCCATCGACCGATGCACCAGATCAAGCTGCTGCACCAGATAACGGTTATGCGAGGCCAGATGAATCTGCCGGTGAAACCGCCGGTTGGCCCGCGCCAGCGCCTCGGGGTTATCGACCGCGGCGTGATCTTCGGCCACCATCTGCGCCAGCACCCGGACTTCTTCCGGGGTGGCGTGGCGGGCGGCCAGACGCGCGGCCAGCGCCTCTAATTCGGCGCGGACGGTATAAAGCTCGGCCAATTGGTTGTGATCCAGCGTCGCCACGATCAGGCTACGCCCGTCGCGCACCAGCATCGCCTGCGTTTCCAGCCGTTGCAGCGCCTCGCGCACGGGGGTCCGCGACACGCCAAACCGCTCGGCCAGTTCCGATTCCACCAGCCGGTCGCCGGGCCGGTAATGCCCCGCATCAATCGCGGACAGGATCAGAGTGTAAGCATCTTTCATCCCGGCACATTCCGCCCGAACAACCGCGATTGCAACCCGCCGTCCACCCGCCTAAGCACAAGGCATGGATTTCGCCCGCGTCGAGTTCTGGATCTTTGATCTGGACAACACCCTGTATCACCCCGATGTCCGCCTGTTCAGCCAGATCGAACAGCGGATGACGGCCTATGTCATGCGGCTGCTGAACCTGCCCGAACATCAGGCCAGCCAGTTGCGGCAGGATTACTGGCGCCATCACGGCACCACGCTGGCCGGGCTGATGGCCGAACATGGCATCGACCCGCACGCCTATCTGGACGAGGTGCATGACATCGACTTTTCCGGCCTGTCGCCCGATCCCGGCCTTGCCGCCGCCATCGCCGCGCTGCCGGGGCGCAAGATCGTGCATACCAACGCCGACGCCGCCTATGCCGGGCGCGTGCTGGCCCACCGCGACCTGCCCGTGTTCGAGGCGATCTACGGCGTCGCCGAAACCGGCTTTCACCCCAAGCCCGACCCGCGCGCTTATGCCGCAGTTCTGGAAACGCATGGGATCGACCCCGCCAAAGCCGCCTTTTTCGAGGACGACCCCCGGAATCTGATGATTCCGCACGAATTGGGCATGGCAACCGTGCTGGTCGGCAACGGCCGCCACGGCCCGGACGAGTTGACCCCCGGCACGATCCACGGCAAACATGTGCAGCATCAGACACAGGATCTGACCGCCTTTTTGCTGGCCATCGGCGCAACGATGCCCGAACGATAACCGGGCGGCCACCACGCCACACCAAGGAAAGGACCAAGGAATGAGCGATAACGAAACCACGATGACCCCCGCAGAACTGGCCGCGCAGAACCGCGCCGAAAACCGTCTGGCCGCCGTCATCTTCGCCTGCATCGCGGGCATCGTGATCGTGCTGGCGTTGCTGGTGTTCATCGTCGGGCCGCAGATGCTGGGCTTTATCGGTCTGGCCGGGACGGTGCTGTTCTTTATCGTGATGCTGGCCTTTACCGCCGGGAAATAGGGCGGGCGTCACAGGCAAGGTGCGCGATGCAGACAGATCACGACGTTGACATTCTGGTATCCGGCGGCGGCCCAGCCGGGCTGATCGCCGCCACCGCCTTTGGGGCCGAGGGGTTTTCGGTGCTCTGCGTCGATCCCGCTCCACCGATCACAGACGAGGGCACGCAGGGGTCCGACCTGCGCACCACCGCCTTTCTGACGCCCTCGGTCGATCTGCTGAACCGTGTCGGGCTGTGGCCGCGCCTTGCCCCTCATGCCATGCCGCTTCAGGTGATGCGGATCGTCGATGCCGGCGGCACCCATCCCGACGCCCGGCTGACCCGCGATTTCGATGCTGCGGAACTGGGCGATGCGCCGTTCGGCTGGAACCTGCCCAACTGGCTGATCCGGCGCGAAATCGTCGCCCGGCTGGATCAGTTGCAGAACACCCGCTTTCTGCCCGGCACCGGCACCGCCGCACTGACCGTCCGCGACGAAGCGGCCTTTGCCACCCTGACCGACGGCAGCCGCGCCCGCGCCCGGCTGGTGATCGCCGCCGACGGCCGCAACTCGCCGGTGCGTCAGGCCATGGGCATCGGCGTGCGCACCATCCGCTATGGCCAAAAGGCACTGGCCTTTGCCGTCACCCACGACACCCCGCACAACAACGTCTCGACCGAGATCCACCGCTGGGGCGGCCCCTTCACGCTGGTCCCCCTGCCCGACCGCGAGGGCAAACCCTGCTCGGCCGTGGTCTGGATGGAACACGGCAGCGAAACCGCCCGCCTGCGCGCCCTGCCCGCCGCCGATTTCGAGGCAGAACTGAACGCCCGTTCTGCCGGGGTTCTGGGGCACCTGCGCCAGGCCACGCGACTGACCGAATGGCCGATCATCAGCCAGATCGCCGACCGCTTCAGCGCCCCGCGCACCGCCCTGATCGCCGAAGCGGCACATGTCGTCCCGCCCATCGGCGCACAGGGCCTGAACATGAGCCTTGCCGATCTGGCCGCACTGATCGAGCTGTCGCGCAACGACCCCGGCAGCCCCGACAGCCTGACCCGCTATCACCGCAGCCGCCGCCCCGAGGCACTGGCCCGCCTGACCGGCATCGACGCGCTGAACCGCGCCAGCATGGTCAGCCTGCGCCCCCTGCGCGACCTGCGCGCAGCCGCCTTGGGCGGGCTGTATGGCATCGCCCCGGTGCGGCGGATGATGATGCGCGCCGGTCTGGGCGTGCGCTGACACGCCCCCGGTAAACGCGCGCCGCCGCCCGACAGCACAACCGCCCCGCTTCCTGTTTGCCCAAATACGCACCTTTGGGCACGATCCCATGCCGCCCCCGCAGCGCCGCCCAAACAGCAAAAAGCCCGGCGCGAACCGGGCTTTCCACGCCGCGTCACATCAAACCAAAAGCGCCGCTCAATCAGTCCAGCGCACGGCGGTCAGATCGTTCGACTGGTTCGGACTGTTCGCCCACAGCCCCTGAATGCGGGCATCGGCCACGCCGGTCTTGCCCAGTTGGAACAGAAAGGCGTTGACGTAATCATCCGCGATCATTTCCTGCGCCTGCCGCAACAAGGCGCTGCGCTGTCCGGCATCCACGGTTTGCGCCAACTGATCCATCAGCGCCACGAACTCGGGCCGGGCATAGCGGAAATAGTAATCCTCGCGGGCGTAGATATCTATGTCCATCGGCTCGGTATGGGCGACGATGGTCAGATCAAAGTCGCCGCCCTTGAACACGGTTTCCAGCCATTGCGCCCATTCCATATTGGTGATCTCGGTCTCGATCCCGACGGCGCGCAACTGCGCGGCCAGAATCTCGCCGCCACGGCGGGCATAGGTCGGGGGCGGCAGGGCCAGCCGCAGCCGCAGACCATCCACCCCGGCATCAGCCAGCAGCACGCGGGCCTGATCCGGGTCATAGACGGAACGGTCGGTCAGATCGACATAATCCGGGTTATGCGGCGCGAAATGGCTGCCGATGGGCGTGCCGCGCCCGAACATGGCACCGTCGATGATTTCCTGACGGTTGATCGCATGGGCAATCGCCTTGCGCACCTGCACATTATCCAGCGGCGCTTTGGCGTTGTTCATCGCCAGAATCGTCTCGCCCTCGGTGGTGCCGACGATCACCTGAAAGCGCGGATCGGCCTCGATCTGCGGCAGAGTTTCCGGCGCGGGATAGTTGGGGAACACATCCACATCCCCCGCCATCAACGCGGCATAGGCCGCCGTCGGATCGCTGATAAAGCGGAACGTCGCCTGACGCAGCGCCGGCTTTTCCCCCCAATAATCGTCAAAAGCCGTCAGAACGACCCGATCCCCCTGACGCCATTCGGCCAGCCGAAACGGCCCGGTCCCGACCGGATTCGTCGCGATCCGATCGACCGAGGCCGGGTCCAGCATCACCGCATCGCCCCATGACATCTTGAACGGAAAGCTCCCGTCCGGCTGCGACAAGGTGATGCGCACGGTCAGCGGGTCAACCGCCTCGACGCTTTCGATCCCTTCGAACAGCACCTTTTGCGCATTGGTCGAATCGGCGGCACGGGCGCGATCCAGCGTGAACACCACGTCGCTGGCGTCGAAATCGGCCCCGTCGTGGAATTTCACCCCCTCGGCCAGATGAAACACATAGACGCGCCCATCGTCCTGCACATCCCAGCTTGTCGCCAGACCGGGCAGGATGGCGCCATCTGGACCAACGCGGGTCAACCCCTCGAACAGGTTGGCGTAAACCACCTCGTCCACGGCGGCGGCGGCACCGCTGGTGGGGTCAAGGTTCGGCGGCTCCAGCACCATGCCCAGTGTGATTGTATCCTGCGCGGCCAGCGCCGCCCCGGCGGTCAGCACCAGCGCAAGCGCCGAAGATTTCAACAGATCCAGCATGGTTCCCCCCTGACTGATGCGAGGAACCTTAGCCGCAGCGCAGCGTCGATCAAGCCCTTTCAGGCAGGAATTGCTGCACCGCACCCGCCAGCGTCAGCCACAGCGAGGTTATCATCAGCCCCCAATGCGCCCAGCTTGCGGCGTGAAAATCGACGATCACCGCCCACAGCGCAAACACGACCCATGCAATCGCCATCGGCAGCGTTACCGCGCGCCAGCGTTCGGTGCGGACCGGATGCACGAATTTCACATTGGTAAACATGGTCACGCCCAGCACCACGATCACCAGCAGGCTGATCGTCCAATGCGGGTGCAGCGCAAACAGCACCAACACGACCATATTCCAGCAAGCGGGAAAGCCCGCAAAGGAATTATCCCGCGTTTTCATGCGCGTATCTGAAAAATATATGACACTGCCGTAAACGATCACGATGATCGCCACCCAGCCCGTCCAGCCATCCAGCAGCCCGGATTTGAACAGCGCATAGGCCGGGATGAACACATAGGTCAGATAGTCGATGATAAGGTCCATCAGCACGCCGTCATAGGTCGGCCAGTTCTGCTTGACCTCGTATCGGCGCGCCAGAGGGCCGTCGATCCCGTCCACGACCAGCGCCACGACCAGCCACCAGAACATCAGCGACCAGTTTTCCTGAACCGCGGCCAGCATGGCCAACATCGAAAGAACCGCTCCGGTGGCGGTCAGCAGGTGAACGGACAATGCCTTGAAACGCAGGTGCATCCGGCCTTTTCGCAGGTTGCGCCCCGCGCTGCAAGGCGGCACGTCAACGCAGGATCGGCGGCCCTTTGGGCGGTTTGGGCGCAGGGGCAGGTTCGGGCGGCGGGGTCAGATCGAACAGCAGCGCACCGGCGGGGGGCGGCGTTTCGGCAAAGCCGATGTCCACCCCGCCCGGCTGCGGCGGCAGAAAAGCCAGCGTTTCCGACAGCGCCTTGGCGATGGCTGGCTGGCGCGCAGGCTCGGCCCCGGCGATCAGCAGCACATGGCCCTCGCCTGCACCGGCCAGCGCGGCACCCGCAATCATCCCGCGCAGATCGGCCAGCCGCTCGGCCAGCGGACCGGCCAGCGCGGCCACGGTGTCAGAGCGCGGCGGACCAGCCGCCAGCCGCGCCTCGTCCGGCACCGGCGCGCTGGCCAGCGCGGTTTCCAGCCAACCCAGCGTCTGCGCATCCAACAGCATTTCCGAAGGCGCGCCGGGGTTGAGCAGCAGGCCCACGCCCTCGGCCCGCAGCATCGCGGCCAGCACCCGCCCCGGCAGCGCGGCATAGGCCACCGGGCCGCCCAGAAACCCGGCCAGCCGCGATTCCTCGTCCGCGGCCAAGGCCACGCGCGCGCCCGGCAGATCGAAGATGCGCAGATCGACGGTATCGCCCGCAGGCTCGGCCATCAGCGCCACAGATAATTCGGTATCGGCCAGGCGCGACAGAATCCGCGCGCGGGCGGGCGCATCGGCATCGTGGAACGGGGTCTGGCACAGATCATCCAGCGCGGTCATCGCAGAACCTCTTTGATGGCTTGCCGCAGGTCCGGCAGCAGATCGGCACCGAACCACGGGTTACGTTTCAGCCAGCCCGTATTGCGCCAACTGGGGTGAGGCAAGGGAAACATGCCCGCCGGGGCATCGCGCCACGCCGCCACGGTCGCCGTCACATCGCGCGCGCCCATATGCCAGCGGATCGCCGCGCCCCCCACCAGCAGCGTCAGGCGCGGCGACAGTTCCGCCATGACCCGCGCCCGCCATGTCGCGGCGCAGAGCGGCGGCGGCGGCAGATCGGCCCCGCGCGCGTTATAGCCCGGAAAGCAAAAGGCCATCGGCACGATGGCGATGCGGTCGCGGTCGTAAAAGGTCGTCTCGTCCACGCCCATCCAGTCGCGCAACCGCTGACCCGAGCGGTCGGCAAAGGGCCGCCCCGCCAGATGCACCCGCATCCCCGGCGCCTGCCCGGCGATCAGCAATCGCGCACCGGGCCGGAACCAGACAACCGGGTGCGGCGCATGGGCGGTCGCCGTCAGCGCAAAGCGATCCGCGCACAGGCGGCAGGCACTTATGTCATCGGTCAGATCACTCATGATCCCGAGATAGGGTGCCGGTAACGAAATCTAAGGAAAATCATGCCAAGGTGGACAGGATCGCGGCCCGGCTTTATCTAGCTGCAACCATTCAAGAAAGGCAATCTGTCGTCCATGATGGAATTTGACAGCGTGTCCAAATCCTTTTGGACCGGCACACAACGCAAGGTGATTCTCGACGATGCCTCGTTCCGGGTGGAACTGGGGAACTCGCTGGGGATTCTGGCACCCAACGGCACCGGCAAGACCACGCTTATCAACATGATGTGCGGGCTGGAAAAACCGGACGAGGGCGACATCCGCACCACCTGCCGGGTGTCGTTTCCGCTGGGGTTCATGGGCGGGGTGGTGGCCCGGCACTCGGCGCATGAAAACGCCCGCTACATCGCCCGCATCTATGGGCTGGACCCGGACTATGTGTCGGCCTTCTGCCGCTGGCTGACCGACATTGGTGAATATTACGACATGCCGGTGGGCACCTATTCGGCGGGGATGCGGTCGCGCTTTACGCTGTCGCTGCTGCTGGCGCTGGAATTCGACATCTACCTGATCGACGAAGGGATGCCGCAAAGCACCGATGCCGAATTCAACCGCAAGGCCGGGGCCGTTCTGTATGAACGGCTGCGCAAATCGACGGTGATCGTCGTGTCACACCAGCCTTCGACGATCGAAAAATTCTGCCGCTCGGCCGCGATCATGCGCGACGGGCGGCTGTATATGTTTGAAACTCTGGACGAGGCCAAGCAATATTATGACTACACCGCCTAAGGCCCGTCGCTTTCACCTGACCCGCAGCGAATCTGCAACTGGCGCGGCGCCGGGGCAGGAAACGCCGCCAGACGCCGCCACCCCGGGCATCCGGGTCGAGGTGCATCGCAAGACGGATCAGCCTCCGCGCTTTACGCGGCCTCTGTCGGGCGTCGCGGGGCCTGTGGCGGACGATCAGACGGCGCGCGACCGGATGATGCAGACCGATCAGGTCGAGGATGGCTTTGGCGACATGCGCTTTCCCGGTGCCGAACCCAAACCGGCCCCGTCAGACACGCCGCCCCCCGCCGCTGGCAATGATCTGGAGGCCAAGCTGGCCGCGATCCGGGCCGAAAAGCTGACCGAACGGCAATTGCGCATCGCCCGCCGCATCGCAACCATGCACCAGATCAGCGTCGCATCGGACGAAGAGGCCGTGCTGCGCCTGCGCGAACGCGGCATCGACCCATCGCACCGGGCCGCTGTCGGGCGCATCCTGTCAGCCGAGGGGAGCAAGGCGCAGGCCGCCCCCGCCGCCAATACGCCGGTGCCCCTGCCCCGCGCGCCCTTGCCCAGCCCGGCGGTCGCCCCGGCGGCAGCGCCAAAGCCGCTGCCCTCGCGCGAGGAAATGACCGAAGAACGCCGGGCCGCCGAGATTCGTCGTATTCAGCAGGAAATCGCCGCCCGCCGCCGCCGCCGCATGGTGATGCTGGTGGCGCGGCTGATGGTGTTCGTGTTTCTGCCCACGGCGATCATGGGGTGGTATTACTTCCGCGTCGCCACGCCGCTCTATGCCACCTATACCCAGTTCCTGATCCAGCAGGCCGATGCCGGCGGCGGCAGCGGGCTGGGCGGACTGTTTTCCGGCACACAACTGGCGATGAACAACGATTCGGTGGCGGTGCAAAGCTATCTGACCTCGCGCGATGCGATGCTGCGGCTGGACCGGGACATGAGCTTTCGCCAGACCTATCAGGACAGCGCAATCGACCCGGTAAAGCGCCTTGCCCCCGACGCCACGAACGAAGCAACCTATCGCGTCTATAAGGATTCGGTGAAAATCGGCTATGACCCGACCGAGGGCGTCATCAAGATGGAGGTCATCGCCCCCAACCCGCAGCTGAGCCAGGATTTTTCGCTGGCGCTGATCGGTTATGCCGAAGGTCAGGTCGATCAGCTGACCGCCCGGCTGCGTGACGACCAGATGCGCGGCTCGATCAACAATTACGAGGACGCCGAGGCAAAGGTGCTGCTGGCGCAACAGCGGGTGCTGGATCTTCAGGAACGGCTGGGCGTGCTGGACCCGCAGGCCGAAGGCAGCGTCGTCATGGGCCGCGTCGCCAATCTGGAAAGCCAGTTGTCGCAACGCGAACTGGAACTGGGGCAGATCCTTGCCAACCCGCGTCCACAGCAAAGCCGCGTCGAAACGATCCGCGGCGACATCACGCGGCTGCAAGCCATGATCGACGAAACCCGGCTGCAACTGACCCAAGGCAGCGAACAGCGCGCGTCGCTGGCCTCGATCTCGGGCGAGTTGCGGATCGCCGAAAGCGATCTGGCCACGCGGCAGGCCCTGCTGGCGACCGCCGCCGAACAGGTCGAGGTCGCGCGGGTCGAGGCGAACAAGCAAGTGCGCTACCTGTCGGTGGTGGTCGAACCCGTCGCCCCGGACGAGGCGACCTATCCCAAGGCGGTGCAGAACACCTTTGTCGCCCTTCTGATTTTCGCGGGCATTTATCTGATGTTGTCCTTGACGGCCTCGATCCTGCGTGAACAGGTATCCTCATGACCCAGAATCCACATCACGTCGCCATCGGCCCCCTGACCTGCGGCAATGATCTGCCGCTGACGGTGATCGCCGGTCCCTGCCAGCTTGAAACGCTGGATCACGCCCTGATGATCGCGGAAACCATGGCGGCCGCCTGTCAGGCCGCCGGGGCGGGCTTTGTGTTCAAGGCCAGCTATGACAAGGCGAACCGCACCTCTCTCAAGGGGCGGCGCGGCATCGGCATCGACGAGGGGCTGGAGATGCTGGCCACCGTCCGCAGCCGCATTGGCTGCCCGGTGCTGACCGATGTGCATGACGCCCAACAGGCCGTGCAGGCGGCGCAGGCGGTGGATGTGATCCAGATCCCGGCCTTTCTGTGCCGTCAGACCGACCTGCTGCTGGCCGCTGGCCAGTCCGGCGCGGTGGTTAACGTCAAAAAGGGCCAGTTTCTGGCACCGTGGGATATGCCCAACGTCGCCGACAAGGTCGCCTCGACCGGCAATGACAAGATCCTGCTGACCGAACGCGGCGCCAGTTTTGGCTATAACATGCTGGTCGCCGACATGCGGTCGCTGCCGATCATGGCGCGCACCGGCTATCCCGTCATCATGGACGCCACCCATTCGGTGCAGCAGCCCGGCGGTCAGGGCGGCAGTTCCGGCGGTCAGCGCGAATTCGCGCCGGTGATGGCCCGCGCCGCCGTGTCTTTGGGCGTTGCCGGGGTGTTCATCGAAACGCATCAAGACCCAGACAACGCCCCCTCGGACGGGCCGAACATGATCCCGCTGGACCAGATGCCCCGGCTGATCGAATCGCTGATGCGCTTTGACGCGCTGGCCAAGTCTGATCCGCTGCGGGTCTGATCGCCGCTGGCCCTGCCAGTGTGGCACCATCAGGCTGATCGCGGCCCGGTGAAGCAAACCTGACCAGCAAGACCGCGCAAGAATAGGCATCGTCTTGGCAGCCGGGTCGGACCAACATCCTGTCCAAGCCCGGCATAAGGGGGCGCTTGCTCTGCGGGCGGCATTGATACGGCCAGAGCCGTTCCAAGTGCCGGGGTCGATTGTTCCTGAAGACACATTCGGGGGCACGGACCTTACTATAGGGCAGTAGAATGACCAGTTTAAATAACGCAGCGTCAACTTAAGGTATGGCGCCGTTAAAACCCGCCGCAAGCCACACATTGCAGTCTGGGAATAATCGGCAATCGCGCCGCCTGAAACAATTTTTTTCTTATTTTAAAGAAATCGTCTGCAAATCACATCTGCACGACCACAGAAAACCCGCTTGCAGATAACGCAAATTAACCAATCATTAATAATTGTGGCAGAGCACCCATCAACCCTGACCAGCGCGGCGTAGCGAGGCCAATAACTCGCACGGATCAAAAACCTGGCACCTCAAAAATAGAACAGAACAGTTCAGGCCAAATGCGCTCATTTGAAAACACAACGCACTTGGCCCGATAAGGCTGTTAATCCGAAACAGGCGAACCGCCCCGCCCAAGCGCGCGCCAGCCAATGTCACGGCGGCAAAAGCCCTGCGGCCAGTCCACCCCATCGACCAGCGCATAGGCGCGGGCGTGGGCCTGTTCCAGCGTCTCGCCGCGTCCGGTGCAGGCCAGAACCCGTCCGCCGGTGGCGATCACTGCATCATCGCGCGCGGCGGTGCCGGCGTGAAAGACCATGTTAAAGCCATCGGCCGGAAGCGCATCCAACCCGTTGATCCGGCTACCTTTCTGATAGTCGCCCGGATAACCGTCGGCGGCCATGACGACAGTCAGCGCATGATCGTCGGCCCAGTTGACGGTGATCCCATCCAGCCGATTTTCGACGCAGGCATGGATCAGATCCAGCGCCTGAGCGCCCAGACGCATCATCAGCACCTGACATTCCGGGTCGCCAAAGCGGACGTTGTATTCGACCAGCCGCCCGCGCCCGTTTTCGATCATCAGCCCGACAAACAGCACCCCCTGAAACGGCGTGCCCCGCGCGGCCATTTCAGCCATGGTCGGGCGCACGATCTGGTCCATGACCTGCTGCTGAACCGCATCCGTCATCACCGGCGCGGGGCTGTAGGCGCCCATGCCGCCGGTATTGGGGCCGGTGTCGCCCTCGCCCACGCGCTTGTGATCCTGCGCCGTGCCGATGGGCAGGCAGGTGTCGCCGTCGCATAGAACGAAAAAGCTTGCCTCCTCGCCGGACATGAATTCTTCAATGACAACAGAAGGTTCCCCAAAGGCACCATCGAAAATCGCATCAATCGCCGCCAAAGCCTCGGGCACGGTTTCGGCCACCGTCACCCCCTTGCCCGCCGCAAGGCCATCGGCCTTGACCACGATCGGCGCGCCCTGCGCCAGCACATAGTCGCGCGCCGCAGCCCCATCGTCAAAGCGCGCCCAAGCCGCCGTCGGGGCGTCGCAGGCGTCGCAGATTTCCTTGGTAAAGCCCTTGCTGGCCTCGAGCTGCGCGGCGGCCTGTGACGGGCCGAACACCAGAAAACCGGCCTCGCGCAGCGCGTCGGACACCCCTGCGGCCAAAGGGGCCTCGGGGCCGATGACGACGAAATCAACGGCGTTTTCCTGTGCAAATTCCAGCACAGCGGCGCGCGACAGGATGTCGATGGCGGCGCATTCCGCGATCTCGGCGATGCCCGCATTGCCCGGTGCCACGAACAGTTGATCGCATTTCGGATTCTGCCGGAAGGCCCAGGCCAGCGCATGTTCACGCCCGCCGCTGCCAAGGATCAGGATATTCACGCCGCACCTCTGGTTGTGTTTCCGGTCGTTCTAGGCGTCAGCGTGGCGCCGCGCAACGGCTGTGGCAAGAAAAACGCAGTTCAGACTTATTGCGCAAATTGACCTTAAGTCGCGTAAAAATTGAATTGAATGCTCAGAACTCGCGTGCGACAGGGCGCCGCAGGCTGTGCGACAATTCATATCAGCGCAAAGAGAAGTCTTTTGACGGAGGAATAAAAATGCTGCGCCATCTCGTGCCCGTAATTGCCCTTTCATTTGCTGCCGTGCCAGTGGCAAATGCTGCAACGGTGCAATTTTTTGATCTGCCCGATACGCGAATGATGAACCCCGTGGCCGTTGAAACCACCGGCACCGCGCGTCAGAATGCGACCCGCACCTGGTCGTGGTATTCCAACCCCTGGCCCACCGCAGGCGTCGATCCGAACAAAGACCCGACCGCGTGGTTCACCGGCCTTGGCCCCAACAGCAGCGCGACCTATGCCTTTGATCTGTCGGACGGCGCTTCGTTCGTCTGGGGCACGCCGGATTTCTATAACCGGGTCGAGTTCCTGCTGGGCGACACGGTTGTGGACAGCTTTCAGCTGACGGCGCGGAACGATCTGGGACCGGCCAGCCGCCGCAATGGTGCCGCGCTGGCGGTGTTCAGCAACATCGCGGGCGGCGTCTTTGACGGGATGCGCTTTTCGACGCCCCGCATCTCGTTCGAATATGCCAACCTGACCACCACCGTCACCATCGCACCGATTCCGCTGCCTGCGGGCGGTGTGCTGCTGCTGACCGCGCTTGGCGGCCTGGCCATCGCGCGCAAGCGCAAGCAAGACGCGCAGGCTTGATCCCGCGCCATGGCCCGGTCATAGCTGGGCCATGGATCTGATCGACGACGGCCCACAGCAGGCCCCCGGCACAAACGCCCATGAATTCACCGTGTCCGAGATTTCGGGCGCGGTGAAACGCACATTAGAGGACCAGTTCGGTCGTGTTCGGGTGCGCGGCGAAATTGGCCGCGTGTCGCGCCCGTCTTCGGGGCATCTGTATTTCGATCTCAAGGATGACCGCGCCGTTCTGGCCGCCATCGCATGGAAGGGGCAGGCCGCGCGGCTGGCACAACGCCCCGAAGAAGGGCTGGAGGTGATCTCCACCGGCCGCATGACCACCTTTCCCGGCCAGTCGAAATATCAACTGATCGTCGATCAGATCGAACCGGCAGGCGAAGGCGCGCTGATGGCGATGCTGGAACGCCGCCGCAAGGCGTTGGCCGCCGAGGGGCTGTTCGATCCCGCCCGCAAGCGCCCTCTGCCCTATCTGCCGCGCGTGATCGGTGTCGTGACCTCGCCTTCGGGGGCGGTGATCCGCGACATTCTGCACCGGCTGCGCGACCGTTTTCCGGTGCATGTGCTGATCTGGCCGGTTGCCGTGCAGGGGCAGGATTGCGCGCGGCAGGTGGCTGCGGCGATTCATGGCTTTAACGCCCTGCCCCCCGATGCGCCGATGCCGCGCCCTGATCTGCTGATCGTCGCGCGCGGCGGCGGCAGTCTGGAAGATCTGTGGGGCTTTAACGAAGAAATCGTCGTGCGCGCAGCGGCGGACAGCACCATTCCGCTGATTTCCGCTGTCGGCCATGAAACCGACACCACGCTGATCGACCACGCCGCCGATATGCGCGCGCCCACCCCTACCGCCGCCGCCGAACTGGCGGTGCCGGTGCGCGCCGATCTGGCCGCTCGTCTGGCCGAGGCCGGGGCGCGGATGACGCGCGCCAGCAGCGCGCGGATAGACCGCCCGCGTCAGCGGCTGCGCGATCTGGCGCGCGCCATGGGCCGCCCCGGCACGCTGACCGAAACAGCCGGGCAGCGGCTGGACCTGACCGGCGCGCGGCTGGCCCCTGCCCTGCGCGGCCGCATTGCCGCCGCGCGGCAGCGGCTGACCGCCGCACCCGTGCCCAGCCTGCGCGACTTTCTGGCCGTCAAACGTCAGCGGATGGAATCGACCGCGGCCAAGCTGCACCCCGCCCTGATCCGCCGGATCGAGCGGCGCGCGGATCGCATCACCGGCATGAGCGAACGGCTGAGCGCCTCGCTGGCGCGGGTGCTGGCCACCACGCGCCGCGCCATCACCCAGCAGACGGGGCGGCTGGATGACCTGAGCCGCCGCCTGAATGCCGCGCCTGCGCGCATGATCGCCACGCGCACCCAAGCTCTGGCCCGGCTGGACCGGACCCGGCAAACGCTGGGTTATATGGAAACGCTGCGGCGCGGCTTTGCCGTGGTAAAGGGGCCAAACGGGGTGATTACCACCGCGACCGAGGCCGCGCGCACGCCCGAAATGCAGGTGCAATTTGCGGATGGCCAAACCACTGTCCGCCCGGCCAGCGCACCGAAACCGGCGCGCAAGCCGAAAAAACCGGATCAGCCGACCTTGCTGTAAAGCGGCGGATCAGCCGCCGTTATACAGCCCCTCATAGATCGGCCCCAGCACGTCCACCTCGAACAGCGACGACACCGAAGTGCCGTTCCAGATGTTCAGGATTGCCTGCGCAAACATCGGCGCGGTGGGAACGATGCGGATATTGGCGGCGTTCTTGACCTCTTCGGTGGGCTGGATCGAATCGGTGATGACCAGCGATTTCATCACCGATTTGGTGATTCGGCCGACCGCCGGGCCGGACAGAACGCCATGGGTGATATAGGCGTGAACCTCGGTCGCGCCGCTGTCGATCAGGGTCTGCGCCGCCTTGACCAGAGTGCCGGCGGTGTCACAGATGTCATCGACGATGATGCAGGTCTTGCCGGTCACGTCGCCGATCACGGTCATCTCTGCGACCTCGCCCGCCTTTTCGCGGCGCTTGTCCACGATGGACAGGGGGGCACCGATCCGCTGCGCCAGTTCGCGCGCCCGCGCCACGCCGCCGACATCGGGCGACACGACCATCAGATCATCCATCCGCCCCCGGAAATGATGCTGCACATCCAGCGCAAAGACCGGCGCGGCATAAAGGTTATCGACCGGCACATCGAAAAAGCCCTGAATCTGGGTCGCATGCAGATCCAGCGTCAGCACCCGGTCGATGCCCGCCTCGGTCAGCAGGTTGGCGACCAGCTTGGCGCTGATCGGCGTGCGGGCCTTGGCACGGCGATCCTGCCGGGCATAGCCGAAATAGGGGATCACCGCCGTGATCCGCGCCGCCGAGCTGCGTTTCAGCGCGTCGGTCATAATCAGCAGTTCCATCAGGTTGTCGTTGGCCGGGTTCGATGTGGGCTGGATGATATACATATCCTCGCCACGCACATTTTCGAACACTTCGACAAAGATCTCCTGATCGTTGAACCGTTCGACCCGCGCATCCACCGGCACGACGTTCATGCCGCGGTGCATGGACATGCGGCGGGCAATCGCCAGCGCAAGCGGCTTGTTGGCGTTACCGGCGATCAGCTTGGGTTCGGTCATGGCGGGCATGGGGTGCGGCCTTGTCAGATTCGTGTGATTGCGAAGGGCTTAGCACCACGTTAGCGTGGCCGTAAACTGTGAAGGGGTGATGCGATGGCGCATATCGACTATTATCTGGCGACAATCAGCCCCTGGTGCTATCTGGCGGGCGACCGGCTGGAACAGATCGCCGCCCGGCACGGGGCCAGCATCAGCTATCATCCGCTGGACCCGATGCAGATGTTTCAGCGCAGCGGCGGGCAGCCGCTGGCCGACCGGCCACAGGCGCGCAAGGATTACCGGCTTCAGGAACTGACGCGCTGGTCGGCGCATCTGGATATGGAACTGAACCTGCACCCGACCTTTTTCCCGGCAAATTGCGCGCCCTCATCCTATGCGATCATCGCGGCGCAGGAATCGGGCGCGGATGTCGGGCCGCTGGTGCGGGCGTTCCTGCGCGCGGTCTGGGTGGAAAACCGCGACATTGCCGATGACGCCGTGATCCGCGACATCCTGCACGCGCAGGGCTTTGACCCCAAGCTGGCCGACAGCGGGCTGTTTGTCGGGGCAGAAATCTATGGCCGAAATCTGGAACAGGCTGTCGATGCCGGTGTGTTCGGCCTGCCCTTTTATATCGTGCGGGAAACCGGCCAGCGGTTCTGGGGGCAGGATCGGCTGGCGTTTCTCGACAGCCATCTGGCCAGCCTGTGAGCCTGCCCGACGTTCACTGGCGCCACTGGCCGGGCCATGCCGACCGCCCCGCTCTGGCGCTGCATTGCATGATGGCCAGCGCCGCATATTGGGGCGCGGTGGCGGGGCGGCTGGATGGGCGCGTCGATCTGCGCGCCTTTGACATGCCCGGCCATGGCCGCAGCGCAGACTGGCAATCGGGCGGGCTGGATTTTCACACCACCATCACCCGTATCGCCGCCGCAGCCATCGACCGTCCGCTGGACCTGATCGGTCATTCCATCGGCGCGACCGTCGCCCTGCGCATCGCCGTCGCCGCGCCCGAGGCCGTGCGCAGCCTGACCCTGATCGAGCCGGTGCTGTTCGCCGCTGCCGGTGGATGGGCGCGCGACATTGACCCGGCCCAGGATGAAGCCGCCGCCGCCCGCATCTTTCTGGGCGAGTGGGGGGCGCAGTCTTACGATAATCTGCCCGCCACGGCGCAGGCTGCGGTGCGACGGCAAATCTGGCTGGTGGCCGACACCGCGCCGGTGCTGAACGACGATAGCGCGCGCACCCTGCGCCCCGGCGGGATCGAGGCGATCGACGCGCCGGTGATGCTGATCTCGGGTCAGGATTCGCCGCCGATCATCCACACCATCGCGCAAAATCTGGCAGCGCGGCTGCCGGATGTGGGCGTGGCCACCGTGCCGGGGGCGGGGCATATGGCACCGATGACCCATCCCGATCAGGTCGCCGGTCTGATTGCCGTCAATCTGGACCGGGCCTGAGCCGCGCCAAGGGGCCGGCCAAGGTCAGGGCACCAACCCGATCAGCAGCGGCGGGCGTCAGATGTCCCAGTCTTCGTCATGCAGCACCTGCCCGATGGCAAGCCAGTCGGCCCGGATGCGGGCGACGCGGGTGTCGCCCCATGTGCGGAACACGATGTCAAAGCCCTCGGGCGTGATCTGATCGGCGGAAATATCGGCGCGTTGATTGGTGCCGCCCTCGATGTCCCACATGGCGATGGACACATGCACCACCGGCGGCGCCAGAAACGGCTCGTCAAAGCTGATCCGCTGCCGTTCCATGCGCGGGCCTTCGCCGGTCCACATCAGGCCGCCATCCTCATATGCGGAAAACAGCACGGCAGATCCGCGCGTGACCCCGACCGCGTGATGAGAAATCCTTAGCAATCCCTTCTCCTGATCCGCTGCGCGACCCTGATGCCGCCGGGGCGATGAGAAAAGCCCCGGCGAACCGGGGCTTTGCCTTGGCCTGCCAGCACGGCGGCCCGATTACTCAGGGAAGTTCGCCTGATTCGGGTCCAGCCCGACATGCGTGCCAAGCGCCTGCATATCGGCCAGCATCTTGGCCGCCGCCGTTACGAATTCTTCGCCAGCGGAACCGGCCTTTTGTTCGGCGGCGCGGTGCTTGCGATGGGCATCGCGCAGCATCTCGTTATAGATGTCCTGCGTCAGATCGGTCCGCGCATGGCCACGTTCGGCCAGCAGCGAGACGGATTCGTTGTTCACCTCGGCAAAGCCGCCGGTGACAGCGAATTCCACCGAATTGCCCTGAGCATCGACAACCGTAACCATACCGGGGCGCAGGCTGACCATGCAGGCCGCATGTCCCGGCATGATGGTCAGATCGCCCTCGGTTCCGGGCATACGGACCTCGCGCACCGGAACGGAGACAAGGCTCCGTTCGGGCGAGACGAGATCGAACTGCATCGTGTCAGCCATACCGCCCCCTTACGCGGCTTCTGCCGCGAGACGCTGAGCCTTGGCCTTCACGTCCTCGATGCCGCCAACCATATAGAAGGCCGCTTCGGGCAGGTGGTCATATTCGCCAGCCACAACCGCCTTGAACGAGGCGATGGTGTCTTCCAGCGGCACCTGCACACCGTCCGAGCCGGTGAACACTTTCGCCACGTCGAAGGGCTGCGACAGGAAACGCTGGATTTTCCGGGCGCGGGCAACGGTCAGTTTGTCTTCTTCCGACAGTTCGTCCATGCCCAGAATGGCGATGATGTCTTGCAGCGATTTGTATTTCTGCAAGATGCCCTGCACGTCGCGGGCGACGTTATAGTGTTCTTCGCCGACGATGGCCGGGTCAAGGATACGGCTGTTCGAATCCAGCGGGTCCACGGCCGGGTAGATGCCCAGTTCCGAGATCGCACGGCTCAGCACCGTGGTCGCGTCGAGGTGGGCAAAGGTCGTGGCCGGGGCCGGGTCGGTGAGGTCGTCGGCCGGAACGTAAACGGCCTGGATCGAGGTGATCGAGCCGTTCTTGGTCGAGGTGATGCGTTCCTGCATCGCGCCCATGTCGGTGGCCAGCGTCGGCTGATAACCCACCGCCGAAGGGATACGGCCCAGCAGCGCCGACACCTCGGAACCCGCCTGCGTAAAGCGGAAGATGTTGTCCACAAAGAACAGAACGTCGGTGCCGGTCGCGTCGCGGAACTGTTCGGCCAGCGTCAGTCCGGTCAGCGCCACGCGCATCCGCGCGCCGGGCGGTTCGTTCATCTGGCCATAGACCAGCGCCACCTGCGAATCTTCCAGATTGTCGGGCTTGATAACGCCGGATTCGACCATCTCGTGATACAGGTCGTTGCCCTCACGGGTCCGCTCACCAACACCGGCGAACACGGAATAACCGCTGTGCACCTTGGCGATGTTGTTGATCAGTTCCATGATAAGAACGGTTTTGCCCACACCGGCACCGCCGAACAGGCCGATCTTGCCGCCCTTGGAATAGGGGGCCAGCAGGTCGATAACCTTGATGCCCGTCACCAGAATTTCCGAGCTGGTCGCCTGCGCCGCAAAATCGGGGGCGGGCTGGTGGATGGCGCGGGTTTCCTGCGCCGAAACCGCACCGCCTTCGTCAACGGGTTCACCGACGACGTTCAGGATGCGGCCCAGCGTGGCGTTACCGACCGGAACGGTGATCGGGCCGCCGGTGTCGCTGACCGCCTCGCCGCGGACCAGACCTTCGGTCGAGTCCATGGCGATGGCGCGCACGGTGTTTTCGCCCAGATGCTGCGCGACTTCCAGAACCAGCTTCTTGCCGTTGTTTTCGGTTTCCAGCGCGTTCAGAATCGCCGGCAACTGGCCATCAAACTGCACGTCCACGACGGCACCGATGACCTGGGTAATCTTTCCTTTGGCCTCTGCCATGTTGTCACCTCTGATTTTTACGGTCAGAGCGCCTCGGCGCCCGAAATGATTTCGATAAGTTCCTTGGTGATCGCAGCCTGACGCGAACGGTTATATTCGGTGGTCAGCTTGTCGATCATGTCACCGGCGTTGCGTGTCGCGTTGTCCATGGCCGTCATCCGCGCGCCCTGTTCAGAGGCGGCGTTTTCCAGCAGAGCGGCAAAGATCTGCGTGGCAACCGAACGCGGCAGCAGATCGGTCAGGATCGCATCCTCGCCCGGCTCATAGTCGTATTGCGCGGCAGCCCCGCCCGCCTCGGTTTCCGGCGCAACGGCGGGAATGACCTGCAACGCGGTCGGCACCTGGCTGATGACCGATTCAAAGCGGTTATAGAACAGCGTCGCCACGTCGAACTGACCGGCATCGAAACGGTCCAGCACCTCATCGGCGATGGTCAGCGCGTTGTCATAGCCGATGCGCTTGACCTCGGACAGATCGACGTGATGCACGAAACGATCCGCATAATCGCGCTTGAGCTGTTCGCGGCCCTTCTTGCCGACGGTCAGGATTTCGGCCTGTTTTCCCTCGGCCCGCAGGCGTTCCAGATGCTGGCGCGCCAGTTTGACGATCGAGCTGTTGAACCCGCCCGCCAGACCGCGTTCAGAGGTCAGCACCACCAGCAGGTGACGCTGATCGCTGCCGGTTCCGGCCAGCAGGCGCGGTGCCGATTCAGAGCCTTTGGCCCCGGCGGTCAGCCCTGCCATAACCGCAGACATGCGGTCGGCATAGGGGCGCGCCGCCTCGGCCGCCTCTTGCGCGCGGCGCAGTTTTGCCGCGGCGACCATCTGCATGGCCTTGGTGATCTTCCGCGTGTTCTTGACGCTTCCGATCCGGTTTTTCAGATCCTTAAGGCTTGGCATTATCCCTCACCCTTGCGATTTCGTTGTGCCTGATCCGGCCCGAATTTGTGAATGGCGATGGCGGTGCCCAGATACGTCGTGCCGAACCCGAACATGGCGGCGACGAACGATACCCCCGGATGTCCGCCGGTCCAGTTCCAGACCAGCCAGCCCAGCACCGCCCCGACCGACAATCCGGCGACGATCAGCCCGAAAATCAGCCATTTGTCCCGTTCCACGCAGTCGCTGCACAGCGCCCGGTCCTGCCTGAGGACCGGATCGCCGCAACGAAAGCAAGGTTCGGGCGCCATACATCAGGCTGCGGTTTTGGCGTAGGCGTCGAGGACAGCCTTCAGCCGCGATTCGGCCTCGCCCTTGATCTTGGGGTCATCCTTGGTCAGCCAGTCCAGCACATCGGAATGCTGGTTGCGCAGGAAGGACAGCAGCCCGGCTTCCCATTTGCCGACCTCGCGGACCGGAACCTCGTCCAGATAGCCTTGGGTGCCAGCATAGATGATGGTCACGATCTCGGCGTTGGTCAGCGGCGAATATTGCGGCTGCTTCATCAGCTCGGTCAGGCGTGCACCGCGGTTCAGCAGCTTTTGCGTCGCGGCGTCAAGGTCGGAACCGAACTGCGCGAAGGCCGCCATTTCACGATACTGCGCCAGTTCCAGCTTGACCGGACCCGCGACCGATTTCATCGCGTTGGTCTGCGCGGCGGAACCCACGCGCGACACCGACAGACCGGTGTTCACGGCCGGGCGGATGCCCTGGAAGAACAGGTCGGTTTCCAGGAAGATCTGGCCGTCGGTGATCGAGATCACGTTGGTCGGAATATAGGCCGACACGTCGCCCGCCTGCGTTTCGATGATCGGCAGCGCGGTCAGCGAACCGGCACCGTTGTTTTCGTTCAGCTTGGCCGAACGCTCCAACAGGCGGCTATGCAGGTAGAACACGTCACCCGGATAGGCCTCACGCCCCGGCGGACGACGCAGCAACAGCGACATCTGACGATAGGCGACGGCCTGTTTCGACAGGTCATCATAGATAATCAGCGCGTCCATGCCGTTGTCGCGGAAATATTCGCCCATCGCGGTGGCCGAATAGGGCGCAAGGAACTGCATCGGCGCAGGGTCGGATGCGGTCGCGGCCACAACGGTGGTATAGGCCATTGCACCGGTTTCTTCCAGTTTCTTCACCAACTGCGCCACGGTCGAGCGTTTCTGACCCACGGCGACATAGATGCAGTGCAGGGTTTTCATGCCCTCGGCCTCGCGGCCGTTATAGTTCGCCTGGTTCAGAATGGTGTCCAGCGCCACGGCGGTTTTGCCGGTCTGACGGTCGCCGATGATAAGTTCGCGCTGGCCACGGCCAATCGGGATCATCGCGTCAACGGCCTTCAGGCCGGTGGCCATCGGTTCGTGAACCGATTTGCGCGGCATGATGCCGGGGGCCTTGACGTCGGCGATCCGACGCTCGGTCGCGTTCAGCGGGCCTTTGCCGTCGATGGGGTTGCCAAGGGCGTCCACGACGCGGCCCAGCAGCTCGCGGCCAACCGGCACGTCCACGATGGCGCGGGTGCGTTTGACGGTGTCGCCTTCCTTGATGTCGCGGTCATCGCCGAAAATAACGATACCCACGTTGTCGGTTTCAAGGTTCAGCACCATGCCGCGGATGCCGCCGGGGAATTCCACCATCTCGCCGGCCTGAACCTTGTCCAGACCATAGACGCGGGCAATCCCGTCGCCGACGGACAGCACCTGACCGACCTCGGCCACCTCGGCGTCCTGACCGAAATTCTTGATCTGATCCTTGAGGATCGCCGAAATCTCGGCAGCTTGGATTCCCATTATCCGACCTCTTTCATAGCATTCTGGAGGGAAGCGAGCTTGGAGCGGACCGAAGAATCGATCATCTGCGAGCCCAGCCTGACAATCATACCGCCGATGAGCGTTTCATCGACGCGCGTATTCAATTTGACCTTCTTGCCCGATTTCTCGGCCAGCGTGTCGGTCAGACGCTGTTTCTGTTCATCGGTCAGCGCCACGGCACTGGTGACATCCGCCGTCACTTCGCCGCGCGCGTCGGCGATCATGTCGCGCAGGCGGGCAGCCAGTTGCGGCAGCACGAACAGGCGGCGGTTCTGCGCCATCAGTTGCAGCGTGTTCGACAGCGTAGCGCCCAGACCCATCTTTTGCGCAATCGCGCCGATGGCCCGGCCCTGCTGGTCGCGCGAATACATCGGCGAGGCGATCAGATCACGCAATTCGCCGCTGTCTTTCAGCGCGGTGCTGAGATCGTCGATTTCCGACGCCAGCTTGTCCAGATCGCCACCTTCACGGGCGATGTCAAAAACGGCTTGGGCATAGCGCCCGGCAATACCTTGGGAAATCGAAGCGGAATGTGCCACGGTCATCCTTTTTTCGTTGCGCCGGTCCGGTCCGTAACCTGCGGTTCTGGCAGGGGGGACACGGGCAAGCGGGTCGCGGGCGGGGCCTCTTAACCGGATGCCCCCCTTCGGTCTCGAAGGGTCATTAGCAGCGAAATTCAGCCCTCGCAACCGCCCAGAACACGCTTGCGCGAGGGATTAAATCCTGATTGCGCTAAAGGTGGGGCATCAGACGGCGCAACATGGTGCGATGCGCGGTGAAATTCAGACGAAAGGGTGAATCAGTCGGGTTGATGGCCCGGCAGCGGATCGCCGATGCGGATCACTTCCCATTGCAGATCGTGGCCGCTGTGTTCCAGCACGCGGCGGCGGACCAGCTCGCCAAGTGATTCCAGATCCTCGGCGGTGGCGCCGCCGGTGTTCACCAGAAAGTTCGGGTGCTTTTCCGACATCTGCGCCCCGCCCCAGCTGTGCCCGCGCAGGCCCGCCGCGTCGATCAGCGCCCATGCTTTCAGGTCATGCGTATCATCCGCCTGCCCGGTCGAGCTGAACCCGGCGGGGTTGCGGAACGTCGAACCGGCGCTGCGATCCCGCGTCGGCTGGCTGGCATCGCGGCGGGCGATCTGATCGGCCATCTTTTCGTGCAGCGCATCGCTGTCGCCCCGTGGCGCGCGAAACACCGCCTGAGTCACCACGCAGCCCTGCGGCAGGCTGGACTGGCGATAGGCCAGATGCAGGTCGGCGGCGGGAATCGTCAGCACCTGCCCGTCGCGCGTGACCGCCCGCACCTCGACCAGATAATCCGCGACATAAGCACCATAGCAGCCCGCGTTCATGCACACCGCCCCGCCGATACTGCCGGGAATAGTGCGCAGAAAGGTCAGGTCCAGCCCCGCTTCGGCGGCGCGGCGCGCGACATGCGAATCCAGCGCGGCGGCCCCGGCGATGACGGTATCGCCCTCGATCTCGATGCCGTTGAAGGCGCGGCCAAGGCGGATGACCACGCCCCGAATCCCGCCGTCGCGCACGATCAGGTTGCTGCCCACCCCCATGACGAACACCGGCACGGCAGGGTCCAGCGCGCGCAGGAACGCGGTCAGGTCGTCGCCATCGGCAGGCTGGAACAGCCAGTCCGCCGGACCGCCGACGCGCAGCCATGTCAGGCCGTCCAGCGGGCGGTTCGGCGTCAGGGTGCCGGAAACTTCGGGCAGGGCGGCGGCGGTTGGCGTGTTCAGGGTCATACCCGGCTGATAACGCCGTCGCACGCCGGGATCAACGCCGGCGCTGTCTCCACGCGGCGGCGGCGATTCCCATAACCGTGCCCACCAGCGCCGGCACGCTGGCCAACATCAGCCCCAGCGTATAGCCAAGGTTCACCAGAAACCCGCCCCGACCGGGTGCAATATCCGGCAGGGTCAAGCCCAGCGTCAGATGCAGCGCCGCTGCCGCCAACAACCACAGCGCCGCCCCACGCCGCGCCGCCCACCAGCGAAAGCCCAGCCGCGCAAAGGCCAGCGCCACCACGGTCAGCCAGGCCGAAATCCACAGATCGCCCGGCCTGATCCCTCCGCCGAGGGAAGTAACAGCCGCTGCACAGATCACCCCGAGCAACAGCAAGGATGCGCCAAACACGACCCCCGCCGCCCGCAGCGAGGGGGCGCAGTCAGCACACTGCTCAGCGCGCCCAGCAGGCCAAAGGCAGCCAACCCCACGGCTGACAGCAAATAGACAGATTCAACATCCATCATGGGCCTTTCGTGTCAGATTCGCGCAAAACGCTGCGCTGCCAACAGCTTGGGCACAGGCGCGGGGCCAGTCAACGCGGGCCTGCGCGCCAGCCGATCAGCCCGCCGACGATCATCGCCAGCAGCGCAGGCACACAGCCCAGCCACACCCCCATAAACCAGCCGAAATTGGGCAAAAACCCGTGCGAGCGCACGAGTTCCGGGCCAAGCAGCCCAGCCACCAGCAGCGCCGCCGCCACAGCCACCAGCGCGGCAAACCACCGATAACGACCGCCGCGCATCAGCCACCAGCCAAGAAAGCCCATTGCCGTCAAGACAGACACAGCCCAGCCGATCCCCGCCGCCAGCCCGTCACTCGACAAATTGGCCAGAAAAAACCCAAGAGGCAGCGGGATTATCATCAACCCTGCGGCCAGCCAGTGCCGCGCGGAAAGCGCCTGAATCAAGGCCGTCAGCGCCCCCAAGCCCAGCAGCACTGCCGCGCATGTCACATAAAGGTTTTCCAGATCAGACATCGCGCCATCGCCGCTGCGGCAGGTAAAGCGCCAGCAGCCCCAGCACGAAACCCGCGATGCCCGGCCCCGGCCCCCAATGCAGCGTCAGCCAGCCCAGCATGGGCACCCCCGTCAGCACCATCCCCCAGACCGCCGCCACGCGCCAACGCAGCGGCACCCGCGGGATCAGCAGGGCCATCAGCAGCCAGAGACCGCTGGCCAGCAGGGCGGCAACAGGCGGCATTACGCCGCCTTTTCGGACAGTCGTTCCGGCAGGGCGTTGGCCCATGCGCTGATCGTGCCCGCGCCAAGGCAGACGACCATATCGCCGGGGCGGGCCTGTTCGCGGACCAGCCGTTCCAGATCTTCTTCCGACAGGATGGCGCGGGCGTGGCGGTGGCCATGGGCGATCAGCCCGGCCACCAGATCATCGCGGCTGGCGCCGGGGATCGGGTCTTCGCCGGCGGAATAGACCTCGGCGATGGCGACGACATCGGCTTCGTTAAAGCAGGTGCAGAAATCGTCGAACAGGCTGGACAGCCGCGAATAGCGATGCGGCTGATGCACGGCGATCACGCGGCCCTCGGTCGCCTGACGCGCGGCTTTCAGCACGGCGGCGATTTCCACCGGGTGATGGCCGTAATCGTCGATGATGGTGACGCCGTTCACCTCGCCCACGCGGGTAAAGCGCCGCCCCACGCCGCCGAACTTGGCCAGAGCATCGCGGATTTCCGCCCGCTTCATGCCAAGGTGGCGGGCGACCGCGACAGCGGCCAGCGCGTTCGATACGTTGTGATCGCCCGGCATCGGCAGGGTGCAGCCCTCGATCATCGGCACCTCGCCGTCATGCAGCACCGCCTCGCCCTGAAGCGCGATGTCGAAATGCGCCACGCCCTTGTCATAGCGCAGGTTCAGCGCCCGCACATCGGCCTGCGCGTTAAAGCCAAAGGTGGTCACGCGGCGGTCGGTCAGCTTGCCGACAAGCGCCTGAACCTCGGCATGGTCGGTGCAAAGCACGGCCAGACCATAGAACGGAATGCCCGAGGTAAAGTCGTAGAACCCCTTGCGCAGCGCATCGAAGGAACCCCAATGCTCCATATGTTCGGGGTCGATGTTGGTGACGATGGCAATGGTCGCGGGCAGGCGGTTAAAGCTGCCGTCGCTTTCATCCGCCTCGACCACCATCCATTCCCCCGCCCCGGCCCGCGCGTTAGAGCCATAGGCGTGGATGACGCCGCCGTTAATCACCGTCGGGTCGATCCCGCCCGCATCCAGCAGCGTGGCAACCATGGTGGTGGTGGTGGTCTTGCCATGCGTCCCGGCAATGGCGACATTGGATTTCAGGCGCATCAGCTCGGCCAGCATCTCGGCCCGGCGGACGACGGGCAGACCACGACGGCGGGCCTCGACCAGTTCGGGGTTGTCCTTTTTGATGGCGGTGGACACCACCACCACGCCCGCCTCACCGATGTTTTCGGCGCGCTGCCCCTCGAAAATGCGGGCACCCAGCGATTCCAGCCGGTCGGTGATCCTGGATTTCTTGGCATCCGACCCCTGCACGTCATAGCCAAGCGTCATCAGCACCTCGGCAATGCCCGACATGCCGATGCCGCCGATGCCGACAAAATGGATCGGCCCAAGTTCACCGGGGAGTTTCGTGGCTGCGTTCATTGGCTGAGTTCCGTGACAAGATCGTAAAGACGAAGCGCCGCGTCGGGGCGGCCCAGCGACAGGGCGACAGCCGCCATCTGGCGGGCGCGGGCGGGGTCGGTCAGAATGGCATGGATGTCGCGCGCAAGGCTGGCTGCGTCAAGCACCGATTCGGGCAAGACCTCGGCCGCGCCGGCATCGGCCAAAGACCGCGCATTGGCGGATTGGTGATCGCCCGCCGCGGCGGCATAGGGGATCAGGATGGCCGGGCGCCCGATGGCGGTCATATCGGCGATCGAGGATGCGCCCGACCGGCTGACGACAAGCTGCGCATCGGCCAGCCGCTGCGGCACATCGGTGAAAAAGGGCTGCACCTCGGCCTGAACGCCCGCCTCGGCATAGGCGGCGGTGACGCGCGGCCCATCCTCGGGGCGGGCCTGATGCGCCACGCGCAGCCGGGCGCGCAGATCAGCGGGCAGGCTGGCGATGGCGGCGGGCACCACGTCAGACAGCACCCGCGCCCCCTGACTGCCGCCGATGACCAGCAGGTTCAGCCCCCCCTGCCCCGGCGCGGTATAGGGCGCGCCCGCGAAATCCAGCACCGCGCGGCGCACCGGGTTGCCGGTATGGATGCCACTGACACCCGCAGGCAGCGCCGTCGGCCAGATGCCGCAGGCCACCCGGTTCATGCGCGCGGCAAAGCGGCGGTTCACCCGCCCCATCACCCCGTTCTGTTCATGGATCATGCGCGGAATACCCAGCGCAATCGCCGCCGACAGCGCCGGGATGGTCGGATAGCCGCCAAAGCCGACCACCACATCGGGCCGGTCGGCGCGGAACTGCCGGATCGCCGCCGCCACACCGCCCGCAATCACAAAAGGCGCGCTCAGCTTGCCCGCCAGCCCGCCGCGCGCCGTCGTGGCCGAGGCCACCACCTGCCGCGCCACCGCATCGGGAAACGCCCCGGCATAGCGCGCGCCGCGATCATCGGTGGACAGGATCACCCGCCAGCCGTGATCCAGCAACACCTCGGCCAAGGCCTGCGCGGGAAACATATGCCCGCCGGTCCCCCCGGCGGCAATCAGGGCCAGCCTGCCGGTCATCAGCGATGCCTCAGAATATCGGTGATGCCGCCTTGCGGGCGCGAACGGGTCAGCGCCAGCAGCATCCCCATCGCAATGCCCGAGGCAATCACGGACGACCCGCCATAGCTGACGAACGGCAGCGTCATCCCCTTGGCGGGCAACAGCCGCACGGCCACACCCATATTCACCAGCGCCTGCACGCCAAAGGCACAGGCCAGCCCGGTTCCGGCAATGCGGGTAAAGGGGTCACGCTCTTTCAGCAGCCGCAGCAGCGACCGCGACACGATCACACCATACAGCGCGATGATCGCCAGCACCATAATCAGGCCGTATTCCTCGGCGGCAACGGCGATGATGAAGTCGGTATGCGCATCGGGCAGCGACCATTTCACCGTCCCCTCACCCACGCCGACGCCAAAGAAACCGCCCTCTTGAATGGCATTGGTGGCATAGCCAAGCTGAGTCCGCGGATCGACCTCGGCGGTCAGAAAGCCGTCGATGCGACGGGCGAAATGTTCAGACGCGCCATAGGCGAACATGCCGCCCAAACCCGCCAGCCCGGCCACCACCATCAGCACCATCATCGGCGCACCGGCGACGAAATACATCACACCCCAGGCGAACAGGATCAGCGTGGCCTGACCAAAGTCAGGCTGAAATGCCAGCATCAGCACGATAAACACGGTCAGGCAAAAGGAATACAACCGCCCCGGAGGCCCGCCCACCTCTTGCGCCGAAGCCATGAACCACGCAGCCATGGCGACAAAGCCGGGCTTTAGAAATTCGGACGGCTGCACCGAAACCCCGGCGAAAGACAGCCAGCGCACGGCCCCCTTGCCGAAATCGGTGCCGATCACCGGCAAGGCCAGAACCGCCAGAAAGGCTGCCACAAAGCCCAGCACCCCGATCCGGCGCACCTGCTTGGGGTTCAGCATGGAAATGACGACCATCACCACCAGGGCAACGCCGCCAAAGAACGCCTGCCGGCTGACGTAATAAAACCGCGGCAGATTGTTCTTTTCCGCCAGAGGCACCGAAGCGGCCAGCCCCAGCAACAAGCCGATGGCGAACAGGCCCAACACGCAGGCCAAAGCCCAGCGGTCCACCGTGCGCCACCAACGCGGAAGAATAGGGTCGCCCGCCCGCGCGGGCGCAGCACCAAAGACCATCTCGGTCATGGGAATACCGCCGTCACTGCCTCTGCCTCGCCCGTTTTTCCGGGTCTCGTGCCGGGCAGCATAGCGCGAAACAACCCGCCGCGCTACCACCCAATCTGCATTTTTCACGCAGGGTCAGCCCGGCGCCCGTCTTTCGTTTGAAAATATCCTCGGGGGGAATCGCCGGAACGGCGATGGGGGGCAGACAGCCCCCCTGCTAGGCCAAAGCCCGCACCAAGGCGGCAAAATGCTCGCCGCGCTTTTCGAAATTGGGGTATTGGTCGAAACTGGCGGCAGCAGGGGCCAACAGCACGACCTCGCCCGGCTGGGCCTCGGCACTGGCGCTTGCGACGGCGGCTTCCATCGTTTCGGCGATCTCATAGGGCACCGCACCGATGTCCAGCGCAAAGTCGCGGGCGGAATGGCCGATCAGATAGGCCTTGACCACCGATCCCAGATGCGGAGCCAGCGCCGCGATGCCGCCCTCTTTGCCCAAACCCCCGGCGATCCAGCGGATACGCGGAAACGCGGCCAGCGCCTTGGCGGCGGCGTCCACATTGGTTGCCTTGGAATCGTTGACGTAACGCACGCCGCCGATCTCGGCCACGGTCTGGCTGCGATGCGGTAAACCGGCAAAGCTGCGCATCGCCTCTTCGATGTCGCGGGGGGACAGGCCGACAGCGCGGCAGGCGGCCCAGGCGGCGCAGGCGTTCTGGTGGTTATGCGCGCCCGGCAGGCCGGGGATGCTGCGCAGATCGACCGAGGCCACCTGCCGCCCCTTGCGATATTCGGCCAGAAACCCCTTGCGCGCGAATACCGACCAGCCCGGCCCGTCCAGCTTTTGCCCGGCGGAAACCCGGATCACCCGGTCATCCGCCGGGGCCATCGCCATCTGCCCGGCCAGAAAGCGGCCCTCGACCTCATCCACGCCGATCACCGCGCGATCCGGCCCGCCCTCGGAAAACAGCCGCCGCTTGGCCGCGAAATAACCGCCCAGCCCGCCGTGCCGGTCCAGATGGTCGGGCGACAGATTGGTGAACACCGCCACATCCGGGGTCAGCGCGCGGGCAAGGTCGGTCTGATAGCTGGACAACTCTAACACCACGACCTCGCCATCATGGGCCGGGTCCAGCGACAGCACGCCGGTGCCGATATTGCCGCCCATCTGGCAAGGACGCCCGGATTCGCGCAGGATATGATGGATCAGCGCCGTGGTGGTGGATTTGCCGTTGCTGCCGGTGATGGCGATCACCTGCGGCATACGGTCGAACTGGTTCCATTCCGCCGTCGCAAAGCTGCGGAAGAACAGGCCGATGTCATTATCGACCGGAATGCCCAGATCCAGCGCCTTGGCGATGACCGGGTGCGGGCGGGGATAAAGATGCGGAATGCCGGGGCTGACGATCAGCGCGCCGACCCCTTGCCACGCCTCATCGCGGGTCAGATCGCGGATGGTCAGCCCGTCCGCCTGCGCCTGTTCGCGGGTATCAACACCGTCATCCCATGCGATGACATTCGCCCCCCCCGCAGTCAGAGCGGCTGCGGTGGCTTTGCCGGAACGGCCAAGGCCAAGGACGGCGATGGTCTGGTTGGTGACGTTTTGGACGGGGATCATGTGCTGGCTCCGATTGCGGCGGCCCGGCCGGGGGCGCTTCGCCCCCCGGACCCCCCGAGGATATTTAGGGACCAAAGATGCCTGTCAACATGGCTTTGTCAGGATCAGGAAGGGGCGCGTCATGTCGCAAGCACGCCGGGGATGCCCAGAACAGCCACGGCGATTGTGGCGGCCCATAGCAGGGTTACGGCGAAAGCGATCATCAGCGCCTCGGCATCCGCGAATTTCCAGCCGCCCCGGCGGCCCGAGTTCATCATCGCCACCGTAACCAGATCGGCAAGGCGCAGCAGGGCAACGACGGTGCCGGTGCTGAAAAAGACGGCTCCACACCAGCCCAGCCATGCGTGCGTTTTGCTGACATGCAGGCACAGCCCCGCCAAAGCCATCATCCCCGCCGCCAGACCGCAGGCAGAGAAAAGCCCGGACAGGAAGGCGATGTTGCGGTTAGGTGGTATGGGGTCGCGCAACTTTCGCCCTCACCGCAGTTTCAGCGTTGCCAATCCGATCAGCGCCAGCACCAGCGAGATGATCCAGAAGCGGATCACGATCTGCGGTTCGGCCCAGCCTTTTTTCTCGAAGTGGTGGTGGATGGGGGCCATCAGGAACACGCGCTTGCCGGTGCGTTTGAAATACAGCACCTGAATGATGACCGACAGCGCCTCGACCACGAACAGCCCGCCGACGATGGCCAGCACGATTTCATGTTTCGTCACAACCGCGATCGCGCCCAAGGCACCGCCCAAGGCCAGCGAGCCGGTATCGCCCATGAATACGGCGGCGGGGGGCGCGTTATACCACAGGAACCCCAGCCCTCCGCCGATCAGCGCCGAGACGAAGATCAGGATTTCCCCGGTGCCGGGCACATGGTGGACGCCCAGATAATTGGTGAAATCGACCCGCCCCACGGTATAGGCGATCACGCCCAGTGTTCCGGCGGCGATCATCACCGGCATGATCGCCAGCCCGTCCAGCCCGTCGGTCAGGTTCACCGCATTGGCCGAACCGACGATGACCAGCATCCCGAAGACCGGGAAAAAGAACGACAGGTTAATCAGCGCATCCTTGAACACCGGCAGCGCCAGTTGCCCGGTCAGCCCGGCGGGGTGCAGCATCATCGCCGCGACCGAGGCCGCCAGCCCGATCAGAACGCCCAGGCCCAGCCTGACCTTTCCCGACAGGCCGGCGTGGTGCTGTTTCGTGACCTTGGCATAATCGTCGGCAAAGCCGATCAGCGCATAGGCCAGCGTCACCAGCAGCACGATCCAGACATAGCCGTTATCCAGCCGCGCCCACAGCAGGGTCGAGGTGAACAGCGCCGTCAGGATCAGCAGCCCGCCCATGGTCGGCGTGCCGGCCTTGACGAAATGCCCCTCGGGGCCGTCGTCGCGGATCGGCTGGCCCTTTTTCTGCACCCGGCGCAGATAGTTAATCAGCGGTTTGCCAAAGATGAACCCGAACAGCAGCGCGGTGAAAAAGGCCGCACCCGCCCGGAAGGTGATATAGCGGAACAGGTTGAAAAGATCGCCGCCTTCGGACAGCCCGCTGAGCCAGTAAAGCATCGTTAACCCTTTGTGTCAGGCGCGGGCCTGTGCCAAGTTTTGCGCAAGGCGTCAACAACCGCCGCCACGCGCGAGGATTTGGAGCCTTTGACGAATACCACATCGCCGGGCTGGATCAGCGCATCGGCGCGGTCGATCAGGCCATCAGCCGTTTCGGCCCAAATTCCTTGTTTTTCAACAGCAAGCGCGTCAAACATCGCGCGCATTCTAGGGCCGCAGGCGTGAACCAGCGAAATTCCGCCCATCACCGGCCAGCTTGCGATCTGCTGGTGGATCGTCATCTCGTCGGGGCCAAGTTCCAGCATGTCGCCCAGAATGGCGACGCGGCGACCCGGCGGCAGGCGCTCCAGCGTGGCCAGACCGGCGGCAAGGCTGGCGGGGTTGGCGTTATAGCTGTCGTCCAGCAGGGTGATCGGCCCCAGCCGTTCCACCGCACCGCGTCCGTGATAGGGTCGCCAGCCGGCCAGACCGCGCGCCGACGCGCCAAGGTCGGCCCCAAGCTGCACCAGCGCCGCCAGCACGCCGACCGCGTTCATCACGAAATGCGCGCCCATGCTGGCAAGGTGGAAATCAACCGTCTCGCCCAGAACCCGCGCGCGCACCTGCGTGCCGTCGCCATCCGGCGTCACGCTGACGGGCCGCGCCGCGCCGGATGCGCCAAAGCCGACGACCACCGCACCCGCCGCATCCGCGCCGTCGCGCAGGATCGGGGTGACGTCCAGATCCTCGGGCAGGATGGCGCTTCCCATAGGCTCCAGCCCGGCAAAGATCGCGGCTTTTTCGCGGGCAATGCCCTGAATATCGGCAAATGCCTCAAGATGGGCGGCGGCTACGGTGGTAATCATCGCCACATGTGGGCGGGCGATGCGGGCCAGCGGCGCGATTTCGCCGGGGTGGTTCATGCCGATCTCGATGATGGCAAAGTCGGTGTCGGCGGGCATCCGCGCCAGCGTCAGCGGCACGCCCCAATGGTTGTTCAGCGATGCCTCGGCCGCGTGAACACGGCCCTGCCCGGCCAGAGCGGCGGCGGCCATATCCTTGGTCGAGGTCTTGCCGACCGATCCGGTGATCGCCAGCACCCGCCCGCGCAGCCGGGCACGGCCCGCGCGGCCCAGGGATTCCAGCGCGGCCGTGACGTCATCGACGATCAGCAGCGGCGCATCGGCGGGCACCCCGTCGGGCACGCGCGACACCAGCGCCGCAGCGGCCCCGCGCGCAAGGGCGGCGGTGACGAAATCATGGCCGTCGCGCGCGGCGGACAGGGCGACGAACAGATCGCCGGGGCGGATGGTGCGGGTGTCGATGCTGATGCCGGTGGCGGCCCAGTCAGCAGTCACCCGCCCGCCGGTGGCGGCAGCGGCGTCGGATGCGGTCCACAGCGTCATATCTTGCCATCCAGCGCGGCAACGGCGACCGACGCCTGTTCCGCATCGTCAAAGGGGTAAACATCGGTGCCGATGATCTGCCCGGTTTCGTGCCCCTTGCCCGCGATCAACAGCGCGTCGCCCGGCTGCAAGGCGTCAACGCCGCGCAGGATCGCCTCGGCCCGGTCGGGAACCTCGGTCGCGTCGGAACCGGCAGCGGCCAGCACCTCGGCGCGGATGGCGGCGGGGTCTTCGGTGCGGGGGTTGTCGTCGGTGATGATGACCACATCGGCGAACTGGCGCGCGGCCTCGCCCATCAGCGGACGCTTGCCCTTGTCGCGGTCGCCACCTGCACCCAGCACGACAACGATGCGGCCCAGCACATGCGGGCGCAGGCTTTGCAGCGCCGCGATCACCGCGCCGGGTTTATGCGCGTAATCGACGAACACCGCCGCGCCGTTGTCGCGCAGGGCGGCCAACTCCATCCGGCCGCGCACGGTGGTGATCGCGGGCAGATGCGGGATGACATCATCCGAAGCCGTGCCGGACGCCATCACCAGCCCCAGCGCCGCCAGCACGTTTTCGGCCTGAAAGCCGCCGATCAGCGGCAGGCGGGCCAGATGCGCCTGCCCATCGACGGAAAAGCGCAGATCCTGCCCGGTGGCATCAAACCGCTGGCCCAGAATGCGCAGGTCAGCGCCCTCGCCCCGGCCCACGGTGGTCAGGCGCAGCCCGCGCTCCAGCGCAATGGCGGCCATCTGCTGGCCGCGCGGGTCGTCGGTGTTGATGACGGCCCCCGCGCCTTCGTCCAGAATCCGGGTGAACAACAGCGCCTTGGCCGCGAAATATTCATCGAAATTTGCGTGGTAATCCAGATGGTCCTGGCTGAAGTTGGTAAACGCCCCCGCCACCAGCCGCACCCCGTCCAGACGGCGCTGGTCAAGGCCGTGGCTGGATGCCTCCATCGCGGCATGGGTGACGCCCGCCGCCGCGGCCTCGGCCAAAAGGCGGTGCAGGGTCAGCGGGTCGGGGGTGGTATGCGCCAGCTTGGCCTGAAAATCACCCTGAACGCCCATGGTGCCAAGGCTGATCGCCGGAACCCCCATCGCCTGCCACAACTGCCGGGTAAAGTTGACGACCGAAGTCTTGCCCGAAGTCCCCGTGACGCCCACCATGGTTTCCGGCTGCGCGCCGAACCACAGCGCCGCCGCCCCGGCCAGCGCGGCGCGCGGGTCTTCGGCCACGATCAGCGCACCATCCCAGCCCGCCAGCGCATCAGAGGCCAGATCGGCGCCCGTGCGGTCGGTCAGCACCGCCGCCGCGCCCTGCCGCAGCGCGTATTGGATGAATTCGCCGCCATGAACCGCCGAACCGGGCAGCGCGGCAAACAAAAAGCCATCGCGCACGGCGCGGCTGTCCAGCGCAAGGCCGGTGACAGCCGGATCACGCCCGCCTGCGGCGCGCAGCCCCAGTGCCGACAGTTTACGTTCCATCTGCTGCGCCGCCATCCCGTGCCCCCGTCAGTTGCTTGCCACGCGCTGTAGCCCGCCTGCGGGGCCGGGTTCAACACGCGCTTCGCGGCGCGGCTCGATCGTGGGCAGCTTGTCGCCCGTCACCGGGGCCAGCCCGACCAGAGGGGCCAGACGCCGCACCATTTCGGCCGCCACCGGCACCGCCGTCGCCCCCGCCGTGCGGCTTTCGCCGCCCATGCGCCCGACCGAGGGTTCATCCAGCGTCACCACCAGCACATATTTCGGCGCGCTTGCCGGGAAAACCGAAGCAAAGGTGGCCACCACCTTGTTATCGTAATAGCCGCCGCCGGGGCGCGGCTTGTCGGCGGTGCCGGTCTTGCCGGCGATTTCATAGCCCGGCACCTCGGCCTGACGGGCGGTGCCGCGCGTCACCACCTGACGCAGCATGGAGACGGCCATCTTGGCGGCGCGCGGCGACATCACCTGTTCGCCTTCGGGGCGGGCGCGGCCATGCACCAGAGTCGGCGTCACCCGCTTGCCGTCATTGGCAATCGTCGCATAGGCGGCTGCCAAATGCAGCGGGCTGGCGGCAAGGCCGTGGCCAAAGGAAACCGTCGCCGCCGTCACCGCAGGCCAGCGGCTTGGCACCAAGGGGCGTCCGGTCGGCGCCTCGACCATTTCAATCGGGGTCGGCTCGAACAGGCCCAGATCTTGCAGAAAATCCCGCTGCCGTTCGACCCCCAGAATCTGCGCGATCCGCACCGTGCCGACGTTCGAGGACTTTACGATCACATCGGTCGCCGACAATTCGCGGCCATAGCTGTGGAAATCGCGGATGCGATATTTGCCGATCTGCATCGGGCTGGTGGTGTTGATGCCCGAATTGGGGTTAATCAGTTGCAGATCCAGCGCCTGCGCCACCGGAAAGATCTTGAAGGTGGACCCCAGCTCATACTGGCCCTGCACCGCCCGGTTAAAGATCGGGCTGTCCGAGGGATCGCCCGTCAGCAGCGGGCGCGGGCGGTCGTTCGGGTCAAAGTCGGGCAGGCTGGCCATGGCGACGATCTCGCCGGTCTGGACCTCCAGCAGAACGGCGGTGGCACCCTTGGCGTTCATCACCTTCATGCCGGATGCCAGCACTTCCTCCATCGCCTGCTGCGCGGTCAGGTCGATGGACAGTTGCAGCGGCGCGCCGTCGCGGGCCGGATCGCGCAGCCAGCCGTCGAACGCCTTTTCCACGCCCGCCACACCCAGAACCTCGGCACTGGCAACGCCTTCCTGACCAAAGCCGGAACCGCCAAGGATATGGCTGGCCAGATGCCCGTTCGGGTAAAGCCGCATCTCGCGCGGGCCGAACAGCAGGCCGGGTTCGCCGATGTCGTGAACCGCCTGCATCTGTTCGGGTGACAACCGCTTGCGAATCCACAGGAATTTACGCTCGCCGGTGAAATCGGCACGCAGTTTGTCGCGGTCGAGATCGGGGAAGATGCGGGCCAGCCCGTCAGCGGCGCGGATCGGGTCGATCATCTGCTGAGGGTGGGCATACAGCGCATGGGTCAGCAGGTTCGTCGCCAGAATCCGCCCCTTGCGGTCGGTAATATCGGCGCGCTGCGAAATGATGTCGGTGCCCGTGACCGCCGAAACCGGCTCGGTCGGTTGCGAGGCGGCCAGCATCCCCATGCGCACCCCGACAGTGCCAAAGGCGATGACAAAGCAGGCCGCCATCACCACCAGCCGCCCTTCGGCCCGCCGCCGCGCGCCATCCTGAATTTCGGCATGTCGGCGCGCGCGGTTTTCGGCCTCGATCGCGTCGGGGTTTTCGCCCTTTTCACGGGCGTTCAGGATACGGGCCAAGGGGCGAAGGGGCGTGCGGATCATGGCGGCCTCTTTAACGGTCAGGGCGCAGCGGCGGGCGGCCGGTGCGGTCGGCGGTCGGGTCCAGCGCATCCGCGCCAGAGGCGGCGGCGGGCGGCGGGTTTACGGGATAGTCGATCTGGTTCAGGTCCAGAAACTGCTCCGATTGCAGCGGCACCAGCCCAAGCTGATCGAAATTCAGCGCCACCAGTTCGCGCAACCGCTCGGGCCGGTTCAGAAACGCCCATTCGGCGCGCAGAACACCCAGATCCTCGCGCAGTTGCGCGATCTCGCGTTCGGTGCGGTTCTTTTCCGAAATGGCTGATTGCGTGCGATAGTTTTCGCGATAAGCCCAAAAGGCCAGTGTCATCACCAGCGCCAGACAGACGACATACAACAGCGTTTTCATCGCGCGCCCCCCTGCGGCAAGGACGGCATCGCCAGCTCACGCGGATCGACCGCAGCCGCCGGGGCATCGGTGCGAACCCCCACCCGCAAAAAGGCCGAACGCGCGCGCGGATTGGCTGCCAGTTCGGCATCATCGGCACCGATGGCGCGGCGGAACGGCAGGGTAAAGGCGGGCGCGGCCTGCACCACCTCGGGGGCGTAACGGCTGCCGCCCTGCCCGCCCGCGCGCGATTGCAGGAACCGCTTGACGATGCGATCTTCCAGCGAATGAAAGCTGACCACGGCCAGCCGCCCGCCGGGGCGCAAGGCACGTTCGGCGGCAGACAGCCCGGCGACAAGCTGACCGAATTCGTCGTTCACCCAGATGCGGATCGCCTGAAAGGCGCGGGTGGCCGGGTGGCTCTGCCCCGGTTTCGGGCGCGGCAGGCGGGATGCCACCACCTCGGCCAGTTGCGCGGTGCGGGTCAGCGGGCGCGCGGCAACGATGGCACGGGCGATCCGGCGCGAGGCGCGTTCCTCGCCGTAATGATACAGCACATCGGCGATCCGGCCTTCGGGCGCGCTGTTCAGCAGATCGGCGGCGCTGTCGCCCTGCCCGCTCATCCGCATGTCCAGCGGGCCGTCGCGCAGAAAGGAAAAGCCGCGATCCGCCTGATCCAGCTGCATCGAGGACACGCCCAGATCCAGAACCACGCCATCCACGGCCTGCCCGGCCAGCGCGTCCATATCGGAAAACGTCCCCTGAACCAGCCGCAACCGGTCGCCATAGGCACCAGCCCAGCCTGCGGCCATGTCAAAGACCGACGGATCGCGGTCGATCCCGATCACCTGATCCGCCCCGGCCTCCAGCAGACCGCGGGCATAGCCGCCCGCGCCAAAGGTGCCGTCGATCCAGACGCCCCGCACCGGCTGAACCGCGCGCAACAGCGGGTCCAGCAGCACGGGGATATGAGGCGCCCCGGCCACGGCCTAGCCCTCGGCCGCCTGCGCAAGGAAGGCGCGCGGATCAAAGCCCGACCCATGCTGATGGGTGAATTCCTCCAGCGCCAGCGAATCATGCGGGCGGGAATCGGGGTGATAGACCTGAACGTAATCGCCCCGGCTTTCAAAAATGGTTTCGGTGTTTTCGGTCAGGCCCAGCTTTTCCCGCAGCTTTTGCGGCAGCACCAGACGGCCTTCCTTGTCGATTTCCAGATCGGTGGACTGCCCGTTCATCAGCGTTTCCAGCCAGCGCCGTTCCGGGCTGCCGCGCACCAGGCGGTCGATCTGGTCGTCGATTTCGTCGATGGCCTCGATGGTGTAAAGCTCGATCCAGTTCCAGTCGTCGGGGCCGTAAACAGCCACGATCTGGGTGCGCCCGGCGGTGTTGGCGGCGAATTGCGGGTCGCCTGCGTCGAACACACGGCGCAGCCGGGCGGGAACGGACATCCGCCCCTTTCCATCGACCTTGACGGTCTCTGTGCCCCTGAACTTTCGCGCC
The DNA here is from genome assembly GCF_030538755.1 of Paracoccus sp. (in: a-proteobacteria). GTDB lineage: Bacteria > Pseudomonadota > Alphaproteobacteria > Rhodobacterales > Rhodobacteraceae > Paracoccus. The sequence goes on along the minus strand of NZ_JAUNTJ010000009.1, from coordinate 7,284 downwards.
ACGCGGCCCGTCCTCACTGTCCGTCTCTTTCGGCCCGCCCGAAAGAGAAAGGGCGGATCGGGCCGCTGCCACGCCCGATCCGCCGCCCTCGTTCCCACTTTGGGGTCGTCCGACTCTGGCGCCACCTGGGGAAGGTGCTGCCCGCGCCGCGCCGGATCGTTGTTGGAAAACGGGTGCCTGTATGAAGCCTGCTTCGCCTTCGTCGGGGTCTTGTCGCCCCTGTCACTGCCCGTTTCCGTGATTCGGTTGTGACATGGGAAAACACGGGAAGCAACGGAAATATTCGGGCCAACCTGCCCCCCGCCGCTCTACCACACCCCAACCCGACGGGAACATGCGCAGAACAGTATCACAACGAAAACTTATATGGTGGTTAACGGGCCATTAACCACCGCATATGGGGCTGCTGGCTCTGCGGCAAAAAAACGCCAATTTCCCCACAATCCACCACCTGACAACGCATCCAGCCAAGGCACCCACGCAATCCCGGCGCAATATCACGCCGATTCAGCCACAGATCACAGCGAATCACACCGCTGTCATCGCCATTCCCACGAAATCCCGCACCGCGTTCCCGTGCATTCCCATACCACCCACTCTTTCCCGAAAAGCCCGCTGCGCCTAACCTGCCCCCACACAGCCGGAGACCGCCGATGGACTGGACCGCCCCCGTCAATATCTATTGCGAACGCCTCGGCCCGCATTTCTGGGCCGAGCCGGTAAACGCGATCACCAACCTCTCCTTCATCCTCGCCGCGATCTGGGGCTGGTCCGAGGCACGCCGCCGCAACGAACAGAACCCGCTGATCTGGGTGCTGATCGCACTGGCGGCAGCGATCGGGGTGGGGTCGTTCCTGTTCCACACACTCGCCAACCGCTGGTCGGCTTTAGCCGATGTGCTGCCGATCTGGATTTTCGTGGCACTTTACGTTCTGGTGGCGCTGAACCGGCTGGGCGGCTTTCGGCCGGGGCGCATCGCACTTGGCACCGCCGCCATCATCGCCGCTGTCACGATCTGGAACGCCATGGGCGACAGCGGCCCCGCCAGCCCGGCACAGCCCGCGCAACCCGACCCGTTCAACGGCTCGCTGCAATACCTGCCTGCGGTCATCGCCTTCCTGTTCTTTGTGGTGCTGATGCAAATCCGCCGCCACCCGATGCGCAACTGGGCGCTGACCGGCTTTGTCGTCTTCCTTGTATCCCTGACCGCCCGGACGCTGGATCGCGACATCTGCACCGCGATCCCGCTTGGCACTCACTTCATATGGCACGCGCTGAACGGGCTGATGATCGGCATCGTGCTGCAAATCCTGCTGCGCAGCCCGCGCCCGAACACGGCATAGGGCTTCCTGTTTGCCCAAATACGCATCTTCGGGCACAGCCGCACCGCAACATCAGGCCATGCCGCCCGAAACCAGCCGCTGCGCCAGACGCGCATAAGCATCAGCCACCGCCCCCTGCCCCATGGCGACCGGGCGCCCCTCGTCACCGGCGATCCGAACCTCCAGCTCCAGCGGGATCTCGCCAAGGAACGGCAGGCCCAGCTTGTCGGCTTCGGCGCGGACGCCACCTTGGCCGAACAGATGCGCCTGATGCCCGCAGTTGGGGCAGATATAGACAGACATGTTCTCGATCAGCCCCAGAACCGGAGTCTTCAGCTTGTCGAACATGTCAATCGCGCGGCGGGCGTCGATCAGCGCCACATCCTGAGGGGTCGACACGATGATCGCCCCCGTGACCGGCGCTTTTTGACACAGCGACAGTTGCACATCGCCCGTGCCCGGCGGCAGGTCGATCAGCAGAACGTCCAGTTCGCCCCAGTTCACCTGCTGCAACATCTGCTGCAAAGCGCCCATCAGCATCGGGCCGCGCCAGATGACAGCCTCGCCTTCCTTCATCATCAGCCCCAGCGACATGACAGTAACGCCATGCGCCTGCGGCGGGTCGATGCGCTGACCGTCGGGGCTGGCGGGGCGGCCCGAGACACCCAGCATCCGCGGCTGGCTGGGGCCGTGAATATCGGCGTCCAGCACCCCGACCCGCCGCCCGGCCCGCGCCAGGGCCACCGCCAGATTCGAAGTCACGGTGGATTTGCCGACCCCGCCTTTGCCCGAACCGATGGCAAGAATATGGCGCACACCGGGGATCGCCTGCGGCCCGGCCTGAGGCGTGGGGTGCCCCCCGATCTTGAGACTGGGCGGCTGCCCGCCGCCCGAAGATCGTGCCACCTGGCCGCCCGCCCCGGCCTGCGCCGTCATCACGATCTGCACCGAGTCCACGCCGGGCAATGCCTCCAGCCGCTGGCGCGCCTCGGCCTCGGCCGGTTTCATGGCGGCGGCTTCGGCGGCATCGGCCACCTCGATGACGAATCGAACCGTTCCGTTTTCGACCGTCAGCGCCCGGATCAGATCGTCAGACACCAGCGTGCCGCCGCGCGGACTGGTGATTTCGGAAAGTTCCCTAAGGGCAACTTCGCGAGACAAACTCATTTTTTCACCTTTGTGATCTATTTGCCCTCAAACATAAGAAAACCGTCACAAACGGCAACCGCAGCCGCAATTTGACATAGATCAAGTCTTGTGACCCTGCGTCAAACGCATAACCGTTACAAAACCGTTACCGATAACAGCCCGCACATCACAAATTTGAGCGTCAGTTTGCGAGGCCTTGTCACAAATAGGTCAGCATCAGTTATGCATCTGCCGCAAGGCAGCGTGACCAAACCCGCCATTGTGCAAGTGCAGCATTTCCCCCATCTTTGGTCTCGAAGGCAGCAACGGGCACAACATGACGCCCTGCCAGTTCGGAAAGGGCAATACGGCCCGCCCGACGCAAAGAATGTAAGGAATATGAAAATGTCTGCTATCGACCACGTCCAGAACGGCGCCCGCCAGAACGGCATCGGCGCGCGTCTGATGACCGCGATTGAGCGGATGCAGGAAAACCGCGCCCGCGCCGCCGTTTACCGGCAGACCCTGCGCGAGCTGAATGCGCTGACCAACCGCGATCTGGAAGATCTGGGCATCCATCGTTCGATGATTAAAAACATCGCGAACGAAGCGGCCTACGGCAAGCAGAACTAAGCGGCGGGGCCACAGGCCCGGTTTGCGACCGCCGGTTCGCCGGCATGGAATACCGGATCGACCTCCTCCCTCTGATCCGGGTCTTGGTAACAGCCTCTTCCTCCTCCCTGGGGATGTTACCGAAAACGTGTGCGCCCGGCCTCCTCCCTCGGGCAAACGCATCGGCGACGGTCCCTTTCCTCCTCCCTAGGGGGCCGTCGCCAGAGATTTCGCCGGGCATACCGGCAACGACATCGGCGGGCCTTCCTCCTCCCCTGGCCCTCCGTTCCTGCGGCGCAGCCCCACCTCCTCCTTGGGCGCGCTGCAACCCGATACACGGCCTCCTCCTCCCGGCCGGTATCACCCGCGGCGGTCCCCGCTCCTCCTCCCAGGGGACCGCCGCCCGGAATTCCGCCGGGAAACCGGCAAACAGTTCGGCGGGCCTCTCCTCCTCCCCTGGCCTTCCGTGATCGCAATGCGCCCGTCCTCCTCCCAAGGGCCATTGCACTTTTAACGCGGCCCCTCCTCCTCCCTTTGGGCCAGCGTATTGCGGCGGCGCCCTTCCTCCCCCCTCGGGCGTCGCCGCTTTTATTTTTGGCGCGGGCGCGCTATGCCACGCCAATGCTCAGCTATCAGCACGCTTATCACGCCGGAAACCTTGCCGATCTGCACAAGCACGCGCTGCTTGCGACGGCGATGGATTACCTGACCCGCAAGGACAAGCCGCTGACTTATCTGGAAACCCATGCCGGGCGCGGGCTGTATCGGCTGGACAGCGCCGAAGCGACGCGCACGGGCGAGGCTGCGGCAGGCATCACCCGCGCAACGGCGCAGGGCTGGCTGGACAAGGGGCACCCGCTGCTGGCCGCCTTGCAGGCAGTGCGGCGGCAATATGGCGACACGGCCTATCCGGGCAGCCCGCTGGTGGCGGCCCATTTCCTGCGCCCCGGCGACCGCGCCCATCTGGCCGAGCTTCACCCCGCCGAACATGCCGCGCTGACGCAGGTTGCCGGTTTTGCCAAAATTCACCGGCAAGACGGGCTGACCATGGCCCACGCCCTTTGCCCGCCCGAGCCGCGCCGGGGCCTGATGCTGATCGACCCCAGCTATGAGGTCAAATCCGATTACACCGCCCTGCCCGGCTTTATCGCCGGGATCGCGCGCAAGTGGAATGTCGGCGTTCTGGCGCTGTGGTATCCGCTGCTAAGCGACAACCGCCAGCACGCCATGGCCGAGGCCCTGTCCGCCGCCCATCCCGACGCCCTGCGGTCCGAGGTTCGCTTTGCCCCGGCGCGTGCGGGGCACGGGATGGTCGGGTCAGGCATGTTCATCGTGAACCCGCCCTTTGGCCTGTCTGACCACGCGTCACAGTTGCGGGCGATCTTTGACAAGCACGCACAAAAGCGGCAGTAACACAGGTATTGGCAGGAAATACGGCACAGCTTATGCCCGGTTGGGCATGGCTGATGCACGTTTCTTGTGCTGGTCTTGGCCGCGATTGCGCAGCAAGATCGGATCACCGGCCCCCCATGGAAACGCGCGAACAGGAAGGGGGGCCGGTGCCATCCCGCGCCAGCATGACCGGCGCGGAATTTGGGTTAAAGCTGCGGTTTATTCACCGCCGCCCAGACTATGGACATAGGTGGCAACCGCACGGATGTCCGCCTCGGACAGGCGGTTGTTCCACGACGGCATTACGCCGAACGGGCCATCATGGGTAATCCGGCGAATCGTCGCAGCATCGCCGCCATACAGCCAGATCTGGTCGTTCAGCGCCGGGGCACCCTGCATCCGGTCGCCCGAGCCGTCTTCCATGTGGCAGGCCACGCAGTTGTCGACGTAAACCGTCTCACCGGCCTGTGCCAGTTCCGCATCATGTTCGGCCCCCGACAGAGACAGCACATATTGCACCACCTCGTCGATCTGCTGGTTGTCCAGCATCCCATCGGCACCAAAGCGCGGCATTTCCGAATAGCGGGTGTCGGGGTCTTGCGGGTCACGGATACCGTGCTGGACGGTGGTGTGGATTTCCTCCAGCGAGCCGCCCCACAGCCAACTGTCGTCGATCAGGCTGGGATAGCCAACCGCACCCGACGCGCCCGAACCATGGCACTGCGCGCACCAGGTGCGGAACACGGCGCCGCCCGCATTGGTCGCATAGGCCAGCAATTCGGGGTTCTGCGGAATGGACAACAGATCGACGCTGGCCAGTTCCTGCTGGATCACGGCGTTCTGCTGATTGAAACGCTCGATCTCGACCGCGACTTCCTTGCGGGCGGTCCAGCCCAGCAGACCCTGCGTTGCCCCGTTAATCAGCGGAATCGCCGGATAGGCGATCATATAGCCGATGGCCCAGATGATGGTGACATAGAAGGTCCACAGCCACCAGCGCGGCATCGGGTTATCGTATTCGGTGATCCCGTCCCAGGAATGCCCGGTCGAGGGCGTTTCCAGCCGGGCCACGCTGGCACCACCCGGCGCGCGGCGCTGATGCCGCGCCCGTTCGGGGGCCACGGGATGATCTGGCGCGGGGCGCGGGGGCAGATCGCCGGTGATCTTGTCGGCGTGTTCCGCGTCGGCAGCCTGACGCTCCAGCGAGATCTGGTTGTCCGGGTTCGCCGGGCTTTCGTGATCGTCGTCTTTTTCGCCGGCCATCAGTTGACCTCCTTGCTGTCCGCCGTGGCGGGTCTTTTCTCATTACGGAAGATGCTTTCCGCCGCATCGCGTTGCAGCCGCCGCGCGCCGGGACGGAACACGAACAGGATCACGCCAACAAAGAACAGCGTCAGTGCCAGCAGCACCCAGCTGTCAGCCAGTTGGCGCAGAAAGGTATAGCGTTCCATGACGCCCCCTTACCGCGTCGGGTCCGGTTCGAAGGTCGAGAAATCGACCATCGTGCCCAGCACCTGCAAATAGGCGATCAGCGCGTCCATTTCCGTCAGTTCCGGCTGACGGTCAAAGTTGCGCTGCTGCGCCCCCGGATAGCGTTCCTGCAAACCGCTGGCGTCCTGATCCGGGTCTGCCTGCGCCCGGAAATCCATCGCGGCCGAGGCGATCATTTCCTCGGTATAGGGGACACCGACGCGGGAATCTGCGGTCAGACGCTGCGCGACATGTTCCGGGCCGATCACGCGATTGGCCAGAAAGCCATAGGCCGGCATGATCGATTCCGGCACCACCGACTGCGGGTTAACCAGATGGTCATAGTGCCATTCGTCCGAATAGCGCCCCCCCACGCGGGCCAGATCCGGCCCGGTGCGTTTCGACCCCCACTGGAACGGGTGGTCATACATGGATTCCGCCGCCAGCGAATAGTGACCGTAACGTTCCACCTCGTCGCGCATGGGGCGGATCATCTGGCTGTGGCAGACATAGCACCCCTCGCGCACATAGATGTCGCGCCCGGTCAGCTCCAGCGGCGTGTAGGGACGAACGCCGTCCACCTGCTCGATGGTGTTTTGCAGATAGAACAGCGGAGCGATTTCGACGATGCCGCCGATTGTCACCACCAGAAACGACCCGACCAGCAGCAGGGTCGCGTTCTTTTCAATGATCTTGTGCTTGTCAAGGATACCCATTTTTCAATCCCCCCGTCACTCGGCCGGGACGGCAACGGCCGTCGAGTTGACTTTGGGCTGTTTGGCGACAGTGGCCCACAAGTTATAGCACATGATGATGCCGCCGGTCAGATACAGCGCACCACCCAGCGCACGCACCACGTTCATGGGGTGTTTGGCCGCAACCGCGTCGATGAACGCATTGACCAGATAGCCCTGCGAATCCACCTCGCGCCACATCAGGCCCTCCATGATGCCGGTGACCCACATCGACGCGGCGTAAAGCACGATCCCGATGGTCGCCAGCCAGAAGTGCCACGACACCAGCGACAGCGAATACAGCCGGTCACGGCCCCACAGGCGCGGCGTCAGGTAATACAGCGCGCCAAAGGTAATCATCCCGTTCCAGCCAAGCGCACCGGAATGGACGTGCCCGATGGTCCAGTCGGTGTAATGAGACAGGCTGTTCACGGCCTTGATCGACATCATCGGCCCTTCGAACGTGGCCATACCGTAGAAGCCGACGGCCACCACCATCATGCGGATGATCGGGTCGGTGCGCAGCTTGTCCCATGCGCCCGAAAGCGTCATCAGACCGTTAATCATCCCGCCCCAGGACGGCATCCACAGCATGATCGAGAACACCATGCCCAGCGTCGCGGCCC
>NZ_JAUNTJ010000029.1 GCF_030538755.1 Paracoccus sp. (in: a-proteobacteria) | reverse complement strand
AGGTCAGCCCCTCGTCGGCCTCGCCCGCGATCTCGGCCTCGGCGCGGGCCAGTTCCGATTGCGCGGCGCGGCGCGATTCCAGCCGGTCCAGCGCATTGGCCAGAATCGCCTGCGCCTCGGCCAGATCGCCATCAGGGCGCGCCGCCGCGATCAGCGCCAGATAGGCATCCGCGCGCAGCGCCTCCAGCGCCACGCGCCCGGCATCGGAATCGGTTCCCGCCAGCAGATCATGGATCAGCGCCGCCCGGCCCTCGTCCGCGGGCACCAGCCGCTCCAGCCGGGTTTCCACCTGCAAGGCCAGCGCGGGATGCCCGGCACAGATCAGCAGAACCGCCCCTTCCAGAATCGCATCCCCCGCATCCTGCGCCACAAAGCGGCTGGCCCGCGTCGGTGCCAAAGGCGCGCCGGGCGCAGCCTTGCGCCGCCCGCCCTGCGGCACACGTTCAGCGACGAACCCACCGAACAGCTCGCGCGTCTTGCGGCGGATCTCGTCGGAATAATGCCGCCGGGTGCTGTCATCGGGGATCCTGGCCACCGCCACGCGCAGCGCCGCATCCAGCGCGGCGCGGCGCTCGGGGCTGTCGAACACCCGCCCCTCGACCTCGCGCTGCCACAGCAGATCGACCAGGGGCCGCGCCGCCGCCAGCACCTCGGCCATCGCCCCCGGCCCGCGCTGGCGGATCAGATCGTCGGGGTCCAGCCCCACCGGCAGCACGGCGAATCGCAGCGCCTGCCCCGGCCCGGTCATCGGCAGCGCCATGTCGATCAGCCGCAGCGCCGCGCGCTGGCCCGCCGCATCGCCATCCAGCATGATGACGGGTTCGGGCGCGATACGCCACATCAGCCGCAACTGATCCTCGGTGATCGCGGTCCCCAAAGGCGCAACCGCCCCGCCAAAGCCCGCCCGCACCAGCGCGATCACATCCATATAACCTTCGGCCACGATCAGGGTCGCGCCCTTGGCCACCGCCGCCCGCGCCGGGCCGATGTTGTAAAGATTGCGCCCCTTGTCGAACAGCGGCGTTTCGGGGCTGTTCAGGTATTTCGCCCGCGCATTCGGGTCCATCGCCCGCCCGCCGAAACCGATGATCCGGTCACGCGCATCGCGGATCGGAAACATGATCCGCCCGCGAAAGCGGTCATAGGGCGCGCCGCCGTCATCGGGCCGGATCGCCATGCCCGATTCGGTTATCAGATCATCGGCGATGCCCTTTTCGCGCAGCGCCGCCAGCAAGGCCCCGCGCTGATCCGGCGCAAAGCCGATGCCAAAGGCGTCCAGCGCCGCCTGATCCAGCCCGCGCCGCTCCAGATAATCGCGCGCCGCCGCTGCCGCGCCGGTGTTCAATTGCAGCCGGAACCAGCGTGCCGCCGCATCCGTCACCCCGGCCAACTGGCTGCGCCGGTCCGCCACCTGCCGCGCGCGCGGGTCGGGTTCGGGCATGGCCATACCCGCCTCGGACGCCAGAACCTTGACGGCATCCATGAACTCCAACCCGTCGATTTCTTTCAGGAAACCAATGGCATCGCCCTTGGCGTGACAACCAAAGCAGTAATAGAACCCCTTCTGGTCGTCACAGTGAAAGCTGGCCGATTTTTCCTGATGGAACGGGCATGGCGCCCACCAGTCGCCCCGCGCCTGATTGGATTTGCGCAAATCCCACACCACCCGCCGCCCGATCACGCGGCTGATCGGAACGCGGTTGCGCAGCTCATCGAGGAATCCGGGGGGCAGGCTCATGCCGCGATCATACCCCCACGGCCCGGCCCGCGCCAGCACCTGCCGCTGCGCCAAGCGCCCCCGACCAGCCGCCCGCGCCCCGGATCACGCGCGCCCGCGGGCCGACCCAAGCGGCAAAACCACGGCAAGCCCCCTGCAACACCACCGGACGATGCCCGCTTTCGGCCCGCCGCCTGTGCACGGGTTGTGCATGCGCTGTGCACAGCCTGTGTACAGGTTGTGCAGGTGTTGCGCCCCGCAAGTGATTGAAATCACCCGATCCCCGACAGGGCAACGCACGGCCCCGTTGCCACGCAACGCGCGCCCCGTTGCGCCGCCTCAGGCCCCCACCGCGCCGCGCGCCAGCCCCCAATACAGATCGCCCACCGCCTGCCGGTCCAGCCGCCCGCCCGCGCGATACCAGTTGGTGACGCCCGTCAGCATCGCGATCAGCGCCATCGTGGTCAGCCGCGTGTCGGCGATCCGCATTACCCCTTCGGCCTGCCCCGCGCGCAGGACCGATTCCAGCGCAGCCTCGTATCGGTCACGCAAGACGCTGATCTTGAGATGATTTTCCGGCGTCAGATTACGCAGCTCCATATAGGACAGAAACACCGCATCCGAATGATCCAGGCTATAGGCGATGTGAAACCGCACCATCCGCTCCAGCCGATCCAGCGCCGGCGCATCGGGCCGGTCCTGCCAGGCGGCCAGCAAATCCTCCATATGCGCGGTCAGCAGATCGGCCAGCAGAGCCTGCTTGTCCGGCGTATAGGCATATAGCGCGCCCACCTGAACCCCGACAGCCTCGGCGATTTTTCGCATGGAAACAGCGGCATAGCCGTGCCGCGCGAACAAGAGCAAAGCCTGCCGACGGATCAGCGGCCCGGTAATTTCTGCGCGGGAACCCTGCGTGCGTGCCATACCCCCTTGTGACAAGCGCAGCCCCCGTTGTGAAGCCCCGGCGGCGCGCGTATCCTGCACCCATGATGCGCCGCGCCCACCTGATCCCCGCCCTGACCCTGCCGCTGCTGGCCGCCGCCTGCGGCGATGGCGGTGCCGATTATCCCTCGCTCGTGCCGGCGGAAACGATCCTCGCCGAACCCGCCCTGCCCGCCGACACCGCCGCAGCCGCCACCGACCCGGCCACAGCCGCCGCCCCGGTGCAATCGCGCGCCGATGCCCTGCGCAACCGCGCCCAGGACCTGCGCGGCCCGGTGATCGACCCGGCAACCCGCGCCCGCATGGACCGCGCCGCCGCCCGCCATCGCTGATTGCATTTCCGCCCCGGATTGGTAAAGAGATTTGACCAGTTCAGGGGGAAACTGCCGATGCCCGTCATCACCTGTATCGACGACCTCAAGCGCCTGCACCGCGCCCGCACACCGCGCATGTTCTATGATTACGCGGAATCAGGCAGCTACAGCGAACAGACCTTCCGCGAAAACACCAGCGACTTCAGCCAGATACGGCTGCGGCAAAAGGTGGCGGTGGACATGTCGAACCGCTCGACCGCCTCGACCATGGCCGGGCTGCCGGTGTCGATGCCGGTCGGCCTCGCCCCGGTCGGGCTGACCGGGATGCAGCACGCCGACGGCGAGATCAAGGCAGCACGGGCGGCGGAAAAATTCGGCGTGCCCTTCGCGCTGTCCACCATGTCGATCTGCTCGATCGAGGACGTGGCCGAACACACGACCAAACCCTTCATGTTCCAGCTTTATGTGATGAAGGATCAAGAGTTTCTGGAAGGCATCATCAACCGCGCCAAGGCCGCCAACTGCAACGCGCTGGTGCTGACGCTGGACCTGCAAATCCTGGGCCAACGGCACAAGGATCTGAAAAACGGCCTGTCAGCGCCCCCCAAACTGACCGCCTCGACCCTGCTCGACCTCGCGACCCGCTGGCGGTGGGGGCTGGGGATGCTGGGCACGAAACGCCGCCAGTTCGGCAATATCGTCGGCCACGCCAAAGGCGTCGGCGACGCCTCCAGCCTGATGAGCTGGGTGGGCGAACAATTCGACGAACGGCTGGATTGGGAAAAAATCGCCCGCATCCGCGACCTCTGGGGCGGCAAGCTGATCCTGAAAGGCGTGCTCGACCCCGAAGACGCCCGCCGCGCCGCCGATTTCGGCTGCGACGCCATCGTGGTCAGCAACCACGGCGGACGCCAGCTTGACGGGGCGCTGTCCTCGATCCGAATGCTGCCGGAAATCGTCAAGGCCGTGGGCGATCAGGTGGAAATCCACCTCGACAGCGGCATCCGCTCGGGTCAGGACGTGCTCAAGGCACTCGCCCTTGGCGCGCACGCCACATGGATCGGCCGCGCCTTCGTTCACGGCCTCGGTGCCATGGGCGAGGCCGGCGTGACCAAAGCACTCGACGTTATCCGCAAGGAACTCGACATCTCGATGGCCCTGTGCGGCGAACGCGACATCCACAACATCGGCCGCCATAATGTGCTGGTGCCAGAGGGCTTTACCGCCGAAAACTACCGTTAGCCGCTTCCTGTTTGCCTAAATACGCACCTTGGGGCACGACCCCGCCAGCCCGATCAGACGCAGAACATCGTCCGGGCTGGCACCACCATCGCGCAGGCTGCGCAGACTGCGGGCATCGTCGCGCTTGGCCAGACGCTTGCCCGCGTCATCGCGGATCAGCCGGTGATGGCGATAATCCGGCAGCGGCAATCCCAGCAGGTGCTGCAACAGCACATGAATCCAGGTCGAATCAAACAGATCGCGCCCGCGCGTGACCAGCGTCACCCCCTGCGCCGCATCATCCACGACCACCGCAAGATGATAGCTGGTGCCCATGCCGCGCCGGGCCAGAATGACATCGCCCACACGCTCCTGAAACTCTGCCCGCGTCATCTGATGCGGGCCATCATCGTGAAACCCGATCCGGTCGATCCCCAAGGCATCAAAGGCGCGCCCGACGTCCAGCCGGATCACCTCATCCGGCCCGGCCCCGGCCAGCGACCGCCCCCGACAGGTGCCCGGATAGATCAGCCCGTCCGGCCCGGCAGGCAGCGCGCCCTCCTGCGGAGCAGACAGCGCCGCGCGAATATCGCCGCGACGGCAACGGCAGGGGTAACTCAGCGGCGCCAGCCGATGCAGCGCCGCGCGATAGGCGGGCATCCGGTCCGATTGCCGCATCACCGGCTGCGGCCAGTCCAGCCCCAGCCAGCGCAGATCATCGTAAATCGCAGCCTCGTATTCGGCCCGGCAACGGTCGCGGTCAATATCCTCGATCCGTAGCAGAAACTGCCCGCCCGGCCCCGCCGACTGCGCCGCAAACAGCGCCGCATAGGCATGGCCCAGATGCAAAAGCCCGGTGGGCGAAGGGGCAAAGCGCGTGATTACCCGGCCAGCCATGCGCTGAAATCCTGCTTGGCGCGGGTGGTATAGGCCGGGTAACGATCCTTGCGCCCGCGCCGCCCGCCGCGCGCGTCATCCAGCGGCGGGAACAGGCCAAAGTTCACGTTCATCGGCTGGAACGACCTGGCCTCGGCCCCGCCGGTGATGTGGTTGACCAGCGCGCCCATGGCCGTCGTTACAGGCGGCGGCGGCAGATCGCGCCCCAAGGCCTGCGCCGCGGCCATCCGCCCGGCCAGCAAGCCCATAGAGGCGCTTTCGACATAGCCCTCCACCCCCGTCACCTGCCCGGCAAAGCGCAGATGCGGCGCGGGCCGCATCCGCAGCCGGTCGTCAATCAGCGTCGGCGAGTTCAGAAAGGTGTTGCGATGAATCCCGCCCAGCCGGGCAAATTCGGCATTCTGCAAACCGGGGATACGCCGGAACACCCCGGTCTGCGCGCCGTATTTCATCTTGGTCTGGAATCCGACGATATTATACAGCGTCCCCAAGGCATTATCCCGGCGCAACTGCACCACGGCATAGGGCTTTTCCGCCGGGTTATGGGCGTTGGTCAGGCCCACCGGCTTCATCGGGCCATGGCGCAGCGTCTCGCGGCCGCGTTCAGCCATCACCTCGATCGGCAGGCAGCCGTCGAAGTAACCGGCGGTTTCCCCCTCGTGAAACTCGGTCTTGTCGGCGGCCAGCAGCGCGTCGATGAAACCTTCGTAATCCTCGCGCGTCATCGGGCAGTTGATATAGGCGCGACGCTCGGCCTCGGTCTCGCCCTTGTCATAGCGGCTTTGTTCCCAGGCCACGGTCATGTCGATGCTGTCGGCATGAACAATCGGCGCAATCGCATCGAAGAACGCCAAAGCCTCGGCCCCCGTCAGCCGCGCAATCGAGGCCCCCAGCGCGTCCGAGGTCAGCGGCCCGGTCGCCACGATCCAGTTGCCGGCGGCGGGCAGGTCGCGCATCTCGCCTGCGCGGATTTCAACCAAGGGATGTTCGCGCAAAGCCGCCGTCACCGCGCCGGAAAAGGCGTCGCGATCCACCGCCAACGCGCCGCCCGCAGGCAGGCGGTGCCGGTCGGCCATCGCCATAATCAGCCCACCCGCCGCGCGCATTTCCCAATGCAACTGCCCGACCGCATTCATCTGATCGTCATCGGATCGAAAGCTGTTAGAGCAGACCATTTCCGCGCAATCGCCGGTGCGATGCGCGAATGTGCCCACGGCGGGGCGCATCTCGTGCAGGATCACCGGCACCCCGGCTTGCGCAACCTGCCATGCCGCTTCGGACCCGGCCAGCCCGGCCCCGATGATGTTGACAGGCTCCATCCGATCCATCCGTTCTTTGTGGGGTGCAAAGGTGCTTGCTAGCAACGCGGGCGCTGCAAGGCAAGCATCTGCCCCGGCACCCACGCAACCGCATAAGAAAAGGGCGGCACCTTGCGGCACCGCCCTGAAAGCCATGCGGGCCAGAGGATTATTCCTCGGCGGCCTCGCCCTCGGCGGATTCGGCATCGTCTTCCGAACGCAGCGCCGACGGCGCGGCGATGTTGGCGATGACGAAGTTGCGGTCCACGGTGGGACGCACGCCTTCGGGCAGCTTGATGTCGTTGATGTGGATGGTATCGCCGACCTGATGGCCCGACAGGTCCACCGTGATGTGGTCGGGAATGTCGCCGGCGGTGACGACCAGTTCCACCTCGGGGCGCACCGTGACCAGCGTGCCGCCGCGTTTCAGGCCGGGGCACTGGTCGTGGTTGATGAATTCCACGTGGATGAACAGGTTCACCTTCGAGGTGCGGCGCAGGCGCATGAAGTCGATATGCGTCGGCAGGTCTTTCACCACGTCGCGCTGCACGTTGCGGCAGATGACGCGCACGTCTTCCTGACCGTCAACCTTCAGGTTCCACAGCGTGGACATGAAACGGCCTGCGCGCAGTTTCGTCAGCAGACCGTTAAACTCCAGCGCGATGGGCTGGGGGTCTTTATGGTCGCCATATACAATGCCGGGCACCTTGCCTTCACGGCGAGCTTGACGGGCGGCCCCCTTGCCTGTCCCCGTGCGTGCCTCGGCCACCAGATCCGGGATCACTTTGGCCATGGTATCTATCCTTTGTTTGCGTTAACGGCCATCCTCCAAGGGTGCATGGCCGAAAGCGCGCCTATACGGCATCCCGGCGCATTTGAAAAGGTCGAAAATGGGTTTTCTGCAAGGGCTGCGTGCCTCGCGCGTGCCGGTGGCGGGGTTGGTCGCCGTCGGGCTGTTCTGGGGCAGTATCGCCGCATGGCTGCCTGAAATCAAGGCGCAGGCGGGTGTCACCGACGCCCGGTTCGGCGCGCTGATGATGCTGTCGGCAGCGGGCGGGATGACGGCAATGACGCTGGCACCACGGATGCTGGCACGGTTCGGGCCGGCGATCCTGCCGGTCAGCGCGGCTCTGGTGGCGCTGGTCAGCCTGCTGCCTGCGACGGTCGGATCATGGGCGGGGCTGGCGGCCACGCTGCTGGCGACGGGGGCCAGCATGTCGCTGTGCGATATTCTGGCCAATATCCGCATCGCCGAGGCCGAGGCGCGAACCGGCCGTTCCCTGCAAAACCTGAACCACGCCATGTATTCGCTGGCCCTGGCCGCCTCGGCGGCGGCGATGGGGGTGCTGCGCGGCGCGGGCTGGTCGCATGGCGCGGCGGTGATCCCGGTCACGCTGCTGATCGCGGCTTGCGCGGCGGTGATGGCCACCGCGCCCGCCCCTGCCCGCGACAGCGCGGCCGCCTCTGACGCGCCGCTGATCCCCGCGCCATGGCTGCTGATCCTGCCCGGCGCGCTGATCCTGTGGCTGTCCTTTCTGGCCGAAAACGGCACCGAAACATGGGGCGCCCTGCATATCGAGCGCACGCTTGGCGCTTCGGGCGGCGTGGGTGCGGCAGGACCGGCGATGTTTGCGCTGGCCATGGGGCTGGCGCGGCTGGCAGGTCAGGCGCTGACCCGCACCCTGGGCGAGGTGCGGCTGATCGCGCTGTCCGTCGCCATAGCCCTGACAGGTGCCGTGCTGCTGACCTTCGCGCCGGGGCTGGGGCTGGCGATCTCCGGCGCGGCGGCGCTTGGGCTGGGGGTGGCGGTGGTGGTGCCGACCGCGAACACGCTGATCGCCCGCACCGTGCCCGCGCATCAACGCGCCAGCGCCATTTCGCGCGCATGGATCATCGGCTTCACCGGCTTTTTCATCGGCCCGCCGATCATGGGCTTTGTATCACAAGCGGGCGGGCTGCGGCTGGCCTTTGGCGTGATCGCGGCGCTGATCGCACTGATGCTGCCCTGCCTGTGGGCGCTGTCGCGGCGGGTGCGGTTCTGAGTTTGGCGGGCCGGGGCCGCCGGATCAGTCCTGCGGCGGCGCGGCGGGGTCAGCCGCCTCGGGCGGCGGGGGATCGCCCGCATCCTGCGTCGCCATACCGGCACCATCGCCCAATTGCTGATCCAGCCGCAGCACCAGATCGGCGGTGATGTCGATCACATCCAGCGACACGAAAACCGTGCGCTGATCCAGAACCGCAACCGCGCCGCGTTCCTGCATCATCCGCCCCATCACCGGCAGCGCGGCCCGGTAAAAGGCCGCACGGTCTGTTTCGGCCCGCGCGTTCAGATCGGCGGCGACCTGTGCCCGTTCGCGGCGCACCTCGGTCGCGCGCGCGTCAAACGCTTCGGCCAGACGGCGAAATTCAGCGGCATCGGTGGTGCTGCGCCGGGCGGTCAGATCGGCTTCTTCGGCGGCAAGCTGTTCGGCCAGACGGTCGTTTTCCGCCTGAAGCAGACGGCCCTGTTCCTCGACCTCGGCCTGCACACGCTGCCCCCATGCCGAACGCAGGAACAGCGCATCTTCGTCCACGGTCAGAACCGGAGCGATGGCCAGCACCGCCCCATCAACCGCCGGCACCGTGCCACTGGGCAGCGCCGTCGGATCGGCGTTGCGCAGCGGATTGACCGGCGGCGGCGCGACCGGGCTGGCCTGCTGTGCCGCCGCAGGGGCGACCCAGACAGCCAGCACGGCCGCGCATGCCGCCAGCCCGCGCATCAGAACTGCGTCGAAATCGTCAGGTCGAACGACTGCTTTTCGTCATAATCCTGATGGCTGAGCGGCTTGGCAAAGTTCAGACGCAGCGGGCCAATCGGCGTCGTCCAGAAAATCGACGCCCCGACCGAAGTGCGGATGTGCATCCCGTCATCCACCTCGGCCCCGCCGGTGCCGTTCCGATCGCTTAGCCCCCAGATGGCACCGGCATCGGCAAACACGCCGCCGGTGATGCCGTATTCCTCGGGCAGACCCAGCGGGAATTGCGCCTCGGTCCGCAAGGCCCAGAAATAGTTGCCGCCCAGGGCGTCCTCGTTCACCGCCGCCAGATCGCGCGGGCCGGTGCCGTTGGGGCGATAACCGCGGATACGGCTGCCATTGCGGAACCGATCCGTGACGCGGGTTTCGTAATCGCCATAGGCATGGATCGCCCCGGCCTCGAATTCGGCGCGCAGGGTCACTTCGTCGCGCCACGCCCGGCTTTCGACACCGGCATTCAGAGTAGAGGTCACGGCCTTGACGTCGCCCCCCAGCCCGGCAAATTCCTGATTGAACCGAATGCGATAGGCGGTCAGCGGATCAAGCCCGGTGTTCCGCGTGTCCCATGTATAGGTGTAACCCAGTGCCGAAGACAGGCGCGACCCCTCTTCCCGCTGGATGATTTCGGAACTGTCGGTCGTGACGTTCAGCAGGCGGTTGTCGGCAAGGGTATAGCCCACCTCAAGCCGCCCGTTGGCCGACACCGGGAATTGCAGCCCGGTCGAAAAACCGGCGCTGCGGGTGTCATATTTGGCGTTGAGCTGTTCGGTTTCCTGATACCAGCCGGAAATGCGCCAGCGCAGATCGCGGGCGAAAACCGACGGCTCCACAAAGTTCAGCCGCGCCTGCCGGTCGCCATCGGCGGTGGAAAGGTTGATCCCCAGTTCCTGCCCGCGCCCCATAAAGTTCCGTTCGTTCACGGAAACCGCAAAACCAAGGCCCGAGTTTTCGCCGTAAGACGCGCCAAAGGTCAGGCTGCCGGTGGGCTGTTCCTCGACGTTGACATCGACGATCACCTGCTGATCGCTGCTGCCCTGCCGCGTCTGCACCTGCGCATCGGAAAAATACCCCAGCGCGCGGATACGTTCGGCCGAGTTGCGGATCTCGCGCGGGCTGAACGGGTCGCCTTCGACGGTGCGGAACTGACGGCGGATTACCTCGTCCAGCGTGGTGGTGTTGCCCTGAATGTCGATGCGTTCCACAAAGACGCGCGGTCCACGGGTCAGCACATAGGTCAGGTCAAGGGTGCGGTTGTCGGGATTGCGGCTGATGCGCGGCTCGATATTGACGAAATCCTGCGATTGCTGGATCGCCACAGTTTCCATCCGGCGGATGGTGTTGTCGATCACGGCGGGGTTGTAAACCGCACCGCTGCGCACCCGGTTCTGCGCGCCATAGGCCGCCGCATCCACGCCCGGAATTTCGGAAACCGTGGTGACATTGCCGAACCGATACTGCGGCCCTTCCTGAATGTTGAAGGTGATGTAGAAGGCGTCGCGTTCGCGCGCCAGTTCGGGGGCCACACCCTGCACCCTGAAATCCGCATACCCGCGCGAGCGATAGAAATCGGTCAGCAGTTGCTCATCCAGCGGAATACGGTCGGGGGCAAAGGTGTCGCGCCGCACAAAGGTGCGCAGCAGGCCCGCCTGTTTGGTTTGCAGCACGTTGCGCAGACGGCGGTCAGAAAAGGCGCGGTTGCCGGTAAAGCCGATCCGCTCGATCTCGGTCAGGTCGCCCTCGGTGACTTCGAACACCAGATCGACGCGGTTATCCGACCGGCGGATGATGCGCGGTTCCACCCGCGCGGCATAGCGGCCATCGGCGGCATAGGCCTGCGCGATGGCGTTGGCATCGGCAATCGCCTGGCTGGGCTGATACACACGCCGCGACTGCGACTGGACCAGACTGGACAGTTCGGCATCCCGCTTGCGCCGGTTGCCCTCAAAGTTGATGACGTTAATCATCGGGTATTCGCGCACCCGGATCACCAGCGTATTGCCCTGCGGGATCACCTCGGCCGTTTCGAACAGGCCCGAGCCGATCAGCCGCTGCACCGCGTCGTTCAATTCGCCGGGCGTGACGTTCTGGCCGCGCTGCACCCGCGCATAGGACAGGATCGTTGCCGGTTCGATGCGCTGGTTCCCTTCGATCCGCACATCGTTAAAGACCGCTGCCGTGGCCATACCCGCCGTCAGCATCCCCGCAGGCGCCGCCAGCGCCAGCATCGTCATCAGCGCCACCGTGCGCGAGCCGAGTTTCCGTGTCATTGCCGCCCTCTTTCCAGCCTGTATGCGGGTCGCTGCCCGCCGGTTTCTTTTGTTCCACGCAATAGCCGGATCAGGCGGGGGCTGTCAAAACGCATCCGCGCCTCACGGGCAGAAAAGATCGTTGGTGAGTCCGAAAATCATCAGCCCGATCACCGCCGCCATCCCCAGCGAGGTCAGCAGACTCAGCACCCGATCCGATGGCGGACGGCCCGTCACGGCCTCATATGTGTAAAACATCAGGTGGCCGCCATCCAGAACAGGGATGGGCAACAGGTTCAGAAAGCCGATGGCTGCCGACAGAACCGCGATCCACCACAGGAAATTCGCCCCGCCCGCACTGGCCGCCTGCCCGGTGCTTTCGGCAATGGAAATCGCCCCGCCCAGATTGCAAGATCCGATCTGGCCGGAAATCATCGCCCACATCCCGGTCAGCGACGAGATAATAATGCTCCAGGTCTGGCCCGCGCCCAGCCACAGCGCCTCGATCGGGCCGGCGCGGCGGGTTTCGGGGATGACATAGCCCTCGCCCCCGGTCACGCCAATCAGCCAGCGCCGTTCAAAGCCGCCATCCGCCGACGGCATGTCCTGTTCCTTGGGGCGCAGCGTCACGTCCAGTTCGCCCATGCCGGGGCGCCAGACCGTCAGCGCGACAGGATCGCCCGCCGCCGCCTCGACATGGGCGCGCAGATCGCCAAAGCGGGCCAGCGGCTGATCGTTGGCGCGCAGGATCACGTCGCCGCCGCGCAACCCCGCCTCGGCCGCAGCCGAGCGCGGCGCGATACCGCTGATGCGGGGCGGCATGGGGTCGGGACCGGCGACGGTCAGCTCCTCCCCGTTGCGGCGCACGCGCCAGTCATGGCTGGCGGCGGGCGGCAGGGTCGCGGTCAGTTCGGCCAGATCGCGCCATGTGGCGACGGGCTGGCCATCCAGCGCCAGCACCTGATCGCCCGGTTGCAGGTTGTTCACGGTGCCCGGCGGGCCTTCGATCACGCGCCCGACCGTCAGATCGCCGGTCGGCAGCCCCTGCACCATGGCAAAGCCCGCAAAGACCAGAATCGCCAGAATAAAATTCGCCACCGGCCCCGCCAGCAACGTTGCGAACCGCGCCCACAGCGGCGCGCCATGCAGCGTCTGCCGCGCGCGGGCCGGATCGACGGCACGCCCCGGCCCGGCACTGGCCGCATTGGCATCGCCCAGAAATCGCACATAGCCGCCCAACGGGATCGCCGCGACCTGCCAGACCGTGCCCTGCCGGTCGCGCATCGCCGCCAGACGCGGGCCGAAACCGACCGAAAACACCTCGGCCCGGATGCCGGACCAGCGGCCCACCATCAGATGCCCCAGTTCATGCACGGTCACGATCACCGACAGGGCGACGATAAAGGAAACCAGCGTCCACAGCGTGCCGCCGAATTGAAGGATCAGATCGGACATGCTGCCTCTTTCCGTGCGGCGGCGTCCCAGTCAAGGACATCGCTTAAACTTGAAGGAGATTCCCCGAACCCCGGCTGCCCCGACAAACGATCAAGGGCATGGGCCACGCGCCCCGCCATTTCGGTGAATTTCAGGCGGCGCGCGATGAAATCGTCCAGCGCCTGTTCCTTGGCGGCATTGAACACCGCCCCGGCCGCGCCGCCCGCCGCCATCACCCCGCGTGCCAAAGCCAGCGCAGGCCAGCGGGTTTCGCACGGCTCACGAAAGGTCAGGCTGCCGATTTTCGCCAGATCCAGAAGTGGCAGCGGCAAGGGGCGGCGATCCGGCCAGTTCAGCGCATAGCCGATGGCGTGGCGCATATCGGGCGGGCCGAGATGCGCAATCGTGCCGCCGTCATTATGCGTGACCATGGCATGAACGATGGATTCCGGGTGGACCAGCACCTTGATCCGGCGTGGCGGCAGGTCAAAGAATTCATGTGCCTCAATGACTTCCATCGCCTTGTTAAACATACTGGCGCTGTCGATGGTGATGCGCTGACCCATCGCCCAATTCGGATGCGTGCTGGCCTGTTCGACCGTCGCCAGTGCAAGCTGTTCCAGCGGCCAGTCACGAAACGCCCCGCCCGACGCGGTAATCGTCACCGCCTCGACATTTTCGAGGGTATCCGGTCCAAGGGCCTGAAATATAGCCGAATGTTCGGAATCCACCGGCAGGATAGTGGCCCCGCCGCGCGCCGCTGCCGCCTTGACCAAAGGCGCGGCGCAGACCAGCGATTCCTTGTTCGCCAAGGCCAGGGTGCCGCCCCGTTCCAGCGCCGCCAGCCCCGGCGGCAACCCCGCCGCGCCGACGATGGCGGAAAGCGTCCAGTCGGCGGGGCGGCTGGCCACCTCAACCAACGCGGTGCTGCCTGCTGTCGCCTCGACCCCCGACCCGGCCAGCGCATCGCGCAGATCGGGCAGCAGATCGTCATGGGCCGTCACCGCCACCTCTGCCCGCAGGGTGCGGGCCATTTCGGCCAGACGCGCGATGTTGCGCCCCCCGGTCAACGCGACGGTGCGGAACGCATCTGGCCCACCCGCGCGCATCAGCAGGTCAAAGCCGCTTTCCCCGATCGAGCCGGTGGCCCCGAATATCGACACGCTGCGCATGGTTCACAGCACCCGCGGCAGGGTCGCGATCAGCCCGATGGCCATCACCGCCAGCGTGGCCCCGGTGATCGCGTCAAACCGATCCATGAAACCACCGTGGCCGGGGATCAGGTTAGAGCTGTCCTTGACCCCTGCCCGGCGCTTTAACCAGCTTTCGGCGATGTCGCCCATCTGTCCGGCAAAGGCGACCAGCGGCGAAATCCACAGCAGCGCAGGATCGCCCGCGCCGGTGGCAACCAGAACAGCGCCGACGATCAGCGCGCCAACCCAGCCCGCCGCCGTGCCCGACCAGGTTTTCTTGGGGCTGAGCCGGGGCCAGAATTTTGGCCCGCCGATGATCTTGCCGGCGAAATAGCCCGCGATGTCCGAGGTAATCACGATGCCCATCAGCCACAGCACGAAAGGCAGGCCCAGCACCTCGCGAAAGCCGACCAGCCCGAACCCCACCAGCAGAATCGCCAGCCCAAAGACGGCAAACACCCAGCGATTGCCCTGCGCAGCACCGGGCAAACCGGCCAGAACGGGGATCAGCAGCACCACCGGCCCCCATTCGTCAAAGAAATTCAGCGACGTATAAACCGCACCGCCCGCCAGCACCGCCAGCCCCAACGGACGCCAGCGGCCAAAGGGCGTGTCGTGCATTTCCGGGTGCCGCCAGCCGGTCAGGCGCGCCAGTTCCCAGAATGTGATGCCGATGATGACCGCCATCCCCATCCGCAGCCAGATGCCGCTGGCCATGGCCAGAACAATACCGATCGCCAGCAAAACCACCGTCGAAATCAAGCGTCGGGACAGGTCAGCCCAACGCCCGCTGCCCGCCGCCGCGCCCGTCATGCCCCGCCAAAGCGCCGGTCGCGCAGGCCAAAGCGGTCAAGAATCGTCGCCAGATGATCGGGGGTGAAATCCGGCCACAGCGTCGGGGTAAATTCATATTCCGCATAAGCCGCCTGAAACGGCAGGAAATTCGAGGTCCGCGTTTCGCCCGAGGTGCGGATCACCAGATCCGGGTCGGGCAGATCGGCCGTATCCAGACAGGCGGCCAGATCAGCCTCGGTCGGGCGGTCGATCTGCCCCGATGCGATCCTTTCCGCCAGACGGGTCGAGGCGCGCACCAGTTCGTCGCGCCCGCCATAGTTGATCGCGACCGTCAGGTTCAGCCGCGCATTCACCGCCGTCCGCGCCTCGATCGAGGCCATCAGGTCTTGCAGCCTGGCGTCCAGCCTCTCGCGACTGCCGATAAAGCGCAAACGCACCCCTTCGGCGGCCATACCGTCAGCCTCGCGTTCGATATAGCGGCGGAAAATACCCATCAGACCAATGACTTCTTCGGTCGAGCGTTTCCAGTTTTCGGTGGAAAAGGCGTAAACGGTCAGCCAGCCCACACCCAGATCAGGGCAGGCGCGGACGATCTGTTTCACCCGTTCGGCACCACGCCGGTGTCCGACCAGACGCGGCCACCCCCGCTGAGTCGCCCAGCGACCGTTGCCATCCATGATAACGGCCACATGCCGGGGGGGCATGTCCGCGCCAATCGAAGCTGCCGTTTCCGCCGCCATCTGCTGTCAGACCTGCATGATTTCGGCCTGCTTGGCCTCAAGCGCCTGATCGACATTGCCGATCATCTTGTCCGTCAGTTCCTGCACGGCGGTTTCCCAGAATTTCTGGTCATCCTCGGGCATACCGTTGGCCTTGCCCTTTTTGATCTGATCCATGCCGTCGCGGCGGACGTTACGGATCGCCACGCGCGCATGTTCGGCATATTGAGCGGCCACCTTGGTCAGATCGCGGCGCCGTTCCTCGTTCAGCTCGGGGATGGGCAGCATGATGATGGTGCCGTTCAGCTGCGGGTTGATCCCCAGCCCGGATTCGCGGATCGCCTTTTCCGCCTTGCCGACCAGCGCCTTGTCCCAGACATTGATCGTGACCATACGCGGTTCCGGCACGTTGACGGTGCCGATCTGGTTGATCGGGGTCGGGCTGCCATAAGCGTCAACCATGATCGGTTCGACCATCGAGGCCGAGGCCCGCCCTGTGCGCAGCGAGCCGAATTCGTGGCGCAGTGATTCCATCGCACCTTTCATCCGCCGTTCCAGATCGTCGATGTCGATTTCGATTTCCTCAGCCATCGGCCCTGCCCTTTATTCTGACGTTCTGCCGCTTGTAACCGCAAATGGCGAACAGGCAAAGGGGGATAGCAGAAACCCGTAACCGTTCGGTAAACAGCCGCCGCTCAGTTCAGGTCCAGCCGGGTGCGGTCGCCGGCGGCAAAGCGGCGCAGAACGGCGGGATACAGCCGATGTTCCGCCGTCAGCACCCGCGCCGCCAGCGCAGCGGCATCGTCACCGGGTTCGACAGGCACCCGCGCCTGCCCCAGAATCGGCCCGGCATCCAGATCGGCTGTGACCTGATGAACCGTGGCCCCGGCCCAGTCGTCGCCCGCGTCCAGCGCGCGCTGATGGGTGTGCAGCCCCGGATATTTGGGCAGCAAGGACGGGTGAATGTTCAAGATCCGCCCCGCATAGCGATCCACAAAGGCTGGTGTCAGAATGCGCATGAACCCGGCCAGACAGATGATGTCGGGGGCCGCCGCGTCCAGATGCCCGGCCAGTTCAGCCTCGAAAGCGGCTCGGTCGCGGCCAAAGGCGCGGTGATCGACCGCCGCCACCGGCACGCCCCGCTCCGCCGCGCGCGCCAGACCGCCCGCATCGGGATCGTTCGACAGCACCAGCACCGGCCGCGCCGGATGATCGCCGGTCATGCTGTCGAGCAGGCGAACCATGTTGGACCCGCCGCCGGAAATCAGGATCGCGATACGCTTCACAGCAGATGGCCGCTGTAGGACACGCCCTGCCCCGCCGTGACATGCCCCAGCCGGGCAACGGTTTCGCCCGCAGCGGTCAAATCCGCGGCAATGGCATCGGCGCGCGCCGCATCAACGGCCAGAATCATGCCGATGCCGCTGTTAAAGGTTTTCAGCATCTCGGGTTCGGGCACACCCCCGGCCTCGGCCAGCCAGCGGAACACCGGCGGCACGTCCCACGCGCCCAGATCAACCTGCGCGCCCATGCCTTGCGGCAGCACGCGCGGCAGGTTTTCGGTAATGCCGCCGCCGGTGATATGGGCCAGCGCATGAACCCCGCCCGCCCGGATCGCGGCCAGCACGGGTTTCACATACAGCCGCGTCGGCACCAGCAGCGCCTGCCCCAGCGTGCCCTCGCCGAACGGAGAGGCAGAATCCCAGTCCAGCCCCGCCGCCTCGGCCACGCGGCGCACCAGCGAAAAGCCGTTGGAATGCACCCCGTCCGAGGCCAGCCCCAGCAGCACATCGCCCTGCATCACGCCCGCAGGCAGTTGCGTGCCGCGTTCCAGCGCGCCGACGGCAAAACCGGCCAGATCAAAGTCGCCCTTGGCATACATGCCCGGCATCTCGGCGGTTTCGCCGCCGATCAGCGCCGCGCCGGAACGGCGGCACCCTTCGGCAATGCCGTTGACAACCCGCGCCGCCTCATCGACGGACAGCTTGCCGGTGGCGAAGTAGTCAAGGAAAAACAGCGGCTCGGCACCTTGGCAAACCAGATCGTTCACGCACATCGCCACAAGGTCGATGCCCACGCCGTCAAGATGCCCGGTGTCGATGGCAATGCGCAGCTTGGTGCCGACGCCATCGGTTGCCGCCACCAGAACCGGATCGCTGAAACCCGCCGCGCGCGGATCGAACAGCGCCCCGAAACCGCCAAGGGCATCCATCACACCGGGGCGCGTCGTCGCCGCTGCGGCAGGCTTGATCCGTTCGACCAAGGCATTGCCCGCATCAATATCGACCCCGGCCTGCGCATAGGTCAGACCCTGTTTCGGTTCGGTCATCCTGTCCCCCGTATCCGTGTTGCTATCGCGATACCCCAAGGGCCGCGCGCAGGCAATGCGGCGCAACGCCCGGCTTGACCGTCGCCGCGATGCGACTTAGGTCAGGATCAGACCAACGGGGGCCTGTAGCTCAATGGTCAGAGCAGGGCGCTCATAACGCCTTGGTTGGGGGTTCAAGTCCCTCCGGGCCTACCATCCCCACGCCACGCGCCACGGATCACCTGCCCCGCAAAGGAAAAGGCCCCGCATCGGGGCGGGGCCTTTGGGTCATCTGCCGGGATCATTCGGCCGGCGGGGCCATCGGGCTGCCGTCGCTGTCCTCGGGCTGGGCCGGGGCGTCGGGCGAAACGCTCAGCAGATAGGCGATCAGGTTGTCCTTGCCTGCACCATCGGCCATACGGAAGGTCATCAGCGAACGTGCCGACGCATCGCCCGTGATCTCGCGCACATAGTTGGTCGGGTTTTCAAGGTAACGGTCCAGCGAGGCCACATCCCAGACCGCATCGGGGTTGGCTTCTGCAATCGCGGTGATGCCGGGACCGTATCTGAAGCCCTCTTCAGCGGCGAATTTGCTGCCGATGATGCCCCACAAGTTCGGGCCGGTCTTGCCGCCTTTCACGATGTCATTCCCGTCCGGGTCCTGAATCATGTGACAGGCCTTGCATTTGTTGTATTCACGCTCGCCCGCAGCGGCATCGCCCTGCGCGAAAGCGGGGGAAGCCATGGACATAGCAGCGAGCGTCAGAATCAGCTTGCGGTTCATGTTATTTCCTTTCGGCGTTTCAGATTGCCCGCCACATCGGGGCGAACGTGATTGCCCTCGGGCCGGGTGGCCCGCTGACGGGTCAGGCGACACGCGTCATCTCAACACGCGTGTCGCGGAATTGTTCACAGACTAACGCCATCGTGTCGGCGCGTTGCATCAGACAAAAGGCGGTGGACAGAGCATCCGCCACCGCCGCAGAGGGCGAGGAAACCGACACCAGCCGCCAGTAAAGCGGCGCAGGTTCCCGTGTTTGCGGGTTCAGAATGTGGCCCGCGCCGCTGCCAAAGCGCATCCCCTGCGGCGAGGAACTGGCCAAGGCCCGGTTCGCCAGCGACATTTTGCCGCCGCCGTCAAAGGAAACCGGCCAGGGCGCGCCATCGGGCGCCGTGCCGATGGCCGACAGCTCGCCCGTGTCCACCATGACGTGATCGTAGCCCCGCGCCCGGATCAGCGCCGCCACCTGATCGGCGATAAAGCCTTGCGCGATACCGTTCAGCGTCAGCGCCATGCCGGGCCGCAGCGTGATCGCCGCCGGGTCCAGCATGACGCCATCCCAACCCAGCGGCAGCCCGGCCACCAGCGCCGGGTCCGGCGTGCCCTGCGCCTCGGCATAGACCTGCCACAGCGGCTGCACGGTCGGATCGAACAGCCCGCCCGTGGCGCGGCACACTCGGCCCGCCAGCGTCAGGCATTCGACCAGTTCCGGCGGCGGCGCATCCAGCCGCCCGGCATCGTTCAGCCGCACCAGCGCCGACTCGGGGCGGTAGAGGCTGAACACATCTTCCAGCCGCCCGATCTCGGCGCGGATGGCGGCGAACAGCGCCGGGTCGTCACGATCCAGCGTGATGGTGGCCTGCGCGCCCAATGCCTGCCCGCGCCATTGCGCATAGCGGGGCGCGGCGACCGCAGGCAGGCCCGAGGCCAGCAGCATCCCGGCCGAGATGGTCAGAAAACGACGGCGGTTCATGTCACGGCCCTCCCTGAGTGCCCAGCCGACGCAGGCGGTCGGCATAATCGGGATCGTCATCCTGATCGGTCTCTGCGGCCAGCCCGGCATCGGGGGCCAGCACGTCCCGGGTGGCGATCTGATCCAGACGGCGGATCTCGCCGCCATTCAGCGCGACAAAGGCCTGCGCGGCGTCTTCGTTGCCGAACGGAACCATTTCCGCCGCGCCCATGCCGCCGACCAGCCGGGAACCGACGACATAGAACGCGTCATCCGCCGGTATCCAGTTGGCCGCGCCCGGATCGGCCCAATCGGGCGCAACCCCCATATCGCTGACATACATTGTCACGATTTCGTGGCTTTGTTCGGGCATCCGCTGATAGGCGATGCCGTCGCGCACCTGACTGAAGAACAGCGGGAACATCACATCCTTCAGATGCACCTGCGCCTTGGGGCCGGGGTGTTCCAGCAGGTTCATCTGGCAGAAATGCCCGATGGTGGTTTCGGTCATATCGACCGGACCGGGCAACTCGGCGGTTTCGGTGCGGCAGGCGGCCACGGCCAGCAAGGCAATCAGCGCGATGCGTTTCATGGCGTCACCCGGCGAAAGGCAAGGCTGGCCAGCGCCAGCATCAGAACCGGCCAGACCAGCAGCGAGGTCAGCGCCGCCCATGGCGGGATGGTGTTCGCCGCCCCGCCAAGGCCTGCCGCCGCCGCCGTCGCCTCGGACGCGGCAAGGTTATACAGGCGGAAGGAATCGGCGGGGTTGCCCAGCAACAGCGCAGGCAGCGCCGCGCCGAATGCCCCCTCGCCACCCGTGGCGACCAGCGCGGCCAGCAGGCCCAGATCATACAGCACCACGGCGACCAGCCAGATGCCGATCGCCAGCCCCGCCGCGCCCGAAGGCCGCCGCGACAGCGCCGAAATCACATAGCCCGCGCCCAGAAAGCTGGCCCCCAGCAACAGCGAGGTCCAGAACAGCCGCCACAGCGCCGGCAGGCCCGCGACCGCGCCGCCATCCACCGCAATCGCGGCGACAGCGGCCAGCCCATAGCCAACCCCGACCGCCAGCGCCAGAATCGTCAGATGCGCCAGCAGACGGCCCGCCAGAATCTCGGCCCGCGCGACGGGATAGGTCAGCAGCAGGGGCAGCGTGCCCCGCTCGACCTCGCCGGCCACGGCGTCAAAGGACATCAGCAGTGCCAGCAACGGCACCAGATAGACCGCCAGACTGGTCAACGAGGCAACCACGACCGACAGCCGGTCGGCCCCAAGCGCGCCGGTCGGTGCCGATCCGGCAGCCGACAGCACCAGCGCGAACACCGCCATCATCGCAACCGCAATCGCCAGCCAGCGGTTGCGCAGCGCGATCCGCAATTCGGCCCCGGTGGTGGCAAGAATACGCCCGATCATGCCGCAGCCCCCTTTGCGCCGAAATGGCTGTAGATGTCTTCCAGACTGGGCGGCGTCACCTCGACATCGGCGATCAGGCCCGACAGGTTGGCGACGCGCGCCAGCACGGCCATCTTGTCCTCTTGCGTGCTGGTCAGCATCAGGCCGCCCGCCACCGCCCGCGCATCCGGCAGCGCAGCGGTCAGCGCATCAATGGCACCGGGCTGCGGCACCAGCAGATAAGACACCGGCAGCGCGGCCTGACGGCGCAGATCGGCCAGCGTGCCTTCGGCCATGCGGTTGCCATGGCTGAGGATCACGATGCGGTCGGTCCGCGCCTCGACCTCGGTCAGCGCGTGCGAGGACAGCAGAATCCCCGCGCCCTCGGCGGCCAGCCCGTCCAGCAGCTCATAGAACGACCGGCGCGACACCGGGTCCAGCCCGGATGTGGGTTCGTCCAGCACCAGCAGGCCGGGGTGGCCGATCAACGCCTGCGCCAGCCCGACGCGCTGCCGCATCCCCTTGGAATAGGTGCCGATCCGCCGCTGCATCGCATGGCCAAGGCCAACCCGCTCCAACAGCCCGGCGGCGTCAGAGGGCGATTCACCGCGCAGCCGCAGATAGAAGCTGACCATCTCAAGCCCGGTCAGCGCGGGATGAAAGGCGACGTTTTCCGGCAGATAGGCCACGCGCGTCCGCGCCGCGCCGCTGCCCGGCGCCGCCCCCATCACCGACACCTGACCGGAATCATACGGGATCAGCCCCAGCACGATCTTCATCAGCGTCGATTTGCCCGCGCCGTTATGGCCCAGCAGCGCGACACGCTGCCCCCGCTCAACCGTCAGCGAGACCTGATTCAGCGCGGTCATCGTGTCGAACCGCTTAGTGAGGTGCGAAAGCGTCAGCGCCATCGTCATCTGTCCTTGTCGTTTTCCACAGCGGCACCTGCGCGGCCATGCGGGCAATATCGTCGGGCACCGGAATTTCCACCGGCCGGGTCAGGGGAAAGCTGTCCACCACCCCGCCCGGCAGGGTCGCGGGGAAATTGGCCTGGCTCCAGCGGATCAACTGCACGGCGGGCGATCCGGTCAGCAGCGCGGCGGCAGGTTGCGACCACAGGATATGGTCCATCAGGTCATTCGGGCGAAACCGGCTGTCCGCAATGCCATCGCCGTTCAGATCAAAGACGGCGTGATCCGACCAGTAATTGCCGCGCCCGTCCAGGCTCCACTCAATGTCGCGGGTGCCGACATATTTCACCTGCGTGCGATTGCCGATAAAAGCATTCCCTGTCAGCGCGTTGCGCTCGGAACCTGCGGTGAAATGGATGCCGATGTCACAGCCTTCAAAGCGGTTGCCCGCGATCAGGTTGCGGTGGGCGTTATAGATGAAGGTGCATTTTTCCGGCCCGCCGCGCACCAGATTGCCCGCGACATCGGCCCCGTTGGCATAGTTCAGCATCACCCCGTGATCGCGGTCGTTGATCGACAGGTTGTTGGTGATCGTCACCCGGTCGGAAAACATCATGGCAAAGCCCAGATGGTTGCCCACCGACACATTCCCCGACACCTCGCTGTCGTGGGTATACATGTAATGCACCGCAAAGCGCAGATCATACATCAGGTTGTCGCGAAAGACATTGCGGCGGCTGGAGTTGGTAAAGATGCCGTCGCGGCCATAGCGCATGGTATTGCCGATGATCTGCGTCCCCGGCGCGTTCCAGATGTAAACGCCGTTGCCCCGGCTGTTCATGCGAAAATCGCGCCGCCCGATGATGGTGTTGTTGCGCACCATGCTGTCGCGCGCGCCATGCACATCGACGCCATACAGATTGCCTTCCAGCAGGTTGTCTTCGACCACGGCACCATGCGCGGTGCGGGTCAGCAACACGCCCGAGTCGATTTCCTGATGCGAATTGCCCGATCCGGTCAGGTGCAGGCCGCGGATGGTCACGCCCTCGGCTGTGACAAAAATCACGCTGCCCTGCCCCCCGCCGTCGATCTGCGCGCCGGGCTGGCCTTGCAGCGTCAACTGGTGCTCAATCGTCACCGGCCCTTGATGCAGGCCCGGTTCCAGCATCAGCACATCGCCGGGGGATGACCCGGCGATGGCCTGTCTCAGCGCGTCCCCGCCCGCAGGCACGCTGATCTGACCGGCCCCGACAGGGCCGGCCAGCATCAGCAACAGGGCAAGAACGCCGCGCAGCATCATGCCGCCCTGGGCCGGACCAGCATCCGGCCGCGCATTTCCATGTGCAGCGCGTGGCAGAACCACTGGCAATAATACCAGTAAATGCCCGGCTTGGCGGCGACGAACGTAACCGAGGACGTCGCCTGCGGCCCGATCTCCATCGCGACACCGTGGTTGCCCATGGTAAAGCCGTGGGTCAGGTCGTCGATGTCGTCGAGGTTGGTGACGATGACGGTCACTTCGTCACCCTCGTTCACCTCGAATTCATCCAGCGAGAAGGTCGGCGCCTGCGAGGACATATAGACCCGCACCTTGGTCGGGTCTTCGGAATCGCGGATCACGCTGTCCTGCCAGTTGTCAAGGTCGATGCCGTCCGCCTCGGCCTGCGTGCGCGTTTCGGCCCACATCGGATCGTTGCGATCCCAGACCGATTTGATGATCGGCGTCATCAGCGAGGCAGGCACGCCGATGGCGTCATGCGGCTCGGCAAAGTTGGGGCCGTCGTGGACAACCACCATCTGATCGCCCGAAATGTCGATCAGCTGATCGTTTTCAGGCTTGAGCGGGCCGACATTCAGGAAGCGGTCCTTGCTGAATTTCGACAGGCAGACCAGCCACTTGCCATCCGCGTCCAGCGTTTCACCCAGCGTGGTTTTCAGGTGGCCGGGCTGATAATGCACGTCAACCTTGGAAATGATCGGATCGACGTTTTCGCCATTATGGGCGCGCACGGCGTTCGCGATGTTCCACTTGACCACCTGGCTGTCGAGAAACAGCGAGGTATAGGCATTGCCATCGCCGTCAAAGGCGGTGTGCAGCGGGCCAAGGCCAACTTCGGGCTGCGCGACGATGGCGGTTTCCGGCTCGGCCTCATCGGCAAAGATCGCCGGGAACTTGCGCACATCCAGCACCGACACCGTGGGCGACAGCTTGCCCGCGATGCACAGGTGAACCCGGTCGGGGGCCATGTTGCAGCCATGCGGGTTGTTCGGGATCGGGATGTAACGGGTCAGCCGGGCCGCCGCGTTTTCCTTGCGCCCGTCCAGAATGCGCGCGCCGTTCAGTTCTTCGTATTCGCCGCGCTCGATAGCGGCCTCGATCGCCTCGATGTCGAAGACCACGACGTGGTCCATCTCGGCCTCGGTCATCTCGGCCTGTGTCATCCCCATTTCCGAGTTATACGAGGTCGAGAAC
>NZ_JAUNTJ010000028.1 GCF_030538755.1 Paracoccus sp. (in: a-proteobacteria) | reverse complement strand
GCAAACAAACCAAACGCCATCCTCGCCTCCGACAGCCCGCCACGAAAAAGGGGCCGCCCCAACGGGCAGCCCCTTGCATCCAATCCGAAAAGCCCCCGGCATCCTGTTTGCGCAAATACGCTCGGGGGTTGTCAGGGGGTGGAAAACCCCCTGACCGGGGGGGGCGGGGGGCTGGCCCCCCGCATCCCCTCACAACATCCGCATCTGCGGCCGGCGATAGCGCCCCGCCGGCTCGATCATCAACTCATGGATCGCCCAGACCATCGCATCCAGCCGGTCAGGCGAGCCACGCCCTTCCCAGCCGCGAACCGTCATCTGGCACAACTGATCCTCAAGCTGCCCCAGCCGCCCGGATCGCAGATGCTTGACCCGGCCCTGCTCATACAGCGCCGCCACCGGCTCGGCCCGCAAGCCCTTGCCACGCGACGCCCGCAAGGCCTTGAACGGCACCAGAGGATCAACCTGCCGGATCACCTGCTCGACCAGATCGCCGCCCTGATTGACCTCGGCCACCAGACGCTCGGCACCGTGCCGGTCCATCGCCGCAATCGCAGCCTTGGCCCAGTCCACCGGCCCGCCGCGCACGCTGGCATCCTCCAGCACCACGGCGCGCCACTCGCCGGGGGCGCCGTCGCTGACAACACCCGCCACCACGATGCCGCATTCGTCGCTGGCCCGGCCCGCCGTCACCGCCGGGTCCACCGCCACAACCACCCGATCCAGCCTGGGCGCGGCATCAATCCGGCACCCTTCCAGCATCGAGGTCGTCCACAGCGCGCCTTCCACATCGTCCAGCAAAACGCCGTCCAGCTCTTGCCGGCCCAGCCGCGTGCCGCCATAGCGCGCCTCGACCTCGGCCAGAAAGCTCTCCGCCAGATAGGCCCGGTTCGCATCCGTCGGCGCATGAGTCGTCACCGTGCTGGCATTGCCCAGAATGCGCTTCAGCACGCCGACATTGCGCGGCGTGGTGGTGATGACCTGCTGCGGATGCTCGCCCAGACGCAGCGCGAATTGCAGCATGTCCCAGGTGTCCTCGGCCTTCTTCCACTTGGCCAACTCATCCACCCAGGCGGCATCGAACTGCGGCCCACGCAGCGCCTCAGGCTCATGCGCCGAATAAACCGTCGCCGTCGCGCCATTGGCCCAGACCAGCCGCCGCCGCCCGGCCTCCCAGACCGGACGCCGGTCAGGGGGCGAACAGGCCAGTATCCCCGACTCGCCCATCACCATCACCTCGCGCGCCTGATCGAAGGTCTCACCCACCAGCGCGATCCGATGGCACTTGCCCGGCGCCGCCACAGTCGGCCCCTCGACCATCCGCCGCACCCATTCCGACCCGGCCCGCGTTTTCCCCGCACCACGTCCGCCCATGATGACCCAGCTTTTCCAGTCACCCTCAGGCGGCAACTGATGCGGCAAGGCCCAGAACTCGAACAGCCACGGCAGCGCCATCAAGGCATTCTCGCTCAGCCCGTTCAGAAAGTCGTCAACCTCCTCCGGCGCGGCGCAGGCAAGCCAGGCGGCGCCCGATCTCGTCTCGTGCCGCGTCAAGGTCAAGGGCGCCGCCCCCGACTGCTCCGGCAATGTCCTTGCGAAGTTTGTCAACTTTCCCCCTTTCCTGCATAATCAGCTGCGACGCCTCACGAACGTCACGCACCGCTGCAACGGCATTTTTCAGCGCATCTTTGGTCGGCCCGGCCTCTGCGGCCAGATCCATATCCTGCCAGCGTCGTTCCAGATCGCCGACATAGCTCCATAAAAGGCGGGTCACGAACTCAACCGCATCCAGCCCCTGTTCCTTTTCACTTCTGGCAACCCGCTCCAACGCGGCCAGAACACCATCGTCCCGCATCGCACGCGATGCGGAACCCTGCGCCGCCGGTTCCCCGGAGACGACAAACCCCTGATCGTCCATGAATCACTGCCCCGCCTCGTGTTCTGTCCGCACGAGCGAGAAATGAAAAAAGCGGCCAACGGGTTGCCCCGCGCCGCTTGCCCACTTCTCCCAGCATGGAAGGTTTCTACCCTAGGGCGTTCGCAAGGTCAAGGCAAACCGCATGTCAATCGACCTTAACCGCGTATTAACCATAAAAACCAGCACATTACCCCGCGCAACACCCACATCGCACGCCGCAACGCAACAGCGCCCAGCACAGCAACACAACCAAAAATTGCACCCATTCCCACGCCGAAATCCCCCCAAACCCCCAAGCCGATTCCGTCCAACACCAATCCCGCACAACAAACGGGGCGCATCCTACGACACGCCCCGGCTTCCTGTTTGCCCAAATACGCACCTTCAGGCGCAACGCCGCCGCAAAAGCTCAGCCGCCGTCCTGCACCGGCGTATCCGCAGGCAGGCCCTGTTGCCGCTCGATCTCGCGCCAGCGGGCGACATTGGCATTATGCTCGTCCAGGGTGCGCGCAAAAGCATGCCCGCCCGTGCCATCCGCCACAAAGAACACATAGTCCGTATCAGCCGGATTCAGCGCCGCCTGAATCGCCGCCCGACCGGGGTTGGCAATCGGAGTCGGCGGCAAACCGTCGATCTGATAGGTGTTATACGGCGTCCGCGCGTTCAGTTCTGACCGCCGCAGCCCCCGGTTCAACACCTCGCGCCCATTCGTCACCCCGTAAATCACCGTAGGGTCCGTTTGCAGCCGCATCCCGGTCTGCAAACGGTTCACGAACACGCTGGCGACCTGAGGCCGCTCATCCGCCACCCCGGTTTCCTTTTCGACGATCGAGGCCATAATCAGCGCCTCCTCGGGCGAATCATAGGGCAGACCAAAGGGCCGCGATTCCCATGCCGCCGCCAGAATCACCGCTTGCCGCCGTCCCATTTCGGCCAGCAAGGCCGCGCGGTCAGCCCCCTTCTGCACCTCATAGGTATCCGGCGCCAGAGACCCTTCAGCCGGAACCGCGCCCACCTCGCCCGACATGAACCGCGCCGCCTTCAGCCCCTCGGCCACTTGCCAGGCGGTCGTGCCCTCGGCCACCGCGATACGCAACCGCGCATCGGCAGCATCCTCGGCCGCCAGAATCTCGGCCGGAGGCTGCTCGCTCGCCGGATCATAGCGCACCATGTCCTCATAAGCGCCGGTCGCCGGGTTCATGTCGCGCAACACCACCGTATTGCCGCGCACACCGACACGAAAAATCACCTCGGTGCCGCAGGTGCTTGGCCCGCCCGTGGTAATCACACCCAGAATATCCTGCATGCTGGCCCGCGGCTGCACCAGATAGCTGCCGAATTTCAGATCCCCGGCCTTGCCCTCGTAATCGGCCCCGGCGCGGAAAATATAGGCGCTGCTGATCGCCCCTTGCGCCGCCAACTGGCCGCTGACCGCGTTCAGACTGGCCCCCGGCGCCACCTGCACGCATTGCGCAACATCGCTTGGCCCCGGCCCGCTGAACTGATGCTTGCCCCAGGCAATGGCCCCGGCCACCGCCACCAGCACCACCACCATCAGCGTCAGAAAATTCGAGGCGATGTGCCGCCAGATCATGCGTCAACCTTCCCCACGATCAGACAGGCATTGGTGCCGCCGAAACCGAAACTGTTCGACAGCGCCACGTCGATCTTGCGCCGCACAGCTGCATTGGCGGCCAGATCGACCTTGGCTTCAACCGCCGGATTATCCAGGTTGATCGTCGGTGGCGCGATCTGGTCACGGATCGCCAGAATGCAGAAAATCGCCTCTACCGCACCCGCCGCACCCAGCAAATGCCCGATGCTCGACTTGGTGGACGACATCACCACATTGCCCGCGTGATCGCCCAGCAAACGCTCGACCGCGCCCAGTTCGATGGTGTCGGCCATGGTGCTGGTGCCATGCGCGTTGATGTAATCCACCGCCCAAGGCTCCAGCCCGGCAGACCGCAGCGCATTCTTCATCGCCCGGAACCCGCCATCACCATCCTCACTTGGCGCAGTAATATGATACGCATCCCCCGACAGGCCGTAACCCAGCACCTCGGCATAAATTTTGGCACCCCGTGCCCGCGCATGCTCATATTCCTCCAGCACGACCACGCCCGCACCCTCGCCCATGACAAAGCCATCACGGTCGGCATCCCACGGACGCGAGGCCGCCTTGGGATCATCCTCGCGCTTGGTGGACAACGCCTTGCAGGCGTTGAACCCGGCAATGCCGATCTCGGAAATCGGCGATTCCGCCCCGCCAGCGACCATCACATCGGCATCGCCCAAGGCAATCAGCCGCGCCGCATCACCAATGGCATGGGCACCCGTCGAACAGGCCGTCACCACCGCATGGTTCGGCCCCTTGAAACCGAACCGGATCGACACCTGCCCCGACACAAGGTTAATCAACGCGCCGGGAATAAAGAACGGCGACACCCGCTTTGGCCCGCGCTCTTTAATCAGCACCGCCGTTTCAGCAATCGAGGTCAGCCCGCCGATGCCCGATCCGATCATCACCCCGGTGCGCTCGCGGTCATCCTCGGTCGCAGGAACCCAGCCCGAATCCTCAACCGCCTGAGCCGCCGCAGCCATCCCATACAGGATAAAGTCATCGACCTTGCGCCGGTCCTTCGGCTCCATCCAGTCGTCAGGGTTGAACTCGCCCGCACCCGTGCCAAAAGGCACCTCACAGGCGTATTTCGTCACCACATCCGACGCATCAAACCGCGTGATCGGCCCGGCACCCGACTGCCCGGCCAGCAACCGCTCCCAGACCGCATCCACGCCAGACCCCAGCGGACAGACAATCCCCAGCCCGGTGACAACAACCCTGCGCATTCGCACTATCCTTGATCTGCTCTCATTTTCCGCCCTGATACACCCCCGGTTCCGCCCACGCAACGCCGCCGCGAATCCCGTATAGCCCACAGCCCCTTTCAGGATCGTTAAGCCGCATCTTTGGTCCCTAAATATCCCGGGGGTCCGGGGGCTGGCCCCCGGCTTTGGGCAGGGCCTAAATCAAGCCCTCAGCGCGGAAATCCGCCCGCAGATCGCGTTCCGGCCGCGCACCCATATGGCCGATCACCTCGGCCGCAGCCAGACAACCCATGCGCCCCGCCACCTCCAGCGGCGCGCCTGTGGCCAGACCATAGATCAACCCGGCGGCGAACTGATCGCCCGCACCCGTAGCATCGACGGGCACCACAGGGTTCACCGGCACGCTGATCCGCTCGCCACCCCGGATCAACAGCGGATCGTCGCCGGACCGGGTGCAAACCACCAGCCCGCAATCGCGTGCGGCCTGATCCAGCGCCGCATCCAGATCGCATTGATACAAAGCCTGCCATTCGTGAATGTTTCCAATCACATAATCCATCGGCCCGGCAACCAGACGGCGGAAATCGGCGCGGTGGCGATCCACGCAGAACGGGTCCGACAAAGCGATCCCCGCCTGCCCGCCTGCCGCATGGCACGCCTCGGCGGCCTTCAGAAACGCGGCCTTGCCGGGGTCTTTATCGAACAGATAGCCTTCCAGAAACAGCCAGCCCGCGCCCTGAAACACCGCCGGGTTCACGTCATCCGGGCCAAGTTCCGCCGAAATCCCCAGATACGTGTTCATTGATCGCTCACCATCCGGCGTCACCATGATAATGCTGCGGCTGGTCGGCAACTGCTCCCCCCCGACCGGAGGGTTAACGAATACCGTCCCCCCCGCCTCGGTCTGTTCGGCATAAGACAGGCCAAGCGCATCAGCGGCGACGCGCCCGATGAACGCCGTGCGCAGCCCCAGCATCCCGATACCGGCCAGCGTATTCGCCACTGACCCGCCCGGCACCAGCCGCGCCTTGCCCGCGCCCGCATCCGCCGATTGCGCCGCCATCAGAAACTCGGACCGCGCGCGGTCGGTCAGTTGCATGATGCCCTTTTCGACGCCAAGCCGGGCCAGCCCGTCATCCGTGGCCGAGGCGATCACATCCATCACGGCATTGCCAATGCCAATCACATAAGGCGTAGTCATTCGGTCTTGTCCTCATAGGGGCACAGGTCTTCGATGGGGCAGATGCCACAGCGCGGCCGCCGCGCCTGACAGATATAGCGGCCATGCAGGATCAGCCAATGATGCGCATGGGCCTGAAACTGCGCCGGCACATTATCCTCGATCGCACGTTCCACAGCGTCAACATCGCGGCCCGGAGCGATCCGGGTGCGGTTGCCGACACGGAAAATATGCGTATCCACCGCCTGCGCCGGATAGCCAAAGGCGCAGGACAGCACCACATTCGCCGTCTTGCGGCCCACGCCGGGCAGGCTCATCAAAGCGGCACGGCTGTCGGGCACCTCGCCGCCGTAATCCTCGGCCAGAATGCGCGACAGGGCGATCACGTTGCGCGCCTTTTGCCGGAACAGCCCGATGGTCTTGATGTGGTCGATGATCCCGTCTTCGCCCAGGGCCAGCATCGCGGCGGGGGTATCGGCGGCGGCAAACAGCCCGCGCGTGGCCTTGTTCACCCCGGCATCGGTCGCCTGCGCCGACAGCGCCACTGCCACCAGCAGGGTAAAGGGATTGCTGAACTCCAGCTCCGTCTGCGGTTCGGGGGTGGCGCTGGCCAGCCGCGAAAAAATCGCCACCTGCACCGGATAGGGCAGTGCCTCGGGGATGCGCCCCGTCCTGACCATCTTGTTCGCCGCTTTTGCCATAGCCCACCTTTTGACCGCTGCGTCATGATGATGCAAGCACCGCGCCACGCCGATGTGACTGGAATCTTTCGCGGAACCGGCCCAAGCTGCGCGGCGTTAAGGCACGGGCACCCGCTTGTGCCACGGAATCACGCCCCGGCATCACGCTGCGGCACAACGAAGGGAACACAGATGAAAACCCGTATCAGCCTGCTTATGGCAACCGCCGGCCTGATGGCCATCGCCGCCTGCACCGACCAGACCGGCCAGCCCATCGGCGGCATGAGCCGCACCCAGCAGGGCGCCATCGCCGGTGGCGTGCTGGGTGCCGTCATCGGCGCGACCGAGGATGGCGATAACCGTGGCCGCGATGCCGCGCGCGGCGCGATTGTCGGCGCGGCAGCCGGTGCGGTGGCGGGCAATATCCTTGACCGTCAGGCGCAGGCGCTGCAACAGCAGATCAGCAACCCGAACGTGCAGATCGTCAACCACGGCAACTATCTGCAAGTGGTCATGCCCGAGGGCATCCTGTTCGCCACCAACTCGGCCGCGGTGTCCGGCCCGGCGCAGAACGACCTGTATGCCGTTGCGCGCAACCTGAACCAGTATCCCAACAGCCGGGTCGAGGTCGTCGGCCACACCGACAGCACCGGCTCGATGGCGCTGAACATGGACCTGTCGCAGCGCCGGGCACAGTCGGTTGCGGGCATTCTGGCCGCAGCGGGCGTCAATCAGGCGCGCATCGCCGCGCGCGGCGTCGGCCCGAACCAGCCGGTCGCCTCGAACGCCACCGATGCGGGCCGCGCGCAGAACCGTCGCGTGGAAATCCTGATCCGCCCGACGCAGTAACCAAACCACGGCGGGGACCGGACGCACGGTCCCTGCCCCACGATCAGCGGCCCCGCGCAGATGCCGGGCGCGATGGACTTGCACCCGGATTGGTCCTAAAATCTGACCAATTCACGCGGGGCCGCCATGCCATTTCAGAAAATCCCAGCCCATAAACTGTCGCAGGCTGTTCAAAGCCAGATCGAATCGCTGATCCTGCAAGGCATCCTGCGTCCGGGCGAGCGTTTGCCGGCCGAGCGTGACCTGTCGGAAAGTCTGGGCGTCAGCCGCCCCTCGCTGCGCGAGGCCATCGCCGATCTGCAACAGGCGGGCCTGCTGACCAGCCGCCCCGGCTCCGGCATCTATGTGGCCGAGGTTCTGGGGTCGGCCTTTTCCCCCGCGCTGGTGCAACTGATTTCGCGGCACGAACGCGCGCCCTATGACTATCTGGATTTCCGCAAAGACATCGAGGGGCTGGCCGCCGACCGTGCCGCCCGCCATGCCAGCGATGCCGATCTGGCGGTGATCGCCGCCACGCTGGCGCAGATGGAGACCGCCCGGCAAGCCGATGATCCGCAGGCGGAATCGGCGCTGGACGTGCAGTTCCACATGGCCATCGTCGAGGCCAGCCACAACATCATCGCCCTGCATATGATGCGCGCCATGTATGACCTGCTGCGCGAAGGGGTGTTCTATAACCGCGCCCGCCTGTTCGACGATCCCGCCATCCGCGCCGCGCTGCTGGATCAGCACCGCGCCATCAACGCCGCGCTGCAAGACCGCGACGGGCCGCGCGCGCGTCAGGCGATTGTGGTGCATCTGGATTTCGTCTCGACCCGGCTGGCGGCGCAGGCGCGCAGCGATGCCAATGCCGACATCGCCCGGCTGCGGCTGCGCCATATCGCGGAATAACGCCCCATACGCATGGAAAAACCCCGGCCCTTGCGGGTCGGGGTTCGATCTTGTCCCTCGTCGATCGGGCGGCGTCAGTTCAGCTTGCGCGCCACATCTGCGATGGCGTCGTCAATCCCGGCCGAGCGGCTGCCACTGGCGACCTGCTGCCCCAGCAATTCGCCGGTGGCGGCAACCGCCGCAGCCACGGCGCGGTCGCGGACGGCGCGAACGGCATCAGCTTCGGCGCTGGCGATCTGATCTTGCGCGGCCTTCAGGCGGCGGTCGATCGAGGCAGCCAGATCGTCCTTGGCCTTGGCGGCCTGCAACTCTGCCTCGCGCTTGGCATTGGCCACGATCTCGTCGGCCTGAACCTTTACTTCGCGCTGACGGCGTTCGTAATTGGCATAGATCTCTTGCGCTTCTTCGCGCAGGCGACGTGCCTCGTCCAGATCGGCGCGGATACCCTCGGACCGTTTGTCCAGCAGGTTGCCGATCACCGCGGGCACCTTGAAGTAAACAAGGATGCCCACGAACAGCAGAAAGGCCAGCAGCACGATAAAATCGGTGTTGTGCAGGCTGAAGAACGGGCCGGATGCCGCCATGGCCGGACCGGCGGCGATCACACCGCCAGCGGCACCCGCAAGGATGGTGAACGGCTTGGTCATTGCACGGCCCCTTTCAGACGGCGATCCACCGCCGCATCAATGGCCGACTGATCCGCCGCACCGCCAAAGGCGCGCAGCAGGTCGGCCGTCACGTCGCGGGCCACGGTTTCGGCATCCGCCGCCGCCGAGGCACGGATTTCGCCAATACGACGTTCCGATTCCGAGGCACGGGCGGCGATTTCCGCATCGGCATGGGCGATGGCGGCATCCAGTTCGGCCTGAATTTCAGCCCGGTTGGCGGCCACGATCTTTTGCGCCTCGGCACGGGCATCGGCCAGCGCCTTGTCATAGGCGGCCTCGGCCTCTTGCGCCTTGCGCTTGAATTCCTCGGCGGCCATCAGATCGCCGGTGATCGCACCCTGCCGGTCAGACAGAACCGCCGCAATGCGCGGCAGCGCGATCCGCGACAGGATCCAGTAGATCACGCCCAGAGTGATGACCAACCAGAAGATCTGGTTCGGAAAGGTCGATACGTCCAGCTGCGGCAGGCCGGTATTGGCGACCTCGTGGGCCGCATCGGCGCCGTGATGGGCGGCGTCCGCCGTCACCCCGGCGACTGCGGGTTCGACGACGATGATTTCGTTTGTTTCCTCGACCACGACAGGCGCGGTCTGCTGTAGCAGGCTGAACATGTCCTCACCCTTGGCCTATCAGGTCACGAAGGGGAGGGAACGCACCCGCGCCCCCACCCCGCCGCAAGGATGGGAAAGGATCAGACCGCAAACATCAGCAGCAGCGCGACGAGGAACGAAAAGATCCCCAGAGCTTCGGCAAAGGCCATGCCGATGAACAGCGTCGCGGTCTGACCGGCGGCAGCCGACGGATTGCGCAGCGCGCCCGCCAGGAAGTTGCCAGCAACGTTGCCCACACCGATGGCGGCGCCGCCCATGCCGATGGCCGTCAGACCAACGCCGATGTACTGACCCAGCTCTCCGATATTGCCTTCCATGTCTTTTCTCCTTGCGGTTGGAAGTTGTGAATTCTGTTGGATGACCCGCGCGGGGCCGCGCCCGTCAGTGCGACGGGTGCAGCGCGTCCTTCAGATAGACGCAGGTCAGGATGGTGAACACATAGGCCTGGATAAAGCCCACCAGCACCTCGAACCCATACATCGCGGTCACGGCGACCACCGACAGGGGCGACACCAGCGCGATGGCGGCAAAGCCTGCAAACACTTTGATAACGGCGTGGCCCGCGATCATGTTGCCAGCCAGACGAATGGAATGGCTCAGCGGGCGGACGAAATAGCTGATAACCTCGATCACGGCCAGCACCGGGCGCAGCGCCAGCGGCGCGGATTTCACCCAGAACAGTTCAAGGAAATGCGCGCCATTTTTGACAAAGCCGACGATGGTCACGGTCACGAACACCGCCACGGCCAGCACCGCCGTCACCGCGATATGCGACGTGGTGGTGAAAGCCAGCGGGATCAGGCCCAGCATGTTGGAAAACACGATGAACATGAACAGCGTCATGATATAGGGGAAGAATTTCAGCCCCTCTTTGCCCGCAATATCCTCGATCATCTTGTGAACCATGCCATAGCCCAGTTCGGCGATCGACTGGGTGCGGTTCGGCACGATGGCGCGGCCACGGGTGCCCACGACCAGCAGCAGCGTGATCGCGACGATGGCAAGGAACATCC
Source organism: Paracoccus sp. (in: a-proteobacteria) (assembly GCF_030538755.1). Lineage (GTDB taxonomy): Bacteria > Pseudomonadota > Alphaproteobacteria > Rhodobacterales > Rhodobacteraceae > Paracoccus. Next base: position 17,055 of record NZ_JAUNTJ010000028.1, on the reverse strand, counting down.
ACAGCGTGGCATTGGTAACGGTATACCAGTGAACCGGCCCGTCGCCGAACAGGGGTTTCACGATGAACTGATCCATCGGGTGAAAGACCAGACCGCCCTCGTTACCTGCTGCCACGTTCAGTTCCCCTCGTCCTTGCCGGTTTCGCGCCCGGCCCGTTGATCTGCGCCGGGCGGTTCCGGCCTGTTCAGTTCGCCCGCGGTCAGCATCATGGTTTTGACGCCCGCCGCAAAGCCCAGAAAGATAAAGACAATCAGCATGATGGGCGTAGTGCCCAGCCAATAGTCCAACCCGTATCCGATGCCAAAGCCGATCCCCAGCCCCGACACCAGCTCGATCACCATGCGCCAGGCGATATGCGCCTTGTCATGCCCGGCCAAAGGGCTTGGCCCTTCATCCTTTGGGGTCAGTTCGGCAATCCGTCGCTCCAGATCGCGCAGCCGCGCGGCGTCAAGCGCCCGCTGTGCCCCGCTGTCCGGCTGATCGGCCATGGCTCATGTCCCCGTCATCGGTTGTCCGGGGTGATAGGCGCTGCCCGCCCCCGAGTCAAGCAACCCCCGTCACGATCTAACAGACTGTTTTTATTCATGTCATCGCCAACAGGCCGGGGCTGGACTTTGCCCATCGGCCCGGTCCATATTCAACCCCGCAGTTAAGCATGGCCCGCCGTGACCGACCAGAACCGCCCCAATCCCGCCCGGCTGGACGCCATCTTTGCCGCGCTGGCCGACCCGACACGGCGGCGGGTGCTGGCCATGCTGCTAGAGGACGACATGGCCGTGTCCGACGTGGCCGAGCCGTTCGGCATCAGCCTTGCCGCCGTGTCGAAACATCTGGCCACCCTTGCGGCGGCGGGGCTGATTGTGCAGGAACGCCGGGGCCGGATCACATGGTGCAAGCTGGACCCGGACGGGATGCGCGCCGCATCCGTCTGGATGCAGGGCTTTGGCCAGTTCGACCCGGTGGATCTGGATGATTTCGAACGGTTTCTGGCCACCGAATTAAGGGCCGAATTAAGGGATGACGATGAAACCTGACATTCTGTGCATCGGCGCGATGCTGTGGGACGTGATCGGCCGCGCGCCGCGCGCGATGCAGGTCGGGCAGGACGTGCCGGGCCGCATCGCCCATGTGCCGGGCGGCGTGGCGCTGAACGTCGCCGTGGCACTGGCCCGCTGGGGCATGGCGCCCGCGATCCTGTCGGCGGTCGGCAACGACCCCGAGGGCGGGGCGCTGACCGATCAGGCCGCCCGGCTGGGGGTGATCTGCAACCACCTGACCCGGCGCGACGACCTGCCGACCGACTGCTATATGGCGATCGAGGATTCGCGCGGCCTGATCGCCGCCATCGCCGACGCCCACTCGCTCGAAGCGGCGGGCGACGCGATCCTGTCGCCGCTGGATACCGCGCTGTCGGGCTGGTCCGGCCCGGTGGTGCTGGATGGCAACCTGACGCAAACGCTGCTGGCGCAGATCGCCGCCGACCCCCGGCTGGCGCAGGCCGATCTGCGCATCGTCCCCGCCAGCCCCGGCAAGGCCGAGCGGCTGGAACCCCTGATCGCCGCCCGGCGCGGCACCTTTTACCTGAACCGGGCCGAGGCGCAGACGCTGGCTGGCCATCCCTGCGCCGATGCCGCCACTGCCGCCGCCGCCGTGGTTGCGCGCGGCGCGCCCCGCGTCATCGTCACCGACGGCGGCGAGCTGGTGGCCGAGGCCGCCGCCTCCGCCGCCCCGATCTCGGCCCTGCCCCCCGCCGTCCGCATCGCCCGCGTGACCGGGGCGGGCGATTGTTTTCTGGCCGCCCATATCGCCGCCGAACGCGATGGCACGGATCGCGAAACGGCGCTGATGCGCGCCGCTCAGGCCGCTGCCGCCCATGTCTCTGGAAAGGATGTCCCATGAACGCCCCGCTGAAATTCGCCCCCGCCGTCCGCGCCGCACTGGACGCAGGCCGCCCGGTGGTGGCACTGGAATCGACCATCATCACCCACGGAATGCCCTTTCCGCAGAATCTGGAAATGGCCCGCAAGGTCGAAGACACCATCCGTCAGGCCGGTGCCGAACCCGCCACCATCGCGGTGATGAGCGGCCATATCTACATCGGCCTGACCGATGACGAACTGGAGCGCCTCGCCCGCACCCCGCAGGATCAGGCGATGAAGGTCAGCCGCGCCGATATGCCCGTCTGCCTGGCGCAAGGCCGCACCGGCGCCACCACCGTCGCCGCCACCATGATCGGCGCGCATCTGGCCGGCATCCGCGTCTTTGCCACGGGCGGCATCGGCGGCGTGCATCGGGGGGCCGAAACCAGCTTTGACATCAGCGCCGACCTGTATGAACTGGCGCAAACCCCGGTCACAGTGGTCTGCGCCGGGGCCAAGGCGATTCTGGACCTGCCCAAGACATGGGAAACGCTGGAAACCCTTGGCGTGCCGGTGATCGCCTATGGTCAGGACGACCTGCCCGCCTTCTGGTCGCGCCAGTCCGGCCTGCCCGCCCCCCTGCGCCTGGACAGCGCCGCCGAAATCGCCGCCGCCGCCGACATGCGCGCCGCATTGGGCCTGCCCGGCGGGCAACTGGTAACGAACCCGATCCCGCTGGCCGACGAAATCCCGCTGGCCGAGATCACTCCGGTCGTCGAACAGGCACTGGCCGATGCCGAGGCACAAGGCATCACCGCCAAGGCCGTCACGCCGTTCCTGCTGCAACGCATCTTTGAACTGACCGGCGGCCGATCATTGGAATCGAACATCGCGCTGGTTCTGAACAATGCGCGACTGGCGGCTGAAATCGCTGCGGAAATGGCGCGGCAGCCCTGACCGGCAGCGTTGCCCCCCAAGGTGCGTATTTAAACAAACAGGAAGCGGCCTATGTGCTTCCTGTTTGCCCAAATACGCATCTTTGGGCGATACCTTACCGCAAGCGGGCGATCAGTGACGAGGTATCCCAGCGGCCTCCGCCCATGCGCTGCACATCCTTGTAGAACTGATCGACCAGCGCCGTAACCGGCAAGCTGGCCCCGACCTCGTTGGCGGCGTCAAGGCAGATGCCCAGATCCTTGCGCATCCAGTCCACGGCAAAGCCAAAGTCGAAACGGTCCTCGGCCATGGTGGTGTGGCGGTTCGCCATCTGCCAACTGCCCGCCGCACCCTGAGAGATGACCTCGACCAGCGCCCCCACATCCAACCCGGATTTCTGCGCAAAGGCCAGCGATTCCGACAGCGCCTGCACCAGCCCGGCGATGGCGATCTGGTTGCACATCTTGGCCACCTGCCCCGCGCCCGGCTCGCCCATGCGGCGGCAGATGCGGGCATAGGCGGCGATCACCGGCTCGGCCCGTGCGTAATCGGCATCCGAGCCGCCGCACATCACCGACAGCACGCCGTTTTCCGCCCCGGCCTGCCCGCCCGAGACCGGCGCATCGACCCAGCCAAGCCCGGCCCCGCGCGCGATTTCGGCCAGTTCCCGCGTCACCCTGGCCGATACCGTGGTGTGATCGACGAACACCGACCCCGGCTTCATCCCGGCAAAGGCACCATCATCGCCCTGCACAACCGATCGCAGGTCGTCGTCATTGCCGACGCAGGCCATGACGAAATCCGCCCCTTCGGCCGCCTGACGCGGGGTCGGCGCGCTGGTGCCGCCATATTGCGCCACCCATGCCGCCGCCTTGGCGGGACTGCGGTTATAGACCGTCACCGAATGCCCCGCCGCCGTCAGATGCCCGGCCATCGGGAAACCCATCACGCCCAGTCCCAGAAACGCCACATGCGCCATGCTGCCTTTGTCCTTTCACTATCGCGCGCGTTGAAATGCGCGCGCGGCTGTCCTATGCAGCACCCCACCATTCGGGCGCGCGCGGGTCAAGGCGCGCGCTTCCCTTCTGCCGCCAAGGATCGCCACCCGACATGCTGACGCTTTTCCGCTGGCTGCTGAGGATCACCATCGGCATGATCGCCGCCTTTGTCGCGGCGACCGTGCTGGTCTGGTATTTCGCCATCCGCTCGCTGCCCGATTACGACAGCGCGTTCAGCGTGCCGGGCATCAGCGCGCCGGTGGACATCATCCGCAGCACCGAAAACGTGCCGCATATCTTTGGCCAAAGCGATGATGACGTGTTCTTTGCCCTTGGGCTGGCCCATGCGCAGGACCGGCTGTTCCAGATGCTGGCGCTGCGCCGCGCCGCGCAGGGCCGCTTGTCGGAAATTTATGGCGAGCGCACGCTGCCTGCCGATGATCTGGCGCGGCGGCTTGGGCTGACGCGGCTGGCGGGGCAGGCACTGGAATCGCAGACACCGCAGGCCCGCGCCGCGCTGGACGCCTATGCGCGCGGCGTGAACGAATGGATTCGCCAGATCAACGAAGGCGCACGGGGGCGGGGCGCGCCCGAGTTCTTTATCTATCCCGGCGACATCGCCTATTGGCAGCCCGCCGATTCGCTGGCCATTCTCAAGCTGATGGCGGTAGCCTCGAGCAGCGCGCTGGCGGACGAGGTGCTGCGCGCGCGGCTGTCGCTGGCCGCGCCCGGTCGCGGGGCCGATCTGCTGGCGCCGCCCGGCGGGATGGCGCTGCCCGATTATGCCGGGCTGTTCCCCGGCGCGCGGCTGTTGCCGCCGGAACGCCTGCCCCCGGCGCCGGATCGCGCCACCGTGCTGGCCGGGTTTCTGCCTGCCGATGCCGGGCTAAGCGCCAGTGCGGTTGCCATTGCCCCCACGCGCACCGCCATGGGGGGAGCGATTCTGGCCAATGACCCGCAAGGCCCGCTGACCGCGCCCGGCCTGTGGTATCTGGCGCGGCTGGAACTCAGCTCGGGCGGGGTGATCGGCGGCACCGTTCCGGGGCTGCCGCTGGTGCTGTCGGGGCGCAACACCGCCCTGGCCTGGGGGATCACCCCCGCCGCGCTGGACGATACCGATGTGCTGATCGAAGAGGTGCAGCCGGGCGACAGCAACCGTTATCGCACCGAACAGGGCTGGACCCGCTTTGACACCGGGCGCGAAATCATCCGGGTGCTGGACGGGCAGGACCGCGCCATCACGCTGCGCAGCACGGTGAACGGGCCGGTGATGACCAGCCCGGCGCTGTCGCAGATCGCTCCGGTCGGGCATGTGACGGCGATCAGCTGGACCGGCGCAAGGCCCGATGACGCCAGCTTTTCCGCGCTGCTGGGGCTGATGACGGCCCGCGACCGCAGCGCGGCGGGCCGCGCACTGGCCGGTATGACTGCCCCGGCGCTGAACGTGCTGCTGGCCGATCAGCAGGGCGTCGGCCGCGTCGTCGCCGGCGAGGTGCCGCGCCGCGACCCGGCCAGCCAGACCGCCGGCCACCTGCCCGCCCCCGGCTGGGTGCCCGCGAACCGCTGGCAGGGGCAGGAGCCGGCCTCGCAGCCCACGCCCTCCACGACGGAGAACGCTGTCGTCGCCACGACGGGCGAGGGGGCGGGCGGGCCGCGCATGGCGCGCCTTGGCCGGTTGATGAACAGCCGCGAAATCCATTCCCGCGACAGCCTGATCGAAACGCAACTGGACATCGTGTCCCCCGTCGCACGGCAGCTTTTGCCCTTGGTCGGGGCGGAATTGTGGTTCACCGGCGAACCCGCCGCCCCCGGCACGCCGGAACGGCAGCGGCAGGATGCGCTTGGCCTGTTGGCCGAATGGGACGGCGCGATGAGCGAACACCTGCCCGAGCCGCTGATCTATGCCGCATGGATGCAGGCCTTGCAGGACCGGATGATCCGGGACGAGCTTGGCCCCCTGTCCGACGACATCCGCCGCCTGTATCCGGCCTTTATCGAGGCCGCCTTCCGCAACAGCCGGGGTGCCGCGCGCTGGTGTGACGTGGTGCAAAGCGCCCCGGTCGAGGATTGCGCCACGCTGGCCCGGCAGGCGCTGGATGCCGCGATCCTGGATCTGAGCGCCCGCTTTGGTCCCGATGTCACCAGCTGGCGTTGGGGCAACGCGCATGAGGCGCATCAGATCAACCCCGCGCTTGGCGGTATCCCCGGCCTTGGCTGGGTGGTCAATCTGGTGCAATCGACCTCGGGCGGCGATTCGACGCTGGCTTTGGCGACATCGGCGGGGGTGGGCGGCAATCCGTGGCGGCAGGTCGCCGGGGCGGGCTATCGCGCGGTGTATGATCTGGCCGACCCGGACAGTTCGGTTTTCGTGATTGCAACCGGGCAGTCGGGGCATCCGCTGTCGCGCCATTACGACGATATGGCCGGGCTGTGGCGGCGGGGCGAATATGTCAGCATGTCGCTGGACCCGGCGCTTGCCCGCGCCGCCGCGCGCGGCATCACCCGGCTGGAACCGGCCCGCTAGGCCCCCCGCGACCAGCCCCTGCGACCGGCCCCCGCGGGCCATTCATGCAGCAGCAGGATAACCGCAATCGAAAACCGGCCATAGTCAGCGGGATATTTCGCTGTATCCTGCCCGCAATGCCGGTGCCGATCCCGGCCCCGCAACTCAAAGGAGACTGCCCCATGTATGCAACCGTCATGCACGGCCCGCGCGATGTGCGCTTTGAGCAGGTCGAAGACCCAAAAATCCTGAAACCCACCGACGCGATCATCCAGCTTGCCGCCACCTGCATCTGCGGATCGGACCTGTGGCCCTATCGCGGCATGTCCTCGCAGGAAGGGCCGGTCGCCATGGGCCACGAATATTGCGGCACCGTGATCGAGGTCGGTTCCGAGGTGAAAACGCTGCGCCCCGGCCAGTTCGTCGTAGGCAGCTTTTGCCTGTCCGACAACACCTGCCCGCATTGCCAGTTCGGGTTCCAGTCATCCTGCGTGCAGCGCGAATTCATGCTGGGCGCGCAGGCACCCTATGCGCGTGTGGCACTGGCCGATGGCACGCTGGTGGCGACCGAACACATGCCCGACGCCGACATGATCCCGCATATGCTGGCGGTGTCGGATGTGCTGGGCACCGGCTGGTATGCCGCCGTGGCCTCGGGCGTGCGTCCGGGCGGAACGGCGGTGGTCGTGGGTGACGGCGCGGTGGGGCTGATGGGGGTGATGGCCGCGAAACAGCTTGGCGCGGAACGCATCATCGCCATGTCGCGGCACGAGCCTCGGCAGAAACTGGCGCTGGAATTCGGCGCAACCGACATCGTGGCCGAGCGCGGCGAAGATGGCATCGCCCGCATCATGGACCTGACCGATGGTGTCGGCGCGGAATCGGTGCTGGAATGCGTCGGCATGGCCGAATCCATGGCGCAGGCGCAGGGCGTCTGCCGCCCCGGCGGCACCATCGGTTTTGTCGGCGTGCCGCATGGGGTGCAATTCGACGGGCAGCAATTGTTCTTTAAACAACAGCGGATGCTGGGCGGCCCGGCCCCGGTGCGGCGCTTCCTGCCCGACCTGATGGCCCGCGTGCTGGACCGCAAGATCGAACCCGGCAAGGTCTTTGATCTGGTCCTGCCGCTGGATCAGGTCGCCGAGGGCTACAAAGCCATGGACGAACGCCGCGCGATCAAGACCATGCTGACGGTATCGTAACCAACACCCCGCCGTGCAGGCTGATCCGGCGCGGCGGGGGGTGTTGCGAGCGGGGCAAACCCGCCGTGCCACCGCCGGGTGAGCCGGGCACAGCGCCGGGCGAATCAGGGTTTGACACACAAGCCCTGCCCAACGCCGGTTTCCCGGCAGATCGGGGCTGCGCCCCCATTTTATCGCTCGTCCTGAAAACTCGCGCAAAGCGCAGCATCGGCGCAGCCCGCCCTGCCTCGCGTTCTTTTGACGCTTGCAGCGCCCGTTCCGATTGGGGGCGCGGCTTCGCCCCTCACCCATCATGCAGCGTCGCCCTGCCCCGGCCCGCGTTCTTGGAGGCATACAGCGCCTCGTCGGCGTCGGACAGCATCCGTTCCGGGTTGGGGTGGCGATAGCGCGAGGAAATGGCGATGCCGATACTGGCCGAAACCTGACAGGTGTTGCCGTCCACCTGAACCGGCTGCTCGATGCCGCTGATGATGCGGCGGGACAGCGCGTTCAGCGCGTCCGGGGCGGTGGTGCCCGACAGGATCAGCACGAATTCATCGCCGCCCACCCGCGCCACCGTATCATTGCTGCGGGTCGCGGCGCGCAGCACATCGGCGACGTGGATCAGCACCTCGTCACCGGCGGCATGGCCCAGACGGTCGTTCACCTCTTTGAAGCGGTCCAGATCCAGATGCGCCAGCGCAAAGCCGCCACGCTCGCCCTGCCCCCGCGCCGCCTCGGCGGAACGAAGGGCGACCGACAGCGCCAGTTCCAGCCCGCGCCGGTTGTAAAGCCCGGTCAGCGGATCGGTGAAGGCCTGAATTTCCGCCGCTTCGCGCGCTTCTTCCAGGCGCAGGTTAAAGCGGGACAGTTCGTCCATGACGGCGCGGTTCGCTTCGTGCAGGAACATCAGCTCCATCGCCAGTTCCGGCGGCGCGAAATCGCCATCGGTCAGGGACAAATCGCGCACCGCATCGGCCAGACCGATGCCGAAACCCAGATTGACCAGCAGCCCGCCATCGTCCAGCGGCACCACATGGCCGCGCAGTGACAGGCCCGGCGGCTGCGTCATGCGCAGAAACACCCGGTCGCCGCGCCGCGCCGCCGCCGTCAGCACGATCAGATCATCCTCGCCCGAAACGGGGCGGGTCAGCACAAAAGCATCGCTCAGCCGCTGACACCCCTGAGGCAGCAGCTTGCGCAAGGTCGGCCCCGCCCCCAGCACCGCGCCACCGGCATCCAGCCGCAGATGCATGGGCAGCAAGGCATCCAGCGCCGCAGGGGCCATGGCGATGGCAGGGGTCAGCGCGCCGCTCATCTGGCCACCTCGGGCGCGGGGAAGGCGGCCAGTTCAAAGGCGCGGCCTTCGGCAAAGGCATCGTCGGAAATCTGCACCCGCACGCCGTTACCCTCGACCGCGATCAGGCCAAGCGCGCCGTAATCATCGGCCATCGCCCGGATCAGCCCGGCCATCACGCTGCGCCATTCGGGAAAACAATCGGGCATCACCACGCGCAACTCATCCCCCGATTTCGGCTCGATCCGAATGCGCGGCATCCCCAGATCGGGGATGACCATATGCGCCCGGCCCGGCCATTCCTCTAACGAAAACAGGAAGTCCGCGAAATCGCGCCCCGAAAACCGCAACAGCCGCCGCAAGGGTTCGCGCGCCGCCAGCCACGCGCCCAGATCTTCCAGCAATTCGGCCTCGGGCTTGTCCAGCCGCAGCGCCGCCTGATTGACCAAGCCAAAGCTGACCGCATCGGGATAGTTGCGGATCGTCTGAAAACCGCGCGCATCAATCCCCGACGCCCCGGCGACATCATGCCAGAACGAATCGCCATAAGTATGGCGCAGGAACCCTTCTATCGAGCGATTTATCAATCCGTGCATTGTGCCCCCTTGCACAGCGGAACTAGCACCAAATTCTTAACAATTCGATAAGCCGACAGGTGGATTGCGCCGATGTGATCGCCTTAATCGGCCGACCACCCGGCGCTGCCCGGCCCGGCCAGAACGGTGCGCGCGGCCATCACCGCCTCGGGGCGGATGCCTGCACCGGCGGCGAAATCCAGCACGCGGCGGTCGTCTTCCAGAATGAAATCCAGCACGAACTGCCCCAGATCGGGGCTGGAGGCCAGATGCCGCAAATCTTCCGCGCGCAACCCGGCATTTGCCAGCAAAGCCTGCACCATCTCGGGGTCGGCGGCGATAAAGCCCAACGCCTCGACCGCCAGATCGCGGGCGCTGTCCTGCGTCCATGTCATCGGATGTGCCCCGTGATTTTTTTGCCAGTGCCTTCAGATCGAAAGGGTTTGTTAAACATTTGCTGCCAAGGTGCCAAGCACAGGCAGGCGTGTAAAGGACGCATCGCAAGAATGACAGGCCGCATCCTTATCGTGGACGGATTGGCAACGAATCGCCTTGTTCTCAAGGGGCGGCTGACACCCGCCAGCTATGACATCGCCACCGCCGCCACGCTGCCCGAAGCAATGGCGCGGCTGCGCGCTTTCGCGCCCGATCTGGTGATCGTGGGCCAGGGCGTGCCAGGCCATGATTGCGCCGCGATCTGCGCCATGATCCGCGACGATTGCGGACAGGACGGGGCGGCGATCATCGCACTGTGCCCGGCCGAACAGCGGCTGGCGGTGATGCGGGCCGGGGCCTCGGCCGTGCTGGAACCGCGCGGCGATGCGCTGCTGTTGCTGGCGCGCATTCGCGGGCTGCTGCGCAACAGTGCCAGCGTCGATCTGCCCCGCGCCTTCGCCGAATCGCAGGCGCCGTTTCAGCATGGGCGCACGGCGGGCGGGTTGCCGCATATCGTGCTGGTGGCGGAAACGCCCTCGCAGGCTTTGGGCTGGAAACACGCGCTGTCGCAGCGGCTGCGCTATCGCTTTTCGGTGCAGGATGCGGGGCAGGCTCTGGCTTCGGTGGCGCGGGGGGATGCGGGCGATCTGTATCTGATCGCCGCCGATCTGGACCAGCGCGGCGAGGGGCTGCGCCTGCTGTCGGAACTGCGGTCGCGCGCGGGGTCGCGCGATGCGGCCTTCGTCATCGCCGCAACGCCCGAGCGGCCGGAAATGGCCGCCATCGCGCTGGATCTGGGCGCGGGCGAAACGCTTGGGCCTGATCTGGCAGCGCCCGACATGATCGAGATGACCGTGCTGGCCCTGCGCGAACAGATCGTGCGCAAACGTCACGCCGACGAACGCCGGGCCGAGGCGCGCCAAAGCATCGCCTGGTCATTGGTCGATCCGCTGACCAGCCTGTATAACCGCCGCTTTGCCCTGCCCCGGCTGCGGCAGATGATCGCCGACGCACAGGCGCGCGGCGGCGAATGTGCCCTGCTGGCGCTGGACGTGGACCGTTTCAAGCAGATCAACGACCAGCACGGCCACGCTGCGGGCGATGCGGTGCTGGCCGACATCGCCGCCCGGATTCAGTCGGTCGCCGGCTCGGTCGGCCCGGTCGTGCGCTTTGGCGGCGAGGAATTTCTGGTGCTTCTGCCCGACACCTCCGCCCCCAGGGCCGCCCGCTGCGCCGAAGCCATCCGCCACGCCGTCATGTCCGCCCCGATCCCCCTGCCGCGAACGGTGGGCAGCGGCGCGCTGTCCGTGACCGTCTCGGTCGGGGTGGCCACCTTTGGCGCGCACCCCGGTCAGGCCGATGCCGATCATGAAACCGATTCGCTGCTGGAACGCGCCGATCAGGCGATGCGCGCGGCGAAATCCGGCGGGCGCAACCGCTGTATGCTGGCCGCCGCCTAGGCCCCTGCGCAAACCCGTGGCAATACCCGCAAGCCTGACCTATATTGCAGCAAGGTTTTCACGGAGCAGTCATGAGCGGACAGGACACAGCGCCCGAGCGGCAGACCGGCCTTGCGATGCGGCGCGGTTTCATGGGCAAATGCCCCTCATGCGGCGAGGGGAGGTTGCTGAACAGCTACCTCAAGGTCAATGACCACTGCCCCGCCTGCGGCGAAGCAATGCATCATCAGCGCGCCGATGACGGCCCGGCCTATCTGACCATCCTGATCGTGTCGCACCTGGGCGCGCCGCTGCTGCTGTGGGTCTATATGGCGTTCCGCCCCTCGCCCATGGCGATGCTGATCGGCTTCAGCCTTGCGGCGGTGGTGCTGTCGCTGCTGCTGCTGCCGCGGATCAAGGGCGCGATGGTCGGGCTGCAATGGGCGCGGCGAATGCACGGATTTGGCAGCAACGCCGAACCCGATTCGGCATGACCGACACCAACCCTCCCATCCGCGACGCCGCCACCGTTCTGCTGATCCGCCGCGATCAGGGCGACCCCAGCGTGCTGATGGGAATGCGCGGGGCAAAAGCCGCGTTCATGCCGTCGAAATACGTCTTCCCCGGCGGCGCGGTCGATGCCACCGATGCCACGCTGCCGCTGGCCCGCCCGCTGCAAACGACGCACCACAACCGCTTGCTGGCGGAACCGCGCGACGACGCCCCCGCCAACCCCGCCGCACTGGCCGGTGCCGCCCTGCGCGAACTGGCCGAAGAAACCGGCCTGCTGCTGGGCCGCCCCGGTGCCGGATGCGCCCTGCCCGGCTTTGCCCCCGCCGGCCTTCTGCCCGATGCGGGCGCGCTGCATTTCGTCTTTCGCGCCATCACCCCGCCCGGCCGCCCTCGCCGCTTTGACGCGCGCTTTTTCCTGGCAGACGCCACCGAAGTCGCAGGCGATCCACAAGATTTCAGCGCGGCCTGCGATGAACTCTCGCACCTGCACTGGGTGCCGCTGACTCAGGCACGGGCGCTGAACCTGCCCTTCATCACCGAAGTCGTGCTGGCCGAGGTGGCCGAACTGATCCACAACGCCGGCCAAGGCCCCCTGCCCATCCCCGACAGCGTGCCATTCTTCGACAACCGAACCCCCAGCCCACGCTTTGCCCAAATCGGCTGACACACCGGCCTCATCTTTGGTCTGAAAATATCCTCGGGGGTCCGGGGGTGGAAAACCCCCGGCCTTGGGGCGCAACCTTACCGCCCGCTAAACCGCGCCGGGCGTTTTTCCAGAAACGCAGCCACACCCTCGCGGAAATCGGCGCTGCGGCCTGCCACGCCCTGCAATTCGGCCTCAAGCGCAAGCTGCGCCTCGATCCCGTTCTGCCCCGATTCGGCCAGCGCACGGCGGATCGCCAGATAAGCACTGGTGGGGCCTGCGGCCAGTTGCCGGGCGCGGCGGGCCACGCCTTCGGTAAATAAATCGTCAGGCAAGGCTTCCCAGATCAGGCCCCAATCGGCGGCCTGACGCGCGCTGACGGGTTCGGCCAGCAGCATCATTCCCATGGCGCGCGCATGTCCGGCCAGCCGGGGCACCAGCCAGGTGCCGCCCGCGTCGGGGATCAGCCCGATGCGCGTAAACGCCTGAAGGATCGAGGCGCTTTCGGCCGCAATCACCAGATCGGCGGACAGCGCCAGATTGGCCCCCGCCCCGGCCGCCACGCCGTTCAGCGCCGCAATCACCGGAACGCGGCACCCGATGACGGCACGCAGCATCGGTTCGTATTCGTCCCGCAGCACCCGCTCGAAATCGGCATCCGCGGGGGCATCGGTCAGATCCTGCCCGGAACAAAAGCCCCGCCCCGCGCCGGTCATCACCACGCAGCGCACCGTTTCGGGCAGGTCGGTCAGCGCGGCGGTGATCTCGGTTCGCATCTGCGCGTTCAGCGCATTCATCACCTGCGGGCGGTTCAGCGTCAGCGTGGCAATACCGTCGGCGACGGTGAACAGGATGGTCTGGAATGTCATGCTCTCTCCCTTGCTGGGGGCATCCTGCACAGTTGCACGCCGCCACGCCAGCAAGACCCGGCGTCAGTCCTTCATCAGCCGATCCAGCCGGGCCTTTTCCTCGTCCGTCAGGGGCGTTGGCCCGACCGCGCCCTGCCTGCGGCGCAGGAAACCGGCGGCAAAGGCCAGCGCGACCAGCCCCATCACCGGCCCCGCCAGCCACAGCACCCAGTTGGCCCCACGGGCGCGCGGCTCGAACAGAACGAACTCGCCATAGCGCGCCGTCACCGCGTCGATCACCTGATTGTCGCTGTCGCCCGCCACCAGCCGTTCGCGCACATAAAGCCGCAGGTCGCGGCTGATGGCGGCGTTGGAATCGTCGATGTTTTCGCCCTGACAGATCGGGCAGCGCAGCTTTTGCGAAATCGCGCGCGCGCGCGATTCCAGCACGGGGTCGTCCAGCACCTCGTCGGGCTGCACCGCAATTGCGGGCATCGGGGCCACCGCCACAGTCACCGGCGCCATGGCCAGCAGCAAAATCAGAACCAGCCGCTTCATTCCGCAGGCACCCCCGCCGCCGCACGACGCGAGGCGCGGCGCGCCCCCGCCGCCACGCGATAGCGCCGGTCGGACAGGCTGATAAGCCCGCCCAGAGCCATCAGCGCCGACCCGGCCCAGATCCAGTTGGCAAAGGGCTTGATGTAATAGCGCACGGCCCAGCCTCCGCCCGCCTGCGCATCACCGATCACCAGATAGATGTCGCGGAACACGCCATTGTTGATCGCCGCCTCGGTCGTGGGCATGGCCTGCACCGGATAGACGCGCTTTTCCGGGTGCAGCGTGGCGACCTGACGACCGTTGCCGGCCACATCCATGGTGGCCATGGTGGACAGATAGTTCGGGCCTTCGATCTCATCCACGGATCGCAGGGTGATCGTGTAACCGCTCAACTCGAACGATTCGCCGATATGGGCGACGCGGATATTCTCGGTTTCCCATGCCATCAGCAGCGATACCCCGATAAAGGTCACGCCCAGCCCGGCATGAGCCACCGCCTTGCCCCAGTCGGCGCGCGGCAACCGCGCCAGACGCGACAGGCCGGAACCTCCGGTGCGATGCAGCAGTTCGGCGGCTGCGCCAAAGATGATCCAGCTGCCCAGCCCGGTGCCGATCACCGCCAGCGCCGATTCCCCGGTCGAGACCGCGAACACCAGCAGCATCACCGCCGCCGTCAGCGCCAGCGCGCCGCGCAGCGGCATCAGCGCACGGCGGATGGTGGCGCGCTTCCACGGCATGATCGCACCCAGCGGCAGCACGGCGGCCAGCACGATCATGAAGGGGGTAAAGGCCTTGTTAAAGAACGGCTCGCCCACCGACAGCTTGGCACCCCAGCCCAGTTCGGCGATCAGCGGCCAGACCGTGCCGATGAACACCACGAACGAGGCCACCGCCAACAGCACGTTGTTCAGCACCAAGGCCCCCTCGCGCGATACCGGCGCGAACACCCCCTTGGCGGCCATCGCCTGCGCGCGCACCGAATACAGCGTCAGCGCGCCGCCCACGAACACCGCCAGAATCGCCAGAATGAACACGCCGCGTTCCGGGTCGCTGGCAAAGCTGTGGACCGAGGTAATCACGCCCGAGCGCACGATGAACGTGCCGATCAGCGAAAAGCCGAATGCCATGATCGCCAGCAGGATCGTCCAGCTTTTCAGCGCCTCGCGCTTTTCGACGACGATGGCGGAATGCAGCAGCGCGGCGGCCAGCAGCCACGGCATGAAGCTGGCGTTTTCGACCGGGTCCCAGAACCAGAAGCCGCCCCAGCCCAGTTCGTAATAGGCCCACCACGACCCCAGCGCGATGCCGATGGTCAGGAAAACCCAGGCCGCCAGCGTCCATGGCCGCACCCAACGCGCCCAGGCGGCATCGACCCGACCTTCGATCAGGGCCGCAACGGCAAAGCTGAACGACATCGAAAGGCCGACATAGCCCAGATACAGAAACGGCGGATGCAGGGCCAGGCCGACATCCTGCAACAGCGGGTTCAGGTCGCGCCCGTCAAAGGGCGGCACTTCCAGCCGCAGAAACGGGTTCGAGGTAAAGATGATAAACGCATAGAACGCCGCCCCGATCGCCGCCTGCACCGCCAGCACCCGCGCGCGCAACGCCGGCGGCAGATTGCCGCCCCATGCCGCCGCCGCCGCGCCAAACAGCGCAAGGATCAGCACCCACAGCAGCATCGAACCTTCGTGGTTTCCCCATACGCCGCTGATTTTATACAGCATCGGCTTGGCCGTATGCGAGTTTTCGTAAACCAGCCTGAGCGAGAAATCCGAAGTGACAAAGGCCACCGTCAGCGCGCAAAACGACAGCCCGGTCAGCAGGAACTGCGCCATTGCGGCGGGGCGGGCGCTGTCCATCCACGCGGTCCAGCCGCGCGACGCGCCGATCATGGGCACGATCATCTGATACAGCGCCACCATAAAGGCCAAAATCAAGGCAAAGTGGCCGAATTCTGCGATCATGGTCGTCCCCCTTAGGCTGAGCCGACCATAAACCGATGGCGCAAGGGGGAACAGTCCCCCCTGCGCCACCGCGCTTCAGTTTTCTGTGTGGCTTATCCGCGCAGGCTGGCCGACCAGTCGCGCAGCGCGGCATTATCGGCGAAAGCATCGGCAGGCAGGCGCCAGCCCTGCGGGATCGCGGGTGGATCGGCCACGGGTGCAGCCACCGGCATCATCGGAGCCACCGCATCGGCGGGCGCGGCCATGGCTGCGGCCAGCGCGGCATCCAGCGCCGCATCGCCTTCGGGGTCATGCACGGCGACCATGCCCGCGCCGCTGGCATCCGCCGTGCCCTGCGCACGGGCCTTGCGGCCGGACCGTTCCAGCACGACACGGTTGCGGAAATAATGCGCCTCGCGCGCGCCGAAATAAAAGCTGACAATCGCGCCCAGCAGCCACCACAGCGGCTCGGGCACCTCGGCCAGCCCCTCCATCCGCAGGCTGAACCCGACGGGATCGACCATGGCATAGGTGAACAGGCCCAGCACCCCGACCGTCATCCCCGGACGCGGCAGGCGGTTCAGCCCGTTCACGAAACTGTCGAACCAGGTCTGCGGCGCATGGGCAAATTCCAACCCAAGCTGGTCGATGGCGCGGGCATAGGCGTCTTCGTCCAGCTCCATCCGGCGAGTGGCGTTCTGGCGAAAGATCTCGGCCACGTTGCCCGCCGCCGTCACGGTGCCGCCAAGGTTCAGAAAGCGGTCGATCATGCCCATTTCGCAGTCCTTTCCCGGTGTTGCGCGGCGGTCAGGTGGTATTTCGGGCTGATGAATTCCTCGGCCCGCGTGATCCAGCCGCCCTTGCCGCCATCCTTGCGCCGGGCATATTTGCGGCTGGCCGGGCGGCCGTCGGCGATGGCATAGTAATAATTGCGCCGCGCGATGCCATAGGCGTCGGCCAGATGCTGCGGGGCGACCTGCGCCGCCGATTGCGCCGCCGCAATGGTGCGCGGGCCGATCACGCCGTCATCACTGGCGGCAAAGCCCATGCGCGTCAGCAACCGTTGCAGGATCTTCACCGCATTCGCGCCGGCGTTCACCTGCATGTCGAACACGCTGGCCTGCACCGCAACCGGCAGTTCGGCCAGACGCGGGCGGCGAAAGTAATGCTCGACGTAAACCTGCACCGCCTGCGCGCGGGTCAGCGCCCGCACATCGCGTTCATCGACCCGGCCATCGCCGTTCACATCCATGCCAAGGCGGCGCATCGTCCCGATGGTGACGCCGTAATTCGTCGCCCCGCCGGGATCGTCGGGGTCGTTGA
>NZ_JAUNTJ010000046.1 GCF_030538755.1 Paracoccus sp. (in: a-proteobacteria) | reverse complement strand
CAGGCAAACGCCGCCAGAAACCCCACAAGCCCTTAAGTTAGCGCGTATGGGGCGTCTGCCCCGCCTTATCCCCGCACGGCACCCCCGCCGATATCGCGGATGCCCTGCCCCGCATGGTCGGGCAGCGGCCCCTGATCCTGCGCGGCCACGCCATCCAGCGCGGCGATCAGCGGATCGGGCATCGGCACGGCGCGCCCGGCGGCGCTGTTCACATGCAGCAGCATATGTTCGCCCGTCGCCGCCTCGACCCCATCGGCGCGCAGGATGCGGTGATGCAGGCGGAACCGCTTGGCATCATGCCCGATCAGCCGCGTTTCGACGGACAACCGCTCACCCGCGCTGACCTCGGCCAGATGGCGGATATGGGTTTCCACGGTATAGGCGGAATGCCCGCCCGCGCGGTATTCCGGCCCAAGGCCGATGTGGATCAGAAACGCATCGGTCGCGTCGCCCATCACCTGAAGATAGCGAAACTCGGTCATGTGGCCGTTGTAATCCAGCCAGGCCCCGCCCACCGTCACCTGATGCAGCCGCAGCGGATAGCCCGCCGGGGGCGGCACGGCGCGGCCATAAAGGCGGTTCTCGGCGTCCCGCACCACCTGCCCGGCCCCCTGCCCCGCCGCCTTGAGCGCGTGCAGGATGCCGGTCAGCGCCTCATCACGCAGATGGGCCGGATCGCCTGCCTGCCCCTCGGGGCGACCGGCCGCCGGATCGGCAGTGCCCCACAACCCCGCCCACGCCAGCGACAGGCCCGACCCCAGCCGGAGGATGTCGTCGATCTGCGCAGCACTGGCCTGCCCGTCATCGACCAGATGCCGCGCCTCGGCCAACAGGCGGGCCGACAGGCGATGGCCGACCGGCGCGCCCGTGGCGGTGGCGGTGCGGACCGGCTGCATCCCGGCATCGGCCAGCATTGCCGCCGCCCTGCCCGCCGCCGCATCGGCCCCGGTGATTTCGGCCAGCGGCAACAGATAGACCGGGGCGCAGCCGGTCACGCGGATGATCCGGTCGGGATATTGCGCGCCCTGTTGCAGATCCCGCAACGCACCGCCATCCGACAGGGCGATGATCGCCTGCGCCGGCGCGGCGGCCTCGATCCGGGCGATGGTTCGCGGGTCTGCATCGGGCAGGCTGACGATGATGTAATCCGCCCCGGCCACAGCATCAGCCAGTTCCGGCGCGGGGATCACCCGGCCCGGTTCCGGCAGCGGTGCCTGAAACAAGCGCCCCCACGCCCGCCCGGCATCGGCCAGAACCCGGCTCAACGCCGCCGCCCCGCCGGGGTCAGCGTCGAATACCGCCACATCATCGCCGCCAAGGATAAAGCGCGCGATCCAGCCGTGCCCGGCCTCGCCGCCGCCGATAAAAGCGATCCTTGCCATCTGCCCCCCTGTCGTTTTTGCCGCCTTTGCCGCCCGGCTGCCACTATGCACGGCAGAACCGCCCCCGGACAACCGCGACAAACGCCGGGTCAGATGATCTTGTAGCGCACCGCCTTGGCCACCGCCTGCGCCAGCGACACGCAGTTCAGCTTGACCCGCGCCAGCTTCAGATAGCTGCGCACCGTATGTTCCGACAGATCGAGGATGATCGCGATTTCACTGTAGGTTTTCCCCTGCGAGGTAAAGCGCAGGCATTCGCATTCGCGCGGGGCAAGCTGCGGCAGGCCGCGCGTATCGGCGATGATTTCCGACACGGCCTTCATATGCAGATCGGCGTGGATCTGCACCAGCATGTCATGCAGCGCATCGACATGACCGGCCCACCCGGCATCGTCGCGGCGGCTGATCGACAGCACGCTTTTGCGGCCATGGGCGTCGGTGTGGATCAGGCTGTAACCCGTCTTGCCCAGATCGAACGTGCCGAACTGCTCCATCAACTGTTCCGCCTCGGGGGTCAGGGTCAGGTCGGACCAGAAGAACGGCTCGTCGCTGGAATGGGCGCGTTGCAGCACCGGGTCCACGGCGCTGTAGCTGTTCAGCAGGTAATGGCTGACCCATGCCTCGGGATAGGTGGTGCGCACGAACGGATTGTCGATCCCGGCACTGGGGTTGTTCAGGATGTGAAAGGTCAGGTGATCCACCTTCAGCAGCCCTTGCAGGTTCAGCACGGCATCCGCCGTCGAATTTTCCTCGAGCGCCGTTGTCAGAGGGGGCATGCTGCTCTCCTTCGCGTCGGTCAGAATCGGCCACCGCCGGTCCGTGACAAGCGTTAAGGATTTTTGTGACAGTTGCGCACAATTTACGGATGATCGGCATAAATTTGCCGTTACTGCAAATTCTGGGCAGGTTCCGGCCAGAAACCAGCGGGCACCGCTGACGAACAGTCGAATTTACGGTTGAATTTGCTTTGGAAATTTCTGCGGATGCCGAGGGGTGAACCATTCAGATCGGATCGCGGCCGGGTTTGGCACTGTCGCCAACCCCGGTGCGAATCAATCTTGGGTTGATCTGCATCACCCGCCGCCGGTCACAAAAAACCATCAGGAAACCGGCACCTTGTCGCCTGAACCTGCGCCCGGCGCAGCGGGTGCAGGCGGCCAAATCCGGGGTGATCCAGCAGCGCCCGCATGTTCCCCCCGGCCTCGGACAAGGAAACGGGGGGGCGCGGCAGCATCGCCATGGTCAGCGCGCGGGCATAGAGCATCTGCAACTGCACCACCGCCCCCAGCCAGACCGAGGGCTGCGCCCCCCGCATCAGGTTCAGCCCGGTGGCCATGAACCGCTGCCGCCGGTCCGGGTCGTCCAGACCAACACCCATCCGCGCCAGCAGCGCGCCTTTATACAGCCAGTCATCGGCGCGGCTGGCATCGGCGGCCAGCCGCGATTCGATCAGCCCCAGAACGCGGGGCATTTCGGCCTGATCGGATTCGGTCGCAAGGCAGTAAAGCGAAAAACTGTCCACAAGGCACCCTGTCTGCTGGTCTTAGATACTGGCGGCCCGCCTGCCGAATGTGGCGGTCTGGCTGCGGGCAATGACATGCGGCTGCGGCATCAGTAACGGCAGGCTGATGCCTATCCGCGCGCGCATCTGGTGCAGCACGCGGGACGAGACCTCGAACGAGGCGCAGCACACCGGGCGGCGGCCATAGCCATCGGCGCGGCCATGCATCTGCATCCGCACCCCGGCGCGCTGATAGATGCGGGCCATCACCGGCTCGAAGTTGGACACCAGCCGGTCGATCCCGCAGGCCAGTGCCGCCTCGCACAGGGCGATCAGCAGCAGGCTGAAGGCCCGCCCGCAATCCACGTCGGGGTGGTCGCGGGCGATCATCGCCTTGTCCACGCACATGCGCGTGCCTTCCCAGATATGATCGCCGATCAGGCCGTCATCCCGGTCATGCGTGGCCCAGAACACATCATGCAGCAGCGTGGGACCATCGGTGGTCATCAGCCGAACGACACCATACAGCGTTTCCCGATCATCCGAACACCAGACCAGATATGACGCCCCCGCGCGGTCATAATCGTCATATTCCTGATCGCCATGAACGGGCACATCCCAGTTCAGCCCATCCGCGAAAACTCTTTTCCGCAGGCGAAAGATACTGGCCATCAGGTCGGGGTAAAAAGGAACGTCTTGCGATGAAATCAAGGTGAACATGACAGGCGCTCGCGTTGGTTTTCCTTGGAACGAGGCTAAGGAAAAGATCGCATCGGCATATTCACCCGCCTGCACGGGTCCGATCCGACCCCCGCAGATGTGGGGGCAGTCAGGGCGCAGGCGATGCGGGAAAGACAGGGCGCCAATACCCCCTTGGCCGCAATCACGGCAACGAAACCCCGGCCTGCTCCCAACATATATACATACAAATACCCGCCAGATCGCGGCGGGTATCGCAAGCCGGACAGGCATGGCGGGCCAGTGCATGGCCCGCCGCCGCCTCACCCGACTTTATGTATATTTTTATGTTTATTTTGTATTTCGGTTATTTTTGCGTTTTGGATGCGGATGTTTCGTT
>NZ_JAUNTJ010000008.1 GCF_030538755.1 Paracoccus sp. (in: a-proteobacteria) | reverse complement strand
AAAATAAATTGTTTTATATCATTCAGTTATGCCATATCAACAGGAAGATGCATAATCACCCGTCTGGCGACCCCACGCCGTCGCAGTCGGATATTACCATGACACTTCAGGTTCAGGATGCCTGCGCGCCTTTGGGGATCACGCTGCATGACCACCTGATTATCGGCAAATCCCAAGAGGTGAGCCTTAGATCGTCCGGGTATCTCTAGATGGTTTACCACGCAGCAAGGCCGGTTCGGCAGGGGCCGCGCAGGGGGCATTTCGCCCCTGCCGCGACCCGCTGTCATTTGCGCCACATGCGGCCTTTTGACCGTTTGCCGCCGCGCGAACGCGCTGGACTGGCGGGAAATTGATCGCTAAAACCGCCGGGCGAAGGCTGCGATCTGGCGGCCCGGATTGTCGTATCGGCCGCCCTGCAAACGCGGCCTGAATTGGAGAAAAAGCCGTGTCCCACGCAGAAGATCACGCAGGCACCCGGAGGGATTTCCTCTACTATGCCACCGCGGGCGCTGGTGCGGTGGCCGCCGGTGCAGCCGGCTGGACGCTGATTAACCAGATGAACCCCTCAGCCGATGTGCAGGCCCTGTCCTCGATCCAGGTCGATGTCAGCGGCGTGTCCGAAGGCACGCAACTGACCGTGAAATGGCTGGGCAAGCCTGTGTTCATCCGTCGCCGCACGCAAGAGGAAATCGACGCCGCCCGTGCCGACGATGGCGCCACGATGATCGACCCGACCTCGCAAAACGCGAACAAGCCGGGCACCAATTCCGACGACGCCAACCGCTCGCTGGACGAGGCGGGCGAATGGCTGGTTCAGATCGGCGTCTGCACCCATCTGGGCTGCGTGCCGATCGGCGATGGTGCCGGCGATTTCGGCGGCTGGTTCTGCCCCTGCCACGGCAGCCACTATGACACGTCCGGCCGCATCCGCCGTGGCCCGGCGCCCGAGAACATGCACGTTCCGGTTGCCGAATTCGTCAGTGACACAACGATTCAATTGGGCTGAGGGGGACACCAATGTCGGGAATTCCGCACGACCATTATGAGCCCAAAACGGGCATCGAGCGGTGGTTGCACCGCCGCCTGCCCATCGTCGGGCTGGTCTATGACACGTTGATGATCCCCACCCCGAAAAACCTGAACTGGTGGTGGATCTGGGGCATCGTTCTGGCGTTCTGCCTTGCGCTGCAAATCGTGACCGGCATCGTGCTGGCCATGCACTATACGCCGCATGTCGATCTGGCCTTTGCCAGCGTTGAACACATCATGCGCAACGTAAACGGCGGCTATATGCTACGCTACCTGCACGCCAATGGCGCGTCGCTGTTCTTTGTGGCGGTCTATATCCACATCTTCCGCGGCCTGTATTACGGTTCCTACAAGGCCCCGCGCGAAGTGACCTGGATCGTGGGCATGCTGATCTATCTGTGCATGATGGGCACCGCTTTCATGGGCTATGTGCTGCCCTGGGGTCAGATGTCCTTCTGGGGCGCGACCGTCATCACCGGCCTGTTCGGCGCCATTCCGGGCATCGGTCCCGACATCCAGACCTGGCTGCTGGGCGGCCCGGCAGTGGATAACGCCACGCTGAACCGCTTTTTCTCGCTGCATTATCTGCTGCCCTTCGTGATTGCGGCGCTGGTGATCGTCCACATCTGGGCCTTCCACCACACCGGCAACAACAACCCGACCGGCATCGAAGTGCGCCGCACTTCGAAAGAAGAGGCCGAGCGGGACACCCTGCCCTTCTGGCCCTATTTCGTCATCAAAGACCTGTTCGCACTGGCGCTGATTCTGGTGGTGTTCTTTGCCATCGTCGGCTTTATGCCGAACTATCTGGGCCACCCCGACAACTATATCGAGGCGAACCCGCTGGCGACCCCCGCGCATATCGTGCCGGAATGGTATTTCCTGCCCTTCTACGCGATCCTGCGCGCCTTTACCGCCGATGTCTGGCTGGTGCAGCTGGTCAGCTTTGTCAGCTTTGGCATCATCGACGCCAAATTCTTTGGCGTGATCGCGATGTTCGGCGCGATTCTGGTCATGGCGCTGGTGCCGTGGCTGGATACCAGCCGCGTCCGTTCGGGCCGTTATCGTCCGCAGTTCAAGTGGTGGTTCTGGCTGTTCGCCGCGAACTTCATCATCCTGACCTGGGCCGGTGCCATGCCTGCCGAGGGAATCTACCCCTATATCTCGCTGGTCGGCGCGGCTTACTGGTTCGCCTATTTCCTCGTGATTTTGCCGATCCTTGGCGTGATCGAAAAACCGGAACCGATGCCGGCCACGATCGAGGAAGATTTCAACGACCATTACGGTCCCCAAGCCCACCCGGCCGAATAAGGAGAGGCTGCGATGACACTGAGAAAACTTACGCTCTCGGCTGTTGCGGCGCTGTCGCTGTTGTCGGTGCCGGTCACGTCGCAGGCGGCGGGGGCTGATGGCCACGTCGAGGACATCACCTTCAGCTTTGAAGGCCCGTTCGGCACATACGATCAGCACCAGCTTCAGCGCGGGCTTCAGGTCTATACCGAGGTCTGCTCGGCCTGCCACGGCCTGCGCTATGTGCCGATCCGCACGCTGTCCGACCCCAATGGGCCGGGCCTGCCCGAAGATCAGGTGCGCGCCTATGCCGCCAACCTGCCGATGATCATGGACGAGGAAACCGGCGAGGAACGCCCACGCGTTCTGACCGACCACTTCCCGACCATCCCCCACGCCGATGGCACGGGGCCTGACCTGTCGCTGATGGCCAAGGCGCGCGCCGGGTTCCACGGCCCGGTTGGCACCGGCCTGAACCAGCTGTTCCGCGGCATCGGCGGGCCGGAATATATCCACGCCATTCTGGTGGATTACACCGGCGAAGACACCGAACAGGCCGGCAGCGTCTTTTATCACAACACCGCCTTTGCCGGCGGGCTGATTGCGATGCCGCCTCCGCTGAACCCGGATCAGGTCACCTACGAGGACGGCACGCCTGCGACTGTCGATCAGATGGCCCGCGACGTCACCGCCTTCCTGACCTGGACGGCGGAACCCAAGATGATGGAGCGTAAACAGGTCGGTTTTATCTCGGTCCTGTTCATGATCCTGCTGACGGCGCTGCTGTATCTGACGAACAAGCGTCTGTGGGCACCCTACAAGCACAAGCATCTGTCCGAAAATCAGGCCTGAGCCTGACGACATGCTGCGAACGCGCCCTTCGGGGCGCGTTTTCGTTTCTGGACAATCGCGCCTGCCCGGCGTCTGATGCCGCCAAGGGGGTGCCATGACGATCTGGAATCTTGGCTCGATCAACATTGACCATGTTTATCGGCTGGACCATCTGGTTCGGCCCGGCGAAACCATTGCCGCGCGCAGCTTTGCGCAGGGCTTGGGGGGCAAGGGGGCGAACCAGTCGGTCGCTGCCGCGCGGGCGGGGGCGGTCGTGCGCCATATCGGCGCAATCGGCCGCGGCGACGATTGGGTGATCCGGCAACTGGCCGCTGCCGGGATCGACACGGCCCATGTCGCGCGCCTGTCCGATCACGCCACCGGCCATGCGATCATACAGCTGGACGCATCCGGCGAAAACGCCATCATCATCCACTCTGGCGCCAACCGCGCGCTGTCCCTGCCCCAGACCGTCGCCGACGCGATGCAGCCCGGCGACACGCTGCTGATCCAGAACGAGACCAATCTTCAGGCCGAAACCGCCGCCATCGCCCGCGACAAGGGGCTGCGTGTGATCTATTCCGCCGCGCCCTTCGATGTGGATGCGGTGCGCGCCATGCTGGGGCTGGCCACGATTCTGGCCATGAACGCGGGCGAGGCGGATGCCCTGTTCACCGCCTTGGGTCAGGATCTGCCGGTCGAGGGGCTGCTGGTGACGCGCGGGGCCGAGGGGGCGGATTACCGCGACCTGCGCAGCGGCACCGTCACGCATTGCCCCGCGTTTCCGGTGCGCCCGGTCGATACCACCGGGGCAGGCGATTGCTTTGCGGGCTGGTTCGCCGCCGGGCTGGACAGCGGGCAGGACATCGCCACCGCTTTGCGCCGCGCCTCGGCCGCTGCGGCCATTCAGGTCACACGCCCCGGTGCCAGCGACGCCATGCCCGACGCCGAGCAAGTAGACCGCTTTCTAAAGGAACAGCCATGACCCCGATCTTCGACCTGCCCCGCCCTGCCCTGCCGCTGGACGGGACCAGCTTTCCGGTGCGGCGGATCTTTTGTATCGGCCGCAATTATGCCGATCACGCGGCGGAAATGGGCAATGCGGTTGATCGCGAAAAGCCGTTCTTTTTCACCAAATCCGCCCATGCGCTGGCTCATCCCGGCGCAATCCCCTATCCGCCCGGCACCGCCGATCTGCATCACGAGGTCGAACTGGTGCTGGCCATCGGCGCGCCGCTGTCGAACGCCAGCGAACAGGATGCCGCCGCCGCGATCATTGCCCGCGCCGTCGGGCTGGACCTGACGCGCCGCGATCTGCAAGCCGAGGCCAAGGACAAGCGCCGCCCCTGGGATGCGGCCAAGGATTTCGAGGCCAGCGCGGTCATCGCGCCTCTGTCTGCCGCCAGGCCGGGGCCGGGCATCCGCCTGTCGGTCAACGGCGACCAGCGGCAGAACGGCAGGCTGGCCGACATGATTTTCCCCGAAGCGGCGCTGGTCGCCTTTTTGTCAACGCTGTATCATCTGCAACCCGGCGATCTGGTGATGACCGGCACGCCCGCAGGCGTCGGCCCCTTGCAGCGTGGCGACACCATCCGGGCCGAAGTGGACGGCCTGCCCGCGCTGACCGCCCAGATCACCTGAGATCACGCCGTCGCCCGCCAGAACGCCCCAAACGAAGGGGCGTCACCCCAAGGCATAGCCGGTGCCGCGCACCGTGCGCACCGGATTATTGCCGCCATTGGCCATCAGCGCCTTGCGCAGACGCCCCACATGCACGTCGATGGTGCGGGTATCCACATAGATGTCGCGCCCCCAGACGCGATCCAGCAGTTGTTCGCGCGTCCAGACCCGGCCCGGCTTTTCCATCAGCGTGGACAGCAGCCGGAATTCGGTCGGGCCAAGATGCAGCGGCTGGCCGCTGCGAAAGACGCGGTGTTCGGCGGCATCCAGCACGATGTCGTCAAAGGACAGCCGCTCGCCCATGCTGGCGGGGCGGGTGCGGCGCAGTTGCGTGCGCAGCCGCGCCATCAGTTCCACAACGGAATAGGGCTTGACCATGTAATCATCGGCCCCGGTTTCCAGCCCCCGCACGCGGTCGCCTTCGTCGCCGCGTGCGGACAGCATGATGATCGGGATCGGGCGGGTCATCGGATCAGCCTTGAGCCGACGGCACACCTCGATCCCGGACACGTTCGGCAGCATCCAATCCAGCACGACCAGATCGGGCTGTTCTTCGGCCACCAGCAGCAGCGCCTCATCACCGTTTTCGGCCATGACGACACCGAAACCTTCGGCTTCGAGATTGTATTGCAGAACCTCGCGCTGCGCGCTTTCGTCTTCGACAACCAGAACTTTGGATACCTGACGCGCGCTCATCTGCTTATTCCTGCGATTGATGGTTCAGGGTCTCGGCCACGCCGGCCTTGGTCACGCTGTCGCTTTTGGGCCGGCTTTCGTCGGGGGCTTCGCCCGTGACCAGATAGATCACCTGTTCGGCGATAGTGGTGGCGTGGTCGCCCATCCGCTCGATGTTCTTGGCGATGAAATGCAGGTGCATACAGGCGGTGATGTTGCGCGGGTCTTCCATCATATAGGTCAGGAATTCGCGGAACAGCGCGTTATACATCTGATCCACCTCGATGTCGCGGGCGCGCACATCAGCGGCCAGTTGGACATCGCGGCGGATATAGCTGTCCAGCGCATCTTTCAGCATCGCCTCGGCCGTGCCCGCCATCCGGCGCAGCGCCGCAGCCGAGCCGTTGACCTGATTCATCGCCAACAGCACGTTGCTGCGCTTGGAGATGTTCTTGGCGTAATCGCCGACCCGTTCCAGCGAGGCCGAGATCTTGATGACCGACAGCACCAGCCGCAGGTCGGTGGCCGTCGGCGCGCGCAGGGCGATCAGGCGCGCGGCCTCTTCGTTGATCTGCTGATCCAGCGCGTCGATGTTACGGTCGCGCAGGCGCACCTCTTCGGCCAGTTCGGCGTCACGGGTTTCCAGCGCGGCGGCGGCGTCGATGATGGCCTGTTCGACCAGACCACCCATCTTGACGACCAGAGCCTGCGCGGTTTCCAGATCCCGGTCAAAGGCGCTGGCGATGTGTTTGTCACGGTTCATGTTCATCTGCCCTCTGACTTAGCCGATCCGGCCCGAGATATAGCTTTCGGTGCGCGGGTCGCGCGGATTGGTAAAGATGTCGTCAGTGTTACCGTATTCCACAAGGTTCCCAAGGTGGAAAAATGCGGTTTTCTGGCTGACACGCGCGGCCTGCTGCATCGAGTGGGTGACGATCACCACCGAAAACTTTTGCCGCAACTGGTCGATCAGCTCCTCGACCTGGCTGGTGGCGATGGGGTCCAGCGCCGAACAGGGTTCGTCCATCAGCAGGACTTCGGGTGCGGTGGCGACGGCGCGGGCGATGCACAGGCGCTGTTGCTGACCGCCCGACAGGCCGGTGCCGGTTTCGTTCAGGCGGTCCTTGACCTCTTCCCACAGCGCGGCGCCGCGCAGCGCCTTTTCGACGATTTCATCCAGTTCGGCCTTGCCACGGGCCAGACCGTGAATGCGCGGGCCATAGGCCACGTTGTCATAGATCGATTTGGGGAAGGGGTTGGGTTTCTGAAACACCATCCCTACCTTGGCGCGCAATTGCACCGGATCGACGCGCTTGTCATAGATGTCTTCGCCATCCAGCGTGATCGAGCCTTCGACCCGGCAGATGTCGATCGTATCGTTCATGCGGTTGATACAGCGCAAAAAGGTGGACTTGCCGCAACCAGACGGGCCGATAAAGGCCGTCACGGTCTTGTCCAGAATATCAACGTCCACGTCCTTGATGGCATGTTTATCGCCATAATAGACCTGCACTTTGCGGGCAGCGATCTTGATGTCGTCGTTGGTCACGTTGGTCTCCGCGCGATTGGCGTCATACATGATAATACTCCTTGCGCCGCGCTTACCAGCGACGCTCGAACTTGCGGCGCAGATAGATGGCCAGCACGTTCATGCACAGCAGGAAGATAAGCAGGATGATAATGGCACCCGAGGCGCGTTCGATGAAGGCCGGGTCAGACCGCTGGGTCCAGTTGTAAACCTGAACCGGCAGGGCCGAGGCCGGGTCCATCAGACCGCCCGCCCAAGGCGCATCGGGATAGGTGCGCACAAAGGCAACCATGCCGATCAGCAGCAGCGGGGCGGTTTCGCCCAAAGCCTGCGCCAGACCGATGATGGTGCCGGTCAGGATGCCGGGCATCGCCAGCGGCAGCACATGATGGAACACCGTCTGCATCCGGCTGGCCCCGATCCCAAGCGCCGCATCGCGGATCGAGGGCGGCACCGATTTCAGCGATGCGCGGGTGGCGATGATGATCGTGGGCAGGGTCATCAGCGTCAGCACCAGACCGCCGACGATGGGCGCCGATTGCGGCAGGCCGGCAAAGCTGATGAACGCGGCCAGACCAAGGATACCGTAAACGATCGAGGGCACGGCGGCCAGATTGGCGATGTTCACCTCGATCACGTCGGTCCAGCGGTTCTTGGGGGCGAATTCCTCCAGATAGATGCTGGCGGCGACCCCGATGGGAACCGACAGGAACAGCACCACCAGCATCATGTAGAACGAACCAAGGATGGCCACGCCCAGACCGGCCGCCTCGGGGCGCTGGTCGGATGCGTCGGGGTTGGTGATGAATTCGCGGTTAAAGCGCGTGACCAGCAGGCCCTGGCGTTTCAGTTCGTCCGCCAGCATCAGTTGCGCGGGCGAGGTATTGCTGTCGCGTTCGGCACTGGCCATGGTGACGCGGCCCTTGAAATAGCCGTCCACGCGGCCATTCACCAGCACGTTCACATCGACCGTCTGCCCGACCAGATCCGGGTCGTTCAGCACCATGCGACGCAATTGCGCCGCCGCCTCGCGGGAAACGATGCCGTCGATGTCGCCTTCGGTCAGACCTTCGATATTCAGGTTCATCCCGGCGACCGCGGCATCCAGCGAGGCATCCAGCACCCGGCTGTAGGCCAGCGTCAGCACGCGCGACATTTCGGCCGGATCGCGGTTGCCCTGCGGGTCCACGACTTCGGGGTTCAGGTAAACCGGCAGGTCCAGATAGGTCTGCCGAAAGGCCGAAGAACCGTCGCGCAGGATGGTCGTCACCAGAATGACCAGCGCCAGCACGGCAATACCGATGGCGGCCAGACCATAGCCGCGAAACCGGCTTTCCGAGGCGTTGCGGCGGCGGGTGCGCGCATCCTTGGCCAGCAGCGAACTGACGGCACGGGGCGGCGCGGGGCGGTTGTTTTCAACGGGCATATCGGTCATTCGTACTGCTCGCGATATTTGCGCACGATATACAGCGCGACAATGTTCAGCCCCAGCGTGATGATGAACAGGGTCAGGCCAAGGGCAAAGGCCACCAGCATCTCGGGCGAGGAAAAGTCGTTATCGCCGGTCAACTGACCCACGATTTTGACGGTGATCGTCGTCATGGCCTCGAACGGGTTCAGGCTCATGGTGGCGGCGGCACCGGCACCCAGCACCACGATCATCGTTTCACCGATGGCGCGGCTGGCCGCCAGCAGGACAGCACCGACGATGCCGGGCAATGCGGCGGGCAGCACGACCTGCTTTACGGTTTCCGAAGGCGTCGAGCCAAGGCCAAGCGCGCCGTCGCGCAGGCTTTGCGGCACGGCGTTGATGATGTCGTCGGACAGCGAACTGACGAAGGGGATCAGCATGATGCCCATCACCAGACCCGCCGTCATCACCGAGGATGCCGAGGTTCCCAGCCCCAGCGGCGCCGCGAAATAGTCGCGCAGCATCGGGCCGACGGTGACAAGGGCGAACAGGCCGTAAACAATGGTCGGGATACCGGCCAGAACCTCGACCACCGGCTTGGCGATGCTGCGCATCCGCGGGCTGGCGTATTCCGACAGATAGATCGCCGCCAGCAGCCCGATGGGCACCGCAAACAGCAGCGCGATGAACGAGATATACAGCGTCCCCCACAGCAGCGGCAGCATCCCAAGGCGGGAAATGCCCTCGGGGCGCGGTGCGAATTGCGTGCCGAACAGGAAATCCTGCCATGAATGCAGTTGGAAGAACCGCCCGGTTTCGAAAATCAGCGACAGCACGATGCCGATGGTGGTGGCAATGGCAATCGACGAACAAAAGATCAGAACGCCGAGGATGATCTTTTCAACGGTATTGCGGGCACGGAAGGCGGCGTTGACGCGGGTCACGCCCCAGCCCAGCCCGGCAATCCCGGCGGCCAGTGCGATCACGGCGACAATCGGCATGGCACCAGCGCCAAGAACCCCCGCCATACGCAAAAGCGACGCAATCGCCATGATGACGATCGGCGGCAAAAAGGCATTCAGAGCGGCGTTCATGCCGTGATAGGTCGGGCGGCTGTGCAGTTGGCGGATGTCGTTGCCCACAGCGGCAAGCGCGCGGCTGCGCGCGACGACATAACCGGCAATCGCCAGCAGCAGGGTGGCCAACAAAGCCCAGGACATTGGCATCGGTCAAATCCTTGCTAAAGGGCGGATTGATGCGGAAAATTGCAAAAAGAAACAGGTGGCGCGGGTCTTTGCCCGCACCACCCGGTATTCATCAGTTCATGGTCGCTTCGTCGGTGACAGCCTGCTGGGTCGCGGCCAGTTCCGGGTCGGCAACCAGACCATATTGCGACAGCGGGCCGTTCGGGCCGGCAACGTCATCGGACACAAAGAATTCGACGAATTCTTTCAGACCGGCGATTTCACCCAGATGGGCTTTCTTGACGTAGATGAACAGCGGACGCGACACCGGGTATTCGCCCGAAGCGATGGTCTCGGTCGAGGGGGTGACGCCGCTCATGGTCGCCACTTGCAGGGTGTCGGTGTTGTTTTCATAGAACGACAGGCCGAACACGCCGATCCCGTTGGGCGAGCTGTTGATGCGGGCCAGCGTCTCGGTATAGTCGCCGTCGATGTCCACGGCGCGACCGTCGGTGCGCAGAACGTGGCAGGCTTCCTTGGCGTCTTCTTCGCTCAGTTCAGCTTCGAACACGGCTTTGGCGCCGGATTCTTCGCAGCCAACCATGATGACTTTTTCTTCGAACACTTCACGGGTGCCGTGACGGGTGCCCGGCACGAAGGCCATGATTTCCTGGCTGGGCAGTTCCGGGTTGATTTCGTTCCAGTTGCTGGTGGTGTTGTCCACGATCGCGCCGTCAACCACGCGGCGGGCCGCCATCGCGTTGAACCATTCGGCCGGGGTGAACTGGAAGGTGTTACCCGAAGCCAGGTTCGCGAACACGATGCCATCATAACCGATGCGCACTTCCATGATGTCGGTCACGCCATTGTCATGGCAGGTCTGCTTTTCGCTGTCGCGGATCGGGCGCGAGCTGTTGGCGATGTCGGTGGTGTTTTCACCCACGCCTTCGCAGAAGCGGCGCAGACCAGTCGAGGAACCGCCCGATTCGATGACCGGCGTGGCGAAGTCGGTGTTTTCGCCGAACAGTTCAGCAACGATGGTGGCATAGGGCAGAACGGTGGAAGAACCGGCAACCTGAACCTGATCGCGTGCGGACGCCAGCGTCGCCGAAGCTGCAAGCAGCGCGATCGCCGAGACGGTGAATTTCACGGATTTCATAGACCTCTCCTGAGTCGTTAACAGGGCCTTCGCGGCCTGCCGCCCGTCTATCGGCGGCGCGTGACGCTTATGCGAATAATACGTGACGCTTTTGTAACAACGCAGGAAGGCGCGGCCTATTCCGCGCCTGTGGGGGATATTTGCGAAAATCAGCCGATAGCGCCGCGCGCGCCGCCGGTCTGGGCGCGGTCCATCAGCAACTGATCCAGAATCACGCAGGCGGCCATCGCCTCGGCCACGGGCACGGCGCGGATGCCGACGCAGGGATCGTGGCGGCCCTTGGTGATAAGGTCGATTTCCTCGCCCTTGCGCGTGATCGAGCGGCGCGGCGTGGTGATCGAACTGGTCGGTTTGATGGAAAAGCGCACCAGAATATCCTGCCCGGTGGAAATGCCGCCCAGGATTCCGCCCGCGTGGTTCGACAGGTATTCCGGCCCGTTCGGCCCCATGCGGATCTCATCGGCGTTATCCACGCCCGTCAGGGCGGCAGCGGCCATTCCCTCGCCGATCTCGACGCCTTTCACGGCGTTGATCGACATCATCGCGGCGGCCAGATCGGTATCCAGCTTGGCATAGACCGGCGCGCCAAGGCCGGGCGGGCAGCCCTGAATCAGCACCTCGATGGCGGCGCCGACGCTGTTCTGGTTCAGACGGATCGCTTCCAGATAATCGGCCCATTCGGCGGCGGCGACGTTATCGGGCAGGAAAAACGGGTTTTCGGTGATGTCGGCGGCGTTGAAACGCGCGCGATCCAGATGTTTCACCCCCATCTGCACCATATAGCCGGTGATGCGCAGATCGGGCAGCATCTGCCGCAGCACCGCCTGCGCCACGCCGCCCGCCGCGACCCGCGCCGCCGTTTCGCGCGCGGATGACCGCCCGCCGCCGCGATAATCGCGCAGCCCGTATTTCTGATGATAGGTGATGTCGGCGTGACCGGGGCGGAACGCCTGCGCGATCTCGCCGTAATCCTTGGACCGCTGGTCGGTGTTTTCGATCATCAACTGGATCGGCGTGCCGGTGGTGCGGCCCTCGAATGTGCCCGAGAGGATGCGCACCGCGTCGGCCTCTTGCCGCTGGGTGGTGTGTTTGCTGGTGCCGGGGCGGCGGCGATCCAGAAACTGCTGGATGAATGCCTCGTCCAGCGGGATGCCGGGGGGCGTGCCATCGACGGTCGCGCCAAGCGCCGGGCCGTGGCTTTCGCCCCAGGTCGTCACGCGAAATTCGCGGCCAAAGGTGTTATAGCTCATGGCGTATCCTCGGTCATGGCTTTCAGGTCATAGATCAGGTCCAGCGCCTCGCGCGGGGTCAGGCGGTCGGGATGCACGTCTTTCATACGCGATTCCAATGGCGATTCCTTGACCTTTGCCGGGGCCACAGGCGCAGGCGGAGCGGCGCGGAACAGCGGCAGATCGTCGATCAGCGCGGCGGGGCGCGACGCGCCCTCACGCTCGCCCGATTCCAGCGCGTCCAGCACCTCGCGGGCGCGGGCGACGACGGCGGCGGGCAGACCGGCCAGCCGCGCCACCTGCACGCCATAGCTGCGGTCGGCGGCCCCGCGCCGCACCTCATGCAGGAAAATCACCTCGCCTTCCCATTCGCGCACCGAAACGGTGGCGTTTTCCACCCCGTCCAGCCGCGCGGTCAGGGCGGTCATTTCGTGATAATGCGTCGCAAACAGCGCGCGGCAGCGGTTGACGCCGTGCAGATGCTCCATCACGGCCCAGGCGATGGACAACCCGTCCCAGGTTGCCGTGCCGCGGCCGATTTCATCCAGAATGACCAAAGCGCGGTCATCGGCCTGATTCAGAATCGCCGCCGTTTCGACCATCTCGACCATAAAGGTCGAACGGCCGCGCGCCAGATCATCGGCGGCACCCACGCGGCTGAACAACTGGCTGACCAGCCCGATCCGCGCATCCCGCGCCGGAACAAAGGCCCCCGCCTGCGCCAGCACCGCAATCAGCGCATTCTGCCGCAGAAAGGTCGATTTACCGGCCATGTTCGGCCCGGTCAGCAGCCAGATCGCGGGGGTCGCCCCCGCCGTCAGGTCGCAGTCATTGGCCACGAACGCCTCGCCCTTGCGGCGCAGGGCGCGTTCGACCACCGGATGCCGCCCGCCCTGAATGGCAAAGGCACGGCTGTCATCGACGCGGGGACGGGTCCAGCCCTCGGCCAAAGCCAGATCGGCAAAAGCCGCCGTCAGGTCGATTTCCGCCAGCGCCCGCGCCGCCGCGCCAACCGGCCCGGCGCGATCCAGCACAGCATCGCGCAGCATGGCAAAGATACCGCGCTCGATTTCCAGCGCGCGGTCGCGGGCGTTCAGGATGCGGGTTTCCAGTTCCGACAGCTCCACCGTGGTAAAGCGGATCTGATTGGCGGTGGTCTGGCGATGGATAAACGTCTCGTTCAGGGGCGGGGCCAGCATCTTTTCAGCATGGGTGGCGGTAGTTTCAATGAAATAGCCCAGCACGTTGTTATGTTTGATCTTGAGGCTGGGCACCCCGGCCATCGCCGCATAATCGGCCTGCATCCCGGCGATCACGCCACGGCCTTCGTCGCGCAGGCGGCGGGTCGCGTCCAGATCGTCGTCATAGCCCGCCGCCACAAATCCGCCATCGCGCGCCAGCAAGGGCGGCTCGGCCACCAGCGCATCATCCAGCAGCGTGGTCAGATCGTCATGGCCGCGCAGGTCGCGCGCGGCGTCGGTCAGCACCTGCGGCGCATCACCCGGCAGGCGCGCGGCAATCGCGGCAGCCTGCGTCAGCCCGGCGCGGATCGCCGCCAGATCGCGCGGCCCGCCCCGATCCAGCGCCAGCCGCGACAAGGCACGGTCGATGTCGGGCACCCGGCCCAGATCGGCGCGCAAATCTGTCGCCAGCCGCGCATCCTCGGCCAGGGCGCCGACGGCATCATGGCGCGCGCGGATCACCGACAGATCGCGGCTTGGCGCGCTGATCCGCCGTTCCAGCAAACGCGCCCCCGCCGCCGTCACCGTGCGGTCGATCGCCGCCAGCAGCGACCCCTCGCGCCCGCCCGACAGCGCCTGCGTCAGTTCCAGATTGCGGCGGGTGGCGGCGTCGATCTGCATCGCGCCGCTGGCCTGTTCCCGCACCGGCGGGCGGATCAGCGGCAGTTTTCCGCGCTGCGTCAGGTCCAGATAATCGGCAATCGCCCCCATGGCCGACAGTTCCGCCCGGCCAAAGGCCCCGAACCCGTCCAGCGTTTCCACCTGAAACAGCGCGCACAGCCGCCGTGCCCCGGCAGCACTGTCGAACGCGCCCGCCGGGCGGTCGGTCAGCGCCGCGCCAACCTCGGCGGCAAGGTCGTCCAGACCCGAGCCATCGACCGCCAGCACCTCGCGCGGGGCCAGCCGCGCCAGTTCCGGGGCCAGCCGCGCGGGCGGGCAATCCATCACCCGCAGCGCGCCGGTAGACATATCGACCCAGGCCAGCGCCGATTCATCGCGCACCTGCGCGAATGCGGCCAGATAATTGTGCCGCCGCGCTTCCAGCAGCGATTCCTCGGTCAGGGTGCCGGGCGTGACCAGCCGCACCACATCGCGGGCCACGACCGATTTCGAGCCGCGCTTTTTCGCCTCGGCCGGGTCTTCCAGCTGTTCGGCGATGGCGACGCGGAACCCTTTGCGGATCAGCGCCAGCAGGTATCCTTCGGCGGAATGCACCGGCACGCCGCACATCGGAATAGGCTGGCCCTGATGCGTGCCGCGTTGCGTCAGCGCAATATCCAGCGCCGCCGCCGCCGCCACGGCATCGTCAAAGAACATCTCGTAGAAATCGCCCATACGATAGAACAGCAGCGCGCCGGGGTTGGCATCCCGGATCGCCAGATATTGCGCCATCATGGGGGTCGGTTGATCGCTCATGCCCTGGTTTCTAACCGCTTGCGCCGGGGGGGGAAATCCCTACATTTGGTGCCACCTCGGGGTGCCCTTGCGGCTGAGATGCGTCACGCGAACCCGTTGAACCTGATCCGGTTGACCCCGGCGGAGGGAAGGTTTCGCTGTCCTTTCTTTCGAAACCCTTAAGATGGAGGACAAGCGATGAAATATGCCGTTCTGGCCGCCCTGATCGCCGCGCCCGCGGCCGCGCAGGACAAACCCGTGCTGACGATCTATGCCGGCGATTACATCACCTCGGAATGGGGGCCGGGGCCAAGGATCGAGGAAGAATTCGAAAAATTCTGCAACTGCGACCTGCAATTCGTTGCGGGCGACCTGCTGCCCCGCATCCTGATGGAGGGCGCGCGGACCCAGGCCGACATCGTGTTCGGGCTGAACACCGACAACACCATGCGCGCGCGTGAAGCCGGGATTTTCGCGCCCCACGGTCAGGATACCAGCGCGCTGAACCTGCCGGTTGAATGGACGGACGAGATTTTCCTGCCCTATAACTGGGGCGAAACCGCCTTTATCTATGACGAAACCCGGCTGGAAAACCCGCCCGCCAGCTTTGCCGAGTTGCTGGACGCGCCCGACGATCTGAAGATCGTCATTCAAGACCCGCGCGCCTCGATTTCCGGGCTGGCGCTGCTGCTGTGGGTCAAGGCGGTTTACGGCGATCAGGCCGAAGAAGCGTGGCGCAAACTTGCCCCGAAAATCCTGACCGTGACCAGGGACTGGTCGGAATCCTACGGCATGTTTTCCGATGGCGAGGCAGATATGGTGCTGTCCTACACCACCTCGCCCGCCTATCACATCGCAGCCGAGGACGACACGACCAAACACGCCGCCATCTTCCCCGAGGGGCATTATTTCATGGCCGAACTGGCGGCCAAGGTCGCAGGGACCGATCAGCCGGAACTGGCGCAGCAATTCATGGACTGGATTCTGACGCCGGAATTTCAGCGCGTGATCCCGCTGGCCAACTGGTCGCTGCCGGTGAAACTGCCCGATGAGGAATGGCCGCAAGTGATGCGCGATCTGCCGCGCCCCGAAAAGACACTGTTCTATTCCGAATCCGAGGCTGAAACCCTGCGCCAGCCCGCGCTGAACGAATGGCTGACGGCGCTGTCGCGCTAAGGCCCGGCTGGCCGGGGGTCATTGCCGCCGCATCGCTGGCGGCGCTGATCCTTGGCACGCTGGGGGCCGTGGCGTGGCAGGCGGGCGGGCTGACGCGGCTTGGCCCGTGGGACTGGGCGGCGGTGCGGTTCACGCTGTGGCAGGCGGCGCTGTCGGCCACGCTGTCCGCAGTGCTGGCAGTGCCGGTCGCCAAGGCTTTGGCGCGGCGCGATTTTCCGGGGCGCGCGGGGCTGGTCACGCTGCTGGGGGCGCCGTTCATCCTGCCGGTGATCGTGGCGATCATGGGGCTGGTCGCGGTGTTCGGGCGCAATGGCATGGCGAATGCGGCGCTGACGTGGGCCGGGCTGCCAACCGTCAGCATCTATGGCTGGCAGGGGGTCATTCTGGCGCATGTGTTCTTTAACCTGCCGCTGTCGGTGCGGCTGGTGCTGCACGGCTGGCAAGCCATCCCGGCCGAGCGGTTCCGTCTGGCCGCCAGCCTTGGCTTTGCCCCCCGCGACATCGCCCGCCATCTTGAGCGCCCGATGCTGCGCGAGGTGCTGCCGGGCGTCTGGCTGGCGGTGTTTCTGGTCTGCCTGACCTCGTTCGCCGTGGCGCTGGCCCTTGGCGGAGGGCCGCGCGCCACCACGGTCGAACTGGCGATCTATCAGGCGTTCCGCTTTGATTTCGATCTGGGCCGGGCTGCGGCGCTGGGGCTGGTGCAGGTGGCGCTGTCGGTGGGCGCGATGGTGCTGGCGGCCTTTGTCGCCATGCCTGCCGCCTTTGGGGCAGGTATGGACGGGCGCGCGCAGATGGCCGGGCCGGGCGGCTGGCGGCGCATCGCTGACGCGCTGGCGATCATGGCGGCGGCGGCCTTTCTGATCCTGCCGATGGCCAGCGTCATCGCCACCGGCCTGCCGCGCATCCCCGCCCTGCCCGATCAGGTCTGGGTGGCGGCGGGACGCTCGGTCACGATGGCGCTGATCTCGGCCGCCGCCACGCTGGCACTGGCGCTGATGATTGCGCTGGCCACCGTCCGGCGCAAAGGCCGCTGGGTCGAGGGGGCAGGGATGCTGCCCATCGTCGCCTCGCCGCTGGTGCTGGGCACGGGGCTATTCCTGATCCTGCGGCCCTGGGTGACGCCGGGGCAGATCGCGCTGCCGGTGACGGTGGCGATCAATGCGATCATGGCGCTGCCCTTTGCCCTGCGCGCGCTGATCCCGGCCACGCGCGCCTTGCAGGCCGATTACGGGCGGCTGGCGGCATCGCTGGACCTGCGCGGCTTTGCGCGGCTGCGGCTGCTGGTGCTGCCGCGACTGGCGCGACCGCTGGGCTTTGCGGGCGGGCTGGCGGCGGCGCTGGCGATGGGGGATCTGGGGGTGATCGCGCTGTTCGCCGATGCCGGGCGCGCCACACTGCCGCTGATGCTGTATCAGTTGATGTCCACCTATCGGCTGGCGGATGCGGCGGCCTGCGCGGTGCTGCTGATGGGCATCAGCTTTGCACTGTTTTTCGTATTTGACAGGGGAGGGCGGCTGAATGCTTGAGTTTCAACAGGTTGCCGTCACCCTTGGCGATTTCCGGCTAAGCGCCGATTTCAGCATCACCCCCGGCGCGCGGGTGGCAGTGATCGGGCCGTCCGGTTCGGGCAAGTCCACGCTGCTGTCGCTGATCGCCGGATTCCTGCGCCCCGATCAGGGCGCGGTGCTGTGGGAAGGGCGCGATCTGGCCCCCATCGCGCCGGGCCAGCGCCCGATGTCGATCCTGTTTCAGGACCAGAACCTGTTCCCGCACCTGAGCGTGGCGCAAAACACCGGCCTTGGCCTGCGCCCCGACCTGAGGCTGAGCCGCGATCAAAAGACCGCCGTCAGCAACGCCCTTGGCCGTGTCGGCCTGTCGGGCATGGAAAGCCGCCGCCCCGCACAACTGTCGGGCGGGCAGCAAAGCCGGGTCGCGCTGGCCCGCGTTCTGCTGCGCGCGCGGCCCATCCTGCTGCTGGATGAACCCTTTGGCGCGCTTGGTCCGGCGCTCAAGGCCGAAATGCTGGGCCTGCTGGCCGAAATCGCCGCCGACACCGGCGCCACCGTGCTGATGGTCACGCATGACCCCGCCGATGCCCGCGCCTTTGCCCCGGAAACGCTGCTGGTTCAGGACGGGCGCGCCCATCCGCCCGTGCCCACCGCGCCGCTGCTGGACAACCCGCCCCCTGGCCTGCGCGATTATCTGGGCTGACGACAGCCCCGCGCGCGTGGCCAACCCGCTGATCCGTCATATATAACAACGCGGCTCATCGACCTTTGTGGTGCCATCAGTCAGGCAGCGGACCTGCCGCCCCCGACACCGCTGCCTGCCAGAGCGTAGCTGATAATGACAGGTATCGGTGCGCTGGCCACCGCCAAAACCTGAACCAGATAACGAACGAAAAGGGGCGGCGCGATGATGCGCCGCCCTTTGCGTTGGATCGGGTGATCCGCCCCGCCGCGCCGATGCGGCGTCAGTCCTGCAAGGGACGAACGCCGACTTCGCCTTCTTCGCGCGACTTGATGGCGGCAATGGCCGCGATCCCGCCCGCAGCGGTGGTGAAATAGGGGATCTTGTCATACAGCGCGACGGCCCGGATGTCGCGGCTGTCGGCCAAGGCCTGCGCGCCTTCGGTGGTGTTCAGCACCATCGAAATATCACCGTTTTTCAGCCGGTCCACGATATTGGGCCGCCCCTCGTAAACCTTGTTGACCATCTCCGCCTTGACCCCGGCATCCGACAGGAAAGATGCAGTGCCGCGGGTGGCGATCAGGGTAAAACCCATCCCGGTCAGATCGCGGGCCGCAGCGGCCATGTCATCTGTCTTGTCCTCGTCGCGGATCGACATGAACACCCGGCCATCATGCGGCAGATGGTTGCCCGCACCCATCTGCGCCTTGAGGAAAGCCCGAGGGAAGTTACGGTCCCAGCCCATCACCTCGCCGGTCGAGCGCATCTCGGGGCCAAGCAGCGGGTCGACGCCGGGGAAGCGGGCAAAAGGCAGCACCGCCTCTTTCACGGAAAACCACGGGGTGATCGGGTCGGCCAGCGTCAGCGGATCGGCGAAGGGCAGATCGTCTTCGGGACCGACACCTTCGGGATAGGGCGCGCGGGCCGGAAAGTTCGACATCGGTTCACCCGCCATCAGCCGCGCGGCGATGCTGGCAATGGCGCTGTCGGTGGCCTTGGCGACAAACGGCACGGTGCGAGAGGCGCGCGGATTCACCTCAAGCACATAAATCTCGCCGTCTTTCAGGGCGAATTGCACGTTCATCAGACCCACGACGCGCAGGGCGCGGGCCATGGCGACAGTCTGGCGTTTCAATTCGTCGATGGTGGCGGCGTCCAGCGTATGCGGCGGCAGCGAGCAGGCACTGTCACCGGAATGAACGCCCGCTTCCTCGATATGCTGCATGATCCCGGCGACGTGAACGGTTTCGCCATCGGACAGCGCATCCACATCCACCTCGATCGCGCCGGACAGATAGCTGTCCAGCAGCACCGGGTTCTTGCCGGACACCTGCACCGCCTCGGTGATATAGCGGTTGAGGTGGTCCATATCGCGCACGATTTCCATCGCGCGACCACCAAGGACATAGGACGGGCGGATGACCAGCGGGAAACCGATCCGTTCCGCGATTTCAACGGCCTGCGCCGGGCTGCTGGCGATGCCGTTGATCGGCTGGCGCAGGTTCAGGTCGTTCAGCAGTTTCTGGAACCGTTCGCGGTCTTCAGCCAGGTCGATGGCGTCAGGGGTGGTGCCCAGAATCGGGATGCCCTCGGCTTCAAGCGCGTTGGCCAGTTTCAGCGGCGTCTGGCCGCCGAACTGCACGATCACGCCATGCAGCGTGCCGTTTTGCTGTTCGGTGCACAGGATTTCCAGCACATGCTCCAGCGTCAGCGGTTCGAAATACAGCCGGTCCGAGGTGTCATAATCGGTGCTGACCGTTTCCGGGTTGCAGTTAATCATGATCGTTTCGAAACCGGCCTTGGTCAGCGCGAAACAGGCGTGGCAGCAGCAGTAATCAAACTCGATCCCCTGCCCGATCCGGTTGGGACCGCCGCCCAGAATAACCACCTTTTTCGCATCCGAGGGCCGCGATTCGCATTCCACATCGCCCATCGCCGGAGCTTCCCAAGTGGAATACATATAGGGCGTCTGCGCCTCGAATTCGGCGGCGCAGGTGTCGATCCGCTTGAACACCGGGTGAATATCCAGCGTGCGGCGGGCGCGGCGAACGTCATCTTCCGATTGGTTGGTCAGTTTTGCCAGTCGCGCGTCGGTAAAGCCCATCTGCTTGATCGCGCGCAGCGATTCGGCATCTTCGGGCAGACCGTCGGCACGCAAACGTGCCTCGGCATCAACGATTTCGCGCAGGCGGGCAAGGAACCACGGGTCGAAATGGGTGATGCGCTGAATATCGTCATCCGACAGGCCAAAACGCATCGCCTCGGCAATGACGCGCAGGCGGTCGGGGGTCTGTTTCGAAAGCGCGGCGACAATGGCGGGCTTGCCCTGTTCGGCGGCCCCTTCGATGGCGATTTCGTCCAGCCCGGTCAGGCCGTTTTCCATGCTGGCCAGCGCCTTTTGCAGACTTTCGTGAAAGCTGCGGCCAATCGCCATCACCTCGCCCACGGATTTCATCGCCGTAGTCAGTTCCGGTTTCGATCCGGGGAATTTTTCAAAGGCAAAGCGCGGGATCTTGGTCACAACATAGTCGATCGACGGTTCGAACGACGCGGGCGTGACGCGGGTGATGTCGTTGTCCAGTTCGTCCAGCGTATAGCCGACCGCCAGCTTGGCCGCGATCTTGGCAATCGGGAACCCCGTCGCCTTGGACGCCAGCGCGGAAGAGCGGCTGACGCGGGGGTTCATCTCGATCACGACCATGCGGCCATCGGCGGGATTGATCGCCCATTGCACATTGGACCCGCCGGTTTCCACGCCGATTTCGCGCAGCACCGCAATCGAGCCATTGCGCATCCGCTGATATTCGCGGTCGGTCAGGGTCAGCGCCGGGGCAACGGTGATCGAATCGCCGGTGTGAACGCCCATCGGATCGACGTTTTCGATGGAACAGACGATGATGGCGTTATCGGCGCGGTCGCGCACCACCTCCATCTCGTATTCTTTCCAGCCCAAAAGGCTTTCATCAATCAGAACCTGCGCGACCGGGCTGGCATCAAGGCCCGAGCGGACGATCCGTTCGTAATCGTCACGGTTATAGGCCACGCCACCGCCCGTTCCCCCCAGCGTAAAAGCGGGGCGGATGATCGCAGGCAGGCCAATGTCATCCAGTTCGGTCATCGCCTGCGCCACGCCTGCGGCAATGTCATATTTACCGGCAGCGTTCTTGGGGGCGCTGATGATCGTGGCGCGCGGGTTTTCCAGACCGATACGGTCCATCGCCTCGCGGAACAGCTTGCGATCCTCGGCCATTTCGATGGCTTCACGCTGCGCGCCAATCAGTTCGACGCCATGACGTTCCAGTGCACCATTATCCGCCAGCGCCAGCGCCGTGTTCAGCGCGGTCTGCCCCCCCATAGTCGGCAGCAAAGCATCGGGCTTTTCCTTGGCGATGATCTTTTCAACGATTTCAGGGGTGATCGGCTCGATATAGGTGGCATCGGCCATCTCGGGGTCGGTCATGATCGTCGCCGGGTTCGAGTTGACCAGAATCACCCGATACCCTTCTTCGCGCAGCGCCTTGCACGCCTGCGCGCCAGAGTAATCAAATTCGCACGCCTGTCCGATCACGATAGGACCGGCACCGATGATGAGGATCGACTGAATATCGGTTCTTTTCGGCATGGTCGCATCCCCGCTGTTGTGATCGGCGCAAATCGTCCGAGGTTATAGCCAAGCAGGGCGGCGACGCAAGGTCGCTGTGTCTGGCATCGCGTGGTCAGGGCCGATTTCCTTGTCACGGCACCGCCCCCACCATGCGTTTTGTCCGCAAACAGGCTCGGCCATCAGCGCGACAACAGCGTAAGCGCGGCGCTGTATGCGTTCTGGGCAGTTGAGCCTTCCTGAAGCTGCGATCTTGCCAGATAGGTTCGCACCAGCTTTTCCATGCCTTCTTCGGTTCCGAATGCCTTGAAGGGTTCCGATCCGAACATGCGTTCAGCGCGATCCTTCATCATCGTCATCTGGCGTTCGACCGGAATTTTCCCAAAAC
Source organism: Paracoccus sp. (in: a-proteobacteria) (assembly GCF_030538755.1). GTDB lineage: Bacteria > Pseudomonadota > Alphaproteobacteria > Rhodobacterales > Rhodobacteraceae > Paracoccus. Next base: position 101,785 of record NZ_JAUNTJ010000008.1, on the reverse strand, counting down.
TGCTAGAAGAAAAGCCGAACGCGCCTTCAAACACCCTGCGCAGCGGCGGGTTTCCCAGAACCTCGTACCACAAGGTTGTGTCCTTGGTGTCACGTTCGGCAAAGATCGCAAGTTCGCGTTGAGCGTTCAGTGCAAGGCGCATGGATTCATCCGTCTGCCCGACACGGCGTTCCAGCTCGCGGTCGATGAACTGGCTGACCAGCTTGTCGCCAAAGCCCTGAGACTGAACCTCGTCCGCGCCTTCATTATAGTTGAAGGCCTCGGCAAGGTTCAGGAAACGCTTGTCGGACAGCCGGTTCACCAGGGACTGTTTGTCCGACAAATCTGATTCCAGAACCTTCTGAATAAAGGCTTTGCTGCCGATTTCACCTTCAAGGCCAAAAGCCCCCAGTGCGACGCTCAGCAACCGATAGTCCTTGACCAGATCGCCCGCGGACTGAACCTTGGCGATATTTTCACGAAAATACGCGCTGTTCCGGCTGACCGTGGGATCATTGGCAATCATCTGCTTTTGCTGGGCCGAGGTGCGTTTCAGCACATTCCAGCCCGCAATACCCCCCAGGCCAAGGGCGATCTGAGACATTACTGCACCCTCGACGCCATCAGCCGTGCTTCACGCGGCAGCAGATCGCGCAGCCGGCGCAGGGCTTGATATGTGTTGCCTTCGACCACGAAATGCGTCGCGTCGTTCAGCAGGTTGCGGCTGTCGCGATCTTCGAACACTTGCGTCAGTTGTTCGATGCCGCGCAGCAGTTGATGTTTGCCCTGATCGGGTTCGGCATCGCCCGACAGGATCAATTGGGCGACATAACAAACACGGGACACGGGCGTGTTCACATTTTCAGGGTGAATGGCATCTTTCAGGCGCAGCACATGTGTGTTTGGCGTCTTGATGGCAATTTTGGACCGTCGGTCACCGTTTTCGATAACAGCGCCGTTAATCAGCACCCGCTCATTGGGGGCCAGCTTGATGACCAGACCGCTCATGCCGCCACCTCGCCACGCAGGCCCTTCATGACGGACAGGTTGACGTCGATCAGGGCGTCAACGGTTGCCATGCCATTCATGACGGCGTGACCATGGCGGACGCTGAATATGGACAGTGAAATCAGACCGGCCTTGACCTCATCAGGCAAGCCGTTGTGCGGATGGGCCAGATCGGCTGCCAGAATAGTCCAGAGTTCGTTGTTCTTTTGGACGGCGTGGATGCTGTCTGCCGCGTTGCCATCTTGGGCAGATTGGCGCAACATGCGCGTCACGCGGGCAAAAACATCGTATTCGCTGTCTTTGGCGGTGCGGACGGTGTGCGATCCGTAAGGGGCATGGGCGTTCATTGGCGTAACCGCGTTCAAGGTCTTACTTCCCGATTTCTAGGATAAGGTCAGGGTGTGCAGGGCGCCCGCGCGGGGCGCCCCCACGTTCATTAACGGAACAGCGACAGGATCGACTGCGGCGCCTGGTTGGCGATGGACAGGGCCTGAATGCCCAGCTGCTGCTGGGTTTGCAGGGCCTGAAGACGCGCCGACGCCTCTTCCATGTCAGCGTCAACCAGCGCACCAATACCAACATTCAGCGAGTCAGCCATTTGCGAAACCAGTTTCGACTGGTCCTCGATCCGCTTGCCGGTCGAACCCAGCGTCGCGGCACCGACGATGGCAGCATTCAGCGCATCATCAATGGCTTTCATCGCCTCGGCGGCTTTGGCAGTGTCGCTGATGTCCAGACCGGCATCAAAGTCGAGACCCATTTCATCAATCAGGTTCACACCGGCAACAGTGATATAGTGACCCGTGTCATCGCCGACCTCGACGCCGTGGTTCGCACCGCCCAGGAATTTGAAGGTATCACCGTTCGACAGCATATTCACACCATTCATCTGCGTGGTGTCGATGGTCGATTTGATCTGCTCAAGCTTACGGTTGATTTCCTGAGTGGTCTTTTCACGTGCTCCTTCATCCATCAGGTCGCTGGTTGCACCCGATACCAGTTTCTTGATATCGGACAGGCTATTGACCACGTCTTCAGCACCGACACGAGCCGTGCTGACAACTGCCCCGGCGGCGTTCAGGTTGCTCTGGATGGTTTTGAATGCGGCAACTTCACCTTCCATCACCTTGGAAACACCCCAGATCGCGGCGTTATCTTTGGCGGTGGCAATGGATTTGCCGGTCGAGATCTCGTTCTGGGTTTTGCTCAGATTCGAGTTGATCGACTTCAGGGTTTGCAGGGCAACGATGGCGCTGTTGTTGGTCAGAATGCTGGACATATTGTCCTCCTTTTAGGTTGGGCACATTTTGGCCCGGTTTCAGATGACGGCCTTCTGACCGGCTGGGCTGATGCCCTTCACTTGCTGTGTGAGATCGTTTTACCGACGACCTCTTACGAAATAATGAATCTGCCTCCTTTTTCAAAATTCAATTCCCATTGCATTTTATTCAAAATCGACGGGGTGCCTCGGTGGTGATGGTGGCGACCTGACGACGCCCGGCGCTGTCATAGGTGCGCAGCGATTGCGCGGCCTGAATGATGTCGGCAATCTGGTCCATTGCAGCCTGCGCGCCGCTCTGGGCGGCCTGCGCCAATGTGCGCAATTCGATCAGCATGGCCTCGATCCGGTCGCGCTGATCGCTGTCGATTCTGTCGTCCTCGATCGCGCGGACAAAGGATTCGATGATATTCAGGGCTTCGGCGGGGCGGCCGTCCACGATGGCGGCACGCGCCCGGTTCAGCTTGTCAATGGCGGCGGTCATTCAGATGACTCCTTGATAAAACGTGAAAATCCCAGATCCAGCGAATCGGTCAGCACGGCGGCGTATTCGCGCGCCAGAAAGGATGCGAACTGGTCTTCGCCCGCCCCGCCGCCAAAATCGCCGCCCTGCGGTCGCGGGAAGGCGTGCTGCATCATGTTTTCGATGAAAGCCTGTTCAAGCTGCCGGGCCGCCGGGGCATGGGGCGGTGCCGATGGCACGGAAAGGGGGGAAATCTGCATGTGATCCTCTGCTTGATTAGATTTTTCATCGAATAGCAGAGAGCGGTAAATAATCAGTAACGAGTCGATCATATATAAGGTGGTAACGAATCGACAGGAGCGGACATGGACATTATCCCGCTGATCTCGCCAGCCACCCCGCTGGCACCGCCATTGCCATCAGCCGATGCGCCGCCGACAGGTGTTGCCGATTTCATGGCGCAATATCTTGGGCTGGCCCAGCAGGCCCTGGAAACCCCGGATGATACCGGGGTTGAGGATGTCTTGGCGCCACAGGAAACCGACATTGACGTGGATGACGCTGCACCGGTGGAGGCCACGCAGCTTTGGGCGGATACGCCGCCTGACAAGGGTGCCCTTGCGGCGAATGCGGGCGAATCACCCGGCGCACGGATCGAAACCATGGTGGCGCGGTGGAACGGTATGACGGCGGCAATTGACGAAACGCCGGCACCGATTCCACAAGAGTTGGCCCGGTTGATTGATCCAGTGGCCGAGCCAGTGCGGCAGGTATCAGATCAACCCACGGTCGAGCGTATGACCCCTGTCGCAACAGCGCCCCGGCATATGGCAGGTGTATCCGCCCCCCCGGCAGAGGCGCAAAATGCACAACCTGATACGCAGCCCCTGCCTGAACATACGCAGCCTGTGCCTGAACAGACGGCGGCGCAGGGCACGACAGCCCCTTTGCCCGCCACAAATCAGGTCGATCTGGCGACGAATCGGCCAGATCTGCCGCCTGAAGCTAGGGCGACAGCTGTTCGGCCCAGTCGAATCAGCGCAGTCGAAGCCCGGCTTTCTGATCGGTCAGATGCGGCACCGAAAATAACGGCAGAGACGGGCACCGGGCAGGCAGCAGCGGTTACGACTGTTGCCCCGCTTACCAGTGCGCAGCGATTGACGGCACCGGCGGCGGAGTTTGCCGCTGCGACTGACGCGGCGCCGGCAACAACCGAGGGCGAAGCAGAGCAATTGGCGCTGCCCGAAGGGGCTGGCTGGCGGGAAACCGCACCGAATCGCGCCGAATCGGCTCTGCCGATGACAATGGCCCGCGCCGCCGAGGCTCAGGCACCCGCCGTGGCCCGGCAGATCGCTCAGGCTGCCGTAAGCCTGCGCGAAGGTGAAATCGAACTGGCGCTGGCCCCCGAGGAACTTGGGCGTCTGCGCTTGCGAATCACGCGGGGCGATGCCGGTGCTGCGGTGACGGTCTGGTTCGAGCGCCCCGAAGTGTTAGAGGCCGCGCGCCGTCATCTGGATCTGCTGATGCAGGATTTGCAGGACAGCGGCTTCGAATCACCAATGCTGGATCTGCGCAGCGAATCGGACCGGGATTCTGCCGATCACGCAGATGACGACGCTCAGCCCGTCCGCGACATGACCACCATAACCCTCGCAGACGAGCCATCCCGCCCGACCCGGCTCAGCGACCGCCCCCTTGATATTCGGGTATGAAAGGAACAGACGTGACCACCTCGATCACCGCCGCAACTGCGGCCACCGCGACGACCAGCACTCAGACCAAGAAATCCGAATCGCCGCTGGGCAATGCCGATTTCGAAACCTTTCTGCGGATGCTGACGACCCAGTTGAAAAATCAGGACCCGATGAACCCGATGGAGGGGTCGGAATTCGCCGTGCAACTGGCGACATTCTCGGGCGTGGAACAGCAGGCGCAGTCGAACAAGCTGCTGACCCAGATCGCGGATCAACTGGGCGGCGGTGGTTTGACGCAACTGTCGCAATATCTGGGCAAAGAGGTGCGCACGACCGCGCCGGTCTGGTTCGGGTCCGATGCGATCACGCTGGACATCAAGCCCGATTCGCGTGCCGACAGCGTGATTCTGGTCACGCAGAACGCCCATGGACGCGAATTGAGCCGCGAAGAAATCGGCACTGGTGCGGGTCAGGTGGACTGGTTTGGCCGCGACGCCATGGGCAGCAAGCTGGCCGATGGCAGCTATGCCTTCCGCATCGAAAGCTATCTGAATGGCGAAATGATCGCCGAATCGGATGTGGGTGCCTATAGCCGCGTGACAGGGGCGGAAACCACAGCGCAAGGGGTCAAGCTGGTCCTGACCGGAGGCGCAACCGCCATGACGGATGAGGTGGACGCGATTCGCGAACCGGGCTGACCTAACCGGCAAGGCTTGGGTTCTGACGCTATGAATTGCACAGTTGCAGGGCAGAATATCGTGGGCGATCCGCCCGCGCCCCCCGCAGCGGGGGGCATTGGCTTTGAACCCGGTCAGACGTGCCGACGGAAGGGGATCATATGCTGCGCCTGTTGATCGCCACCCTAACTTGGCCATGGCGGTTGGCAGCCCTGCCTGCACCGACGAAACGCCCTCTGCGCGCCTTGCTTGACATGGGCGGCCTGGGTGCCGTGGCGATGACAGCCCGTGACACCGGCGCGTCGCACATTGGCCCCGTCAAAGGGTCAGCCCAATGCCGCCCCCAGCATCACCCCCACGGCCAACAGCGCCGCACCCAGGGCCGGCCATTGCCAGCGGGCCTTGCGGGACGGGGCGGGCGTAACTTTGGCGCGATTGGCGCGTTCCCACAGGGCATCGTCCAGAATCGCGGGCAACAGCGGGCTGTAACGGCCCAGCGTCTGCACCATGCGCACCCCGTCCCGCACTGCGGCCTTGGGGCCAAGATTGTCGCGGATATAGGCCTCGACCACCGGGCGGGCGGCCTGCCACATGTTGATATTCGGGTCCAGCGAGCGGGCGACGCCTTCCACCACGACCATGGTGCGCTGCAACAGGATCAGTTCGGTGCGGGTCGCCATGCCAAAGCGTTCCGTCACTTCGAACAGATAGGCCAGCAGATTCGCCATCGAAATCCGGCTGGCATCAGCGCCAAAGATCGGCTCGCCCACGGCGCGCAGCGCGCGGGCAAAGGCGGCTTCGTCACGATCGCGCGGAACGTAGCCTGCCTCGAAATGGACGCGGGCGACGCGGCGGTAATCGCGGCGGATAAAGCCCATCAGAATCTCGGCATAGACGCGGCGGGTGTATTCGTCGATCTCGCCCATGATGCCGAAATCATAGATGATGACGTCGCCATTGGCCGCAACCTTGAGGTTGCCGTGATGCATGTCGGCGTGGAAAAACCCGTCGCGCAGCGCATGGCCAAGAAACAGTTGCAGGATGCGCGTGGCCAGTTGATGCAGATCGTGCCCCGCCGCCGCCAAGGCGGTGGGGTCGCCCATCGGCAGGCCATCTGCCCAGTCGGCGGTCAGCGCACGGCGGCCCGACAGTTCCCAATGCGGGGCCGGGGTCTGGATGCCGGCGTCATCCTTGGTGTTTTCGGTAAATTCGGATGCCGATGCCGCCTCGAGCCGCAGGTCCAGTTCACCCAGCACCACCGATTCGAAATGGCTGACCACATCGCGCGGGCGCAGGCGGCGGGTCTGGGGCAGCAGCTTTTCCAGAAAACCGGCGGCAAAGTGAAAGGCGTCGATGTCGCGGCGAAAGGCGGCCTCGATGCCGGGGCGCACCACCTTGACCGCGACTTCTGCCCCGGTATCGGCGCGGCGCGCGCGGTGAACCTGCGCGATAGAGGCCGCCGCGACAGGTTCGGAAAACTCGGAAAACAGGGTATCGACGGGGGCGCGCAGCTCGGTCGCGACGATTTCCTGCGCCACATCGGTCGGAAAGGGCGGCAGCCGGTCTTGCAGCATCCGCAACTGGCCCGACAGTTCGACGCCCACCACATCGGCGCGGGTCGAAAGGATCTGGCCGAACTTGATATAGGCCGGGCCAAGCGCGGTGATCGCGCGTGTCAGCGGCGGCAGCGCCGGGTCTCCGGCATAGCCCATCCAGCGGAACGGCCAGACCAGCGCGCGCAGGGCGATGCGCAGCCGGGCCGGGGCCTCGACCGCATCCAGTGCGACAGTCATCGCGCCCGTCCGCTCGAACGTGGCGCCGGTGCGGATCAGGCGCAGGATGTTGTGCGGGCCGCGCATGGCTTACAGCTTCCAGCCGGAATGCAGCGCGGCGATGCCCATGGACAGGTTGCGGTATTGCACCCGGCCAAAGCCCGCCGCCGAAATCATGTCGGCGAAGCTGTCCTGATCGGGAAAGCGGCGGATGGATTCGACCAGATATTGATAGCTGTCGCGATCCCCCGCCACCGCCTGCCCCATCGCCGGAATCACATTGAAGGAATAGCGGTCATAGGCCCATTGCAGCGCCGGCACCGGAATTTGCGAAAACTCCAGCACCAGCAGGCGGCCGCCCGGCTTCAGAACCCGGTAAGCCTCGGCCAGCGCGTCGGGGATACGGGTGACGTTGCGGATGCCAAAGCTGATCGTATAGCGGTCAAAGCTGTTGTCGCCGAACGGCAGCGCCATGGCGTCGCCGACCACCCAGTTCAGCCGGTCGCCCAGACGCGCCGCCTCGGCCCGGCCCCGGCCCTCGATCAGCATGGATTCGGTCAGGTCGCAGACGGTGACGCTGGCCCCCGGCGCGCGTTCCAGAAAGCGAAAGGCGATGTCGCCGGTGCCGCCCGCCACATCCAGCAGATGCTGGCCGTTGCGCGGGGTCAGCCAGTCCATCATCGCGGTTTTCCAGACCCGGTGGATGCCCACGCTCATCAGGTCGTTCATGATGTCGTATTTCGACGCCACGCGCGAAAAAACCCCGTGAACCATGCCAGCCTTGGCATCCTCGTCCACGGTCTGGAAACCGAAATGGGTGGTTTTGCGCGTCATCTGCCTTGCCGTTCCTTGTGTCGCGGCCCAGATAAGGCCAGCCTGCATCCTGCACAATGGAACGAAAGGAACCGGATTGCCAGAACTGCCCGAGGTCGAAACCGTCCGCTGCGGCCTGCTGCCGCATCTGGAGGGCGCGCGCATCGCGCGGGTCGAGGTCCGCCGCCCCGATCTGCGCTGGCCCCTGCCGCCCGATCTGGTGCAGGTGCTGACCGGCGCGCATATCACCGCGCTGCGGCGGCGGTCGAAATATCTGCTGGCCGATCTGCAAGACCGGGGCAGCCTGCTGATCCATCTGGGCATGTCGGGGCGGATGCTGGTTCAGGGCGCAGGCATGGGCGAATTTCACCGCGACCCGGCAGTTCTGCCCCGGCACGATCATTTTGTCATACACACCGAGGCCGGGGCCACGGTCACGCTGAACGATGCGCGGCGCTTTGGTATGGTCGATCTGGTCCGCGAGGGTGTCGAACATCCGCTGCTGGCGCATCTTGGCCCCGAACCTTTGGGCGAGGATTTCACCCCTGCCACGCTGACCGCAGCCTTTGCCGGGCGGCGCGCGCCGGTGAAACAGGCGCTGCTGGATCAGCGGATCGTGGCGGGGCTGGGCAATATCTATGTGTCCGAGGCGCTGCACCGCGCGGGTCTTGATCCGCGCCGTGCCGCCGGGCAGATCGGGGGTGCGGACCTGGCCAGCCTGCACGGCCATATCCGCGATGTGCTGACCGAGGCGATCGCCGCAGGCGGATCGTCGCTGCGCGATCACCGGCAGGCCAGCGGCGAGCTGGGCTATTTCCAGCACAGCTTCCGCGTCTATGGCCGCGAGGGCGCGCCCTGCCCGACCCCCGGCTGTTCCGGCACCATTGCGCGGATCGTGCAGTCGGGGCGCTCCAGCTTTTATTGCCCGGTCTGTCAGGGCTAGGCTGCGCGCAAAAGGCCGGGCGGCGCTGGTCAGGCGGCACCGGGGCTGATAGGACAGGGCAAAGGTTTTGCCGAAAGGAAGATGACCGATGGCCTATGAGACGATCATCGTGGAAATCGAGGATGACGTGGCGCTGATCCGCCTGAACCGTCCCGAAGCTTTGAATGCGCTGAACGGCAAGTTGCTGGGCGAATTGGCGCAGGCGCTGACCGAGGCCGACCACAACGACAAGGTGCGCTGCATCGTGCTGACCGGCAGCGAAAAGGCGTTCGCCGCCGGGGCCGACATCAGGGAAATGTCGGAAAAGTCCTTTGTCGATGTGTTCACCTCGGATCTGTTCAGCGGGCCGACCGACGCCATTCAGCGGGTGCGCAAGCCGATCATCGCCGCCGTCAGCGGCTATGCCCTTGGTGGCGGCTGCGAACTGGCCATGGCCTGCGATTTCATCATCGCCGCCGACACCGCCAAGTTCGGCCAGCCCGAAATCAATCTGGGCGTCGTTGCCGGTATCGGCGGCACCCAGCGGCTGACCCGTTTCGTGGGCAAGTCCAAGTCGATGGACATGAACCTGACCGGCCGCTTTATGGACGCAGCCGAGGCCGAGCGTTCCGGCCTTGTCAGCCGCGTGGTGCCCGCTGCCAAGCTGATCCCCGAGGCCATGGCCGCCGCCGCCAAGATCGCCGCGAAATCGCAGATCGCGGTGAAGGTCGTCAAAGAGGCGGTCAACCGCAGCTATGAAACCACGCTGCGCGAGGGTCTGCTGTTCGAACGCCGCATCTTTCACGCGCTGTTCGCCACCGAAGACCAGAAAGAGGGCATGGCCGCCTTTCTGGAAAAGCGCGAGGCGCAGTTCCGCGACCGCTGACAGGGGTTTCCTTTCCCGCGCCATTGCTGTAATGGCGCGGGCTTACATGCGTGTGGGCCCGCTTTGGCAAGAATCATGGCTGTTCCTGACAGGAACGGTGCCTTGGGTCTTTTGCGCAACCGAAATGCAACTGACCCGATAGGACAAGACCCATGGCCAATACGCCCCAGTCGAAAAAACGCGCCCGCCAGACCGAGCGCCGCACCGAAGTGAACAAAGCCCGCCGTTCGCGCATCCGCACCTTCCTGCGCAAAGTCGAAGAAGCTCTGGCCAGCGGCAATGCCGACGCCGCACGCGAGGCGCTGCAAGCGGCCCAGCCCGAACTGATGCGCGGCGTCAGCAAAGGCGTTTACCACAAGAACACCGCTTCGCGGAAAATCTCGCGGCTGTCGTCGCGGGTCAAGGCGCTGGCCAAGGCATAAGCCTGTTTTACGGCGGGCAATCGCCTGCCCGTTCCCAGCCGGATGGCTGATTGGCGCGCCCTGCCCGGCGCGCCTTTTGCATTTGGGGCGATTCGCCGCTCACGCCTTTTTCTTTGCGTTTGCAGCAGTTTGGACGAAATTCCGTTGCCGATCAGAGGGATCGCAGATTCGCCCGGCGATCCACGCTGTCAAGCGCAGAGTTCGGTTGCGGGGCCATGCACGAGGTTGCTAGTTTAACCGGGCGATTCACCTCGCACCTGGGGGACAGGCAAGCGAATCCGGTTGCACAACCGGACAGCCAAGCCGGGCCAAGGGCGGTTACGCCGTCCAGCCTTTGGGTCTGCAACCGTCGGCTGCCACCGGCCAGCGCAGGCTCGTGTCTGAAGAAACAAGACGGCTGTGTGGCCATGGCTGCGGCGATTCCGCCGCAGGGATGCGCGTTGCCCTACTGTTAGCCCCAAGGCTGGTGCAATCGGCCCGGCAGGATCAACCTGCGGGCAATCGGGGACAACGGACGGGCAAGACGATGGACGATCTTTGGGGGCGGGCCTGCGCAGGGCTGGAAAAAAGCGTTGGGGCGAACAACTTCAACCACTGGATCAAACCGCTGCGCCTGACGGGCATCGACGCCGGTGTGGCGGAATTTGCCGCGCCCACCCGCTTTCTGTCGGATTGGGTGAACCGCCATTTCGCCCAGCAGATTCTGGATGAACTGATGCGCAGCGGCGCAGCGGCGGACCGGCTGCGCATCGCTGTCACCGCAACGCCCGCCCCGGCCAAGCCCGCGCAACCGCGCGCCGCCGCCCCTGCCCCGGCCCCCGCCGCGCCGGTCGATCTGGGCGCACCGCTGGATGCGCGTTTCGTCTTTGACAATTTCGTTGTGGGCAAACCGAACGAGCTGGCCCATGCCGCCGCCCGCCGCGTGGCCGAGGGCGGGCCGGTCAGCTTTAACCCGCTGTTTCTTTATGGCGGCGTCGGTCTGGGCAAGACCCACCTGATGCACGCCATCGCCCATGAATATCAGCGCAACAAACCCGCCGCCCGCGTGCTGTATCTGTCGGCCGAACAGTTCATGTATCGTTTCGTTCAGGCTTTGCGCGAACGCAACATCATGGATTTCAAGGAAATGTTCCGCGCCGTCGATATGCTGATGGTCGATGACGTCCAGTTCATCGCCGGCAAGGATTCCACACAAGAGGAATTTTTCCACACATTCAATGCTCTGGTCGATCAGGGCAAGCAGATCGTCATTTCCGCCGACCGCGCGCCGGGCGAAATCAAGGGGCTGGAAGAACGGATCAAATCACGCCTGTCTTGCGGCCTGATCGTGGATTTGCACCCCACCACCTATGAATTGCGCCTTGGCATCCTGCAATCCAAGACCGAGGCGTTCCGCGCGCAATATCCCGGCCTGCAAATCGCGCCGGGCGTGCTGGAGTTTCTGGCCCATCGCATCACCTCGAACGTGCGTGTTCTGGAAGGCGCGATGCAGCGGCTGTTCGCCTTTGCCAGCCTTGTGGGCCGCGAAATCACGCTGGATCTGACGCAGGACTGTCTGGCCGACATCCTGCGCGCCAGCGACCGCAAGCTCTCGATCGAGGAAATTCAGCGCAAGGTGGCGGAACATTACAACATCCGGCTGGCCGATATGATCGGCCCGAAACGGGTGCGCACCGTTGCCCGCCCGCGTCAGGTGGCGATGTATCTGGCCAAGCAACTGACCAGCCGCAGCCTGCCCGAAATCGGCCGCCGATTCGGGGGCCGCGACCACACCACGATCATGCACGGCGTCCGCAAGATCGAGGAACTGACCCATCAGGATCAGGGTCTGGCCGAAGATATCGACATGCTGAAACGCCTGCTTGAGGTATAAGCGACGCCAGTGCGATGAAATCCTTGTGACCGGCCCGCCGGGCAGCTAAAACGCAGTCCACACATAGGGACGGGGAAAGGCGATGAAGTTTTCCATCGAACGCGCAGTGCTGGTCAAGGCGGTCAATCAGGCGCAATCCGTTGTCGAACGGCGCAACACCATCCCGATTCTGGCCAATATCCTGATCGAAGCGACGCCCGATGGCGTCAGCCTGCGCGCCACCGATCTGGACACCGAGGTGGTGGACCGCGCCCCCGCGCAGGTCGAACGCCCCGGCGGCACCACGGTCAGCGCCGCCTTGCTGAACGAAATCGCCCGCAAGCTGCCTGATGGCGCGCTGGTCAATATCAGCGTCGATGCCGCTGCCGGGCGGCTGAACGTGCAGGCCGGGCGCTCGAATTTCAGCCTTGCGACGCTGCCGCGCGAAGATTTCCCGGTCATGGCCAATTCCGAATACAGCGCCAATTTCAGCGCCCCGGCCCCGATTCTGCGGCGACTGTTCGACAAGTCGAAATTCGCCATCTCGACCGAGGAAACCCGCTATTATCTGAACGGCGTTTATCTGCATGTGACGCAGGCGGATGGCGCGCCGGTTCTGCGCTGCGTGGCGACCGACGGGCACCGGCTGGCGCGCGTGGATGCGCCCTTGCCCGAAGGGGCGGCGGATATGCCGGGCGTGATCGTGCCGCGCAAGACGGTGAACGAATTGCGCAAGCTGCTGGATGACGACGAAGCCGCCATCGCCGTGTCTGTCAGCGAAACCAAGGTGCGCTTTGCCACGCCGACGCTGACCCTGACCTCCAAGGTCATCGACGGCACCTTCCCCGATTATTCGCGCGTCATCCCCACCGGCAACACCCGCAAACTAGAGGTGGACGCCAATGATTTCGCCCGCGCCGTGGACCGGGTGGCCACCGTGTCGTCGGAACGGTCGCGCGCGGTCAAGCTGGCGCTGGATCAGGACCGGCTGGTGCTGTCGGTCAACGCCCCCGATTCGGGTGCCGCCGACGAAGAACTGATCGTCGCCTATGCCGATGATCCGCTGGAAATCGGCTTTAACGCCAAATATCTGCAAGAAATCGCCGCGCAGGTGGATCACGATAACGCCGTGTTCCTGTTCAACGGCTCCGGCGATGCCGCCCTGATCCGCGAGGGTGGCGACACCAGCGCGGTTTACGTCGTCATGCCGATGCGGGTGTGATCCTTTCGACGCTTAGCCTTGCCCAGTTCCGGTCATGGCCGCGCCTGACGCTGGAGCTTGGCGGGCGGCCCGTGGCGCTGCATGGGCCGAACGGATCAGGCAAAACCAACATCCTTGAGGCGCTGTCGATGCTGGCCCCCGGTCGCGGCTTGCGCGGCGTGCCCGCGCCCGAACAGGCGCGACAGGGCGCGGCGGCGGGCTGGCGCATCCGGGCGCAGATCGGGGATCACGCGGTGGAAACCGGCGCGCCGCCAGATCAGGGCCGCCACGTCATCATCGACGACAAACCCGCGCCGCAGGTCCGGCTGGGGGCGCTGATCCGCGTCATCTGGCTGACCCCGGCGATGGACCGGCTGTGGACCGACACGCCGGAAACGCGGCGGCGCTTTCTGGATCGCGTGACGCTCAGCTTTGCGCCCGCTCATGCCGAGGCCGCGCTGGCCTATGACAAGGCGATGCGCGAACGCAACCGCCTGCTGCGCGATCAGGTCGGCGATCCGCATTGGTATCGCGCGCTGGAATCGCAGATGGCCGAGGCCGGGGCGCAGATCACCGCCAACCGCACCGCTGCGCTGAACCGGATCGCCGCTGCGCAGGCGCAGGGCGGCGATGCCTTTCCCGCCGCGCGCCTGACCCTGCTGCCGGGCGAGGGGTTTGCCGACGACCCCGATCCGGCCAGCATCGCCGCGCGTCTGGCCGCCACCCGCCCCCGCGATCTGGCCGCGGGCCGCAGCCTGACCGGTCCGCACCGCGCCGATCTGGGGGCGCATTGGGGGCCGCAGGATATGCCCGCCGCACTGTCCTCGACCGGGGAGCAAAAGGCGCTGCTGCTGTCGCTGATCCTGGCCAATGCCCGCGCCCTGGCCGATCAGCCGGTGCTGCTGTTGCTGGACGAGGTGGCCGCCCATCTGGATGCCGCCCGCCGCGCGCTGCTCTATGCGGAAATCACCGCCCTGCCCGCTCAATCCGTGCTGACCGGCACCGGCCCCGAACTGTTCGACACGCTGAACGGCGAGGATCTGGCGGTGGTCAAAACCGATGGCACATCGAGGATCGCCCCATGACCGCCGTATCCCCCGACATGCGCGCCCGGCCGCAGGGCCAGTTCCCGCGCAAACCGCAAAATCTTGTGGCTTTCCCGTGACATTCCCCCGCCTTGCCCCTATAAGATGCGGGTCTAAGGCAGGATAAGAAACGCATGACCGAAGCCGCCCCTCAGCCCACCGAATACGGCGCCGATTCCATCAAAGTCCTCAAGGGGTTAGAGGCTGTCCGCAAGCGGCCTGGCATGTATATCGGCGACACCGATGACGGCTCGGGCCTGCATCACATGGTTTATGAGGTCGTGGACAACGGCATTGACGAGGCGCTGGCCGGTCATGCCGACTATGTTCACGTCAAAATCCACGCCGATTCCAGCGTCTCGGTCCGCGACAACGGGCGCGGCATCCCGGTCGATATGCACCCGACCGAGGGCGTTTCCGCCGCCGAAGTCATCATGACCCAGCTTCACGCTGGCGGGAAATTCGATTCCAACAGCTACAAGGTGTCGGGCGGTCTGCACGGCGTCGGCGTGTCGGTGGTGAACGCGCTGTCCGACTGGCTGGAACTGCGCGTCTGGCGCAACGGCAAGGAACATTACGCCAAATTCGCCCATGGCGAGACGGTCGAACATCTGCGCGTGGTCGGCGATGCCGCCCCCGGCGAAAAGGGCACCGAGGTGCGCTTTCTGGCCTCATCCAAGGCGGATGGCGGCGATGGCACCTTTTCCAACCTCGATTACAGCTTCAAGACGCTGGAAAACCGCCTGCGCGAACTGGCCTTTCTGAACAGCGGCGTCCGCATCATATTAGAGGATGAACGCCACGCCGAAATGCTGCGCAGCGAGCTGTTCTACGAAGGCGGGGTGCGTGAATTCGTGAAATTCCTCGACCGCAGCAAGACCCCGGTTCTGGATGACCCGATCTTCATTTCCGGCGAACGCGGCGGCATCGGGGTCGAGGTGGCGATGTGGTGGAACGACAGCTACCACGAAACCGTGCTGCCCTTTACCAACAACATCCCGCAGCGTGACGGTGGCACCCATCTGGCCGGATTCCGCGCCGCGCTGACCCGTGTCATCAACAACTATGCCCAGTCCAGCGGCATCGCCAAAAAGGAAAAGGTCGATTTCACCGGCGATGACGCGCGCGAGGGGCTGACCTGCGTGCTGTCGGTCAAGGTTCCCGACCCTAAATTTTCCAGCCAGACCAAGGACAAGCTGGTCTCGTCCGAGGTGCGTCCGGCGGTGGAAAACCTGACCGGCGAAAAGCTGGCCGAATGGTTCGAGGAAAACCCCGGCCCGGCCAAGGCCATCGTCGGCAAGATCGTCGAAGCCGCATTGGCGCGCGAGGCGGCGCGCAAGGCGCGCGAGTTGACCCGGCGCAAGACCGCGATGGATGTCGCCAGCCTGCCCGGCAAGCTGGCCGATTGTCAGGAAAAAGACCCCTCGCTGGCCGAACTGTTCATCGTCGAGGGTGACTCGGCCGGTGGTTCGGCCAAACAGGGCCGCGACCGGAAAAATCAGGCCGTGCTGCCGCTGCGCGGGAAAATCCTGAACGTGGAACGGGCGCGGTTCGACCGGATGCTGTCCTCCGACCAGATCGGCACGCTGATTACCGCGCTTGGCACCGGCATTGGCCGGGACGAATTCAATCTGGACAAGCTGCGCTACCACAAGATCGTCATCATGACCGATGCCGATGTGGATGGCGCGCATATCCGCACGCTGCTGCTGACCTTCTTCTTCCGCCAGATGCCGGAACTGATCGAGGCCGGGCACCTGTATATCGCGCAGCCGCCGCTGTATAAGGTCGGGCGCGGCCGGTCCGAGGTTTACCTGAAGAACGAGGCCGCGCTGGATGATTACCTGATCCAGCAGGGAATCGACGGCGCGATTCTGCGGCTTGGCTCGGGCGAGGAAATTTCCGGTGCCGATCTGGCCCGTGTCGTGGACGAGGCGCGCATGGCCCGCCGCCTGCTGCGCGCCTATCCGACGCATTATCCGCCGCATATCACCGAACAGGCCGCCATCGCCGGGGCGCTGGTGCCGGGCCGGATTGACGCCGATGCGCAGGGCGTGGCCGATGCCATCGCCGCGCGGCTGGATCTGGTGGCCGAAGAATACGAACGCGGCTGGACCGGACGCCCGACGCAGGACGCCGGCATCCGCCTGTCGCGTTTTCTGCGCGGGGTCGAGGAAACGCGCAATCTGGATGGCCAGATGCTGCGCAGCGCCGAAAGCCGCCGTCTGGCCGATCTGACCGCGCCGATGCAGGAAGTCTATGGCCAGCCCGCCCGGCTGGTCCGCAAGGATCGCGACGTCGCCATCTTTGGCCCGCTGGGTCTGTTGCAGGCGATCTTCCTGGAAGGCGAAAAGGGTCTGTCGCTGCAACGCTACAAGGGGTTGGGCGAAATGAACCCCGGCCAGCTTTGGGAAACCACGCTGGACCCGGTGGCGCGCACCATGCTGCAAGTCAAGGTCGAGGACGTCGCCGAGGCCGAAGACCTGTTCAGCAAGCTGATGGGCGATGTCGTCGAACCGCGGCGCGAATTTATCCAGCAAAACGCGCTGTCTGTCGAAAACCTGGACATCTGATCCAGTCATTATGTGCTTTTCATGCCGCGCGCCTGTTCTTTTTGGCAGGTGCGGCAACGGGATGTTTGCGCAACCGCCCACCGGCGGCTAAGGCAGAGGAAATTCGTATGATCCCGCTGATGGAGCCTGTGATGATCCGCAATCTGCGCCTTGCCGCCCTTGTTACCGTTGCCCTGCCCGCCGCCGCGCTGGCTGGCGGCTATACCCCGCCCGTGGTCGAAGCACCGATCGTCATCGCCCCGTCCGAACAGGTGGCCGCGCCGCTGTGGGCCGGTGCCTATGTCGGCGGTGCCCTGGGTTATGCGTTCAACGGCGATGATCGTGTGGGTATTGAAAACGTCGCTGGCGGTGTGGCTGCCGGTTCCGTGACGCCCTCGGGCCACAGCCTCGATGTCAAAGGTCCGGCGGCATCGCTGGCGCTTGGCTATCGCTGGCAGCGCAACAACTTCGTTTTCGGCCCGGAACTGAGCGTCGATTTCGGCAAGGTTGAGGACGATTACGAAGCCGTCGCAGGTGGCAGCACCTTCACCGATGGCGGCAAGTCCGAAGTGAACCACATCATCTCGCTCAAGTTCAAAGGCGGCACGCTGATGAACGAACAGACGCTGGTTTACGGTCTGGCCGGTGTCGCCTATGGCGATTTCACCTATACCCAAGGCACCGGCGCGGGCGCGCAATCGGTTGATTACGACGCCACCCGCTATGTTCTGGGTGCCGGTGTCGAACGCAAGATCAACGACCGCCTGTCGGTGTTCGGCGAATGGAACTATTACAACTTCGGCAAGACCGACGTATTCTTCCCGGCCAGCGAAGGCAGCGATTCGGGCGTGCAGACCGTCGCAACGCCGGAACACCACCTGATCAAAATCGGTCTGAACTATCAGTTCTGATCTGAGTGGTTGCACGAAACCGGGCCGGGGCCGCCATCTGCGCGCCCCGGCTTTTTCATGGCGCGCCGGGCGGTGATATAGTCGCGCAGCAGGGCCACCCGCCGGGGGCGGAAACTGTCGCCGGTCAGGCTGGCGCCATTGATGCGGTTGACGTGAAAGGTGCGGAAATCATCCCGCAACCGGCAATGCGCCAGCAGCATCAGCGCCCGGTCGGAATAGGACAGCGCCAGCGGCCAGATCACCCGCTGCGTCTGCGCCCCCTGCGCATCGCAATAGCGGATCGACAGCGCCTGTTCATCCCAGCACCCTGCCGGATCAGGGCCAGCGGCACCTGCGGCGGGTCACGCATGGGCGTCGGGACAAAGGTTTTCATGATCGCGTGCATCGCCTGCTGCGCCTGCCGTTCAGGCAAGGTCGCGATCATGCGGGACAGGGCATCACGGGCGGCTTGGGTCAGATCGGCGTCACCGATGGCGGGCAGCGCCTCGACCGCCAGACGCAGCGCCTCGATTTCCAGCCGCGAAAAGGATTGCGGCGGCAGCGCGGGATCTTCGGTCAGGGTATAGCCAACGCCCGCTTCGCCGTCGATCAGCGCACCACCCGCACGCAAAGTGGCAATGTCGCGATACAATTGCCGCAGAGAGACCCCGGTTTCCTCGGCCAGCCGCGCCGCCGTGACCGGCGCGGGCAAGCAGCGCAAACGGTCGATCAGCCGCAGCAGCCGGTCGGATCGGGCCATGCTGTCACCTTCTGTCAGGAGCCATGGCCTAGATCATGCCCATCACATCGGAAGGAGCAAGACATGCTGACCCTGTATCACGCCCCCGCCAGCCGCTCGACCTCGGTCGTGCAATTGCTGCATGAAATGGCCGTTACCGATCAGGTGCGGATCGAGCAGGTCACGATTTCCCGGCAGGATGGCTCGGGCCAGCGCGACCCCGCCAACCCGCATCCTGAAGGCAAGGTGCCCTATCTGACCGACGGCACCGACCATCTGCGTGAACGGGCGGCGATCATCCTGTATCTGACCGACCGCTTTGACAGCCCGCTGGGGCGTCCGGTCGGGCACCCGCAGCGCGGCGCCTATCTGCCGTGGCTGATCTGGTATCAGGGGGTTTTCGAACCCGTCGCGATCCTGATGTGGGCCGGGATCAACCACCCCACCATTACCGCCAGCCTGCGCGATTACGACACCGCCCTTGCCCGGCTGGACGAAGTGCTGACGCAGCAGCCCTATCTGCTGGGTGATGATTGCAGCGCGGCCGATCTGCTGTGCGTGGGGCCGTTCGCATGGGTTGGCGATCAGATGCCCACGACGCCAGCGGTCAGGAACTGGGTTGCCCGCTGTCAGGATCGCGATGCCGCGCGCCTGCTGCATACAACCGAAGGGAGCCAGGCATAAAACCTGTCTTTGGACAGGTCGCACCTGACACTGTGAACTGGCTATGGTCAGGGTCGCTTTTGCCACTTTCCGACCACCGGGCAACCGCGCCACACACCGCTTGCAGTTGTGCCCTGCCCCAGCACCGCCGCGCCCGACCCGGCGCGGCGTGCATCGCGGAACGCAATAACCGCACGGCAGCGGCTCAGTTCTTTATGATATAGGCCCTCCGATATTTACCGCAGCGCGAAATGCACAGATCGCAACAGATCGCGGCAAGACTGAAAAACTAAACTGATTTTCAAAAACAGCGCGTGCGGTAATAAAGCACCCGGCGATAAGCGAAACGCCGCCGAGGCATATTTCCGACGAATCGTTCAGTTACGCGGCAGGAATGGTGCAAAGCTACCGCAAGCCGCCATCGCACCACGACGGACACCCGAATGGCAATGCCATACATCCATCTGAAATTGCATAATTTTATCTGAAAACTGAACCGCTTTGAAAAATTCGAGGCCCGCCAGACACCCGCCACAGGCAGCGCGAATCACCTGACGCAAGCCGTCTCGGCGGATCGGCGCCTGCGGACAAAAAATATTAAGCCAATTTACCATCCCAAGTTGTGGAAATGTGCGGACTTTATGCAGTGTCAGCAGGATGCCCGCCAGAAACAGAGAAAACTGAACCGAAATTATTAAATTTTCACATGAACTTTAACTGCCGTTGCGTTAGGTTGTCCTCGGTGGAACAGGGATCAGACAAAAGGTTCTGCCGCACCCCGTATTGCGGGGCGCGGCAGCCCGGTGATGGCCCGCTTCTTCTGTAGTTTATATTGCTCGCCGGTCGTTCCGGTGGGGTGGTTTACTTTTGCCTTATGTCAACAGGCAGTCCGGCACTCAGGAGGGACAACAGTGACGTATTACTATAGCACCACAAAAACCTATACATGGACGGCTTTCACCGAAGCCGATCTGCTGGCCAACGGCAAGAACGGATCGGATTTTGGCCGGGGCGACACCTTCGTGATGCCGAAAGCGCCCACCGTCACCATGTCCACCAAGGACGATGACGGCGCGCTGAGCGGCGGTTCCAAGAACTGGTGGACCGGCCGCACCCAGTCCAGCGACCGTTCGGGTCAGGACGCCACCCTCAACGGCACCGGCACCGGCTGCAAGATGTATGCTGACAAATACCATGTGCTGAAAGGTTCGGACGGCAAGTCCTATTACCTGATCGACATCATCGTCGAAGGCCATGATTCCCCCGGTGCGGGCAACGGCTATTTCACCTTCTATGGCGCCACCCCTCCGGCCGGTGTCAGCCTGTCCGTCGTGCAGACCTGCGCGGTTTCGGGTTCGTGGATCAACTACAACTGCCTGGGCGCCGGTTCCTCGGCCCCGCCGAACACCCCGCCGACCTTTACCAACGTCCCCAAGGACGGCGTGTTCTGCGTTGACGAAAACAACAAGCTGGTCATCAAGCTGAACGCCACCGACGCGGACGGCGACTCGCTGACGTTCAAGATCGTGGGCGGCACCGATGCCGGTTCGTTCACCATCGACGCCAAAACCGGCGAGCTGAGCTTTGTAAAGGCCCCCGATTACGAAACCCCCGGTTCCAAGGCCGGCACCAACACCTATAAGGTGATCGTGGCCGTGGACGACGGCAAGGGCGGCGTCGCCAACAAAGAGCTGAGCGTTTGCGTCAAGGACGTGGACGAAGGCACCCCCGCCTGTCAGGTCATCGAAGCTGAATCCATGCAGCTGTGCAACATGCGCGTCGGCACCACCTCGGGCGCGTCGGAAGGCAAGGTCATCGGCCTGACCGGTTACAGCGGCTATGCCTATACGACCTACAAGGGTCCGGCGGGCGAATTCGACATGACCCTGCGCTATACCGATACGGCGGGCAGCGGGTCGATCCGGGTTTATGTCAACAACAAGCTGGTCCAGACGGTCAGCCTGAACAAAGACAACAACCGCTGGAACGAGGTGACGATCGAGAACCTCGACCTGAAACCCGGCGATGTCATCAAGCTGAGCGCCGAAGGCAAATATTGCGAATATGCCAAGATCGACAAGCTGACCCTGTGCCCCAGCGGTCCCAGCGTCGGCGCACTGGAAGGCCGTGTGTTCATCGACCAGAACAAGGACGGGCTGGACAACAGCGAACCCGGCGTGCAGGGCGTGACCGTGCAACTGCTGGACGCCAACGGCAACGTGGTCGGCACCACCACCACCGCCGCCGATGGTTCCTATCTGTTCAGCAACCTTCAGCCGGGCAACTATACCGTTGTGTTCCCGACCTCGGTCAACGGTCGTGTGCTGACCCAGCAGAACGTCGGCAATGACGACACCATCGACAGCGATGCCAATGTCTCGACCGGCCGCACCGGTGCCTATGCCGTCGTCGCGGGCGAAACCACCAGCGATGTCGATGCCGGTCTGAAAGACCCCGGCACCGCCTCGCTGGAAGGCCGTGCGTTCCTTGACCAGAACAAGGACGGGCTGGACAACAACGAACCCGGCATCCCCGGCCAGACCGTGCAACTGCTGGACGCCAACGGCAATGTCGTTGCCGTGACCGTGACCGGCGCCGATGGTTCCTACAAGTTCGACGGTCTGGACGCGGGCAGCTATACCGTTGTCTTCCCGACCGATGCGGATGGCCGCGTGCTGACCGACGCGAATGTCGGCAACAACGACACCATCGACAGCGACGCCAACCCCTCGACGGGCCAGACCGGCAGCTATACGGTGAATATCGGCCAGAACGTCAAGGACGTGGACGCCGGTTACAAGGATCCGGGCACCGCTTCGCTGGGCGATTACGTCTGGGTGGACAGCAACCGCAACGGCATTCAGGACAATGGCGACACCGGCCGCGCCGGCGTGACCGTGACCCTGTATAACGCCGCGACCGGCGCCGTGGTGGCGACCACCACCACCGACGCGAACGGCAAATACCTGTTCACCGGCTTGCAGGCTGGCGATTATCAGGTCGGCTTTGCCCGCCCCGATGGTTACAGCTTTACCACCGCGAATGCTGGCAGCGACGACGCCATCGACAGCGACGCCGCACAGGCCACCGGCCGCACCGGCACCATCTCGCTGGCGGTCGGTGAAGCCAACCTGACTGTCGATGCCGGTCTGGTCCTCGACAACCGTGCCCCGGTTGCGAACAACGACAGCGCCCACACCTGCGCCGACAAACCCGTGACCGTGGACGTGCTGGCCAATGACACCGACGCAGACGGCGATGCGCTGAGCATCACCCATGTGGCGGGCCGGGCGATTGCCGATGGCCAGACGCTGACCCTGTCGGATGGCGTCCGCGTCACCCTGACCAGCGGCCAGCTTGTGTTCGACGCCTCGGGCACCAGCTACGAAGATCAGATCGTCGGCACCAGCACCACCGTCAACTATGGTTATTCCATCAGCGACGGCATGGGCGGCACCGCCAGCGCGGCGGTCAACATGAAGTGGTGCGGCGTGACCAACACGCTGGAAAGCATCGCGGCCAGCCTGCCCGACAGCGGCGTGCTGCGTGTGACGCTGGATCGTTCGTCCGACGGCTCTTTCTACACCGCCACGGTGACGGGCACCGGCGACGATCGTCTGGACGGCAAGACCTTCGACATCGCCTATTGCGTGTCCGCCTATGACAACCTGCCGCTGAGCACCAACCTGCCGGTCAATATCTATCTGGCCGACGCCGACTCGGTTCCCAGCAGCACGCAAATCCCGCTGCCGCAGAACCTGGACAAGGTGAACTGGATCCTGAATCAGGACTTTGGCTCGATGGACAACGGCGAAGGTGGCACCTACACCGAAGCCGAAATTCAGGGCGCCATCTGGGGTCTGACCGACGGTATCGTGTTCGTGCAGGATGACTATAACTACGGCACCACGGCCAATGCGCAGGAAATCTACGACATGGCCATGGCGCAGGGTAACGGCTTTGAAGCGGGCGAGGGCGACATCATCGGCCTGATCCTTGAGCCGACCGGCCAGAACGGCGACCACGAACAACCGTTCATTATCGGTGTAAATTGGAATGATCTGGCACTGGATTGCCTGTGCTGATCCAGGCTAAAGCGCGGGGCCGGGCCTGTCTGGCCCCGCGTTGCAATCCCGGTTGTCCATGGACCGGGATCTGGATCACCACCCGGTGATCCTGTGTCGTGTGTGAACGGGTCTCCTGGACGCTCGTTCGTTGTTACGGAGCTATGTAGCATGAAGAAGTTCGCATTTGGTGGCGTTGCCGCCGCTCTCTCCTCGATGATCGCCTCGACCGCTCAGGCGGCCGGTGGCTGCACTGGTCCGGGCTGCGACCCGACGCTGGTGCCGGAAATCAGCGCGCTGGAAGGCACTGCGGCAATCGCCGCTCTGGCCGCCGTCGTGCTGCTGACCTGGGAACGCCGCCGCCGCGCGGCCTGATCTCATTGAGGTCTGAAACATTGGCAGGTCCGCCCGCAAGGCGGGCCTGCCGCCATAAAGAGGAAGGGTTTACCATGTTTGCGACCGCACAGACCAATCCGCGCCCCCGCATCCGGCCGCTGATCTTTGCCGCCGCGCTGCTGGCCATGCAACTGCTGGCCATCGGGCTGGTGTTCAAACATGGCATCAATTTTTACTGTCTTGATTACTGGCCTGCTGCGGCCTGTGGCGGGGCCAGCCGGGCACTGGCGGGCATTTACTGCGCCGCCGCCGCGATTGGCCTGTTTGCGCTGCTGCGGCGCAACCTGTTTGCCGATCTGCTGTCGGATACGGGCCGCGATCTGCGGCCGCTGGCGCTGAACGCCCTTGGCTTTGCGCTGACCTTTGTGCCGGTGCTGTTCCTGCGCGAAACCGCCGAGGCGCGGTCGATGGTGCTGCCCTCATTCGCCTTCTGGGTCGGCGGCATGGCGCTGATGCTGGCCGGGCTGGCGCTGTATCTGGCCCCCGCCGCCCGCTGGGGCCGCTTTTTGCGCGCGGCAGGCCCCGCCCTGCCGGTGGCGGCCATCGCCGGTATGCTGACGCCGCCGCTGGCGATGAAGCTGCAACCGATCTGGCATCTGGACACGGTGGCCGACATCACCTTCCGCGCGGTGGTGGCCATCGTCGGCGGCTTTGGCTATCCGATCACGCCGGAACCGGAAACCAAAATCCTGTGGGGCGAAAACTTTGCCATCTCGATCGCGCCGGTCTGTTCCGGGGTCGAGGGTATCGCGCTGGTCACGCTGTTCGTCACGCTTTACCTGTGGCTGTTTCGCGCCGAAATCCGCTTTCCCCATGCGTTGATCCTGTATCCGCTGGGTATTCTGGCCAGCGCCATTCTGAACGTGGTGCGGATCGCCGTGCTGATGATGATCGGGCTGGAGGGGCAGCCCGAACTGGCCGCAGGCGGCTTTCACAGCCATGCCGGCTGGATCATGTTCACCCTGATTGCACTGGGGATTATCGGCGTCGCCCGCAATATCCCGTGGCTGCGCAAGGATTACGGAACCGTCACGGCGGATGCCGCCCCCCGGCAATTCGTCGCCCCGCCGCCCCTGCGCCACGACCCGCAGGCGGCGCGCATCCTGCCCTTTGCGGTGTTCATGCTGACCGCCGTTGTCGTACCCGCCATCACGCAATCGCCCGCCATGTTCTATCCGGCGCGCGTGCTGTTGCTGGCCGCTGCCGTGGCGCTGTTCTGGCCGTTCATCCGCAGCCTTGACTGGCGCATCTCGCCCTTGGCACTGGCCGTGGGGGCGGCGGTTGGCATCGGCTGGGTGATGGTCCCGGTCGAACCGGCCGAGGTGGCGCCCTATGGCGCGCTGACCGGCGGGGCCTTGGTGCTGTGGTATCTGTTCCGGGGCATCGGCACCGTGCTGCTGGTCCCTCTGGTCGAAGAGCTGTTCTTCCGCGATTATCTGGAAAGCCGCATCCGGGGCAGCGCGCCAGATCAGCCCGCGCCGCTGTGGCGGGTGCTGGTGGCGGCGCTGATAACCGCCGCTCTGTTCGCCGCCCTGCATGATCGCTGGGTCGAGGCGCTGATCGCCGGCCTGGCCTTTTCCTGGGTCACGCGGCGCAGCGGGCGGATTTCGGATGCGATCCTGGCCCATGCGGTGGCCAACCTGATCGTCTTTGCCGTTGCGGCCATCACCGGGAACCTTGCGATCATCTGAGGTGTTGGCAGGGGGCGACTGTTGTGCCCCCGCCCTAGCCTCTGGTGATCCATGCCCGATCCGACCACCCCGTTCGACCTGTCCCGCGCGCGGGTCTGCGTGATCCTGAACGCGGGGTCCGGCAAGCAATCCGGCGACGACATCGCCATCTTGCTGGAACGCGAACTGGCCCCGCGCGCAGCCGAATTTTCGCTGATCCGCACCGCGCGCGGCGATGACCTGCCGCGACTGGCGCGGCAGGCGGTCAGCGACGGGTTTTCGCTGATCGTCGCGGTGGGCGGCGACGGCACGCAATCCGCCATCGCGGGCGCGCTGACGGGCAGCGACGTGGTGATGGGGGTGATCCCCGGCGGCACGTTCAACTATTTCGCCCGCGATCTGGGGGTGGGCGAAACGCCGGAACAGGCGCTGGAAACGCTGCTGGGCGGGCGGACGGGCCGCATCCATGTCGGCACGATCAACGGGCAGGTGTTTCTGAACAACGTCAGCTTTGGCGCCTATCCCGACATTCTGAAACAGCGCGAGGATATTTATCGCCGCTGGGGCCGCAGCCGCATTGCCGCCTATTGGTCGGTCATCGTGGCGCTGCGCAACCTGCGCCGTCCGATGCGGCTGACCGTGGGCGAGCGTGTCTTTACCACCGCACTGGCCTTTGTCGCCAACAACCGCCTGCAAATGGAGCAGTTCGATCTGGACGGCAAAGAGGCGATCGAGGCGGGCAAGTTCGCGCTGATGATCGCCCACGCCAGCCGCCCATGGCCGCTGATCGGTGCGGCGCTGCGGCTGGCCTTTGGGCGCTCGGCGCGGGGCAGCGACTTTGACCTGATCGTGACGGATCAGATCACCATCGAAACCCGGCCCGCGCGGCAACTGGTGGCGCATGACGGCGAAAAGAGCCGCATGGACGGCCCGTTCCGCCTGCAAGTCCACCGCAACGCGCTGACCGTCCTGCTGCCCGCCGCGTCACAGGATCAGGCATGACACGTCTGGTCTTGCTGTCGGATCTGCATTTCGGGATGCACCGCGCCGCCCTTGTTCCGGCGCTGCTGGCGCAGGTGAACGATGCGCGGCCCGATCTGATCGTGGTGGCGGGCGATGTGACCCATCGCGGCCGCAGCGCGCAATTTGAGCAGGCCCGCCGCTTTCTGGACGGGCTGGCCGCGCCTCTGGTCGTCGTGGCGGGCAACCATGATGTGCCGCTGTATCGGCTGCTTTCACGGCTGGCGCGGCCCTATCGCAACTGGCGGCGCTATATGGGGGGCGATCTGTCGCCGCTGCGCGATGCGGGGCGGTTGCGGGTGATCGGCGTCAACTCGGTCGATCCGCTGGCATGGCAGCGCGGGCAGATCACCACGGCCGCGCGTGAACGGGCCGTGGCGGCACTGTCGCCGGATCTGACAAATATCGTGATGCTGCACCATCCGCTGGAACAATTGCCGCAGGTGGACAAGCAACTGGCCCGCGGCGCGCCCGAAGCCCTGGCCGCCTTGCAGCAGGCGGGGGCGCAGATCGTCATCAGCGGGCATCTGCACATCTGGCAGGCCGCCGCGTTTGAGGGGCGGCCCTTGCTGCAAATTCAGGCCGGCACGGCGCTGTGCGACCGCCCCGGCGACCGCCAGAACGAATTTGCCATCCTCGATCTGGATGGCGACGCCCTGACCATCACCCGCCGCATCAGCCCGATGAGCGGCCCGGCCGAGTTTACCGAAACCGTCATCCAAGGTTTTGACCGCAGCGGCGGGGTCTGGCGACGGGTTCAGGCCATCGCCACCTCGGGCGGCTGATCCTGTGATTGCAGGAACAGGAAACCGCTGCCCGGCAGGCTGATCTGCCCGCCCTTGACCGACCCAAGGCCGGGGCCAATGGCCGTCACCGCCGTCCCGGCCACCGTCAGCGCGACCGGCGCGGGCGACAGGTTGAACAGGCAGGTCACGGTCTGGCCGTTCAGGCTGCGATGAAAGGCCAGCACGGGTTCGGGCAGGTCGATAAAGGCGATGTCGCCCTGCCGCAGACAGGGCTGGCTGCGGCGAAAGGCGATGGTATCGCGATAAGCCGCCAGCACCCCGTCATCCCCCTGCTGCGCCACCGCCTGTTCCGCCTGCGGCGGTTTGACCGGCAGCCACGGCTTGCCGGTGGAAAAGCCCGCGTTCGGCTGGTCTGCATCCCAGACCATCGGCGTGCGGCAACCGTCACGGCCCTTGACCTCGGGCCAGTAACGCAGCGCCTGCGCGTCGGTCAGCTCGTCATAGGTCATCACGGTTTCGGTCTGGCCCAGTTCCTCGCCCTGATAGATGCCGATGGTGCCCGGAAAGGCCATCAGCATCGCCACGCTCTGCCGCGCCAGCGCCACGCGCGATGTGCCGTGCTGCGCCCAGCGGCTGACGTGGCGGGGCACATCATGGTTGGAAAAGCTCCAGCAGGAATGGCCGTCGGGGGCACCGTCGCGCACCCCCTGTATCACCCGGCGGAAATGCGCGGCGGTGAAATCCGGCCCCAGCATTTCAAACGAATAGCACATGTGCAGCATGTGATCGCCCGCCGTATATTGCGCCATCAGCCGAATACCGGTGTCGCCCGCGTCGCCCACCTCGCCCACCATCATGCGGCCGTCGAATTCGTCGGTCAGCGCCCGCAGCCGGGCCAGAAAGGCGATGTTTTCCGGCTGGTTCTTGGAATGGACGTGATCCTGAAAATCGAACGGCTGGTTGATCGGGCTGTTATCCTTGCGCTGCCGCGGCGGGTTGTCGCGCAGATCGCGGTCGTGGAAGTAATAGTTCACCGTATCCAGCCGGAACCCGTCCACGCCGCGATCCAGCCAGAACCGCATCGCGCCCGTCACCGCATCCTGCACATCCGGGTTGTGCATGTTCAGATCCGGCTGCGAGATCAGAAAGTTGTGCATGTAATATTGCTGGCGGCGCGGTTCCCATTCCCAGCCCGGCCCGCCGAACACCGACAGCCAGTTGTTGGGCGGCGTCCCGTCGGGATTGGGATCGGCCCAGACATACCAGTCGGCCTTGGGGTTGTCGCGGCTGGTGCGGCTTTCGTCGAACCACGGGTGCCGGTCGCTGGAGTGGCTGATAACCTGGTCGATGATGACCTTCAGCCCCAGATCATGCGCCCGCGCGATCAGCGCATCGAAATCGGCCAGCGTCCCGAACAGAGGGTCGATGTCGGTATAGTTCGACACGTCATAGCCCATATCCTCCATCGGCGAGGTAAAGATCGGCGACAGCCAGATCGCATCGGCCCCCAGTTCGGCGATATGGTCCAGCCGCGACGTAATGCCGCGCAAGTCGCCGATGCCATCGCCGTCACTATCTTGATAACTGCGCGGATAGACCTGATAGATCACCGCATCACGCCACCATTCCCGCATGTTTGCCCCCTTTATCGGCCGGTTTTCCACGATTATCGCTGGCAAGGCGCGCGGGCAAGCGTTAGCGTTAACCGGCATTGGGCGGGATTCGGCCGGGGGGGACAAAAGCAACGCCATGACAGACCAGAAAGCGCCGTCTTTTCTGACGCAGGATGACATCGCCCTATTGAACACGGGGCGGCATCCTGACCCGTTTTCCCGGCTTGGCCTGCATGACGATGGCGGCACCACATGGCTGATCGCCCTGTCGCCGGACACCGCCGAACTGACCGCGCTGACCGGCGATGGCGATGTAAAGCTGAGCCGGATCGCGGGCGATCTGTTCGCCGCGCCGCTGGCATCGGGGGATTACCGCCTGCGCGCCACCTATGGCGATGGCCAGTCGCAGGATTATGACGACCCCTATCGCTTTGCCCCGGTGCTGGGCGAAACCGACCGCTATTTGCTGGGCGAAGGGACGCATCGGCAATTGTGGCGGGCCTTGGGCGCGCATGTGATGGAACATCAGGGCGCGCAGGGCACGCATTTCGCGGTCTGGGCACCCAATGCGCAGCGGGTTTCGCTGGTGGGGGATTTCAACCGCTGGGACGGGCGGCGGCACCCGATGCGGCGGCTTGGTGCCGCAGGGGTGTGGGAAATCTTTATGCCCGGCCTGCATGACGGCACGCTGTATAAATACGAAATCATCGACGCCGATGGCCACCCGCTGCAAAAGGCCGATCCGGTCGGCTTTGGCGCGCAGCATCCGCCGGAAAAGGCCAGCGTGGTGCGCGATATTTCCGGCTATGGCTGGCACGATGGCGACTGGATGGCCACGCGCGCCGATCACAATGCGCGCAGCGCGCCAGTGTCGATCTACGAGGTGCATCTGGGGTCGTGGCGGCGCAAATGGGATCAGGGCGGACGCCCGCTGTCCTACAAGGAACTGGCGCATGATCTGGTGAACTATGTCCGCGACATGGGCTTTACCCATATCGAGCTGTTGCCGGTGTCCGAATTTCCCTTTGACGGATCATGGGGTTATCAGCCGGTGGGGCTTTATGCGCCGACGGTCCGCTTTGGCCCGCCGCATGAATTCCGCGATCTGGTCGATGCCGCACACCGTGCCGGGCTGGGGGTGCTGCTGGACTGGGTGCCGGGGCATTTCCCGACCGATGCGCATGGGCTGGCCCGGTTCGACGGCACCGCGCTGTATGAACATGCCGACCCGAAAGAGGGGTTCCATCAGGACTGGAACACCCTGATCTATAACTATGGCCGGACCGAGGTGCAGAACTTTCTGATCGCCAACGCGCTGTATTGGCTGGAGGAATATCACATCGACGGGCTGCGGGTGGATGCGGTCGCCTCGATGCTGTATCGCGACTATTCCCGCAGCGAAGGCCAGTG
Organism: Paracoccus sp. (in: a-proteobacteria); assembly: GCF_030538755.1. Taxonomy (GTDB): domain Bacteria; phylum Pseudomonadota; class Alphaproteobacteria; order Rhodobacterales; family Rhodobacteraceae; genus Paracoccus. The sequence goes on along the minus strand of NZ_JAUNTJ010000008.1, from coordinate 71,969 downwards.
GGTGCCCAACCGCGACGGCGGGCGCGAAAATTACGAAGCCATCGCTTTTCTGCAAAACATGAACATCGCCGCCTATGCCGAAACCCCCGGCATCATGACCGTGGCCGAGGAAAGCACGTCCTTTCCCAAGGTGTCGGCCCCGGTCGATGCGGGCGGGCTGGGGTTCGGTTACAAGTGGAACATGGGCTGGATGAACGACACGCTGCGCTATATGCAGCGCGATCCGGTGTATCGAAAGCATCACCACAACCAGATGACCTTTGGCCTGATCTACGCCTTTTCGGAAAACTTCATCCTGCCGATCAGCCATGATGAAGTCGTGCATGGCAAAGGCTCGATGCTGCGCAAGATGCCGGGCAGCGAATGGGATCAGTTCGCCAATCTGCGCGCCTATTACGGCTTTATGTGGGCGCATCCGGGCAAAAAGCTGTTGTTCATGGGCTGCGAATTTGCCCAGCCCGAGGAATGGAACCACAATGGCGAGTTGAACTGGCACGCCGCCGACCAGCCCTTGCACAAGGGGATGCAGCGGCTGGTGCGCGATCTGAACACGCTCTATCGCGGCGAACCGGCGCTGCATCTGCATGATTGCGACGGCGCCGGGTTCCAGTGGATCGCCACCAATGCCGATGAATCGACGTTTTCCTTTATCCGCCGTGGCGGGCCGGACGATGCGCCGGTGGTCGTGGTGTGCAACTTTACCCCGGTGGAACGGCCCGCGTTTCGTGTCGGGGTGCCGCAGGCCGGGTTCTGGCGCGAGGCGCTGAACACCGACGCGGAAATCTATGGCGGGGCCGGGCGCGGCAATCTGGGCGGGGTCGCGGCAACCCCTGACAGCCACGACGGCCAGCCCGCGCGGCTGGAAATCACCCTGCCGCCGCTGTCGGTGGTGATCTTTGTCGCAAATACCGATGCAGACGCAACGCAAGGGGAAAGCCATGCCTGACAGCCGCCAATTGACACGCCGCGCCATGGCCTTTGTGCTGGCCGGGGGCCGGGGCAGCCGGTTGCACGAACTGACCGACCGGCGCGTCAAACCCGCCGTCTATTTCGGCGGCAAGACCCGGATCATCGACTTTGCCCTGTCGAACGCGATGAATTCCGGCATCCGCAAGATTGCCGTGGCGACGCAATACAAGGCCCACAGCCTGATCCGCCACCTGCAACGCGGCTGGAACTTTTTCCGCGCCGAGCGCAACGAATTTCTGGACATCTTGCCCGCATCGCAACGGATGAGCGAAGATCACTGGTATCGCGGCACCGCCGATGCCGTGGCGCAGAATATCGACATCGTGGACAGCTATGACGTGGATTATGTCGTCATTCTGGCGGGCGATCACATCTACAAGATGGATTACAGCCAGATGCTGCGCGAACATGTGGAAAACGCCGCCGATGTGACCATCGGTTGCCTGACCGTGCCCCGCGCGCAGGCGTCGGCCTTTGGCGTGATGGCGGTGGATCAGGGCGGGCGGATCACCTCGTTTCAGGAAAAGCCCGCCGACCCGCCGCCGATGCCGGGCAACCCGGAGATGTCGCTGGCCTCGATGGGGATCTATGTGTTCAACTGGGCGTTCCTGCGCGATCTGCTGATCCGCGATGCCGATGACTCGCAATCCAGCCATGATTTCGGCAACGATCTGATCCCGCAGATCGTGCGGCACGGCAAGGCGATGGCGCATCGGTTCGACACGTCCTGCGTGCGTGCGCCCGGCGCGCCGACCTATTGGAAGGACGTGGGCACCGTCGATGCCTTTTGGCAGGCCAATATCGACCTGACCGATTTCACCCCCGAACTGAACCTGTGGGATCGCGACTGGCCGATCTGGACCTATTCCGAAAGCGCCCCACCCGCCAAATTCATCCATGACGAGGCCGACCGGCGCGGCAGCGCGGTGTCGTCGATGGTGTCGGGCGGCTGCATCATCTCGGGCACGGAAATCCGCAACTCGCTGCTGTTCACGCAGGTGCAGACCAACAGCTATGCGGTGCTGGACCACGCCGTTGTGCTGCCCTATGTGACGGTCCACCGCCGCGCCCGGCTGAAACGGGTGGTGATCGACCGGGGTGTCACCATCCCCGAGGGGCTGATCGTCGGCGAGGATGCGCAGGAGGATGCGAAATGGTTCCGGGTCAGCGAAGGGGGCGTCACCCTGATAACGCAGAACATGCTGAACCGGCGGGCCGAGGGTCTCTGATCCGGGTTCTGTCGGTCGCCTCGGAATGCGCGCCGCTGGTAAAAACCGGCGGCTTGGCCGATGTGGCCGGTGCCCTGCCCGGCGCGCTGCTGGCGCAAGGGGTGCAGATGCGCACGCTGATCCCCGGCTACCCCGAGGTGATCGAGGCGCTGGACGGCGCGGGGCCGGTGGCCGCGTTCGAGCATCTGTTCGGCGGGCATGGGCGGGTGCTGGCGGGCACGGCGGCGGGGCTGGATCTGCTGGTGCTGGATGCGCCGCATCTGTTCGCGCGGGGCGGCAACCCCTATCTTGACCCGGACGGGCGCGACTGGTGGGACAATCCCGAACGCTTTGCCGCGCTGTCCTGGGTGGCGGCGCAGATCGCGCGGCAGGGGCTGGCCGATGGCTGGCGCCCCCATGTCTTGCACGGCCATGACTGGCAGGCCGGGCTGATCCCCGAATATCTGCACAATCTGGGCCGGGGCAACACGCGCGTGGTGATGACGGTCCACAACATCGCCTTTACCGGCCCGGCGGACGCCAGCCGCATCCCGGCGCTGTGGCTGGACCCGGCGCGCTATCATTCCGGCGCGTATGAGTTTTACGGCCATGTCTCGGCGCTCAAGGCCGGGCTGATGGGGGCGGACCGGATCACCACCGTATCACCCGCCTATGCGCGCGAACTGATGACGCCGGAATTCGGCATGGGGCTGGACGGCGTGATCCGCCACCGCCAGGCCGATCTGATCGGTATTTTGAACGGCATCGACACGGATGTGTGGAACCCCGCCACCGACCCGCTGATTCAGCCCTATGCCGACGCCCATGGCAAAGCCGCGAACAAGACGCTGCTGCAACGCGAATTCGGCCTGCCCCAGGATGCGCCGGGGCCGCTGTGCATCGTCGTATCCCGGATGTCACATCAAAAGGGGCTGGACCTGCTGATTCAGGCGCTGCCCGCGCTGCTGGAACAGGGCGGGCAGCTGGCGCTGCTGGGGTCGGGCGAGGCATCGCTGCAAGACGCTTTTCGCGCTGCTGCCGCCGATCACCCGAATGTCGCCATCCGCATCGGCTATGACGAGGCGCTGTCGCATCGGATGATGGCGGGGGGGGATGCCATCGTGATCCCCTCGCGCTTTGAACCCTGTGGGCTGACGCAGATGTATGGGCTGCGCTATGGCACCTTGCCGGTGGTGGCGCTGACCGGCGGGCTGGCCGATACGGTCATCAACGCCTCGCCCGCGGCGATGGCGCGCGGCGTGGCAACCGGCATCCAGTTCAGCCCCGTGGGCGCGCAGCCGCTGCGCAATGCGTTAGGCGATCTGGCCGCGCTGTATCGCCAGCCCGGCATCTGGGCGCAGATGCAGGCCAATGCCATGGCGCAGCCGGTGGGCTGGGATCAGTCGGCCCGCGCCTATGCCGCGATCTATCGCGACCTGCTGCCCGGCACCCCGGCATGAGCGCGGCGCTGTCCCTGACCGCAGGCCGCCCGGCCCCGCTTGGCGCCAGCTTTGACGGCGGCGGGGTCAACTTTGCGGTGTTTTCCGAACATGCCAGCCGGGTCGAGCTGTGCCTGTTCGACGCGGCTGGCCGCGAAACCCGCATCGACCTGCCGGAACGGGATGGCCATGTCTGGCACGGCCATATCGCCGGGCTGCACCCCGGCCAGCGTTACGCCTATCGCGTCCACGGCCCCTATCGCCCCGAGGACGGCCACCGTTTCAACCCCAACAAGCTGCTGCTCGATCCCTATGCCCGCCGCCTGACCGGGCATCCGCGCTGGAACGATGCGCTGTATGGTTATCGCCCCGGCGACCCATTGGGCGATGTCAGCTTTGACGCGCGCGACAGTGCGCCCTTCATGCCCCGCTGTGTCGTCACCGACCCGGCCTTTTCATGGGGCGATGACCGCGCCCCCGCACGCCCGCTGTCGGAAACGGTGATCTACGAGGCGCATGTCAAAGGCATGACCGCGCAGCGCAGCGATATTGCGCATCCGGGCACGTTTCAGGCCATGGCATCCGATCCGGTGCTGGATCACCTGACCCGGCTGGGGATCACCGCCATCGAACTGCTGCCGGTGCAGGCCTTCATCAACGACCGCTTTCTGGTGGACCGGGGGCTGCGCAACTACTGGGGCTATATGACCATGGGCTTTTTCGCGCCCGACCCCCGGTATCTGTGCGGCGACAGCATCGCGGAATTTCAGCAGATGGTCGCCCGCTTTCACGCCGCCGGGATCGAGGTGATTCTGGATGTCGTCTATAACCACACCGCCGAGGGCGACCAGCTTGGCCCGACGCTGAACTTTCGCGGGCTGGACAATGCCAGCTATTACCGCCTGACCGAAGATCGACGGTTCTATGTCAACGATGCCGGCACCGGCAATGTGCTGAATTTCGACAACCCCTTTGTGCTGCGCATGGTTATGGATTCGCTGCGCTATTGGGTGCAGGTGATGCGGGTGGACGGGTTCCGCTTTGATCTGGCCCCGGTGCTGGCGCGCACCGGCGGCATGTTCAGCGCGCAGGCGCCGTTCTTTCAGGCCATCCGCCAGGACCCGGTGCTGGCGCAGGTGAAACTGATCGCCGAGCCGTGGGACATCGGCGATGACGGCTATCAGCTTGGCAATTTTCCCGCGCCCTTTGCCGAATGGAACGACCGTTTCCGCGATCAGATCCGCAGCTTTTGGCGCGGCGATGCCGGGCTGACCGGCAAGCTGGCCAAGCGTATCGCCGGATCTTCGGCGCGGTTCGATCGCGACGGGCGGCTGGCGACGTCCTCGGTGAACTTTGTCACCGCGCATGACGGCTTTACGCTGATGGATACGGTCAGCTACGCCCATAAACACAACGACGCCAATGGCGAGGATAACCGCGACGGCCACGACCACAACCTGTCGGACAATATGGGAACCGAGGGGCCATCGCGCGATCCCGCCCTGACCGCCCGGCGCGAAAGGCGGCGGCGCAACCTGCTGGCCACGCTGATGCTGTCGCAGGGCACGCCGATGATGCTGGCGGGCGACGAGCTGGGCAATTCGCAGCAGGGCAACAACAACGCCTATTGTCAGGACAACCCCATCGGCTGGCTGGATTGGGGCCGGGCCGACCGGGGCTTTCTGACCTTTTGCCGCGCGCTGATCGCCTTTCGCCGCGCCCATCCGATCCTGCGGCAGCGCCGGTTCCTGCATTCGCAGCCCCGCCCGCAGGACGGCCTGCCCGATCTGTTCTGGCGCCGCGCCGATGGCGCCCCGATGGAAACCGCCGATTGGACCGACCCCGACCTGCGCCTGCTGGCGGTGGAAAAGCGCATGGCATCCGGCACGCCCGATTATGCCGCCCGCGAAGGCGCGCTGTTTCTGGTGTTCAACGCGGGCGAGGCCACTCAGGTGCGCCTGCCCGACCCGCCGCCGGGCCTGCGCTGGCAGCGCGCGCTGGACACCGCCCGCCCCGATGCCTTTGCCGCCGCCCCCGCCGGCGCATCCGAATCCATCGCCGCCGACAGTGTGGCGGCGTTTCATTTGAGCCCCGAGGTTCGTAACCAATGACTGTTCAATCCGACGCATCCGCCCCCACGCCCGGCCCTGCCTCTGCTCAGGCCAAGGGCAACGACATCTTCGATCTGCGCATGGCCCGCAGCGCGCCCGATCTGTGGCCGATGCTGGAACGGCTGTATGGCCAGCGCGCCGATTTCGCGGAATTCTGCACCAGGCTGGATCAGCTGCTGCGCGACAACTGGCGCGCCCGCCCGCCCGCGCTGAAACGGCTGGATCTGGTCCGCGATCTGGAACCCGACTGGTTTCAACGCCCGCGCATGGTGGGCTATGTGTTCTATATCGACCGCTTTGCGGGCAAGATCGCCGATATTCACAACCGGCTGGATTACCTGCAATCGCTGGGCGTGACCTATGTTCACCTGATGCCCTGCCTGATGCCGCGCCCCGGCGACAGCGACGGCGGCTATTCGGTGATGGATTACACCCGCACCAACCCCGATCTGGGCAGTATGGCCGACCTGACCAAGCTGGCCACCGCACTGCGCGAACGCGGCATGTCGCTGTGCATTGATCTGGTGCTGAACCACACCGCCAAGGAACACGACTGGGCGCGCAAGGCGGCAGGCGGCGACCGCGAATATCAGGACATGTATCTGATGTTCGACGACGACACCCTGCCGCGCCGTTACGAACAATCCCTGATCGAGATTTTCCCCGACACCGCGCCGGGCAGCTTTACCCATTACCCTGAATTCGGCAAATGGGTCTGGACCACCTTCAACGAACATCAATGGGATCTGAACTGGGCCAATCCGCGCGTTTTTCTGGAAATCGTGCAGATCATGCTGAATCTGGCGAACAAGGGCGTCGATGTGCTGCGGCTGGATGCGGTGGCCTTTATGTGGAAACGCATGGGCACCACCTGCCAGAGCCAGCCCGAGGTTCACGCCATCCTGCGCGCCCTGCGCGCCTGCACCCGCATCGCCGCCGGTGCCGCCATCCACCTGGAGGAAGCCATCGTCGGCCCGGCCGAGATGCTGACCTATTTCGGGCGTGGCGAACATGACGGGCACGAAGGCAACCTTGCCTATCACAACAGCCTGATGGTGCAATATTGGGCCGCGCTGGCCACGCGCGACACCCGGCTGATGACCCATGTGCTGCGCACACATTTCCCCGCGCGGCTGACCAATGCGACCTATGCCAATTATATCCGCTGTCACGACGACATCGGCTGGGCCATCACAGACGAAGACGCGGGCGCACTGGGGATTTCCGGTTCGGGCCATCGCGGGTTCCTGTCGAATTTCTATGACGGCAGCTTTCCCGGCAGCTTTGCCAGCGGGGCGCTGTTTCAGGTGAACCCCGAAACCGGCGACAAGCGGATTTCCGGCAGCTTTGCCTCGCTCGCGGGGCTGGAGAGGGCGGCGGACGATCACAAACGGCAACTGGCGGTGAACCGCATTCTGATGGGCACCGCGCTGATCGCGGCATGGGGCGGGATTCCGCTGATCTATATGGGCGACGAAATCGGGCTGCTGAACGATCACGCCTATCTGGACCGGCCCGACCACGCCCATGACAGCCGCTGGATTCACCGCCCCGTCATGGACTGGGACCGCGTGGCCCATGCCGAGGCCGCCCCCGATTCGCCCGAGGGCCAGATCCTGCACGGCACCCGTGCCATCATGGCCCGCCGCGCCGCGACGCCCGGCCTGCACGGCGGCATCGCCACCGATGTGCTGGATGCCGGAAACCCGGCGATCTTTGCCTTTGCGCGGCGTTCCCCCACCGGCACTATTCTGTGTCTTTTCAATTTCACCGAAAACTGGCAACAGGTGCCCGGCCACTGGTTGCGCTATCATGGCGTGCAGGACATGCGGGATCTGCTGTCCGATGCCGTGGTCACGCTGCACGGCGGCAACCTTGCCCTGCCGCCTTATGGCCGCGTTTGGATGACCTGAAGCATTGTTGGAGTCATTGAAATGACTGATCCCCTGACCGCGCCGACCACTGATGATCTGGTCCGTCAGATTCAGCACCACCTGACCTTTACCATCGGCAAGGATGCCGAACACGCCAGCACCTATGACTGGCGGATGGCTGTCAGCCACACCATTCGCGATCTGATGGTCGGCCCATGGTTTGCCGCCACCCGCGCCACCTATGACCAGCAGGCCAAGCGGGTTTACTATCTGTCGATGGAGTTTCTGATCGGCCGTATCCTGGGCGATGCGATCATCAACCTTGGTCTGGATCAGGAAATGGACGCCGCCTTTGCCAGCCTTGGGCTGGACCGCGATGCGGTGCTGTCGGATGAACCCGATGCGGCGCTTGGCAATGGCGGCCTTGGCCGTCTGGCCGCCTGTTTCATGGAATCGCTGGCATCGCTGCAATGCCCGGCCTATGGCTATGGCATCCGCTATGAACACGGGCTGTTCCGGCAGCGGTTCGAAGGCGGCCGTCAGGTCGAATCGCCCGAAGATTGGCTGGACCAGTCGCACCCGTGGGAATTCACCCGCCCGGAATCGGCCTATGTCATCGGCTTCAAGGGCCATGTCGAACATGTCGATGGCCGCGCCGTCTGGCACCCTTCCGAAAGCGTCGAGGCGCGGGCCTATGATACCCCGGTCATCGGCTGGGGCGGGCATTGGGCCAACACGCTGCGGCTGTGGGGGGCGCATCCGACGACGCTGTTCGACCTGCACCGTTTCAACGCCGGCGATTACACCGCCGCCGCCGCCCCCGAGGCGCTGGCCCGCACCCTGTCGCGCGTGCTGTATCCCGACGACACCACCGAACAGGGCAAGGAACTGCGGCTGAAGCAGGAATATTTCCTGACCGCCGCCGCCCTGCATGACATCCTGCGGCGCTTCATGGGCGAACATGGCGATCTTCGCCTGCTGCCGGAAAAGGTGGCGATCCAGTTGAACGACACCCACCCCGCCATCGCCGGGCCGGAACTGATCCGGCAGTTGATGGACGACCACCGCTTTGACTTTGCCGAGGCCCGCGACATCGCGCGCGGCACGCTGAACTATACCAACCACACCCTGCTGCCCGAGGCGCTGGAACGCTGGCCGACATGGCTGTTCGGTCGCGTCCTGCCGCGTCATATGCAGATCGTGGAAATGATCGACGCCGATCACCGTGCCGCCACCGGCGGCGGCGACAGCACCGCCATCGTGCGCGACGATCATGTGCATATGGGTGAACTGGCCTTTATCATGGCGGGCAAGGTCAATGGCGTGTCGGCGCTGCACACCGATCTGGTGCGCTCGACCGTGTTTGCCGATCTGCACCGGCTGCACCCCGACCGCATCCTGAACCAGACCAACGGCGTCACCCCGCGCCGCTGGCTGCGGATGGCGAACCCGCCGCTGGCACATCTGCTGGATGATAGCATCGGCACCGGCTGGACCACCGATCTGGCCGAACTGTCGCGGCTGGAAAACCACGCCGATGACGCCGGTTTTCAGGATCGCCTGCGCGCGGCCAAGCGGCAGAACAAGGTCGCGCTGGCCGAAAACCTGCTGGCCGGGCTGGGGGTCAAGGCCGATCCCGACGCCATCTTTGATGTGCAGGTGAAACGTATCCACGAATACAAGCGGCAGTTGCTGAACATTCTGGAAACCATCGCCCTGTGGCAGAAAATGCACGACGCGCCGAACGCCGACTGGACGCCGCGCGTCAAGATTTTCGGCGGCAAGGCCGCGCCGGGTTACTGGCTGGCCAAGGATGTGATCTATCTCATCAACTCGGTCGCGCGGGTGGTGAACAACGATCCGGTCACGAAACACCTGCTGCAAGTGGCCTATCCGCCGAACTATAATGTCTCGATGGCGGAACGGCTGATCCCGGCGGCGGACCTGTCGGAACAGATCTCCACCGCCGGGAAAGAGGCATCCGGCACCGGCAACATGAAATTCACCATGAACGGCGCGCTGACCATCGGCACGCTGGACGGGGCGAATGTGGAAATCCGCGAACTGGTCGGGGCAGAGAACTTTTTCCTGTTCGGCATGGATGCGGAACAGGCACAGGCGCAGGTCGCGCAGCCCGGCCATGCCCGCGCGGCGATCGAATCCAGCCCGGAACTGAAAGCGGCGCTGGTGGCGATCGCGACGGGGCGGTTCTCGGACGGGGCAACGGATCGCTTCAACACGCTGCTGGACCGGACGTGGAACGACGATCCCTTCCTTGTGGCATCGGATTTCGACAGCTATTTCGCCAGCCAGCGGCAGGTGGATGCCGCCTATGCCGACCATGCCCGCTGGGACCGGATGGCCACGCTGAACATCGCGCGGTCGGGGTTCTTTTCGTCGGACCGCACGATCCGCGGCTATATGGACGACATCTGGGGCGCGAAAGCGGTCAAGCTGGGCTAAGGCGGTCAGCCCGCCTCTGCGGCCTCGGGCGGCAGCAACTGGAAAAAGGTCACATCGGCGGCGGCAGCGCCGCCTGTGGCCCTGATCTCATCCAGCACGCGCGGCAGCAGATCGGCGGCGGGTTCGCCCGCAGCCGTTGCCGCCACCGGCGCAACCAGCGGATCACGGCTGACCAGCGCAACGATCAGTTGCGGTTCGGGCAACGCGCCGGGCTGCGCCGCCATCGCAAAGGCAAAGGTCATCCGGCCATCGGGATGCGCGGTCAGCCGCGCCGACAGGTCATGCACGGTGCCGTCAGCCGCCACCAGAAACAGCCACAAAAACCGCCCGCGCAGATCGCGCAGGCTGCCCGCGACGGTGCCGGTGCCGCCCGCCACCGCCTGACTGTCCAGCGTCAGAGCCGGGGCCAGCTCGGCCCGGCCCTGAAGTTCTTGCACGAAATCCAGCGCCGGGCATTGGGCCTGTGTCACCCGGTTGTCCAGCAGGGCGGGGCTGGCGCCAAAGGCGGTCTCGTATCCCGCCAGCAGCGGGGCGAAATCGACCGGGCCTGCCGACAGCGCCGACAAGCGCCCGGCATCCAGCCCCGACGTCAGCCGGTGAACCTGCACGCAGGAACCAAGGTCGAACCCGGCCAGAAAGCCGTCGCGCGTCGCCATATCGCGCGGCGGCAGCGCCGTTGCCGACGGCGCGGCAGCGGGGACCGAGGGCGGCGGCACCGGCTGATCCCCGCCGCGCAGCGCCAGCCAGCCGGCGGTCAGCGCCACAGCCACCACGCCTGCCGCCCCGGCCAGAACCCGCGCGCGGCGGCGCGGCGGCGACAGGGGCAGCGCGGCAGGTGCAGCCGGGGCCGGGTGATCGGCCACCGCCGCAGCCCCCCACAGCGGATGGCGATAATGCTGCGGAATCCGCGTCGGATCAGCCGCCATCGCCGCCACATCCGACATGCTGGCCGGGCGCGCCGCCGGGTCAGGCTCCAGCATATATTGCAGCAGCGGATAAACCTCGTGCGGGATGCCGCTCAGATCAGGGATCTGCCGCCGCGCCGCCGTTGCTTCTTCGGCCGAGGCGCCCATGTCCAGCGGCGTGCCGCGCAGCACCGCCGCGATCATCAGCGCCATGCCATAGATGTCGGCGCGCGGCCCCACCTCGCCGCCGTAATGGCCAAGCTGTTCGGGCGCGATATATTTGAACTTGCCCGCGAACCGGCCCGCCAGCACGCCTTCGCCCATATCGGTGGCGCGGGCGATGCCAAAGTCGATCAGAACCGGCTGGTTCAGATCATCGCCGCGCAGCATCACATTGTCGGGCGACAGATCGCGGTGCGTCACGCCACGGGCATGGGCCTTGGCCAGCCCCTCGGCCAGCCGCGCGATCAGGTTCAGCGCATCACGGGCGCGGATCGGGCCATGAACATCGACGTGATCCCAGATGGTGGTGCCGTCGATGAACTCCATAATCAGGCAATAGCGGCCAAGCCCCTGATCCAGAACAAAATTGTGATAGCGCACGATGGCGTCATCGGTCAGCTGCCCGAGAATCCGCGCCTCGCGCATGAACATCTGGATGATGCCGTCATCGCTGGCCAGACTGGACAGCACGATCTTGAGCGCGACAGGATCGCCGGTGAACACGTTCTCGGCCCGGTAAACCTCGCCCATCCCGCCCTGAGACAGCATCTGCTGCACGCGGTAGTTGTTGTTAATCAGCACACCGGGCGCGACCGGACGGGCGGGCGACAGCGGCGGAATGGTCACGGCGGGCGGCGCGGCGATGACGGTGCGATCCTCGGCCCCGGCGGGGGCGATCAGCGTGACATGGGTGGCGTCGCGCCGGTCCCCGTTGTTGTCGCCGGGCCGGGTCATGGCTGATCCCCGGCTTCATCGTCGGTGGGCAGGCAGCGCAGCACGATGGTGGTGACGTTATCGCGCGCCCCGCGCTGCAAGGTTTCGGCGATCAGCGCATCCGCCACCGCCTGAGCCGACCCCTGCCCGGCCAGCAGGGCGGTCAGGTCGGGGTCGGGCAGATGCTCGGTCAGCCCGTCGGTGCACAGCAGGAACACATCGCCCGGCATCACCATGCCGGTGACGGTTTCGAGATGCGGCCCGTCATGGATGCCGATGGCGCGGGTGATGACATTGCGGCGCGGCCATGTCCGCGCCTGTTGCGCCGTCAGGCGTCCGGCGTCGATCAGCTCTTGCACCTCGGAATGGTCGGTGGTCAGCCGCGACAGCCGCCCGGCGCGCAGCAGATAGATGCGGCTGTCCCCCGCCCACAGGCAGGCAAAGCCGGTTTCAAAGATCAGCAGCGCCGCCACGGTCGCGCCAACGGTGGCAAGCCCCATCTCGCGCGAATGGGCGGTGATGCGGTGATGTGCGCGCCCCAGCCGTTCCGCGACGCGGGCGCGCTGATCTTGGGTGGATACGGCGATGCCGACGGATTCGATTTCCTCGGCGATGATGGCGGCGGCGACATCGCCCGCATCATGCCCGCCCATGCCATCAGCCACCATCCACACCCCGGCGGCGGGCAGCGACAGCAGGCTGTCTTCGTTATGCGCACGCACCAGCCCGGTGTCGCTGGCCGTGCCGGTGTCATAGCGGAAAGGCGGCAAGGGCAGGATCATGCCGATCTCTGCCCGCAGGGTGCCGGTGGCGTGATCCGCCGTGTCATCGCCGCTCCTTTTTTTCAGAATTGCAGCCGCATCTGCGCCGTCATGCCGACACTGTCCAGCGACGCCCCGCTCCGCCCGTCCAGACGCACCGAGGCGCTGAACTGTTTGGGCCGGCCATCGCCGCCGGGTTGCAGCACGCGCGTATAGGCGGCACCGATCCCCACTTCGCCATACACGCCAAGGTTGTCGGATGCCAGATCCTCGCGCAGTTCAAGGCTGCCATCGGCGCGATATTTGCTGAACTCGGATTGGACGCGACCGGCGAAATCGCGGTAAATCGTGCCGGTGGCATAGTAGTTCACCGCCTCGACCCCCGAGGGCAGCACCGTCCCGCGCGACAGCGTGGCCCCGGCAAAGCCCACGCGGCTGCTGCTGTCGCGGACTTCCAGCCGCGATCCATCGTCGAAATGCACCGCGCTGGTGCGGGTGTTGGAAAAGGCAAAGCCCGCCGTGGGCACCACCTGCCAGCCATCGGCCAGCGGCACCGCATAAGACAGCGACCCGCTGAGCGTCCAGGCGTTGCTGCTGAAATCCGCATCCGTCAGCCCCAGCCCGTCGCTGCCCTGAATCAGCGGGGTGTTGTTCAGCGTGAACCGGGTCCGTTCGCGGCGCAGTTGCAGATCGGCGCTGATATTGTCGCGCGCGGCGGTCACATAGACGCCGCCATAGACCTGCCGGAAATCGGCCCGGTTGACCGAGCCGCGCTGCCCGGTCTGGTTCCAGGTGCTGCCGTCCCATTCCAGCAGATAGACCGGCTGGGTCGTGCTGCCGTCGTTCATGCCGCCGATGGCGCCAAAGGCCATGTTCCAGCCGTCGAAATAGCCGTCAAAGCAGGCCAGATCGCCGCCGAACTGCATCCCGCGATAGCTGGCCGAAATGCTGCTTTCGACGCTGTAGGTCCGGGCCGAGCTGGCCCCGCCCGCATCGGCGCGCCCGCCGGTGACGCGGGTCCATGCACCGGGGGAACAGCGGCTTTCGCCCTCGGCCACGGCATAGCCGGTGACAAAGGGGCTGGTCGGGCGGTTCACCACCGACCCGATCAGGCTTTGCGTCAGCACCACATTGGCACTGATCCCGCCGATGGTGGCGTTGGTGCCGTAACTCAGCAACAGATCCCCGACCGAGGTTTTTTCCAGCCCATACACCAGCTTTTCCGTCCCCACCGGCAGATTCGCCGCCGAATAGGTATAGCTGTTATGCGCCGCATAGGCATCATCGGCATCAACCAGCAGAACACCCAGATCCAGCGGCGATTCCAGCGGCATATTGACGATGTTCAGGTCCAGATTCAGATGGCCCGTCACCGCGCCGCCGCTGACCTCGATCCGGTCGGCGCGCGGCCCGGCTCCGCTGGGGTCAAGGTTCACGTCCAGCGCATAGGTGCCGTTGCCCGACAGCCCGCCCACGCGCAGCACCCCGCCCGCCGCGCCGTTGCGCAGATCGACGGTGCCGTCATTGGCCAGCCCGCCGCTGATCCGTCCGCCACCGGCCGAGGTCAGGATCGCACCTTCGTCATTGCTGACCGCGCCCTGCACAAGGCCGGTCGCCGCAAGGCTGGTCTGCCCGGCGTTCGTCAGATCGCCGTCGATGGTGCCCGACAGCTCCAGCATCTGTTCGGCCCGGTTGATAACCTGCCCCGCACCAAGGCGGGTGCCGTCCGCAATGGCGATGCTGCTGTGCAGATCCACCGTGCCGCCGACATTCAGCGTATCGGCCAGACGCAGGCTGCCCCCGGCATAGGTCAGGTCGCCGCTGATCGAGCCGCCCAGATCGGCGCTGCCCTGCGTGTGCAGCGACCCGTCCAGCGCGCCGGTCACGGTGATCGCGCCGTTATTCACCACATCCGCCGCCAGCGTGCCGCTGACCGTGATCTGGCCGCCGCTGTTGTTGTCCACCCCGCCGCTGGCCGTCAGGCGGTGCCCCTGACGCACGTTCAGCCCCGAAACCGCCGCCGCCAGCGTGCTGTCCGCAGCCAGAGTCATTGCCTGCGCATCGGTGGCGGCGTTGGCGGGGGCCGGGGCGTTGGTCAGCGTGCCGGTAATCAGTGCATCGCCCGCCGTCACAATCGTGCCGCGGTTATTCAGCAGATCGCCCCGGATCGTCCCGGCCAGCGCAAGCCGGCCAGTGTTGGCGATGTCGCCCTGCGCGGTGCCGTTCAGCCGCAGCGTGCCGCTGTTGGACAGATCGCCGCGCAGCGTGCCCCCGGCGGCCACGGTCAGATCGGCGCTGTTGCTGATCCCGGCGGCGCTTAGACTGCCGCCGATCACGGCATCGCCGCCGGTCACGGACAAGGCGCCCGACAGATCGGCGCTTTGCCCGCTGGCAACCGTCAGGCTGCCGCTGCTGCTGACCTGCCCCGCTGTCAGATCGCCGGTCAGCGACAGCGTGCCCCGGTTCAGCAGATCGCCGCCCAGATGACCGCCGATGCCAAGGCTGCCCTCATTGGTGACAGCGCCGCTGGCCCCGGCCTTCAACAGCAGTTCGCCCCCCGCCGCATTGCTGGCCGCGCCCTCAAGCTGGCGGTCAAAGCTGGCGCTGCCGCTGTTCGCCACATCGCCCACCAGACGACCCTGCGCCGTCAGCGTGCCGCTGTTGCGGGTCAGGCCGCTGATGATCGCCGTCGCGCCCGCAGCCAGCGACATATCCGCCCGGTTCAGCACCTCATCCGCGCGCAGCGTGCCGCCGGTCAGCCGCAGATCGCCGTCATTCGTCAGTCCGGCCCCGCGCGCATCCAGAGACCCCGTCACGGTCACGCTGCCGGTGCTGTGGTTGGTCAGATCGCCCGCCAGACGCCCGCGCAGGCTGGCCGTGCCCGCATTGCCCAGATCGCCGCTCAGCACACCCGTGGACACCAGCGCCGCCCCGTCGCGCAGGGTCACATCGGCGTCCAGCGTGCCCGCGTTGGCGATGCTGCTGCCCGCGCGGGCGTTCAGCGTGCTGGCCTGCACACGGCCATCGGCGGCGATGGTCATCGTGCCGCGATTGGTCAGGCTGTTCACCCCGGCCAGCGCGCCGCCATCGGCAACCACCGTCTGCCCGGCATTATCGACCGAGACACCACCCTGCCCCGACAAGACCGCCTCGACCGTCATCTTGCCGCCCGAGGCAATGCGCAGATCGTCATGCAGGGTCATGTCATCGGTAAAGGTCACATCGCCCGCGACATCCAGCGCCGCCAGAATATCGACGCCCGCCCCGACCGAGCCTGCCCCCCCCAGTTGCACCGACCCGGCCGAGATGGTCAGCCTGCCCTGCCCGGCGCTGGTGATGCTGCCGTTCTGGGTCAGGGTGCCCGCAATGGCCAGCAGCGCATCACCGCCGGTCTTGGTCAGGATACCGCTGTTGGCCAGATCGCCATCGACGGTCAGATCGCCGGTCATCCGCACGATGCCCGCGTTGGTCAGATCGCCGCCGATCCGCCCCTGTGCGAAAACCCTGCCGCCGCTGTCATTGGTCAGATCGCCGCTCAGATGCGTGGCTTCGGTCATCTGCACCTGCCCGCCGCTGCCATTGGCGATGTCGGCGACCAGATCGCCCTGAACATGCAGCGTGCCGGTGTTGGCAATGCCGTTGTCGATGCGCCCGGCCAGATGCGCCGTGCCGCGATTGGTCAGCCCTGACAGCAGATTCGCGTCATCCTGCGTGGCCATCGTGCCGCCAGCCATGTTGCTGATCGCGCCGCTGACCGTGCCCGACAGCCCCAGATCGCCCAGATTCACGATGCCGCCCGTGTCCGCCGTCTGGACGGTCATATCGCCGCCGGCCCGGTTGGTGACGATGCCCGCCACGCTGACCCCGCCCAGCCCGGCGCTGCCCAGATTGGTCAGGTTTCCGGCGACCGAGCCACCGCTCACGCTCAGGTCGCCGCCGCTGGCATTCGTGACGGCACCTGTCACCACCACACTGTTCAGCCCGGCGCTGCCTGCATTGGCCAGCGGCCCCATCGCGCCGCCGGTGGCGGTCAACTCGCCGCCTGACTCGTTGCTGACCGGGCCTTGGGTCGTCGTGTTCATCAGCCCGGCGGTGCCCGCGTTGGTCAGCGCCCCCAGCGAGCCGCCCGTCACGGTCAGGCCACCACCATCGGCGTTCGTCACCGCACCCGCCACCGCCACAGCGTTCAGCCCGGCGCTGCCCGCATTGGTCAGCGTGTCCATTGCGCCGCCGGTGGCGGTCAGATCGCCGCTTGGCTGGTTGCTGACCGCGCCCTTGATCTCTGTCTGATCCAGCTTTGCCGTGCCCGAACTGGTCAGCCCGCCCGCCAACAGGCCGCCGGTGATGCTCAGATCGCCGCTGTTGGCCACCGGCCCGTCGATCTGCACGCCGGTGCCCACAGCCCCCAGAACCGCCAAGCCGCTGTTGTTCAGCGCCGCGATCTGGCTGGCGCGGCCCGTGCCGATGGCGATGCCAAGCGTTCCGGCATTGGTCAGAGCACCGTCCAGAACCGCGCCGTCCAGCGTCAGCGAGGCCGGGGCGCTGACCAGCGTTTCGCCGCTGACCCGCCCCATGATCTGCGCCGATCCCTCGAACAGCCGCAGCTGCCCCGCGCTGACCAGCCCGGCCCCGTCGGCGATCTGCAACTGGCCCCGGCTGACGGTATCGCCGGTCGTGGTCACGGTGCCGCTGGCCAGATTCAGCGCGCCCCCGGTCGTGACCCGCAGCGATACCGGCCCCGCTCCGGCCACCGCAACCGCGCCATGCGTCACCGTCTGCCCGCCCGAGACGATCAGCCCGCCGGTCAGGTTGACGGCGGAATGGCCGGGTTCGGCCACCACAACAGTCTGGCCCAGACTGGTGACAAGCCCGGCGACATCGCGCGCAATGGTCAGATCGCCGCCCTCGGCATTGGTCAGGCTTTGCGCCATGTCGGCGTCGATGCTCAGCACCGCGCGGTTTTCGATGGCAGCGGCGGTCAGCGCGCCAAAGCCGGTCAGCGTCTGCGGCGCGCTCATCTGGTTTATCAGCGTGCCGGTATTGTTCAGCAAGGCATAGGTCGCGCCGCCCACCAGCCACAGATCGCCATCGATCAGGCCGGGGCCGGCGATATGGCCGCTGCTGCTCACATTCCCCGTCAGAACCGCACCCGCCGCCAAAGACAGTTGGCCGTCGTTCGCCACGCTGGCCGCGGTCAGGGCCGCGCCGTTCCCCAGCCGCAATTCGCCGCCGGATACGGTGATCTCGTCGCCGCCCGCAGTGGGCGCGGCAACCGTCAGCGCGCCATTGACACTGGTCACGCCGCCCGCCACCTCGACCCGGCCGCTGACCTGCCCCGACAGGCTGGCGGTCGATGCCAGCCTGATCTGCCCGGCCTCGATGCTGCCCTGACTGGTCAGCGTGCCGCCATCATGCTGCAACTGCTGCGCCGACAGCCGCCCGCCGGGTGCGATGGTCAGGCCCTGGTAATTGGTGAACATGCCGATAGCCGACAGATCGCCGCCATCCGCGATGGTAAAGCTGCCGCTGTTGGTCACGTCATGGCCATTGCCCTGCACGGCGGAATCAATGGTGATCGCGCCGCCGACGGCATTGGTCAGGCTGCCATGCAGGCCATCCAGCGATGCCAGATTCAGCGCCGACTGGTTGACCACAGCCCCCGTCAGCCGCACCTGCCCGCTGATCTGCGAACCGGGCCTGAGCGTGATCGTCCCCGCCGCAATTTCCAGCGGATCATCGGCCGAGCCACTGATGACCGCGTTCCAGCCGTTCAGAAAATCGCCGGTCAGCGACAGCGCGCCCCCGCCCGCTGTCTCGATCCGCCCGCTGTTGGCAACCACATTTTCGCCGGGCGTATGGCCGATCTGGTTGGTGCCGCTCACCCGGGTCAGGCCGTTGTTGGTCAGAACGCCGGTGATGATACCGCCATTCAGCCGCGCCAGCCCCGCATTGCTGAAATTGCCGCCAATCGCGCCGGTCGCATTCAGATCCAGCGTGGCATCGGCATTGTTGGACAGATTGCCACTGACCATGCCGCCAATCGTCAGATGCGCCGCCGTGGCGTTCACAAGCGGCTGCACGGTCTGAACGACTGCCCCTTCGGCTATGGTCAGGGTGCCGTTATTGCGAAACTGCCCCACGATCTGAATCGGGCCGCTGCCCGCCGGATTGGCCAGAACCGCCTGCCCGGTTGCGGCAATGTTCAAAGAGTTCAGGCGGTCAACCTGCGCCGTCAGGTCAAGCTGACCGGCAACGGTCAGATTATAGAACCCGCTCAGCGACCCGGTATAGGACAGCCGCGCATCCTGCGCGATGTCGATACTGCGCAGCCAGCCCCCGACCGAGGACAGCCCGGCCCCTTGGGCGGTGTCGATGGTGAAATCGCCGCTGGCAACGTCGATATTGCCGGTTTCCAGCGCCTCGGTCACGGTCAGGCTGACCGGGCCACCGCCGTCGTGGCGCAGGATGACATGATCGCCGGACAGAAAAACCGCCGCTGCATCGGTCGCGGCAGACCACCAGTTCGCGGACTGACTGTCCCAGTCACCGCCCGATTGCGGGTTGAACTGGCCATCCGCCGTGCCGTCGCCATAATCATAATGCAGCGTCGCAGCCACAGCGACCGAGCCGCCGCCAAGCGCAACCGCAAAGGTCAAAGGCGGCACCAGCCGGGCACAGGGGAACCCCGCCGGCCAAAGCGGCCAGCCGGTCACACCACGATGACCCTTCGGATTCAGACCCATGTTACCTTTCCCGGCCGGAAAACAGCCCGGCATATCTGATGGGCTTTTCTGAAAATACAGTTCAAATCAAATGCAAAATGTTGTCAGGGCAGAAAAATTTTTGCGCGACTGCATGTTGCGCAAGTTTTCGCGGCGACAGCGCCGCCCCCGACGCCTTGCCCTGACCTGCGGAGCGACCGTGCAACCCCAAAGCAACCCATTCAACCGCAAGTGGTCTTGACGGGGCAAGCCGCTTTCCCGCATCCTGCGCGGACCTGAAATGGCGTAACCGGACATGACCGACCTTTCCCCGCAGCCGATACGGACAGATGCAGAAAAGACACGCCCGCCGATGGGCTTTTTGCGCTACGAATCGCCGCAGGCGGTATTCATCAACCTGCCGCAGATCGCCGAACTGACCCAGCAACGCCCGCGCCCGGCCGAAGATTCGCTGGCCTTTCTGACCCGGCTGCGGTCCTCGCCCACGCCCGAAGACGCGCTGACCTTTACCGCCTTTGCCGCCCTGCCGCAGACGGCGATCCGCTGGGGATACGAGGCGCTGCGGATGATGGCCGACCATCTCGACCCGATGGACCGCCCGATGATGGAGCTGATCGCCGCCTGGCTGCAACACCCCGCCACCAACATGCGGCAACGGATTGCGCGCGATGCACTTTGGGCGCCGTCGCGGTCGCCCTCGGTCATGCTGGGGCTGGCGGTGGCGTGGTCGGGGGGGCCGGTGGCGCCCAACGATCCGCTGCCCGCGCCGCTGCACCGCTGCCCCCGCGCCGTCAGCAGCGCGGTGCTGACCTGTCTGGCCCGCACCGATCTGCACCGCCGCCCCGGCTATCTGGCGCGCTTTGTCGATATGGCAGAGCCGCTGTTCCGCGCCTATTGACCGCACAGGCCGCCCATGACCCTGACCCTGCACATCGACAGCCATACCAGCCTGACCGGGGCCGATCCGTCGCAGATCACGGTGCCCGACACCGGGTTAAGCGCGGGTCGCTCGGCCAGCATGGGCTGGGTGCTGCCCGATGACAGCCGCCATGTGTCGGGCCATCATTTCGACGTCTCGCGGCAGGGCGATGGCTGGTGGCTGCGCGATCTGTCCACCAACGGCACCTTTCTGCAAGGCCAGCGGTTCCGGCTGGACGGGCCGCACCGGCTGCGCCACGGCGACCGCTTTCAGGTCGGCCCCTATCTGATCGTCGCACTGATCGAGGGCGAGGCCGCGCCCGACGCCCCCCTGCCGCTGACCGCGGAATCGCTGCCCGATCTGTCGCGCCCGGTCCGCCCCACGCCTCTGCCACCGGCCTATGAGGGGCTGGCCGATCTGCCCCCGCCCCCCCGGCACGAGGTGACGGGGATCAAGACCCCCGCCCCGGCCATCCCCGCCGGCGATGTCATCACCGCCTTTTGCAACGGTGCCGGTCTGCCGCCCGATCTGTATACACAGGCCGATGGCCCGGCGCTGGCGCTGGCGCTGGGGCAATCGGTGCGGCGGATCAGCGAACAGATCATGCTGGCCCTGCAAGATCGCGCCGCCGCCAAACAGTTCACCCGCGCGGGCGAAGGCACGATGCAGGCCGAACATGACAACAACCCGCTGAAATTCCTGCCGACCCCGGATCAGGCCATCGAGGCGATGTTCCTGCGCCCGCGCCCCGGCTTTCTGACCGGGCCGCAGGGTCTGGACGATGCGCTGGCCGATCTGCGGCTGCACCAGTCGGCGCTGTTCGCCGCGCTGCAACCGGCGCTGGCCCGGCTGCTGGCCGATCTGGACCCCGACGGGATCGAGGCCGAGGCCGAAACCAACCGTCAGGGCGGCAACCGCGCCGCCAAGGCATGGGAAATCTATGCCGCCCGCTGGCGTGCCAAGACCGAACGGCACGATAACGGGATGCTGGACGAATTTCTTGATCTGTTCGCCGCCGCCTATCGCGACGCCATCGACGGCCAGCCTACGGCGAATAACCTGCCGCGCTGATCTGCGGGGGCCGCAGGCGGGGCGCGACCGGGGCCGGGGCGCTCAGCGCAGATAGAACCCGGCGACGGCGACCTGCACCCCCGGCCCCGGCTGCGGGCCAAGGGCGGCAAAGAACCGTTCAGCCGTCTGGCCTGCGTTCTGCGCCACCGCCTCGGCCATGCCCGGCCCGGTCAGCGCCATGACGATCTGACTGGTGTCGCGCGCGCTGCCATTGCGGCGCACCGGCACGTCGAACTGCATGGCTCCGCCGCCATCCTGCGCCGCGCTGAAGCGGGTCAGATCCTGCACCACGCCATTGTCATCGACCAGCACCAGCACCGCCTGACCGCTGACCGAACCGCGCAGACTGTCGCCCGACCCGACCACCGGCTGCGCCAGCGAAATCGCCACCGCGCCAACCGGATAGCTGGCCGAGGCCCGCGCATAGGCCAGTGCCGGGCATTGCCGCGCATCCAGCAGAATTGACCGCTCCAGCAAGGCCACCCCCTGCGCCTGCGCGGCGATGTCCTGGCCGAACCCGGCAATATCCTGATCGCCCGCGCCGATCACCGTCAGTTCCACCGCGCCGTCCGGGGCGGTGGCGGGAACGGCGATCAGGCAGGATTGGGCCAGCCTGCCCCGGATCGCCGCGATCAGCGATTCCACCGCCTGCGCCTGCCGGGCGTCGGTCGGGCCGGAGGGCTGCATCCCGGCAACATCGCCGGTGCCGTCTTGCGCGGCAGGCGCAGGCGCCCCGGCGGCAACAGGTGACGTGGCGACGCCGGCAACCTCGCCGGGGGCGATCACCGCAACCGGCGGCACCGTGACCGCCTGTTCCCCGGCAAATGCGCCCGCCACGGCCGGCTGCGCCGCCTCGGCGGGGGGCAGCAGCTGCGGCTGAACCGGAACCGCCTCGGTCAGGGTGGCTGGGGCCAGGCTGGCGGTTTCGACGGCAAGCCCCGTGACCTGCACCTGAACCGGCGCGGACGGCCCCTGATCCGCCGCGCGACGCCAGCCGGGCAGATCCACGAACAGCGCCGCGATGGCCAGATGCGCCGCCAGCGCAAGGCTTAACGCCTGCGCCCAATGCCCGCCGCTTTCATAGACCGGCACCCTCATGCCCGCCCGCCCCGGTGGCGCAGCGTGACCAGCCGCATCGCCACGCCCTGCAAGGCCGGGTCTTGAAGCAGAGCCACCAGCACATCCGCCGGGGCGGCGCGGTCGATCAGCACGTTCAGCGTCACCGGCTGCGGCAGTTGCGCCAGCGCGACCCCCAGCAGATCGGGCGCGACAGGCTCATCGTTCAACAGCCAGTCGCCCTGCGGCGTCACGATCAGGATCGGGCGGGGCAGCTGATCCAGCGGCAGCTCGGCTGTCTCGGGCAGGTCCGGCATCACGGCACGGTCGCTGGCCCCGATCTGACCGCTGACCAGAAAGAAAAAGATCAGCAGCAGCACGATATTCACGATCGCCAGCGAAACGTCGATCCGCCGCGGATGCGGGTGCGAGGGCAGGGAAACGCTCATCCGCCCGGCCCTCGCGCCAGTTGAACATCGCTGATCCCGGCCAGCGACAGCGACTCGATCACGGCGACAAGGTTCTGCACCTGCGCACCCGGCTGCGAGACCAGCAGCACCCGCGCCGTGCCCGCCTGATCCAGCGCCGCCGCCAGATCCGGCAGCCGGTCAAAGCCGAACCGCTGCCCCGAGGCCACGATTCCATCGCCACTGACCGACCAGATCGCGGTTTCACCGGCAGGCATCGCCGGTGCCGCCTGCTGCCCCGGATCAGGCGCATCACCGCCACCACCGCCCACCGCCAGCGCCCCCCCGCGCAGGTCCAGCAACGAATAGGGCGACAGATTCGATGACAGCATGAAAAAGATCAGCACCTGAAACATCGCATCCGCCAGCGGCGTCAGCGCAAAGCCATAGCGCCGCTGGTGGCGCGGCAGGTCAATCCGGTGCAGAGCCGCCGTCGCCACGCCCTAGCGCCGCCCCGACAGCCCGACCCGGCCAAGGATCGCGGCGGGGATAATCATTTCCATGCGCTGACGTTCTGCCTCGATCCGGGCCTCCAGCCAGTTGGCGGCGAAATAGGTCAGCAGCGCGATGGCCAGACCGATGGCGGTGGTGGTCAGCGCCGTCCAGATCCCATTGGCCAGCAACGCCGGATCAACCGCGCTTTGCGACAGCGACAGCGCGGAAAAGGCGTCGATCATGCCGATGATCGTGCCCAGCAGGCCCAGCATCGGCGCGGCCTGCACCACGGCCTCCAGCAGACGCATCCGCCCGTTCAGCGCCGCCAGTTCCTCAAGCGCGGACTGCCGCCCCAGTTCCTCGGCATAGGTCGTGTCGCCGGGGCGGGCGCGCAGCCCCTCCATCACCGGGGCCAGCACGCGGGTCAGCACGCTGCGCCCCTGCCCGGCGGCGGTGATCGCCTGATCGGGCCGCCCGTTCAGCCAGTCGTCCAGCGCGGCCTCGGCCTCGGCCCGGCGGCCCACGCCCATGCGGCGGAACTGCATCACCTTGAAGATCGTCACCGTCAGCGCCAGCACCGACAGCACGATCAGCGCCGCAAAGATCGCCAGCGTGGACAGGTTCAGGATCGGCATGATTTCGGACATCCGGCCCCCTTACAGATCAAAGGCAATGTCGGTGCGGCTGCGCGGAGTCAGCGCATCCAGACAGACATCAGACATCGCCGCGCCACCGCCCTGCACACGGCAGGCCGCGACATCATTCACCACCACGCGGGAAATATCGGCGCAGGGCCGCCCCGGCAGATCGAACAGCACGATCCGGGTCCGCCTCTGGGCCAGCGCGCCGAATTCCAGCACCAGAATCGACCGCACGATCCCCTGCGCGTCGAACACCCCCACCTGCCAGGACGCCGCCTCGAACCCGGTGTCGCTGTGGTTGGCGGCAACAAAGGTCAGGCGGCAGGCCCCGGTTTCGGTATCGGCGGCATTGTTCAGTTCAACGACGATGCGGCCATCATCCGCACCAGCCCCCTGCGCCAGCACCGCATCGGGGCGCAGCGACGCCATCAGCATGACAGACATCAGCAGAGCGAAAAAGGAACGCAGCAAACTTCACCTCGTGAATCAGAGCAAGCTAGGGATAACACAGTTTGCGGCACGGTTAAGCAGATTCAGGCATCAAACGAACAACTTGTGGCAGAACATTGCGCGATGCGCAGATCATACCCGCGTTTCCCGCGGGAAAACCAGCACCCGATCCCGGCGCAGCATCAGCCACATCGGTGTGCCCACCGGCGGCAGGAACACGCCCGGCACCGCCGCCGTCAGCGCGATGCCGCCCTGTTCGGTCACGAATTCGACCAGCGATTCCCGCCCCAGAAACCGCGCGCGGCGCACAAAGGCATGGGCGGCGGTGCCGTTCTGCGGCGTCGGCGCGGGGCCTTGGCCCGCGCGGTCAAAGTCAATCTTCAGATGCTGCGGGCGGATCACAATATCGACCTCGGTTCCGTCAGGCACGCCCGGCGTCAGAAAATCGCCAAAGGGCGTCGCGGTCAGCGCGCCTGCAACCCGGCCCTGCAACACATTGATGTCGCTGAAAAACGCCGCCGCCGCGCGATCAGCCGGCGCGTTATAGATATTATAGGGCGCGCCCTGCTGCACGATCCGCCCGTCGCGCATCAGCAGGATCAGATCGGCCATGCGCATCGCCTCGTGCGGCTCATGCGTGACCAGCAGAACGGCGGTGCCTTCTTCTTTCAGCAGCGCCAGCGTTTCGTCGCGGATACCGTCGCGCAGGCGTTCGTCCAGCCCGCTGAAGGGTTCGTCCATCAGCATCACGCGCGGACGCGGGGCCAGCGCACGGACCAGCGCCACCCGCTGTTGCTCGCCGCCCGACAAGGCATGGGGATAGCTGTCGATATGGCGCGACATATGCACCCGCTCTAACAGCTCGCCCACGCGGCTACGATGCGCCGAGGCCCCGCCGCGCAGCCCAAAGGCGACGTTTTCGGCCACCGACAGATGCGGAAACAGCGCGAAATCCTGAAACATCAGGCCGATGCCGCGACGTTCCGGCGGAATGCGGAACACGGTATCGCAGACCAGCTTGCCATCGACCAGAATCTGCCCGGCATCCTGAATATCCACCCCGGCCACGATGCGCAGCGTGGTGGATTTGCCGCAACCCGACGGCCCCAGCAGACAGGCAACCTGACCGGCGGGCACGGCGAAGGACACATCGTCCACCACCTTACGATCACCGAAACGGCGCGACAGATGTTTCACCTCTAGCCGGGGCGTGGCAATCGTCGTCACGGTATGTCGCTCATCCTGCGGCACAGGCCCGGCCTGACAATCCACCCCGCCGGGCACAAGCCCCCCCCCCCTAAACCGTGACATTCAGCGCGCCACCATCCAGCAGCAGATTCTGCCCGATGATGAACCGCGCCTGCTGGCTGCACAGGAACGCACAGGCCGCACCGAAATCGGCGGCCTCGCCATAAGTGCCGACCGGGATTGTGGCCTTGCGCTTTGCCTCGGCCTCGGCGGGGGTGATGCCCTGCTGCGCGGCGGCGGTCGTATCCAGACTGACGGCGCGATCCGTAGCGTGCAGACCGGGCAGGATGTTGTTCACACAAACCCCGCTGCCCGCCACCTGCCGCGACATGCCCGCGACAAAGCCGGTCAGCCCGGTGCGCGCGGTATTCGACAGCCCCAGCACCGGCACGGGCGAACGCACCGCAGCCGAGGTGATGTTGACCACCCGGCCCCAGCCGCGCTCCATCATCCCCGGAACCAGCGCCTGCATCAGCGCGATGGCGGTCAGCATATTGGCATCAATCGCGCGGATGAAATCGTCGCGGTCCCAATCCTGCCAGTCACCCGGCGGCGGGCCACCGGCGTTCGTCACCAGAATATCGGCCTGCCCCACGGCCTCTAACACCTTGGCGCGCCCCTCGGGCGTGGTGATATCGGCGGCAACTGGCGTGACCTGCACCCCGTATTTCGACGCAATCTCATAGGCGGTCTGGGTAATCGCCTCGCGCGTGCGGGCGTTGATGACCAGATCGACACCCGCTTCGGCCAGCGCCTCGGCGCAACCGCGCCCCAACCCCTTCGAGGCGGCGCAGACCAGCCCCCGCTTGCCCCTGATACCCAGATCCATCGCCGCTCTCCTGCTGTGCTGCCACAAGGAAGCGCGCCGCGCCGCATTTGTCAAACCGCCGCGCGCCGCAAACGACCCGGCCATGACATGGGGCACACCGCCCCCGCTTCCTGTTTGCCCAAATACGCACCCTGGGGCAATACCGCGCCACCCCGGCAACGCCTGCGGTTGTCCGGGCCAGCCCAACATGACACAACCCCAAATAAGGACGATGATGCGCCCCGCCCCGCGCCCGGCGAACAGCGTTTGCGCAGGTGGCAGGCCGCGCGACCAGCATCAGCCGGATCACCGCGGCGCCGGAACAATATCCCGCCGAAATCCGGGCAACAGGCCGCAAGACACCGGCCATCCCGTTGATCTGCCCCGTTTCAGGAAATATTTCCCGGCCTGAACCTTAGGAGACAGCCATGTCCATCTCGATCCGCGGAATGACCAAAAGCTTTGGCACCACCTCGGTGCTTCGCGGCGTCGATCTGACGGTCGGCGATGGCGAGCTGGTGGCCCTGCTTGGCCCGTCCGGGTCGGGGAAAACCACCCTTCTCAAGATCATCGCCGGTCTGGAATGGCCCGAGGCCGGGGAACTGACCGTCGCCGGAACCGACTGGCTGGCCCTGCCCGCCCAATCCCGCCGCATCGGCTTCGTGTTTCAGCATTATGCGCTGTTCCCGCATATGACGGTGCGCGACAATCTGGCCTTTGGCCTGACCGTCGGCCCGCGCAAACAACGGCCCGGCGCGGCAAAAATTGCCGAAACCGTCGATAATTTGCTGAACTTCCTGCAAATCGGGCATCTGGCCGACCGCTTCCCGGCGCAACTGTCGGGCGGGCAGCGGCAGCGGGTGGCACTGGGGCGGGCACTGGCCATCGAACCCTCGGTCCTGCTGCTGGACGAACCCTTTGGCGCGCTGGATGCCGGCATCCGCCGCGATCTGCGCCGCTGGCTGCGCGAGGTGCATGACCAGACCGGCAGCACCACCATCTTTGTCACCCACGATCAGGAAGAAGCCTTTGAACTGGCCGACCGCGTGGTGGTGATGGGCGAGGGCAAGATCGAACAGATCGGCAGCGCCGAGCAGATCCACGACCACCCGGCCACGCCCTTTGTCGCCCGTTTCATGGGCGCGGTGATCGAACTGCCCGTGACCCTGCGCGCGGGCCGGGCGCAGGCACCGGGCCTGGACACATCGGCGCTGGACCGCCGCGCCCTGCCCGATGGTCCGGCCACGCTGTTCCTGCGCCCCGACGCCATCACCGTGCAGCCCGACCCGGCCAGCCCGTGGCGGCTGGCGCAAAAGACCAGCACCGGCGCGCTGATCCGCCTTGAATTGCACGGTCCCGGCAATGCCCGCATAACCGCCGACCTGCCCCGCCATACCGCGCCCCGGCTGGAAGCCGGTGCCGCCTTGCGCCTGCGTCCGCTGGCTGGTGCGATCTTTCCCGCAGCCCGGCCCGCCACCACGCTGCCCGAGCCTGCCATCCTTTCCCCGATCAAGGAGAACCGCCTATGAAAACCGGCCTGATCCGCGCGCTGGCACTGGCCACCGCGCTTGGTGCCGCCGCCACCCCGGCACTGTCGCAAGACCGCATCCTG
The DNA here is from genome assembly GCF_030538755.1 of Paracoccus sp. (in: a-proteobacteria). Classification (GTDB taxonomy): domain Bacteria; phylum Pseudomonadota; class Alphaproteobacteria; order Rhodobacterales; family Rhodobacteraceae; genus Paracoccus. The sequence continues at coordinate 43,874 of NZ_JAUNTJ010000008.1, read as the reverse complement.
AACGTCAGCTATGACATCGCCCGCGAATTGTTCGAGGCGCTGAACCCCGCCTTTGCCGAAAAATGGCAGGCCGATACCGGGCGCAGCGTGACCATCGAACAAAGCCACGGCGGTTCCTCGCGTCAGGCCCGCGCCATTCTGGAAGGGCTGAACGCCGATGTCGTGACCTTCAATCAGGAAACCGACATCGACGTGCTGGCCGAAGGCGGGCTGCTGCCCGCCGACTGGCGCGACCAGTTCCCCAACGGGGCCTCGCCCTATTATTCGCTGCCCGCTTTCCTTGTGCGCGCGGGCAACCCCAAGAATATCCGCGACTGGTCCGACCTTGCCCGCGACGACGTGGCGCCGGTGTTCCCGAACCCGAAAACCAGCGGCAACGCGCGTTACACCTATCTGGCCGCCTATGCCTATGGTCTGGCGCAGAACAACGGCGATCCGGCAGCGACGCAGGAATTCATCCGCAAACTGCTGTCGAACGTGCCGGTTTTCGACACCGGGGGCCGCGCCGCCACCCAGACCTTTGCCGAGCGTGAAATCGGCGACGTGCTGGTGACGTTCGAGGCCGAAACCGCCCAGATCGCCGCGCAATATGCCGACAAGGGCTTTGAACGGGTCACGCCCTCGATGTCGCTGTTCGCGGCCTTCCCGGTGGCCGTGGTCGCCGAGAATGCCGAAAGGAACGGCTCGACCGAGGTATCGACGGCCTATCTGAACTGGCTCTATTCGCCTCAGGCGCAGGAACTGCTGGCGCAGAACCATTACCGCGTGAACGACCCCACCGTGGCACAGGCGCACGCCGCCGATTTCCCCGAGGTCGACCTGGTCACGGTGGATGACGTGTTCGGCGGCTGGGATGCCGTGCGCGCCGATCATCTGGCCGATGGCGCGATTCTGGATCAGGTCTTCGTCAACCGATGAGCCTTGCCGCCGCACCCATTGCCGCTCCGCCCGTCCGGGCCAAGCGCGTCTTGCCGGGGTTCACGCTGAGCCTTGGCACGACGCTGCTGTATCTGACCGTGATCGTCGCGATCCCGGTTCTGGCGCTGATCCTGAAGGGGGCGGAAATCGGCCCGGTGCGGTTCTGGACCATCGTCACCTCGCCCCGCGCGCTGGCGGCGTTTCAGGTAACGCTGACAGCGGCGCTGCTGGCGACGCTGTTCAACGCGGTCTATGGGCTGCTGATGGCATGGGTGCTGGTGCGCTATGACTTTCCGGGCAAGCGGCTGCTGGATGCGCTGATGGATATTCCCTTCGCGCTGCCCACGGCCGTGGCCGGGCTGTCGCTGACGGCGCTGTTTTCGGCCAATGGCTGGTTCGGCGCGTGGCTGGAACCGAACGGGATCAGCGTGGTCTATTCCATCTGGGGGGTGGCACTGGCGATGGCCTTTACCTCGATCCCCTTTGTGGTGCGCACGGTTCAGCCGGTGTTAGAGGATCTGGACACATCGCTGGAACAGGCCGCCCGAACGCTTGGCGCGTCCGAGGGCGAGATTTTCCGCCGCGTGGTCTTTCCGCAGATTCTGCCGGCCTATCTGGCGGGTTGCACCATGGCCTTTGCCCGGTCGCTGGGGGAATTCGGGGCCATCGTCTTTATCGCCGGAAACCTGCCCTTCAAAACGGAAATCGCCGCCCTGCTGGCGTTTATCCGGCTGGAGGAATTCGATTACAGCGGCGCGGCGGCCGTCGCGCTGGTGCTGTTGTTCTTTGCGCTGGTGCTGCTGCTGGTGTCGAACCGCCTGCAAGCCTGGGCCATGCGCCACAAGGGGGCCTGAGATGTCACATGCCGCCGTTCCGCTGCGCCCCGGCCAAAGCCGTCTGGCCCCGCGCCTGCTGATCGGGCTGGCGGTGGTGCTGACGCTGCTGATCGTGGTGGCGCCGCTGACCTATATCTTTGTGCGCGCCTTTGCGCAGGGCTGGGCGGTCTATGCGTCGAACATCCTGAACCCGCTGACGCTGCACGCGATGTGGCTGACCACCATCACCGCGCTGATCGTGGTGCCGCTGAACATTGCCTTTGGCGTGGCAGCCGCATGGGCGGTGGCGCGGTTCCGCTTTCCGGGGCGCGGGCTACTGGTGACAGCGATCGAGATTCCGTTTTCGATTTCGCCCATCATCGCCGGCATCTGCTATCTGCTGCTGTATGGGCGGCAGGGTCTGCTGGGGCCGTGGCTGGCCGATCAGGGCTGGCAGGTAATGTTCGCGCTGCCCGGTATCGTGCTGGTCACGGCCTTCGTCACCGCCCCCTTTGTCGCGCGCGAGGTTCTGCCGCTGATGCAGGCGCAGGGATCAGAGCAGGAACAGGCCGCGCTGACCCTTGGCGCCAGCGGCTGGACCATGTTCCGCCGCGTGACCCTGCCCAATATCAAATGGGCGCTGCTCTATGGCGCAGTTCTGTGCACGGCGCGGGCCGTGGGCGAGTTCGGCGGCGTCTCGGTGGTTTCGGGCAATATCCGTGGCCAGACCAACACCCTGCCCTTGCAGGTCGAGCTGATGTTCAACGATCTGAACACCACCGGCGCCTTCGCCGCAGCATCCACGCTGACCCTGATCGCGCTGGTAACGATGGGGGTGAAATCGGTGCTGGAAGCGCGGCGGGGGTAGGTTGCGCCCAAAGGCCGGGGGTTTCACACCCCCGGACCCCCGTGGGATATTTATCGGACCAAAGATGCCTGTCAGGCCCGTTTCGCCACCGCGACACCAAGTGTTTCCAGCACCTTCGTTTCAATATGCGGGGCGTTCAGGGCCGAGGTGTCATACATCGCGAAGGGCGCGTCGTGATCGACGAAGGCGTCGGGCAGGGTCATCGAGCGGAATTTCAATATCAGGGCCAAAGTCACAGTTGACCATGCTGCCCACACCAATCAGACTAGCCATCATATGAGCATCAAACGACGCCTGTTCCTGCAAACCACCTTCTTTGTCACAGTCCTGGTCGGCTTGCCTGGCGTGCTTATGGGGGGGCACCGTTGACCGAGGTTGATCTTAAAGCGTTGGCCGATATTGTGCCGGGTGATGACATGAAAACGCTGGCCGCAGCTATTGGCAGCCGCTGGCGCCCGCCTGCGCCGGAAGAGCGAGGGTGGATTACCTATCTTGAAGCACATTACGGCTTCAAGGCGCGACTGGATCGTGACGGGCGCGTAGGCTCGGTGCAATATTTGCTACATTTCGACCCGCAAACCGAGATCGGCGGCGTACGAATGCGGATGAGCCATGCCGACTTGCAACAATTGCCCTACATTCGGACCATCGGACAGCCGGGTGCAAATTGGTTTGCAACCGCTTCAATGGTTCTGCCCGGCGGCGTGAATCAGACCGTTTCACTGACCGGGGACAAGGTAAACACAGTCAGACGAAACAACAGGGACGCAGTTTACCCCGAACATGTCATTCCGATCCCCCGGCCCAAGGTTTCGTTTAACGGGCAGGTCTTGCCCGGCGCTTTACCACGCGACGCGGATGCGCCCGATGGCTGGTGCTGCGGTCTGCCGCGTGGGATCATACAGGCGCAATGGCCGTTGTCGCAAAACACCGGCCACCCGCTGGAGCATCATTTTACTGTCCGCGTCCCGGCCCCCTATCGCGTTAAAGGGCCGCAGTTTGTCGCACTGGCCTTTTTCAGCGAGACCGCCAGCGAAAGCCCGGTTTCCAGGCGCGTCTCGGATCTTATGAACATCATCTTTGATGGCCGCGATCTGCCCCAATCGGTCGAGCCCGAGCTTGCGCCATTTCTGGATCACTTGCGTAACCGCCACCCGATGGACTTCAGGGCCAAGGACATCCTTCACAACACATTCGCCGTCATCTGGTTAACCGAAGATGAACTGAGCGGTGCCCCCTGCCTGCCACCCGATCCGATCACAACGGCAGCGAATAGCATGTGCGCGCCGCCGATCTGGCTGGATAAGACAACCAGCCAGCGCGCGGCCGATTGGGGCGAGGTGGTCGGCGACAAATGGGCGATAAGGCGTTTGAAACTGACCGAGGTCAGCGATGATTATAACACCGGGCGGATTCCGTTTGATGATCTGATCGGTGCCGCCGAAGAAAACCGTGATGGATATATAGCCGCTTACAGTGATGAATGGGATGCCTTGCCCGAGCAGCCCGATTATGGTCCGCTCCATTTCGGCGGCACGGTGATGAACGTGCAGGGAATGCCAGAAATCGGGCCATTTTTCCTTGATATCAGCGACCCTCTGGGTGAGGTGAATTTTGGCGGCGGCACCGGGCAGCTTGATCTGGTGTCTTCGGAACTGGACTGGGCGCAGTAACGCTCAGGCCCGTTTCGCCACCGCGACGCCAAGTGTTTCCAGCACCTTCGTTTCAATATGCGGGGCGTTCAGGGCCGAGGTGTCATACATCGCGAAGGGCGCGTCGTGATCGACGAAGGCGTCGGGCAGGGTCATCGAGCGGAATTTCAGCCCCTGGTCGAACGCGCCTTCTTCGGCCAGAAGTTGCGCGACATGGCTGCCAAAGCCGCCGATCGCGCCTTCTTCGACGGTTATCAGCGCCTCATGCGTGGTGGCGAGGTTCAGGATCAGGTCGCGGTCCAGCGGTTTGGCAAAGCGGGCGTCGGCGACGGTGGGGGTGATGCCGCGTGCCATCAGCGATTCGCGGGCCTTGAGGACTTCGCCAAGGCGGGTGCCGAACGACAGGATGGCGACGCGCGAGCCTTGGGCGATCATGCGGCCCTTGCCGATTTCCAGCAATTCGCCGCGTTCAGGCATCTCGACCCCGGTGCCTTCGCCGCGGGGAAAGCGGAATGCGATGGGGCCGCTGTCATGGGCGGCGGCGGTGGCGACCATATGGGTCAGCTCGGCCTCGTCTGCGGCGGCCATCACCACCATGCCGGGCAGGTTTGCAAGGAAGGCGATGTCATAGGCGCCAGCGTGGGTCGCGCCATCCTGCCCGACCAGACCGGCGCGGTCGATGGCAAAGCGCACCGGCAGGCCCTGCACCGCCACATCATGCACCACCTGATCGTAGCCGCGTTGCAGGAATGTCGAATAGAGCGCGCAGAAGGGCCGCATCCCCCCCGCCGCCAGACCGGCGGCAAAGGTGACGGCATGCTGTTCGGCGATGCCCACGTCAAAGCAGCGGCGCGGAAAGCGGTCGGCAAAGGCCTTTAGCCCGGTGCCATCGGGCATCGCGGCGGTGATGGCGGTGATCTTGTCGTCGCGTTCCGCCGCCGCGATCAGCGCCTGCGAAAACACCGCAGTATAGCTGGGCGCATTGGACACCGCCTTGGCCTGCTGGCCCGTCACCACATCGAACCGGCCCGTCGCATGGCCCCGGTCGGCGGCGCGTTCGGCGGGGGCGTAGCCCTTGCCCTTTTTCGTCACCGCATGGATCAGCACCGGCCCCGTGGCCCGCGCCTTGACCGTGCGCAGCAGCGGCAAAAGCTGGTCCAGATCGTGGCCATCGACCGGGCCGATATAGGAAAAGCCCAGTTCCTCGAACAGGGTGCCGCCGATGGCCATGCCTTTCAGCATGTCTTTGGCGCGCTTGGCCCCTTCGGCCAGAGGCGGGGGCAGCAGGCTGGCCATGCCCTTGGCCGCCGCTTTCAGTTCCTGAAACGGGCCGCCCGCATAGAGCCGCGTCAGATAGGATGACATCGCGCCGACCGGCGGGGCGATGGACATTTCGTTGTCGTTCAGGATCACGAACAGCCGCGTGCCCAGATGACCGGCGTTGTTCAGCGCCTCATAGGCCATGCCCGCGCTCATCGCGCCGTCGCCGATGACGGCGATCGCATCGCCCGGATCGCCGCCCAGATCGCGCGCCACGGCAAACCCCAGCCCGGCGGAAATCGAGGTGCTGGAGTGGCCCGCGCCGAACGGGTCAAAGGCGCTTTCGGTGCGTTTGGTAAAGCCCGACAGCCCGCCGCCCATGCGCAGGGTGCGGATGCGGTCGCGCCGCCCGGTCAGGATCTTGTGCGGGTAACACTGATGCCCGACATCCCAGATGATCTTGTCGCGCGGCGTATCGAACACCGCATGCAGCGCCACGGTCAGTTCCACCACGCCCAGCCCCGCGCCCAGATGGCCGCCGGTCACGCTGACCGCGCTGATGGTTTCGGCGCGCAATTCATCGGCCAGCAGATGCAATTCGCGGTCGGTCAGCGATTTCAGGTCTGATGGCAGAGTCACCCGGTCAAGGGTCGGAGTCGCCGGGCGGTGGTCTGTGGCTGTCATTGGCTGGCCCTCCGGGCGTGTCGGTCAGGTGTCGCGTTCGATAACGAAACGCGCCAGTTCGCGCAAGTTTCCTGCGTTTTCACCATAGGGTGACAGCGCGGCCACCGCCTGATCGGCCAGGGCCGCCGCGCGGTCGCGCGCGCCATCCAGCCCCAGCAGCGATACGAAGGTGGCCTTGCCTGCGGCGTCGTCCTTGCCCACGCGCTTGCCGGTGGCGGCCTCGTTTCCGGTGACATCCAGAATGTCATCGGCAATCTGAAACGCCAGCCCAAGCGCCTGCGCATAGGCCGACAGCGGTGCCGGATCAGCATCCGCAATCAGCGGCCCGGCGGTGGCGGCGAATTCGATCAGCGCGCCGGTCTTGCCGCTTTGCAGCAGGATGATCGCATCCAGATCCAGCGGTTCGGGCGCGGTTTCGGCGGCAATATCCAGCGCCTGCCCCCAGACCATGCCCTGCGCCCCGGCGGCACGGGCCAGCGCAGCGACCAGCGCCAGCCGGGCGGCATCGGGACCGATGGCCGGGGCGGTCAGCAGATCGAAGGCCAGCGTTTGCAGGGCGTCACCGGCCAGAATCGCCGTCGCCTCGGACCATGTGACATGCACGGTCGGCTGGCCCCGGCGCAGGTCGTCATCATCCATCGCGGGCAGATCGTCATGGACCAGCGAATAGGCGTGCAGCGCCTCGACAGCGGCGGCCACCGGCAGGGCTGCCGCATCGGAAACCCCGTGCAGCCGCGCCGATTCCATCACCAGAAACGCCCGCAGCCGCTTGCCGCCCTGTGCGGCATAGGCCATGGCATCGCGCAATTCGCCCGGCGGCAGCGCCATGATGGCAAGGTCCAGCGCCGCCTGAACCTGCGCCGCAACATCGGCCAGCCGGTCGTGCATCACAGCCCCTCGGCCGGGGTGGTGCCGGTCGGCTCGCCCGATTGCGACAGGGTGATCTTGTCCACCCGTTCCTGCGCCGCCTTCAGCCGCGCCTCGCAATGGGCGCGCAGGGCGGCCCCGCGTTCATACAGCGCGATGGATTCGTCCAGGCTGGCCTCGCCCTGTTCCAGTTTGCCGACCACCTGTTCAAGTTCTTTCATCGCGTCCTCGAACGACAGCGCGCTTAGATCGGTCATCGGGAAAACTCCTGCAAAATCTGGACATGAGCGCGGGCGGAACGGCCAAGCGCGGGCAGATCATAACCGCCCTCAAGGCAGGATACCACCGGCGCGCCCGCCGCTACCGCAGCGGTGCAGATGGCGCGGGTGATGGCGGCGAAATCGCCCTCGTGCCAGTTCAGTTCCGCCAGAGGATCATCGGCATGGGCATCAAAGCCGGCGGAAATCAGCACCAGTTCGGGGTGATGCGCCTCCATCCGGCGCAGGATCGCATCCCACGCCTGCCGCGCCGTTGCGCCATCCGATCCGGGCGGCAGCGGCACGTTGAGGATCTGGCCATGCGCCCCGCGCGCCGTCGCCGCCCCGGTGCCCGGATAAAGCGGCATCTGATGGGTCGAGGCAAAAAACGCCCGCGCCTCGTCCCACAACAGATCCTGCGTGCCATTGCCGTGGTGAACGTCGAAATCCAGCACGGCCACGCGCGACAGCCCGTGGTGATCCAGCGCCCGCCGCGCGGCAATCGCCACGGTGCCGAACAGGCAGAACCCCATTGCAGTGGCGGTTTCCGCATGGTGCCCCGGCGGGCGCATGGCGACAAAGGCATTGCCCGCCGCCCCCGACAGCACCGCATCCACCGCCGCATTCGCCCCGCCCACGGCCCGCAGCGCAGCGTCGAGACTGCCCGGCGACAGATGCGTGTCGGCATCCAGCGTCGCGCTGCCGGAATCGGGCAGACCGGCGCGTAACTGCTCAAGATAACGGGCGGGGTGACAGCGCAGAACCTCGGATTCGTCGGCCAAGGGGGCCTCGTGCCGGTCAAGGTCCAGATCGGCCAGCGCATCCAGCACAGCGGCCAGACGCGCCACCTGTTCGGGATGGCCGGGCGGGGTGACATGCCCGTCGGCGGCAGGATGCGTGAACAGCGCGGTCGTCATTCCGCCACCCCGGCCACCACGGCAGATCGCGCCCGCGTATCCACACCCAGTTGAAAGACATCCGGGCGGGCATAATGGCCGGTCACATCGAAATCGAACTTGCCCCGGATCGCGTCATCGGCATCCACCTCGGCGCAGATCAGCCCGGTGCTACTGTAATCCGGCCCGGCCAGAACCTGCCCCAAAGACCCGATGATGGCGCTGCCACCCCGGATCAGCACCGTGTCGGGATCATCGCCAAGCGCGCATTCGTGATCGTCGGGATAGGCTGCGCGGGTGATGCGCGGGCAGGCGGTCAGCACAAAGCAGCGCCCCTCCATCGCGATATGCTGCATCGTCGGCAGCCAGCTGTCGCGGTCATCGACGGTTGGCGCACAGTAAAACAGCACACCCTGCGCATACATATGCATCCGCAAGGCCGGCATATAGTTTTCCCAGCAGATCACCGCACCAACCGTGCCGAAATCCGCCTTGACCGCCGCCATGGTGGACCCGTCGCCATAGCCCCAGATCAGCCGCTCGGCCGCCGTTGGCATCAGCTTGCGATGCTTGCCCACCAGCCCGCGCGCGCCGTCGATATACAGGGCCGTGCAATACAGCGTGCCGCCATCGCGCTCGATCACACCGATGACCGCAAACACCCCGGTCTCAGTGCAGGCGTCCAGCAAAAGCGCCACCTCTGGCCCGTCCAGATCAACCGCCGCCCGGTAATAGCGCAAGAACGCCTCGCGCCCCTCGGGCTTGCGCAGGCCGACAGGGGCACCAAAGCTGGCCCCCTTGGGATAGCCGCCCAGAAAAGCCTCGGGGAATACGACCAGCCGCACATCCTGCGCCCCGGCCTCGCGCACGGCATCCGCCGCCTGTTGCGCCGCCACCATCGCATCGGCAGGCGCGCCCGGTAATTGCGCCACCGCCACCTTGATCTTGCCCAAACTCTCCCCCTCCATCTTTGGTCCGATAAATATCCCACGGGGGTCCGGGGGTGTGAAACCCCCGGTCCTACGCGATCAGCCGGGCGCTATCATGGCCCGTTATCAGCACATCCATCAATGCCCCCTCACGCATATCGCGATCAAAAGCGACCTCGGCGAATTGTTCGGTGCGGCCAAGACGCGGGCCCTCGGTCAGCACCCGCCGGGTCTGCCCGACCTGCGCCCCCAGATGCGCCGCCAGCGCGGCATCGCCCACGGCCCGCAGCCGCGCCGCGCGGTCCTTGATCGCAGCGCCCGGCACCGCAGGCATCCGCGCCGCAGGGGTGCCCTTGCGCGCTGAATAGGGGAACACGTGCAGGAACGTCAGCCCGCAGTCCTCCACCAGCCGGACCGAGTTTTCGAACATCGCCTCGGTCTCGGTCGGAAAGCCGGCGATGATGTCGGCGCCGAACACGATGTCGGGGCGCAAGACCCGCGCTTCTTCGCAGAACCGGATGGCATCGTCGCGCAGATGGCGGCGCTTCATCCGCTTCAGGATCATGTCATCGCCCGCCTGCAAGGACAGGTGCAGATGCGGCATCAGACGAGGCTCGGTCGCGATGGCCAGCATCAGGTTCTCATCGGCCTCGATACTGTCGATGCTGGAAATCCGCAGGCGCGGCAGGTCGGGCACCAGCCGCAGGATGCGCATGACCAGATCGCCAAGGCGCGGCTCACCCGGCAGATCCGCGCCCCAGGAGGTCAGGTCAACCCCGGTCAGCACCACTTCGTTAAAGCCGCGCCCGACCAGCCGCTTGATCTGTTCGACCACCACCCCCGCCGGAACGCTGCGCGAATTGCCGCGCCCATAGGGGATGATGCAAAAGGTGCAGCGGTGATCGCAGCCGTTCTGCACCTGCACATAGGCGCGGTGCCGCCCGAATCCGTCGATCAGATGGCCCGCCGTTTCGCGCACCGACATGATGTCATCGACCTGCACCTTTTCCGTCTGACCGATGAAATCCGCCGCCCCCATACCGGCCCCCATACCGGCCCATGTCTCGGGCTGCATCTTTTCGTGATTGCCGATGACGCGCGTCACCTCGGGCATGGCGGCAAAGGTTTCAGGCTCGGTCTGTGCCGCGCAGCCGGTGACGATGACCGGCGCGCCGGGGTTTTCGCGCGCCAGACGGCGGATTTCCTGCCGCGCCTTGCGCACCGCCTCGGCGGTGACGGCGCAGGTGTTCACCACCACCGCCCCCGACAGCCCGGCCGATTCGGCCATCTCGCGCATCGCCTCGGTCTCATAGGCGTTCAGGCGGCAACCCAGCGTGGCAAAAACCGGCGGCTTATCCATGGGCCAGCCATTCCGGGGTCAGAGTGCCGCGAAACACCTCGGACGTGGGGCCTTCCATCCAGACGCCATCGTCGCGCCAGTCGATCAACAGCCGCCCGCCCGGCACGTTCACGTTGACGCACCGCCCCGTCAGCCCGCGCCGCGCCGCCGCCACCGCAGCCGCGCAGGAACAGGTGCCCGACGCCAGCGTGACCCCGGTGCCGCGTTCCCAGATGCGCAGGATGATCTGATCGTCCGAGACCACCTCGACCACCTCGACATTGGTGCGTTCGGGATACAGCGGGTGATGTTCGTGCATCGGCCCGAACCGTTCGAGATCGACGATACCCGCATCGGGCACGAAAAAGGTCATATGCGGGTTGCCCATGCTGGTGGCGACCGGATCGCCGGTGATCGGCAGATGGTCGATGTCCACATCCTGCGCCAAGGGAATCGCCCGCCAGTCCAGCACCGGCGCGCCCATATTCACCCGCGTCAGCCCGCCGCCCGCATCCTCGGCCTGCAAGACGGCATGATCGGTGCGCAGCGCCAGCCGCGCGGCCCCCGATTCGTCCATCAGCAGCCGCGCAATGCAGCGCGTCGCATTGCCACACGCCCCCGAGCGCGATCCATCGGCGTTCCAGAACACCAGCCGCGCATCGGCCATATCATCGTTCTGAATCGTCGCCATCTGGTCAAAGCCCACGCCCCGATGCCGGTCGGCGATCCGCGCAACCAGTTCCGGCGCGGGCGCATCCAGCCCCCCGCGCAGGTCGATCACCACGAAATCATTGCCCAACCCGTGCATCTTGATGAAGGGCAGGCCAGCTGTGTTCTGTTCTGTCATGCCCGCCGATATAGGCCCGCCGCAATGATTCCACCAGAAGGGTGATTTTTCCCCTTGACCCCGCCCCCGCCCCCGCCTATTCAGCGCCCCTGTCGTGGGCCCGTAGCTCAGTTGGTAGAGCAACTGACTTTTAATCAGTGGGTCACAGGTTCGAATCCTGTCGGGCTCACCAAGGTTTTCAATGACTTAAGGCCGCGCACCAAGCGCGGCCTTTTGCTTTGGGGCACACCGGGGGCACACCGTGACGAAAAACGGACGCGATGAACCTAACTGGATTGCCCCAAAACAGGGTAAGAATGGGCAGCTTTTGCCCGTTCCGCTCATTCCCCCCGGCAGGTTTGCAGCCCCTTCATCCGCCCCGGCGCGCACTGGCGGGGCATTGGCACCGCCGGAATGGCCCCCCCCCTCATTGCGGCCAGATCACCCCTGAACCCAATGTATCTTTAGGCGGTGGGTTGTCAGGCATCTTGACGCGCGGTTCCGGTTCCCGATCACCCCATATCATTGCTTCCAGCCGGTTGCGTTGCGCGGCTATTTCATTGGCCTCCATGGGGCGAAAGAAATTGCCAAGGAACGCAAAGAACCGGGCGGGCCCTTCGCCCGCCGTGAACGCCTGCCCGCCCTCTGGCGGCATGTCGTAATAATGGGCCAGATACATCAGCGCCACCGAATCCAGATCGAAAGACACGTCACCGACCAGCACATCAGCCAGAGATAACTTTTTGGAAAGGGGCGTATCATATCGGGGGACGCCCCGCCGAACCTGCCGAACAACCTGCATCCGGGCACGGTTAAACGCTGACCGCAGCGGCTCCATTTCCACTTTTGCCGCAGCTATGGACGCATCAAAATCGGGCAAGGTTTGTTCAGCGGCATAGATGCGCCCGCCGATCTCTGCCACCGCTGCCCGGCGCTCTTGCGGCTTGCGCGGGTTCGCGTCACCGCCCTGCACATCGGCTTCAAACTCCGCAACATAGGCGGCTTTTGCCTCTGCCAAATCAGCCTTAGCCTTGGCAATATCATCTGCCACCGCCGCCCGCGCGGCTTTCAGGCGGTCCAGCTTGGCCCGTTGCGCCGCCAAGGCGTCATAGGCTTCATACATGGCTTGCCGCAGGTCTTGCGGTATCTCTGCTATCGTTAAGCTGATTTCCGTCATGCCCGCCCCCTATGCAAAGCTGTCCACCAGCCGAACGCCCGAACCGGCAAAGCCGTGAGACTTTTCCACCGGGCTTTCCAGCGCCTCGGAAACCGCTTCCTTCACGGCTTGCTTGATTTCATTCCGCATCAGATCAAGAAATTGTTCTTCCGTCAGCGGTCGTTGATTTTTCTGGATGCAGGCCATCTATTTTCCTTTCCGGTTTCTGTCACAGGGTTGCGGCGGGCTGGCGGCTATACGGTCGCACCCCTTCCACTTCCCCTAATTCTTCGTAGGTCTTGAAACGCTGCCCGCAGACGGTGCAGCGGCGATAGCGGCGGATGAACACGCCTTCATTGATACTTCCATAAACCCGCGTCTTTCCGCCGCACTTAGCACAACCGGCCATCACGTTCCCCTTTCGATACGACAGCGACATCTTAGGCGCGGGCGCAAAGCTTCCATATCCAGAAGGTGGGGGATGTTTCCGAATGTTGAAAATCGCAATTACTTCCGGTTTCGGAATACCGCGCCCCCGGAACGGAAACAATTCGCACAACCTAAAGGCGATTATCCACAGGAAGGGCAATCCGCAATTTTCCATTCCGCCCCCCCCTTCATCGCGCCGCATGGCGGACACATCGCCATCTGACCGCCTAAAAGGTGTGTTGCATATTCGCCGCATATGGTGCCAAAAAGCAACACTAACCGCCGCCCGCTGTCGCTTTTCGCATCGCGTATAAGGCTATGCCTGCAAAAAAACGTAAGGCCGTAAGGCGGGCATCTAACCATCTGACCCATAAAGAAAAAGTCCCTTACGTCTCCTGTTTTTTGACGTGTAAGGTCGCGTAAGGCGCGTAAGGAAAGGGTCAGTATTGCTTACCCGACTTACGCGCCTTACGCGTTCCTTACGTTTTTTTCAGCAAAAACGTAAGGGAACTTTCCATTGTAATTCATATGCTTAAGTTCAGTTTTAAGCCATCCTTACGGCCTTACGTTTTTTTGCAGGCTTTCTTACGCGCACGCGTCACGGCGGGGATGCCGGATCAGGCGCTTATTTGGCACAAAAAAAGCGGGCAACTGCCCGCACAGCGCCCGCAACCACAACCCTTCCTTGTGGGTCAATCCAGATCAAACAACCCGTCGCCCACGGGATACAGCCTGACCGTGCATCGCTCGGATGGCACCCAAATGCCAACCGCCGCTGCCCCATCCAGCCCGACTAACAAGCCGTCAGCAGCCATGCCCTTCACGCTGACCTTAAAATTCAGGCCCCCTAACAGTTCACGCAGCGGCGACACTAAAAAGAAATACTCATAGCGCCGCCCTGACGGGCTACCGCCAGCTTGTTCACGGCGGAAGCCGCTGCGCACCGGGATGGGATGCAAAGGGGTGCCGTCAAAGTCTTGAAACCGGCTTGCCCCGTATTGGTCGATAAATGCCCGAACCCGGCGCGCGGCCTGATAGGCTTCTGCCGATCCTGCGCCCCCGCGCGCCCGAATCCATGCTTCAAAGCAGATCATCACCGCCCGGTCTATTTCGCCGCGCGTGAAGGGCAAAATGCCATAGTGTGACGCCAGCGCCCCAGCGGTTGCCGTAATGGCAAATCTATGAGCAACCCGGTCAACGGCGGCAGAAGCCCCTTCACGCGCCATCAGGGCCCGAATCCGGCGGATATTATCATGAACCTTTCCGGTTATGAGTTCTCTATCTGGAACCAGCTTTTCCAGATAGGCCCGCGCGGGTGCGCCGTAGTGTTGTGCGACAGCGCCCTTGAAATGTTCCGCCATTGCCGCAGGCGAAGCAAAGTTGTTCAGCGATTCATAAATCCCCATGCCCGCGCCAGCATCGGCCGGGATTTCGACAAAGCGCGCCTCTTGGCCATCTTTCAGCACGAAAGCGCCCCGGCCCTCTGCCAGCTTTTCAAGCATCCCGATTTCGCCGCTAGACAGCGCATTGATGCGCCATTCCGCCGCCGCGCGGGCGGTTCCGCCCCTGTCCATCCGCGCCTTTCCAGCGCCTTGCGCCAGCATATAGGTTGCCCTTTGGGCCGCGCCCGCCTCTGACTGCCCCAATTCGTCAAGGCAGATCAGCGCATCAGAATAGGCCAGAGCCTTACTTTCCAGCGCGTTATCTGTGGCCCGCCACGTTTCACGGAACCCATGCAGCCCGCCACCGCCCCAAAAGGAACCTGCAATGGCAAGCAATGTGCTTTTCCCGATGGACGATGGCCCGCTAAAGTGAAACACGCCACCTTCCCCACCGATCAGGCGCAACAGCGGTCCTACACAGGCAGCAGACAGCGCAAACACAAGGCGGCTATTGCCCCGGCAGGGTTCAGCAACCTGATCCTTCCATGCCGCCAGTGTGCCCTTGACCTGATAGGGGTTTCGCGCGCCATCCGCCGCCGGGTTATGATAAATCACCGCAGGCGCGACCAGATCATTGCTAAAGCTGGCATCCGGCAGCACGAAGGCCCCGGTTTCTTCATGCCAGCCCGTGCGTTCCGCAACCGTGATTTGCCGATCTGGATGCGCTTCCATCAGGTAATCAAGCAGCCTGTCCCGCAGCCGCGCCCCGGCGGGCAGGGTTGCCCCAAGTGATGAAAGCACCCGGAACACGCCAGCCCGCGCGCCTTCCGCAATATCCGCCGCCGTCAGGATCGTTCTATTTCGCTGTCCGGTGGGACTTATCACGCAAACCATGCGCCCCCACCCCTTGCCGTTACCGTCTTGTGTGATCGCCTCGACATGAATTGGCGTGGACAGGCGCACCACATCCTGAACCGCATCGCCGTCCTTATTGGTGCGTTCGGCGGTATAGAACACACCCTTTCCGTTCACATGGAACGGCCAGCCTTCGCCGTTCAGCAGCCGGGCCGGGGGTTCATCACCAAATGGCTGCCCGCCAGCCAGCACCCGGCGCACAGCTTCAATCCCCGCCGCGCGGTGCAGATCGTTAAAATCCTGCCCCGGATCAGGTGGGATCACGACCGAGACAGCATAGCCAACGCGCGTCAGCGCCGCCGCCCGTGCCTCTGCCGCATCCCGGCCCGCGCGGTCATGGTCAGCGGCGATAATGATGCGCGGCGCATGGTCAAGGACGGGCGCAATCCCGCCCGGCGCGCCGCCGCCCCCCGCGCCGGGCGCGACATCATCCCGGCCATGGTCCTGCGCGGCACCGGGCGGGATTTCACCTGCCTGCGCCGGGGGCGGCAGCACAACGGCCTTTATGCCGCCCGCGCTTAGCGCCGCCCATACCGGCCCGATTCCCGCAGCGGCCAGAGAAAGCCCGGTTTCTATCCCTTCGCACAGGATCAGCGGGCCAACCGTATCGCCCGCACCAGACAGGCGCACCGCGCCGCCGGAAACCGGGCCAAGCATCATCTTTGCGTCATGGCCTTCCGCCGTCAGCTTGCCGCCATCCGCCGCCAGAAAGGTGCGATGCACGGCCGTGACTTCATCCCCCGGCCAGACGGTAACGCCGCCGATCATGGCCGGGATTTTTTGCTTAAGCCCGCCGTGCCAGCAATCCGCTGCGCAGCGGATGAACGCTTGCCCGGCGGCAGACAGGTCGCGGCCCGTCAGATAGGTTTCCGCCACCGTGCCCATGACCGGGCGCGCGCCGCGCCAGATTTCCGCCGCCTTATCCTTCGCCCATTTTTCCTTGTCGCGCCGGGCCGTTGCCTGCCTTTCCCGGCGGGCAGCCTGTTCCGCGCGGGTGATTTCCGGCACATCTGCACCCGGACATTCCCGGCGCAGCCATTCCACCGCCGCCGCACCTGTCAGCCCGGTTTCGCGGCGGATCAGGTCATAAGCGCCGCCGCTGTCCCCGGTTTTCCAATCCGTGAACACGCCCTTTTCCACATTAACCGAGAACGCCCCCTTATTCCCCCATCGCCAATCTTTTCCGCCACCGTGCTTTTCATCCGGTCCCCCGAACAAGGAGCGCGCCACGTCAGGCATTAAAGCTTCCCAGTCTATCCGGGTGTTATTTTCGTATCCCATTGCTTTACCTCATATTCCCGGCCTGCCAGCGGCGGCGGGAATTATTCCGAGCGGCCATGACAGCACATCCCGGCGGCGTTGCGCCCGGTGGAACCGTCATGCCATTGACCCAGTGAAAGACTGACCCAAGGGGCGCGCGGGCAAGCCCGCGCTTCTCAAGCCGCGCAAGCGCGGCAAGTCCCTTTTTGGGTCAGATCATGCTTTCGTCATCATTCGCAGCAATCCCGGCAAGTCGCAGAATGTCTTTGCGTGTGCTTTCGACAATTGGGCGCAAGCCCATTTCCATGTCACCCGCCATCATGATTTTCATTGCCAGCCCGCGCGCTGACATAGCCGGGATTTTCGCGGCATCATTCGCCATGCCATCCATCAGCGTGTGTATCCAATCTTCCGCATCTTCGCCCAAATTGCTGTCACGGCACCCAACCCGCGCCACGTTCCAGTAACCGAACATATCAAACAGACGCGCATCGGAACGGGCTGCTTCAATCACCCGGCGCGCATCACGAATGGCGCTTTCCATCAGCTTTGTTTCAGGTGGTATGCCTTCCCCGTCCATCACCAACTTGATCGACAGATCAATGAGATCAGCCGCCGGGATTTTTGCCGCAGCGGCGCAAAGCTCACGTTCGCGCGGCCAAAGCAACTGTTCTTCCCATTCCGGTGTTTCTGGATCATTCAGACGGCGGTGCACCGCGCCCCATTGGTCGAAAATGCCGGTCAGTGTGCTTGGTGTTTTGGTGGTGCTGTTCAGATCAGACATAGCTTGCCCCTTGTGTTTCAGTGTGAAACCCGCCCGACATGGTGAGAAATTGGCGGGCCGGACGAACGGGGTTCTCACTACCGCACACAAGGAAGCGGCCCGCTTGCGCGGCCCCGGACGCCCGACCCATAGGCGCAGGACATGCCTGCGAATATAGCAAAGCCGCGCGAAAATGGCGCGGCTTGCAGCGCCTTGTGTTCATGCGGGGTGAGAATCCCGGCACAGCCTTTTTCGCCGCGCTATCCACGGGAACCCCCGTGGATAGGCTGATTCTGGTGTCAGGCACGGCCCCGGTCAAGGGGCTTTCGCATGACCCAAGGCAGAAATTACCGCTTTTTCTTACCGCAGAAGGGCTTTTTATGTGATAATATAACATCCCTAGCGCCCCCGGTTCATCAGCACCGCACGGGCAGGCAGGTTGTCCAGCGCCGGAATAGGCCCGCAACCCGGTTCTTCCCCGTGCCACAGCCGCACAAGCGCCGCGCGCGTGGTGCAGTAGTGCAAAGAACGCCAGCGCCTGTGACCAGCTTTAGAACACCTCTGACGCTGCACAATCCATTGCAGCCCTTGCGGGCAGATAATGACCCTATGACGACCACGCCGGAAAACCTCACCGGCATAATCGTCGCTTTCTTCCCGCCAGATCGCGCGCGGAATGACTTTGCCTTCATCATCAAGCATCGCCGCGCCCCTCCGTGTAAGGCATGGTGGAAGTGTGGTGTTTTCCATCCACGAAAGCGGCCAGCGCCGCAGATGTATAGCGCACGGCGCGCCCCAGCTTGACGAATGCCGGGCCTTCACCCGTAACCCGCCAGCGGTTCAGTGTGGTGGCAGACAGTTTCAGCCGTTCGGCAGCTTGCCTAACGGTCAGCAGTTCGGTGGCTTCCATACGCCCCGGTTCCTTATCCACGGGACGGCGGCGCAAAATCCTGCCCGTTGCGGAACCTGTCCGCGCGCGGGGACGGAACAAAATCCCGCCCGTTGCCGAAACACGTCCGCGCCCGTGAAAATCCCTTGCAATTTCGGGGACTTTCAG
The DNA here is from genome assembly GCF_030538755.1 of Paracoccus sp. (in: a-proteobacteria). Taxonomy (GTDB): domain Bacteria; phylum Pseudomonadota; class Alphaproteobacteria; order Rhodobacterales; family Rhodobacteraceae; genus Paracoccus. The sequence continues at coordinate 25,601 of NZ_JAUNTJ010000008.1, read as the reverse complement.
GGCAGGCTAACCGCAAGGCCGGGTGCAATCGGCCTAGCGGCCAAGCGCCGCCGTCACTTTGACGTTCAAGGGGCGGGTGGCTTTCGTTTTCCAGACAGCGCCACCCGTCCCGGCTATTTACTGACAACTTGCGCCATCAGCGTGAACATTAAGACAACTTGCGGGCAATTTGTCTAGCCCTTCAAATCTCTGTTTTCATTCCAGTTTATTGTGTTCCGCGTTAATCGCCGGTTTGTCTGACGTTTAACGTTCCAGAATTGACGATAAACCGTATCATCGTGCTGGCGGCATCGGTAAGCTACAGCGGTATTTAAGATCGGTAATATTCTTCGCCGTGCCCATAAGCCCGAATCACCCCCCCCGTGTTGCGGATCATTCGCGCCCCCGGATAGGCACAACCGTGCCACCCCGCGCCGTATCACCGGCAATCATCCGTTCTACGTCATTGACCAGCTTGCGTGCAGGATCGTCCCTGACATGTGCATAACGCTGAGTTGTGGACGCCTGACTATGCCCAAGCTGACCGCCCACCAGCCGCAGAGACACGCCGGTTTCAACCGCGACAGACGCCCAATTGTGCCGCAGGTCATGGAGGCGCAGGGAAGGCAAGCCCGCGTGTGTTCGGATCGCATCCCACGCCCCCTTAATGTCCACCAGATGCGCCCCCGGCTTTTCGCCCGCAATCACGAATGGGTTGCCCGCCACACGCGGGGCCGCATCCAGCAGCCGCCGCGCCATCGGGCCGATGGGTATGACCTTGGCCCCCGTCTTGCTGTCAGGCAGAACCAGCCGCCCCCGCTCTCGGTCAACATAATCCCACCGCAACGACAGTATTTCCCCCCGCCGCGCCCCGGTCAGCAGGATCAGACGGACGGCAAAGACAGCAGCGCGCGCAACCCGGCGTGTTGCCCCGCTTGGCATGGTCAGACACCCGGCAGCTTCCGCAATATCAAGGGTTGCGCCAAGGGCGGCGGCTTCATCAGGTGACAGCACACGTTCGCGCTTGCGCTCTGGAAAGCGCGTCACGTCACGGCAGGGGTTCGTTCCCCGTTCCCGAACCCGCCACCTTTCCGCCAGCCCGAACGCCTTGGACAGCAGAGCAAGAACCCGGTTCGCAAGGTATGGCGTTGCCCGGCGCGCAAGGTGCAGGCGTTCAATATCTGCCGGGGAAACATCGCTGACCTTCATTGACCCAATGGCCGGAATAATCCTGTTGGCAATGTGCAGCCGATCTTCCGCAACCGACCGTGGTTTCTTGTGCGCCTCCGCATGGTCAGACAGATAGCGCGCCATCAACTCCGCAACGGTCGGATTTGCCCGCCACTTAGATTTGTCCCCCGCCGGATCGCCGCCTTGCGTCACCTCTGCCGCCAGCGACTGCGCGCGCTTTCGCGCCGCGTCCAGCGTGATTGCCCCCACCTTGCCAATGGTCGCTTTCCGCATTTTCGCGCCACGCCCGCCGCCAACGCGATACCGGAACGCATAAGACGCCCCGCTTTCACTGACCCGCAGGACAAGCCCCGCCGTGCCCGTATCGGTCCAATCCACACGCCCCCCCCCGGTGCGCCCTGACGATACGTTCAACAGCGGCTTTCGTCAGCTTGCAAGTTCGGCTTTGCTTGTCGCTTTCGGGCATCTTTTTTCCTCTGGGGCACACCGGGGGCACACCGCAGAGACAATTAGAGATATGACGCGACAATGCAAGGCTATATATTATGCTGTAAAATCAATGTGTCAGGAAAGGCAAGACAACTCAAGATAAGCCAAGAGGACAGTATGAAACTGACTTTTAATCAGTGGGTCACAGGTTCGAATCCTGTCGGGCTCACCATTTTTCAGATTGCTGATCTCAGAGAGATTTGATCTTTGGGGATGATATTTTTCCTTTCATACGAAGGTATGTGCCCTTTCCGCAGCAGCAGCCGTTCGTGATGGGCACAGCGAAGAACAGCTTCGAGCCCTAAGCCGTATGTCTTACTGCTGTTCGAGAAAGCGCCCCGCATGTGTCACGCTGAGCAAGTCGGGTCAGGCTCGATGATAGCCCCCTTACCCGACTGAAGCACGCTTTTGCCTGCACCTTTGAGGGGTAATCTTCCCCGTTTTGAGGGGGCGCGACCGTAGGATTTACACGGCCATTTTCAGCTTCATGGCGGGTGTGACGCCGCCGATGCCCATGTTGGGGCGTTCGTTGTTGTAGGTCCATAGCCATTCGGTGGCGATCTGCTGCACCTCCTCGATGGTTTCAAAGATGTAGAGGTCCAGCCATTCATGCCGGACCGTCCGGTTGTATCGCTCGACATAGGCGTTCTGCTGTGGCTTGCCGGGCTGGATGTAGGTCAGGGCGATGCCCTGCTTCTCGGCCCAGGTCATGAGCGTGGAACTGACATATTCGGGGCCGTTATCGGCCCTGATCGCCAATGGCTTGCCGCGCCATTCGATGATCTGGTTCAGGGACCGGACAACCCGCTCCGCTGGCAGCGAGAAATCGACCTCGATGCCCAGCCCCTCGCGGTTGAAGTCGTCCAGCACGTTCAGCAGCCGGAATTGCCGCGCCCGTCGGCTGGTGGTCATGGCTGGCGCACAGCCTGCCGCGCGATGCCGAGGACGGGGGCGGGCTGATGGTGGCGGTGATCCAGCTTGCCATCACCCTTGGCGCGACGGCGGGCGGGCTGCTGTTTGACGCGGGCGGCCATAGCAGCGCCTTTGCCGCCAGCGCGGTGATCTTGGTGGCGGCGGCAGCGGGGGCCGCGCTGACCGCCCGCATCGCGCGGGGGTAAGGGGGCAGGCGCAATTCATATCAGCCCAATATAAGACCATTCGCGATTTAGCCGCTTATCGCCATGCCGCGCGGCCTCTATCTTGTCCGCAACGCAACCCGCGATAAAGGGCCGACAATGACCGATCTTGAAACCCGCATCCGCAATCTGGAAGATCACGCCGCGCTCAAGGCGCTGGTGGATCGCTTTTCCAACCTTGCCGACGACAAACAGGTGCATGAGCAGACCTTTCTGTTCACCGAGGACGCCACCGTTCAGACATGGTTCGGCGACACCGCCCTGCCGCCCCTGAATGGCCGGGCCGAGATCGAGGCAAGCTGGACGCCCTTTCTGGCCGGCTTCGACACGGTTTACCACATGAACGGCCAGTTCACCGCGCAGGTGGATGGCGACACGGCCACCGCCACCCATTACTGCACGGTCGAGCTGATCGGCGGCCCGGATGGCCAAAAGACCCGCAATTCCAACGGCGTGATCTATCATGACCAATACCGCCGCGTGAAGGACGAATGGCTGATAACCCGACGCGAGGCGCGCTTCACATGGCGTGATGTTCACCCCTATGCCGCGGCGTGAGGTCATGAACATCCTGATCCTTGGCGCGGCCGGGCAGATTGCCCGCGTCGCCACGCGCGAATTGCTGGCGCGGACGGATGCCGACCTGACGCTTTATGCCCGCAACATTGCCCGTCTGACGCCGCAGCCCCGCACCCGCATCGTCGAGGGCGATGTGCTGGATGCCACCACCTTGGCGCAGGCGATGGCGGGGCAGGATCTGGTCTATGCCAACCTCTCCGGCGATATGGAGCCGCAGGCCCGCGCGATTGTCACCGCGATGCAGGCGGCGGGCGTGGGGCGGGTGATCTTTATCGCCTCGATGGGGATTTACGACGAGGTGCCGGGCGAAAGCCATGGCGCGATCCTTGACCCCTATCGCAATTCGGCCCGCGTGATCGAGGGCTCGGGTCTGGATTACGCCATCATCCGCCCGGCATGGCTGAACGACCGCGATGAGATCGCCTATGCCACCACCGGCAAGGGCCAGCCGTTCGAAAACGCCGGTGCCAGCGTGTCGCGCCGCAGCGTGGCTGATCTGATCGTGCGGCTGGCGGAACAACCGCGCCTTGGCAATGTCAGCCTTGGCGTTCACCATTCTTAACAGGAGGCAATCATGCAAACCCTGACCCTGAACAATGGCGTCACCCTGCCCTCTGTGGGCCTTGGCGTCTTCCAAAGCCCGCCCGAACAGACCGTCGCCGCCGTCAAGACCGCGCTGGCTGATGGCTATCGCCTGATCGACACCGCCGCCGCCTATGGCAACGAAGCCGAAGTCGGCGAGGGGCTGCGCCAAAGCGGGTTGCCCCGCGATCAGGTCGTCATCCAGACGAAAATCTGGATCAGCGATTACGGCTTCGATTCCGCGCTGCACGCCTTTGACCGCTCCTCCCGCAAGCTGGGGCTGGATATGGTCGATGTCTGGCTGCTGCACCAACCGCTGAGCGTCGATTTCGACCGCACCATCGCCACATGGAAGGCGGCGGAACGTCTGCTGGCCGAAGGCCGTATCCGCGCCATCGGCGTCAGCAATTTCAGCCCGGCGGAACTGGACCGGATCGCTGCGGAATGCGAGGTGGTTCCGGCGCTGAATCAGGTGGAACTGCACCCGTTCTTTACCCAGCCCGAGCTGCGCGCCACGCATGAACGGCTGGGGATTCTGACGCAGGCGTGGTCGCCCATCGGCGGGGTGCAGCGTTATTGGGGCGATGACAAACGCCCCGAGGATGACCCGCTGACCCATCCCGCCATCACCGCGATCGCCGAGGCGCATGGCAAGACCCCCGCGCAGGTGGTGCTGCGCTGGCAGATTCAACTGGGCCATTCGGTGCTGCCGAAATCGGTGAACCCGGCGCGGATCGCGCAGAACATCGACCTGTTCGACTTCACCCTGACCGCCGATGACATCGCCGCCATCGAGGCGCTGGACACCGGCAAGCGCGGCGGGCCGGAACCGACGTCGATCAACCCCGAAAACTATACTTTCGTGATCGAGGACTGATCGCGCCAGCACAAGGGACATCCGATGAAACGCATCAAAAATCAGGACCGCCCGGCCCTGACCCGCCTTGTCGCGGCGATGGCCTGCGCGCTGATGACCGGCACCGCGCCCGCTCTGGCGCAGGCGCAAAGCATCAGCACCCCGCCCGACACCGGCACCGCGATGAGCGCGACGGTCATGCCCATGGCCGCCAATGGCTATACCGAAACGGAGTATTTCGTCTCGGGTCAGGCCGGGCGTTACCGGATCACCGATCCTCTGGCCGAGGCCACGCTGATCGACGGCGGCCACCCCTATACGACCCGCGTTCTGGTGCGCCGCCCCAGCGATCCGGCGCAGTTCAATGGCACGGCGGTGATCGAATGGCTGAACGTGTCGCTGGATCAGGACGTCGATTTCGTCTTTGGGGCCACGCGCGAATTGCTGCTGCGCGACGGCTATGTCTGGATCGGCGTCAGCGCGCAGCGCAACGGGATCGAGGCGATGCGGCGCTGGAACCCCGACCGCTATGGCGCGCTGAGTGTCGCGGCCCCGAACACCGACCCGCTGACCGGGGATGAGATCGACCCCGCCGATCCCTCGATCATGGCAAAGGGCGGCGATGTGCTGGCATGGGACATCTTTTCCCAGATCGGGCAACTGGCCCGCGCGGGCGCGCCCGATCTGATGGTCGGGCTGCGGGCCGAACGGCTGATCGCCGCCTCGGAATCGCAATCCACGCTAAAGGTTTCCAGCTATTACAACAGCATCCAGCCGCTGCACCGGGTCTATGACGGGTTCCTGTTCTATGACCGCAGCGGGCAGTTGCGCACCGATACCGGCGTCAAGGCCATCACCATCGGGACCGAGATTTTCACCTTTCTGCTGGGCCAGCCCCCGCAAGCGGACACCGACCATCAACGCTGGTGGGAAATCAACGGTGCCGCGCATTTCTCGCTGGAGGAAATGCGTGATTACGTCGATCCGATGATCCTCCGTGACGGTGCGTTCCGCGATGGCGACCGGGTGTTGAGCGTGTCCGACCTGACGCGGGAACGCGGGCCGTGCGGGTCGCCCTCGCTTTACAGCCGGGTGCCGAATGGCGATGTGTTAAAGGCGGCGCTGGCCGCGCTGGACGGGTGGATTCAGGGCGGCATGGCACCCGCCACCGCCGCGCGCTTCGTGGTGGACGATCAGGAACGGCCGCAATATCTGCGCGATGCGAACGGCCAGATCCTCGGCGGCATCCGCACCGCCGCCCGCGATGCGCCGATGGCCGCGAACGAGGGGATCGGTCAAGGTCCGGGCTTTTGCGGCCCCTCGGGCACCCATACCGATTATTCCGAGGCCGAGATGTGCGCGCTGTATGGCAGCCACGACGCCTATGTGGCGCGGGTTCAGGCGATCACCAATGCCAATGTCCGCGACCGCGTGCTGTTACCCCAGGAAGCCCGGCGCACTGTCGAAGAAGCACAGGCGCTGACCTTCGCCTGCCCCGGCTAACCCCGCCAGCGCAGCGCATCGACCAGCAGGCGGAACGCGGGCGAGACCTGCCGCCTGCTGGGATAATACAGGTGATAGCCGGGAAAGGGCGGGCACCAGTCGGTCAGCACCCGCACCAGCCGCCCGTCGGCGATATAGGGATCAAGGTGGTCGGACGGCAGGCAGATCAGCCCGCGCCCGGCCAGCGCCGCCTGCACCGCCAGATCGCTGTCGCTGCATGTGAACTGGCCCTCGACCCGGACGTTCAGCGGGCGGCCTTCGCGCTCGAACTCCCAGATATACAGCCCGCCGGAACCGAGCATCCGCAGGTTGATGCAGTTGTGCGCGGTCAGGTCATGCGGGGTTTGCGGCGGCGGGTTGTCGCGGAAATAGCCGGGCGTTCCGGCGACGGTCATTTCCAGATCCGGGCCGATGCGGACGGCGATCATATCCTTGGCCAGACTTTCGCCCAGACGGATGCCCGCGTCGAACCCCTCGCGGGCAATATCGACAAAGCGGGGATCGGTGCTGATCTCGATATTCACATCCGGGTGCTCCGCCATCAGCCGCAGCGCCACCGGCATCACCAGATGCGCGGCAGGCTGGCCGGCCGTCAGCCGGATCGTTCCCGAAGGCCGGGCGCGCATGTCGTCCAGCATCGCCAGTTCGGCGCTGACATTATCCAGCGCGGGCCGCAGCGTGTCGGCCAGCCGCTGCCCGGCCTCGGTCGGGGATACCGCGCGGGTGGTGCGGGTCAGCAGGCGCACACCCAGCCGTTCCTCTAACCGGCGCACCACGGCGCTGACCGCGCTTTGCGAGGTGCCCAGCCGGGTGGCGGCGCGGGTAAAGCTGCGCTCCTCGGCCACGGCCAGAAAGGCCATCAGATCGCTCATCTCATCGCGTCGCTATTGATACCTGCCGGATATGGGTTTCGCCCCGACCTAGCATATTCGGCGGCGTTCTGCACGGGCCAAATAACGGTTCCAGCCAAAGTGCAGCTAAGACCTATGCCGAATTGCGATCAATCCGCCGCTTGATCGCCAAGGCGCAGCCCCCAAATCTGTCACAACCGAAAGGAGACCCGATGCCCAACCGCCGCCGCTTTCTGATCCTTGCCGGTGCCGCCACCGTCACGACCCTTGCCACGCCGATGCTGGCGCAGGGCGCGGCTTCGCGGGGGATGGATGCCGCGATTGCGCAGGCCGCACGGCTGGATCAGTTCCGCACATTGGTCATTCACCAGAACGGCCAGCGGGTCTTTGCGCAGGCATTCCGAGGCCCCGCCCCCGACCGGCCCGCCAATGTGAAATCGGTGTCCAAGACCATTCTGGCGCTGCTGACCGGCATCGCCATCGACCGCGGCGTGATTACCGGCCCGGATCAGCGGGTTCTGCCGCTGCTGGGCCATGCGGGCTTTGGCGATGCCCGCGACCGGCTGACCATCGGCAATCTGCTGACCATGCAGACCGGCCTGTCCAGCACCTCGGGCGGGAATTACGGCGCCTGGGTCAGCAGCCGCGATTGGGTCGCAACCGCGCTGGCGCAGCCCGCAGGCCAGCCGGGCGGGCGGTTCATCTATTCCACCGGCGGCTGGCATGTGCTGGGCGCGGCACTGGCCCGCGCCTCGGGGCAGAGCCTGCACGCGATGGCGCAGAACTGGCTGGGCAACCCGCTGGACATCCGCATCCCGCCTTGGGTCGCAGACCCGCAGGGGCGCTATCTGGGCGGCAATGACATGGCGATCAGCCCGCTGGGGCTGGCGCGGATCGGCGATATGGTGCTGGCGGGCGGGCGCATGGGCGACCGGCAGATCGTCAGCCGCGACTGGATCGCGCAATCATGGCAAAGCCGCACCCGCTCGCCCTTTTCGGGCGACAGTTACGGCTACGGCTGGTTCCTGACCCGCTATGCCGGGCAGCCCGGCTATTACGCGCGCGGCTATGGCGGGCAGATGCTGGCGCTGATCCCGACGCGGGGGCTGTCGGTGGCGATCACGTCCGACCCGAACCGCCCGGCGCGGGGGGATGGCTATTTCGGCGATCTGCGCCGTCTGGTGGACCAGATCGCGGCATAGGATGGCCGCCACGCCGATTAAGCCCGATCCGGTATAAAAGCGTTCTTCATTCCGTATTTCCCAATCTGACTGGCACGGCCTAACCTGACCTCAGCGCAGAAAGGAAGCCGCGATGCCCCTGACCCGCCGTGCCCTGATGATCTCGGCCGCTGCCAATATGGCCTTGGCCCGTGCAGGGGCCGCGCAGCAGGCGCAGAGCCTGACCAACCACCTTGGCACCCGCTTTGTGCAGATCCCGGCAGGGCAGTTCCTGATGGGCGATCCGCAGGGCCGCGCCAATGAACAGCCGCAGCATCGCGTCACCATCACCCGCCCCTTCTGGATGGCCCGGACCGAGGTGACACAGGCCGAATGGCAGGCGCTGATGGGCGAAAACCCCTATGTCCGCGACCGTTCCAACCCCTATTACAACCTGCCCGGCATGGCCGAACGCATCACCCGGCCTGACCACCCGGCGACCGTATCCTGGCTGGACGCGCAGGAATTCATCGCCGCGCTGAACGCGGTCGAGCCGGGCCACCGCCTGCCGACCGAGGCCGAATGGGAATATGCCGCCCGCGCGGGCACCACGACGCGCTATTCCTTTGGCGATGATCCGGGTCAGTTGGGCCGCTATGCCTGGTATGGCGAGGAGTTTTCCGACGGCGGCCATCACCCCGTCGGGCAAAAGCCCGCCAACCCGTGGGGGCTGCACGATATTCACGGCAATGTCTGGGAATGGGTGCAGGACTGGTATGGTCCCTATGCCGCCGGTCCCGCCACCGATCCGACAGGCCCGGCCAACGGCGCCCGGCGCGTGGTGCGCGGCGGCAGCTGGCATTCCACCGGCAACGGCTGGCACAGCGCCGCGCGGCGCGACTATGCCCCTGATTATCGCGGCATCAGCATCGGATTCCGGCTGGTGCGCGACGTGTAAACGAAAGGACACATCATGGAAATCTGGCGTGCAGGCAGCAACGCCTCGGGCACTGGCCCGGCGGAATGGTTCACCGGCAAGGTGCGCGTGGACCCGATGTTCAACCCCGCAGCGCCCGACCGGGTGCAGGGTGCGCATGTCACCTTTGACCCCGGCGCGCGCACCGCGTGGCACACGCATCCGCTGGGCCAGACGCTGATCGTCACCTTTGGGCGCGGCCGCGTCCAGCGCGAAGGCGGCCCGATCGAGGACATCCACCCCGGCGATGTGGTCTGGTTCAGCCCCGGCGAACGCCACTGGCACGGTGCCGCCCCTGATACGGGCATGAGCCATATCGCCATTCAAGAGGTTCAGGATGGCAAGGTTGTCGATTGGGCGGAACACGTCACCGACGCCGAATACAATCGGAAAGGTTAACAGATGCAAACCCGCAAGCTGGGCCAGAACGGCCCCACAGTTTCCACCATCGGCTACGGCTGCATGGGGCTGAACTTTGGCTATGGTCCCGCCGTCGATGACGATCACGGCATCCGCATGATCCGCGCGGCGCATGATCTGGGCGTGACATTCTTTGACACCGCCGAGCTGTATGGCCCCTTTACCAACGAAACCCTGCTGGGCAAGGCCGTCGCGCCCTTTCGCGATCAGGTGGTGATCGCCACCAAGTTCGGCTTTGACATTCAGGATGGCAAGGCGGCGGGCGTCAACAGCCGCCCCGAACATATCCGGCAGGTCGCCGATGCCTCGCTGAAGCGGCTGGGCACCGACCGGATCGACCTGTTCTATCAGCACCGCGTCGATCCCGACGTCCCGATCGAGGATGTGGCGGGCACCGTCCGCGACCTGATCGCCCAAGGCAAGGTCGGGCATTTCGGCCTGTCCGAAGCGGGCGTCGAGGTGATCCGCCGCGCCCATGCCGTGCAGCCCGTCGCCGCGCTGCAAAGCGAATATTCGCTGTGGTGGCGCGAACCCGAGGATAAAATCCTGCCGCTGCTGGACGAACTGGGCATCGGCTTTGTGCCGTTCAGCCCGCTGGGCAAGGGTTTTCTGACCGGCGCGATCCAACCCGACACCGATCTGGGCGACAGCGACTTTCGCAACTCGATCCCCCGCTTTGCCGAGGAAAACCGCCGCGCGAATATGGCGCTGGTCGAGGAAATCGGGCGTATCGCGGCGGATAAGGGCGCGACGAATGCGCAGATCGCGCTGGCATGGCTGCTGACCCGGCAACCGTGGATCGTGCCGATCCCCGGCACCACCAAACTGCCCCGGCTTGAGGAAAACCTCGGCGCGGCCTCGGTCGAACTGGACGCCGCCGATCTGGCCCGCATCCAGACCGCGCTGGACGGGATTCAGATCCTGGGCGACCGCTATAACGCCGCCGGTCAGGCGCGGATCAATCGCTGAGGGGGTCGGGCGATGGAGGTAACGGTTGTCATCGGCGCAGGCTCTATCGGGCAGGCGATTGCGCGACGGATCAGCGCCGGGCGACATGTGGTGCTGGCCGATCTGCGGCAGGACAACGCGGATCAGGCGGCACAGGTGCTGGAACTGGCGGGCTTTGCCTGCACGGCGATCAGCGCGGATGTGGCAGACCGCGCCTCGGTTCAGGCGCTGATCGACACCGCAACCGCCATCGGCCCGGTCAAGGCGCTGGTGCAGGCGGCGGGGGTATCGCCTTCGCAAGCGCCGGTGGAAACCATCCTGCGCGTCGATCTGTATGGCACCGCCATGCTGCTGGAGGCGTTCCGCCCCATCATCGCACCGGGCGGCTGCGGCATCGTGATTTCCTCGCAATCGGGATACCGGATGCCCGCGCTGAGTGCCGAACAGGACGCGCAACTGGCCACCACGCCCGCCGATGATCTGCTGGACCTGCCCTTTGTGCGGGACATCACCGATACGCTGCACGCCTATCAGATGGCGAAACGCGGCAACGGGCTGCGCGTCCGGGCCGAGGCGGTGCATTGGGGCGCACGCAGCGCCCGCATCAACGCCATCAGCCCCGGCATCGTGATGACTCCGCTGGCCCATGACGAGCTGAACGGCGAACGCGCGGGCTTCTATCGCGACATGCTGGCCCGCCAGCCCGCAGGCCGCGCCGGCACCCCCGATGAGATCGCCGCGCTGGCCGCGCTGATCTGCGGACCCGAGGGCGGCTATATCACCGGCAGCGATTTCCTGATCGACGGCGGAGCGACGGCGAATTTCTTTTACGGGACCACCGGTTAAGCGGCCCGAGAACCTGACACGTTAACATCAAGGGAAACGGACATATGGCACAAGACAACACAGCCAACATGGGTCGCCGCGGCTTTCTGGGTGCCTCGGCAACGCTTGCAGCCACGCCGCTGCTGGCCGGGCTTGCCACCCCTGCATCGGCGCAGACCGGCGATGCGAACGGCCCGGCCACCGTCTCGCTGACGGATCGCCGGATGCTGGGCACGCTAGAGGTGTCCAGCGTCGGCCTTGGCGTTCAGAACATGCACCGCACCTATCAGACCACGATCCCCTCGCGGCCGCAGATGGTTGACCTTATCCGCGCGGCCCATCAGCAGGGCGTGACCTTCTTTGACACCGCCGAAGCTTACGGTCCGCATGAATGCGAACGCATCTTGGCGAAGCCATCGCATCCTTTCGCGACGAGGTTGTCATCACCTCGAAATTCGGCTGGGATGTCGATCTGGAAACGGGCGAGCGGCGGCCCGGCCTTGTCAGCCGCCCCGACCGTATCAAGCTGGCGGTCGAAGGGATGCTGGGCCGCCTTGGCACCGATCGCATCGACCTGCTGTATCAGCACCGCGTTGACCCCGAAGTTCCGATCGAGGACGTCGCCGGGGCCGTCAAAGACCTGATGGATGAAGGCAAAGTCCTGCATTGGGGCCTGTCGGAAATGGGCCTGAACACATTACGCCGCGCCCATGCCGCCCTGCCCGTGACCGCTGTTCAAAGCGAATATTCGATGCTGTGGCGCGGCCCCGAAGATCAGGTTCTGTCCACCTGCGAGGAGTTGGGCATCGGCTTTGTCCCGTGGAGCCCGCTGGCCGTCGGCTTTCTGACCGGCGCGATTGACGAACGGACCCGCTTTGCCGAGGGCGATATTCGCGGCATCGAAACCCGGTTTTCGCCGGAAAACCTGCCGGCCAACCTTGCGCTGGTCAATCTGCTGGGCGAATGGGCCGACAGAAAGCAGGCCAGCAAGGCGCAGATCGCGCTGGCATGGCTGATGGCGCAAAGGCCGTGGATCGTGCCCATCCCCGGCACGACGCAGATGGCGCATATGCTGGAAAACATCGGGGCGGCATCGGTCAGCTTTACGGCGGACGAGATCGCCGACCTGAACGCAGCGGTCGCAGCCATCGAGGTGCAGGGCCAGCGTTTGCCCGATGCCGTTCTGGCCTTTTCCGGTGTCGAGGCACCCGAGCCGAACTGACGGGTGAACGGCGGGGGAATCAAGGCCCCCGCCAGCACCCCACCCGCGTCACATGCTGATAGCACGGGACAGCCGCAGGTTCCAATCCGCGCTTGGGTTGGTGGTGCCGTCGCCCAGACGTTCCATGATCGCCGCCACGATCAGATCCCGGCGTGCGGGCAGGCGGTGGCGCTCGGCGGCGGCAAGGGCCGGGCCGATTTCGTCCAGCGTCAGATCGGTGCAATAGGCGGGCGCGCCGGGCTGTTGTCGCCATGATTCAGCCAGCGGCCCGGCGTCAAAGGCGTCCAGCCCGGTATCCTCGACCAGCGCCATGGCCACCGCGCGGTCTTGGTCGCGGTCCGCCGCCACCGGCAGCGCGATCCGCCCCGCAGCCCCCTTGGGCCGTCCGTTTTCCGCCAAAGAGGCCGAGCCGATGGCGTTCCACGCCTTGGCAATCGGGCGGCCAAGCTGTTCGGCGACCCACAGGCTTTCGACCTGGCCATCCTCGATCGCCTGAATCGCGCTGTCGCGGCCGGGGTAATAATTCGAGGTGTCGATCACCACCACATCACCCGGCAGTTCCGCGATCAGCGGCGCCAGCCCCGGAATCCGGCCCAGCGGCACCGACAGGATCACCGCATCCACATCGCGCAGCGCCTGATCGGCCGTCACCGCCTGCGCCCCCGAGGTCAGCAGATCGGCGGCAATCGTGTCCGGCCCGCGCGAATTGGCGACCTTGACCGCATGACCCGCCGCGCTGAGTTTGCGCACCAGGGATGCGCCGATATTGCCGGTTCCCAGAATCCCGATTTTCATATCCGTTCCTTTCCTTGCAGGCCGCCCGATGCGCCGATGAGGGTTTTCGCCTCGCCCCGGCTGACAAGCCCCATTATGATCGCCATATGAGCAGGAACTGCACGAACCGCAAGAACTGGCATCAAGGTCAGATACCCACTCAAAGGTAAGCCATGCCGCGCGACTGGAAATGCGACGATCACAAGCAACAGCTTTTCTGGGCCGCCGCCAGCAGCGCGACCTTGCGGGTGCTGGAAGGGAAATGGACCATGGTCATCATCGTCCAGCTTTTCGCGGCCAAGGCACCGCTGCGCTTTTCCGAACTGGAACGGCGGGTCGAGGGGGTAAACCAGAAGATGCTGATCCAGCAGTTGAAAAAGCTGGAAAAAGACGGGATCGTCACCCGCAAAGTCTTTCCCGAGGTGCCGCCACGGGTGGAATATGCCCTGACGGAACGGGGCTTTGCCCTTGGCCCCAGCATCGAGGCACTGGTGGATTGGGCTTTGGATGAGACCGGGGCGGCGGACTGACCGGCACCCAACCCGCTGTTTATCGCCGCGCCATATGCAAGCAGGCGGCCCCCTTCCCTTACAGCCCCAACGCCCCGGCAATATCCGCGATCAGCACGTGATGCAGCCTAAGGCGGTCGGTGCCGGGCGGGTCAGTGCAGATCGGGTCATCGCCCTCCTCGGCCAGCATCTCAGCACCGCCGGGCTTGCAGAGCGCCAGAAAGCTGAAATGGCTGGCCGGGGCAAAGATGCTATAGGTCGCGCCGGGGATGCGCGTCACCAGATCATGACCCTCGGGGCTGACATCGGCGGCAGGGAACCGGTCGGTCCCTTCGCCCAGATTGATGAAATGGACCGGGGCATCGCTGTCAGACTGCCCCCGATGATCGCGCCGATAAAGCCCGGATCAACCGCGACAGCGCGGGTCACGCGCGGATCGCGCATATCGGCATCAAACCCCCTCGCCTTGCTGAAATCCACGCCTCGGCGCAGAAAAAAGCTGCAATCTGCCGCCGCCGGGTCGTCGATGCAATTGGCCTGATGCACAGCCCCATCAAAGCGCGCACCGCCGAGGCCAGGCGCCGTCGCCCCGCCCAGCGAAAAGCCCAGCGCAGAGATCCGGTCCGGGTCGATAAAGGCCGCAAAGCCGGGATCGGCCAGCAGTTGATCCAGCGCCGCGCTCAGATCCGCCGCCCGCGCGCTGAAATCAAGCGCGCGCCAGCCCGAACTGTCGCCGGTGGTCGAGCCGGGATGCTTCACCGCCAGCACAATGGCCCCATGCCCGGCCAGCCCCGACGACAGCCAGCCAAGACCATCGGCATTGCCGCCCGACCCATGCGAGAGCAGCACCAGCGGATGCCGCCCCTCGGCAACCGCCGCGCCGACAAGGGCGCGGGGCGGCTCGAACAGCGGGCCGTCACCGATAGGCACGGCATAGGTTGAGGCTCCGGCAGGATACCAGATCAAGCCAGAAACCAGACGGGCGCGATGGGGCGCGTCGATATCAAGCCGGTCATTGCCGGACAGCGTGTCGGCCAGCACCGGGGCGGCAAGGACGGCGAGCATGATCGCAGTCGTCAGAGAAAGGGTCGGTTTCATCGAGAACTCCTTGTGAAGGATACGGCAAACCTGCCTCCTGCCCGATCTTTTCGCGTCCTTTATCCCGGAAAAAGGTCGCCAATATCCTGACTTCGGACCAGAAAGGGGCCATGTTGATGCGGCCCATCCCTGCCTTTACCGGCCTGATTCTGCTGTGGCTCGCGCTGCGCAGCGCGCTGGAACGCCGCCTGCTGCTGGCCGGGTTTCTGACCCTTTGCGGGCTGCAATCGCTGGGCGTGGCAATGGTCTCGGGCTATGGTGTGCAGACGCTGCGACCGGTGCTGCCGGTATCGGCGGCGATGATCCCGCCTTTTGCGTGGATCGGGCGGTGCTGTTCGGGCGGCTTGGCCCGCGCAATCTGCTGCCTCATCTGGCGGGACCGGGTTTTGTGCTATTCTGCGGCCTGTTCGTATCGCAGATGGTTGATCTGGCCGTGGCAGGGCTGTTCGCGGGCTATGGCGCGGTGCTGCTGATCCGGTTGCGCCGGACAGGCGATTTACCGCTGGCCCGGCTGGGAGCGGGGTCTCTGCCAGTGCTGATCTGGCGCGGGCTGGGCTGGGCGCTGATCGCCTTGGCCCTCAGCGACCTGCTGATCGCGGCGGCTTTCGCGGGCGGTCGGCCCGATCTGGCGGGCGGGATCATCAGCTTTGGATCGTCGCTCTCGCTGCTGGCGCTTGGGCTGCTGAGCGTTCTGCCTGCCGCCTCGCCCCCGCCCCGTCGGTCGAAACCGACACCGCCGCAGATACCGAAATCCTGTCGCGGCTGGACGCCCTGCTGGCGCGTGAACAGATATCTGGACCCGAACCTGACGCTTGCGCGGCTGGCACGCCGGATGCGCCTGCCCGAAAAGCGTCTGTCGGCGGCGGTGAACCGCGCGACCGGCGGCAATGTCTCGCGCCATATCAACGGATGGCGCATCCGCCACGCCTGCGGGCTGATCGAGGGCGGCGCGTCCGTCACCCAAGCGCTGCTGGACAGCGGATTCAATACAAAATCTAACTTCAACCGCGAATTCCTGCGGGTGACAGGCACAACCCCAAGCCAGTGGGCCACGCGGGATCAGGCGTAAACCGACCAGCGGCGCTATTCATCAGCGCCTGCAAACGCCGCCTTTGCCGCCGTAATCGCGTTCATGCAGGCGGGCACGCCGGCATAGACCGAGACCTGCAAGATGATCTCGATGATTTCCGCGCGCGTGACGCCGCAGTTCAGGGCGGCGCGGATGTGGAATTGCAACTGTCCCGGCGCGGTGGCCATTGCGGCCAGCATGGCGACGGTCAGCATTTCGCGGCTGCGCAGGTTCAGGGCCGGGCGGGACAGAATGTCGGCAAAGGCATAGCCCAGCACCAGTTCAGCCGCATCGGGGGCGAAACCATCCAGATTGGCCTGCACCCGCTGCGGCGCGTCGGGGTCCAGCCGTTCAAGGATGGCAAGCGCGTCGGCAAGGCGGCTCATGCGTCCACGCCCTTCATGCCCTCATCCGTATAACGCGCCCCGATGACCGGCAGGGCGGCGAGGCTGCGCTCGATCTCGGTCAGATCATCGGCGGTCAGGTGCAGATCCACCGCTGCCGCATTGTCGCGCAGATAATCGGGCCGCACCGTGCCGGGGATCGGCACCACGTCACCCCCCTGCGCCAGCAGCCAGGCCAGCGCAAGCTGCGCGCCCGTGCAGCCCTTGCGCACGGCAATGTTTCCGATGCAATCCGCAATCCGGCGGTTGACCTTGACCGCCCCGGCCTGAAAGCGCGGCAGGCTGGCACGGAAATCACCCTTGGCAAAGCCCTGCACCCGCCCGGTCAGAAACCCGCGCCCCAAGGGCGAATAGGCCACGAAACCGATGCCAAGCTCGCGGCAGGCGGGCAGCACCTCGGCCTCGACCTCGCGCGACCACAGCGAATATTCGCTTTGCACCGCCGTCACCGGATGGATGGCATGGGCGCGGCGCAGAGTGGCGGCGCTGACCTCGCACAGGCCGATGCGGGCGATCTTGCCTTCGCCCACCAGCCGCGACAGCCCGCCCATCGTGTCCTGAATGTCGCGACTGCGGTCGATGCGGTGGACGTAGAACAGGTCGAGCCGCTCAACCCCCAGCCGCCGCAGCGATCCTTCGACGCAGCGGCGGGCGTAATCGGGGCTGTTGTCGATGCTGCGGCGGTATTCGCCGGGGTTGCGCACGATCCCGAACTTGGTCGCGACCTGCATCGGCACGGCGGTTTCGCGCAGGAAACGGCAGATCAGCTCTTCGTTGTGATGCGGGCCATACATATCGGCCGTATCCAGAAAGGTGACGCCCAGTTCCGCCGCCTTGTGCAGCACCCGCAGCGATTGCGCGTCGTCGCGGGGGCCATAGAACTCGCTCATTCCCATGCAGCCAAGGCCGATGGCCGAGACCTGAAAATCCGTCGTCAATCTGCGCCGCTGCATCATCGCCCCCATCCTTGCCGGTCTGGGGGAATGTGGCATTTCCGAATGCGGCGGGATACACCCACAATCGGCAAAGAGGTTTCCATTATCGGAAAAGACGGGTTCATCTGGGATGACGTGCAGTGCTTTGTGGCCATCGCGCGGACAGGTTCGCTCAGCGGGGCGGCGGCACGACTGGGGGTCGGGCTGGCCACCGTGTCGCGCCGCATCGCCCGGTTTGAATCCGCGATGGGGCAGCCGCTGTTCACCCGCCAGCAGTCTGGCTATGCGCTGACAGCGGATGGCGCGGCGCTGATCGACCGGGCCGAGGCGATCGAGGCCGCCGCCCTGTCCCTGCACCACGGCGCCGCCGCGCAGGCCGAGGTTGCGGGGCGGGTGCGGCTGGCCACGGCGGAAAATCTGGCCACCGGCCTGATCCTGCCCGAACTGGCCCGGCTGCGCGACCGGCACCCGCAACTGGTGGTCGAGGTGCTGACCGACATCGCCACCGTCAGCCTGCATCGCCGCGATGCCGATATTGCCCTGCGCATGGTGCGGCCCGAGCGCGGCAATGTGGTGGTGCAACGGCTTGGGGTGCTGGGGTTCGGGCTGTATGCCGCCCCCGCCTATCTGGCGGTGCGCCCCGCTGAGGATGCCTTTATCGCATGGCCTGAAACGCAGGCCCATCTGCCCGCCGCGCAATGGTCCGAGCGCAGATGGCCGGGCCGCGCGCCTGCCGTGGTCTCGGGCACGCTGGCCGGGCATCTGGCGGCCTGCGCAGGCGGCATGGGCCTTGCCGTGCTGCCGCATTTTCTGGCCCGCCCGCGTGGATTGACCTGCGTTCAGGCCGAAGCGGGGCTGGATCAGGTGATCTGGCTGGTCACGCAATCCGACCTTGCCGGATCGCGCCGGGTGCAGGCCGTCGCCACATTCCTGCGCGATCTGGTGGCGCAGAACCGGCACAGGCTGGCGGGCACGGCGGCCTAGATTCGCGGCCTGACCGTGCGCCGATCCGCCCGGATCAGTGCCGCATCACCTGCCCGATCAGCATCCCCGCAAAGGCGCGCGGGTCTGGTTCGCCCCCACGTGATTGGACCGCCACAACTGGCCAGCACGTTTGCGCGAATGCGCGACGGCAACCTGCCCAGTTCGACACAATCCTGCCAGTCACGCTTGCTGATGTTCAGAACGATGACGCAGCGCCAGCGCAGGGTGCGCACATCAGCCCTCTGCCAAGTCAGAACTTGGTCGGCTGGTTCGTTGGGGTGGATTTCAGGACGGATTTGGAGGTGGCTGGCTGCGCAGGCAACCAAGACCGCTTGCAGCGCGTCCTTGGAATCAAAGGGGAAGCCCACCGGCAGAGGACAGCCGAATATGGAAACACGGGCCGTAGCCCGTGCTTCAATGTGGTGCTCTGTCGAGCTTGTTAACCACTCGACCGCGATTTCTGAATGCTTCCCGATAAAGGCATTCTCGCGGCCAAGTCAAGAGCAATTCAGAAATCGCAGTCCAGTCGCAACTCAAAGACACTGCCGGGTCAGGGAACATTGTCCCTCATGGCTCGGAAGCTATTGATGCCCTTAGCCGGGTGTGGACGCCGACTTTCCCTCTTGCGAAAGCGATGCTGCTTATCAGAGCCAGTCACGGGGTGAACCGGACCACATCGCCCCGGCAAGAACTGGGCACATTTATCCTAAGCCATCCGCCCACCAAGAACAATAAGTTTTCCTCAAAGACATTAATTCTTGACTCAGGCGTGATCGCCAGCCACCATCAGCCAAAGTCACCGGTCCAAAGAGACACACCCATGTTCACACGCCTCGCCCTTGATGTCGGGACCTCCTCAATAGGCTGGATTCTTTACGAAATTGTCAACGGTCGCCCCGTGCGCATCCTCGATGGCGGCGTGCGGATTTTCGGCGATGGGCGCGAGGCCAAGACCGGGCAATCGCTGGCCGTCGGGCGACGCAATGCCCGCGCCATGCGCCGCCGCCGCGACCGCTATCTGCGCCGCCGCGCCACCCTGATGAAGCGCATGGCCGAAGCCGGGCTGATGCCGCAAAACCCGGACGAGGCGGCGGCTCTGGCCCGGCTTGATCCTTATGCGCTGCGGGCTACGGGTCTGACGCAACCGCTGCCGCTGACACATCTGGGCCGCGCATTCTTTCACCTGAACCAGCGGCGCGGGTTCAAATCGAACCGGCGCGCGGACAAGGGCAATAACGAAGGCGGGCTGATCGCCGATGCCTCGGCGCGGCTGGATCAGGCGATGATGGCGGCGGGTGCCCGGACCTATGGCGAGTTTCTGCACATGCGCCGCGCCAGTGCTGGCGATGCCCGTGCGGTCCCCGCCGTGCGCACCCGGATCAACCCGCATCTGACCGGCGAGGATGGCAAGGAACAGCCCGGCTATGATTTTTACCCCGACCGCCGCCATCTGGAGGAAGAATTTCACAAGCTCTGGCAGGCACAAGCCCCCCATCACCCCGAACTGACCGACGAATTGCGCGACCTGATCTTTGAAAAGATCTTTTATCAGCGCCCCCTGAAGGCCCCGGCGATTGGCCGCTGTCTTTTCCTGCCCGAACGCCGCCTGCCCAAGGCACACCCGCTGACGCAACAGCGCACGCTTTATGAAACCGTGAACATGCTGCGTGTCGTCACCCCCGGTCAGCCGAAACGTCGCCTGACGCGCGAGGAACGCGACAAGATCATCTTTGCGCTGAACGCCAAGGTTCCGGCCAAAAGCCCCGGCTCGAACAAGCTGACGCTGGTCGCGCTAAGGAAAATTATCAAGCTGCACCCGGATGAAAGCTTTTCACTGGAAACCGCGATGCGCGATGCCATCGCCTGCGATCCGGTGCGGATGAGCCTTGCCCATCCCGACCGCTATGGCCCCGGCTGGACCGCGCTGGACACGGACGCGCAGTGGCAGATCATCCAGCGCCTGCGCGACGAACAGGACGGCGAAAAGCTGGTAAGCTGGCTGATGGACCACACCGGCTTTGACCGCGACCGCGCGCGCGCCATTGCCGATGCGCCCCTGCCCGAAGGCTTTGGCCGGCTGGGCGAAACCGCGACCCGCCGCATTCTTGCCGCTTTGATCGGCGGGACGGCGGATCAGGAGGTCGCGACCTATAACGAAGCCGTGGAGTTCTGCGGCTGGAATCATTCGCATCTGGCCACCGGCGAGGTGCTGGACCGCCTGCCCTATTACGGACAGATTCTTGACCGCCACGTCCTGCCCGGCACTGGCGAGGAAAGCGACGATGACGTGACCCGCTTCGGGCGCATCACCAACCCGACCGTGCATATCGGGCTGGGGCAGATCCGGCGGCTTGTGAACCGGATCATTGATATTCATGGCCGCCCGGATGAAATCGTGCTGGAACTCGCCCGCGATCTGAAAATGAGCGAGGAGCAAAAGCGTGATCTGGCGCAGACCAACGCCAAAAACCAAAAGGCAGCCGAGCAGCGCAGCCAGAAACTGATCGAAGAGCTGAAGGTTCAGGACAATGGCCGCAATCGCGCAATCTTGCGGGTATGGGAGGAAACCTCGCCGGATGTCTTAAAGCGCCGCTGCCCCTATACCGGGCAGGTGATTTCCGCCGCCATGCTGTTTGATGGCAGTTGCGATATTGACCACATCCTGCCCTATTCGCGCACGCTGGATGACAGCTTTAACAACCGCACGATTTGCCTGAAATCCGCCAACCGGGAAAAGCGCAACAAAACCCCGTGGGAGGCGTGGGGCGGGACCCCGAAATGGCCGGCAATCGAGGCCAATCTGAAAAACCTCCCCGAAGGAAAACGCTGGCGTTTCCAACCCGATGCGATGGAGAAATACGAAGGCGAGCGTGATTTTTCCGCCCGCGCACTGGTTGATACGCAATATCTGTCGCGGGTGGCACGGGAATATCTGGAAAGCCTTTATGCTGATGCTCTATCAGAGGGTCGGCGTCCGATCTGGGTTGTAGCGGGAAAACTGACCGAAATGCTGCGCCGTCACTGGGGGCTGAACAGCCTGCTGCCTGACGCGCATCGCGGAACTGCAAAAGCCAAAAACCGTCAGGACCACCGCCACCATATGATTGACGCCGCTGTTATCGGTGCGACAGATCAGGGAATGGTCAAACGTATTTCCGATATGGCGAAAGCCAATGTCGAAAACGGGTTGGAGGAATTGGCAGGCTCGATCCCCGCGCCATGGGAAAGTTTTCGCGCCGATCTTGCGCAACAGCTAAAGACAACCACCGTCAGCCACCGCGCCGATCACGGTCGCTTCGACCCCGAGGCGAAAAAGCAGGGGCGGGATTCAACGGCAGGTCAATTGCACAACGATACCGCCTATGGGTTGACCGACAAGACCGCGCGGGGCGTGCCGCTGGTGGTGACGCGCAAGGCTTTTGACAGCCCGACCCCGGCAATGCTCGACAAGATTCGCGACCCCTATCTGGTGAAATTGCTGACGCCGATAGTTAAAGACAAAAGCGGCAAGGATTTGCAGGCCGCCCTGAAAGCCTTTCGCGAACAGCCCGGCCCCTATCATCGCATCCGGCATGTGCGGATTATCGAGCCGGTGGATGTTATCAAAATTCGCGATACCCAAGGCCGCGCCTATAAGGGCTACAAAGGCGACAGCAACCAATGCTATGAGGTCTGGCGTATGCCGGACGGCAAGCCGGTGCATCAGGTTGTTTCAACCTTTGATGCGCACCAGTCAGGCGAAACAAAGCCACACCCGGCCGCAAAACGTCTGATACGGCTTTACAAAGGCGATATGGTCAAGCTGGACAACAGCAAGTTCGGGCCAGTGATCGCGGTTGTTGTAAAGTTTGATACGAATGGCGGGATCAGCCTTGTCGCCCATAACGAAAGCAATGCCGACCAGCGTTATCGTCGCGACAAAGAGGATGTGTTTATCCGCTGCAATGCCGGCAGCCTGCTCAAGTCCGGGGCGCGCAGGGTCATTGTGGATGAAGCAGGACGCATACGGAACTCAAGTTAACGCCGAATCCAGAATCTTCTGGATCGAATCACCCGGCGCGTTGATTATAAAAAAATCAATTGCGCCGGGATTGCCCCAGTGGAACAGATCGTCGATATCAGTCAGGATGGCCGTCATCTCTCGCGGGATCGCGGCTTCATGCAGGTCGAGGCGGCTGGTGAAACCATAGGCCGCGTGCCTCTCGATCAAATCACAGCGGTCATTGCCCATTCCCACGGCATCACCTGGAGCAATTCACTGCTGGTCGAACTGGCCAATCGCGGCGCGCCGGTTGTTCTTTGCGGGGCCAATCACCAGCCTCGGGCGGTGATCTGTTCGCTTGACGGCCACCATATGCAAAATGCCCGGATGCGTGCGCAATGGGACGCGCCGCAACCTCTGATAAAGCAAGCCTGGAAACAAATCGTGATCGCCAAGATCAAGATGCAGGCGGCGGCCCTTGCCGCTATTGGTCAGCCGCCTGCGCCATTGGATATGCTGGCCCGCAATGTCCAATCAGGCGACAGCGGCAATACCGAAGCGCAAGCGGCCCGCATTTATTGGCCGCTGATAATGGGCCGGGATTTTCGCCGCGATAAGGATCTGCCCGACATCAATGCCTTGCTGAATTATGGTTACACCGTTTTGCGCGCCGCAACGGCGCGGGCAGTGGTCGCCGCTGGCCTGCACCCAACCATCGGGCTGTTTCATTCCAACCGCTCGAATGCCTTCGCGCTGGCCGATGACCTGATAGAGCCATTCCGCCCGCTGGTCGATCTGACAGCCCGCGCCATCGCCACGACCGATGGCCCCGAGGTTACGTCGCAGGCTAAACGCCGTATGGCTGAACTGATCGCGCTGGACCTTCCGCTGACTGGCGAAACCAGCCCCGTATCGGTCGCCCTTTCCCGCCTCGCCACTTCGCTCGCCCAAAGCTTCGAGACGCGCAAATTGCGCCTGGCTCTGCCCGAAGCTCCACCGCCACTCGTCCTTTCGGGTCTCGGGAAATGAGCGGCCCGGCAACATTTCTAAGTGGATATCGCCTGATGTGGATCCTTGTGATGTTCGACCTGCCGACCGATTCCAAGCCGCAACGTAAAGCGGCCGGGGATTTCCGCAACTTCCTGCTGGACGAAGGTTTCGAGCGCAGCCAGTTCTCGATCTACGCCCGCTTTATCAACGGCAAGGAGGCCTTCGAAAGCCGCGTCCGCCGGATTGAGCGCGCGCTGCCCTCGCAAGGCGACGTCCAGATCCTGACGCTGACAGACCGCCAGTACCGTGATATCGTACATTTCTCGGACCAAGGCCGCCGCAGCGCCCGGGAAAATCCATCGCAACTGGTGCTGTTCTGACAATGATTCGCCATTTCCCCACAAACGAACCTGCCACAAATCTCTTTTATATCAGAAACTTGCGGCAGGACGAGTGTACTCATTCAGAAATCGCGGTCTAGCGGCAACTCCGTGGCCGAAGGCGTGAACAAGCGCCCGAGTGTACTCATTCAGAAATCGCGGTCTAGCGGCAACAAGGCCCGCGAAGCCCCGCTGATGGGGCTTAGTGTACTCATTCAGAAATCGCGGTCTAGCGGCAACTCGAGAATCTGAGTGCCATTCGAGCGCATGAGTGTACTCATTCAGAAATCGCGGTCTAGCGGCAACTCTTCCCATACACAAGCGTCGTATTCCCGCAGTGTACTCATTCAGAAATCGCGGTCTAGCGGCAACTGGGACCATCGCCGATGTGGGCCGGGGCGTAGTGTACTCATTCAGAAATCGCGGTCTAGCGGCAACTTCAGGCGCGGCTCATGCGGCGCAAGGCCGAGTGTACTCATTCAGAAATCGCGGTCTAGCGGCAACTCCCACTGGACCGCCATCGCCCGGAGGGCCAGTGTACTCATTCAGAAATCGCGGTCTAGCGGCAACCGTCTGCTTGCCATCGCCGCCGATCCCAAGAGTGTACTCATTCAGAAATCGCGGTCTAGCGGCAACCCTTCTTGGCAGCCCCGCCTGCCGCGCCCCAGTGTACTCATTCAGAAATCGCGGTCTAGCGGCAACTTAAGAGCCTTCTTGATATTTCGGATGTGAAGTGTACTCATTCAGAAATCGCGGTCTAGCGGCAACGAGACCGATAATCCCAACCTCGATCTTGGAAGTGTACTCATTCAGAAATCGCGGTCTAGCGGCAACCCTAAATAAATTTATGACAGTCGCGGAATTAGTGTACTCATTCAGAAATCGCGGTCCAGCGGCAACCGGTTCTGGTTGTTCGTGTTCGATGACAACAGTGTACTCATTCAGAAATCGCGGTCCAGCGGCAACAACGCCCAATCGGCCCGATCCTGCTGGCGAAGTGTACTCATTCAGAAATCGCGGTCCAGCGGCAACCCCGGCACGGCCCGCTGGTTCCGGCACTATAAGTGTACTCATTCAGAAATCGCGGTCCAGCGGCAACAGACGGCGAACCGCTCCGTGCGCGCTGCTTAGTGTACTCATTCAGAAATCGCGGTCCAGCGGCAACTCGCTGCTCTCGCTAACTCCAGCCCTAATCAGTGTACTCATTCAGAAATCGCGGTCCAGCGGCAACTTTTCGCGACTGGCTGGACTGGCGTTCCGGAGTGTACTCATTCAGAAATCGCGGTCCAGCGGCAACTAACTTGCACGTTAAGTCGCGTGTCGGCTTAGTGTACTCATTCAGAAATCGCGGTCCAGCGGCAACCTTCGATGACACGGGGGCGGAAAGCTGTCCAGTGTACTCATTCAGAAATCGCGGTCCAGCGGCAACTAATCACGACAAGCGTAAGGTACGTCTTAGAGTGTACTCATTCAGAAATCGCGGTCCAGCGGCAACTTCACACAAGCCGATTGCGAACGACTGGAAGTGTACTCATTCAGAAATCGCGGTCCAGCGGCAACAAAGACGGCTCGACGGCGTTTGTCATTATCAGTGTACTCATTCAGAAATCGCGGTCCAGCGGCAACCCCGCCGCCGTGCGGCGGATCAACTGGAAAAGTGTACTCATTCAGAAATCGCGGTCCAGCGGCAACCCTGACCAACAGCTAGGCTCAGGACCCGTTGATTTTGGTCGGCCTGCGTGATTCACGGCTCCGAACA
>NZ_JAUNTJ010000045.1 GCF_030538755.1 Paracoccus sp. (in: a-proteobacteria) | reverse complement strand
GACCACTCAAGGTTCTGGTCCCCGGCGCGGTTTCCCGGCGGGTAGCGGGGCTATAGGGGGAATCACGTCTTGTGTCAACCAAGGCCCCCGCCCGCCCGCAGGTCGTGATCCAGTTCATCCAGGTCGATCCGAAACCGCCGCCGCAGTTGCGCGCGATACTGTTCCGGGTTCGCGGGCCAGGGATGCCCCGGCCCCATGTCGGAACCGGAATCGCTGTCCCCATGCATGGTTCGCAGAAACATCAGCGGGCGGGTGATCGACACCCCCGGCATCCATTTGCCCAGCTTGGAATGATCGTAGTGCAGCGCCGTCACCGGCTGATCGGGCCGGGCAAAGATCGTCAGCGCGACGCCCATATTATGGCAGATGCGCGGGATCAGATGCACGCCATCGCCCCCCGCGCGCAGCATAAAGCCGCGCGCATGATCCAGCGACAACAGCCCCTCGCGCGACCAAAGCCCCTGCACCGGCGCAAAATCGGCACGCGCCCTGGCGATATAGTCAACGGCCACGGCATCGTCATCATCATGGCGGAAATGGCCGATCACCTCCGCCGACAGGTCGATATGGGGCTGCACGGCCTCAAGACAGGCGGGCAGGTGCCGCTCCATCGGCGGCACCAGCGACAGCCGCAGTTGCGGAATGTCGGCGCACAGATCGCGCAGGCGCGACAGATAGGGTTCGGGCAGGTCGGGGCCGGTCATCACCACCAGCGTGAAATCCGGGTCGGTCTGCGCCTGCCACGCGGGCAAGGCGATCCGCGTGAACAGAAACCAGCGCCGCGCCAGCCGCGCCGGATCATACAGAAACGCGCGCCGTTCCTCGAACGACGCATGTTCCGTCTGATAGCCGCGCAGCCCGACATAGGAAAACCGGCACAGGCCCAGCATCTGAACGCGCATCACAACCGCCCCTGCCGGGTCAGACGCCGTTCGCGCAGGATGGTATAGACCCCCGCCCCCACCACCAGCGCCGAGCCGATCCACGTCCACATATCAGGCCATTCGCCAAACACCAGCAGCCCCAGCACAATCGTCACCACCAGCGAGACATAGCGGAACGGCGCGACAAAGCCGATTTCGCCCACGCGCATGGTGGCGATCACGGTCACATAGCCGATGGTCAGAAACATCGCGGCCAGAATCAGCAGCCCCGCCTGCGCCAGCGTCGGCATCCGCCACCCCTCGCCCAGGGACAGGACAAGAGCCGCCGCCGTAACCGACAGCGCGGCATAAAAGGCAATCGACGACGACCTGATCGCGCGCGAAAACATCCGCGTCGCCATATCGCGCAGCACCAGCGCCGCGACAGCCCCCACACCAACCACAGACCAGATGTCAAAGGCATCGCTGCCGGGGCGCAGGATCAGCATCACCCCGGCCAGACCGATCAGGATCGCCAGCATCCGCCGCCAGCCCAACTGCTCGCCAAACATGACCGCCGCCGCCAGCGTGACCAGCAGCGGCAAGGATTGCAGGATCGCCGACAGCTCGCTGATGGCCATATGCGTCAGCGCATTCAGGAACAGCACGGTCGAAGCCACCTCGCCCACCGTGCGCAGCACCATGGGCCAGCGGTTTTCGCGCTGCACCCGCAGATCAAGCCCGCCCTCGCGCCGGGCAAAGATGGCCAGTATCGGCAAAATCGCCAGACCGCGTAGCGCAATCGACTGATACAGCGGCAGATCCTGCGCGACATATTTCATCACCGTGTCGTTCATGGTGAAAAACGCCATCGCCACGCACATCAACACCGCGCCCTGAAGGTTCTCGGCGGGTGTCGCGGCACTGGTGCCGGGCTGAGGCTGGATCAGACTGCGCATGGCATTCCTGTGAACGGGGCCGCGCCGGTCAGGCACGGCGAGGCCCCGCTATAGGCTGATAAAGTTGACAAACCGTCAACCCGTGACAGAAACCCCTGCCCCATCGACCGCCTGCCCGATGATCGCGGCCAGCGGATAGCCCGCGTCGCGAATGCGGGCCAGGGTTGCCTCGGCCGCGTCGGGGGCGACGGCAATCAGCAGCCCGCCCGAAGTCTGCGGGTCGGTCAGCAAAGCCTGCGCATGGGCGGGCAGGCCGTCGGCCAGGGTCACTTCCGCGCCATAGCTGGCCCAGTTGCGCCCCGATGCGCCGGTCACAAAGCCCTGCCCGGCCAGCTCATCCGCGCGGGTCAGGCGCGGCAGCGCCGCGAAATCCAGCGCCAGCCCGCAGCCCGAGGCGCGCGCCATTTCCAGCCCGTGCCCCAGAATGCCAAAGCCGGTCACATCGGTAATCGCCCGCACCTGCGGATCGGCGGCCAGATCGACGCCGACCTTGTTCAGCAAGGTGGCCGAGGCGATCATCTCGTCAATGCCGGCCTGATCCAGCGCGCCCTTTTTGATCGCGGCGGAATAGACGCCAACGCCCAGCCCTTTGGTCAGGATCAGCGCATCGCCGGGCCGCGCGCCACCGTTGCGGCGCAGATGTTCAGGCGATACCAGCCCGATGACCGCCAGCCCATAGATCGGCTCGACCGAGTCGATGCTGTGCCCGCCTGCAACCGGAATCCCCGCCTCGGCGCAGATCGAGGCACCGCCGGACAGGATTTCGCCAATCATGTCATGCGGCAGCACATTGATCGGCATCCCGACAATCGCCAACGCCATGATCGGACGGCCCCCCATCGCGTAAATGTCGGAAATCGCATTCGCGGCAGCAATGCGCCCAAAGGCATGTGGATCATCTACCATCGGCATAAAGAAATCGGTCGTCGCGATCACGCAGGTCTTGTCGTCCACCTGCCAGACAGCGGCATCATCGGATTCGGCATTGCCGACCAAAAGCTGCGGAAAAGCCGCCGCCAGCGGTTGGTCCTTGAGGATCGACTGAAGCACCGACGGCGCGATCTTGCAGCCGCATCCCCCACCATGGGCAAGCTGTGAAAGTCGGATCGGGTCTGCCTGGGTCATGGCTGGTCTCCTGCTGGTCATCCCTTGATTATCCTTGATCGGACAGCGAAACGAAAGCCCCCGGCGCGGCTGTCAGGGCCTCGCGCAGCGCCTGATGTTCAAGGCCAAAGCGGCGCAGCATCACCGTATGCACCTGCGCCTGCGTCATCTCGACCGGGATGCGTTTGCCAAGGTGATGGGGGCTGTCGTTATGGCCGTGAAAGCCGCGCATCCACATCACGCGGTCGATCTTGGTCGCGGTCGGGGTCAGCCGCCAGACCCAATCGTGGCGGTAATTCATCACCGAGCGCGGCTCGCCCCCCGGAAAATACAGCGTCAGCCCCGGCGCCCAGAAATGCGTCAGCGCGCAACTGACATGCAGATCATCGCCATCGGCCTGCACCAGCAGCCCCCGGCCATAATCCAGTGCCACCGGATTCCAACCATCCATCAAGCCCTTGATTGCATGGTAATCCTGACGCACGCTGGCGACGTAATCCTGCGCCACCGCATCGTCATCGTCCATGCGAAACTGCGCCACGACATCGGCACCGGGTTCGGTCGCCTCGGCCAGCATGGCGCGGCAGATCGGGGCGTGGGGGCCGGGCGGTGCCTGCATCAAGCGGATTTGCGGCACGGCCTGAGCAATGTCGCGCAGATGGCCAAGCCATGGCTGCGGCAGGTCTTCGCCGGTGGCAACGATCAGTGTGAAATCAGGATCGGTCTGCCACAGCAGCGGCGGCAGGCAGAGGTTTTCAAACCAGCGCATCCGCAGATCCAGCCGCGCCGGATCGTAAAGAATGGCCCGGTTGCGGGCCAGATCGGCGCCAGTCGTCTGAAAATCGCTGACCGTCAACAGCGAAAAGCGGCACAGCCCCAGAACCTGAATGCGCATCTGTCCCCCCTGCCCGACCCGGTTGCGCCAAAAGAAAAGGCCCGGCGCGATGCCGGACCTTTCTGTTTCATGCCAAGGCGATCATTCCTCGGTGGTGGTTTCGACCACTTCGGGGGCGATCAGCGCGGCGGCTTCTTCGGCCTCGGCGCGGCGCGCCTCGATCACGGCACTGTCGCGGTCGGCGGCGATGCGGCGCACCCGCGCCGTCGCCCCGCCCGTGCCCGCCGGGATCAGACGGCCGACGATGACGTTTTCCTTCAGGCCAACCAGCTTGTCGCGCTTGCCCTGAACGGCGGCTTCGGTCAGCACGCGGGTCGTTTCCTGGAACGAGGCCGCCGAGATGAACGAACGGGTCTGCAAGCTGGCCTTGGTGATGCCCAGCAGAACCGGCTCGCCCGCCGCGGGCTTGCCGCCCT
>NZ_JAUNTJ010000027.1 GCF_030538755.1 Paracoccus sp. (in: a-proteobacteria) | reverse complement strand
CACCGCCATGATATCCCGCCCCTTCAGCGCATCACCAAATTTCGATCATTGCTCTTGTTGGGGCGCAACAGTACAGCGAAGAGCAGGCCGAAGATGATGATGTCGGGCAGCCGCGACGACAGATAGGCGACGCTCAGCGTTTGCAGCACGTTCTATGACTACATCTGCAAAATCTGGACATCAGAGCCGGAACGATTCATCCTTAATCCGATCCACCAGATGCTGGGACTGAACGGCTAGGGCCGGGCTGGGGGGCGAAGCGCCCCCACCTTCGGGGGCAATGCACCAGTCCGAGACCTGACGGATCAATCCGCCACATGGTCGAACCTGCAACCTTGGCGCAGATGGGCGCGACAGAACGCCAAGGGGCGCAAGCTGAAATGCGCGCGCATCGGGGCAGAGTCGATCACCAAGGCTTGGATGCCCCCGCACATTGTCATGGGCGAATGCGACCCTATAGCGCAAACCTACCCCACAAAATATTCAGCGCATCTGTTCCGCGCCCGGCCGAAGATCCACCCACACCAGCCGATGCGCTGATGCTGCCGCAACCGCCGCCCCCAGCGGGGTGTCGGGGTCGGGCCAGATGATGCCGCTGCCCGTGACCTGCTGCCCTTTGGACGGCAGCAGATAAGACACCCGCAGGTTGCCCGGTGCGCGGTCGGGCCAAAAGGCGGTGTCCAGCGCCGGATCGCCGGTCTGCGCGGCGTCATGCGCGCCTTGCGGCACCGGCCAGTCGTTGCGGGGCTGCGGGTCTTGGGCGGCGGCGATCAGCGCGCGGATCGCTTCGTGGCGACCGTTGCCGTCGCTCGGGTCAAGGTTGGCATTGCCCGCCAGCACAAAGGGCGCGTCGGGCAGGTGGTGCAGCCAGAACATCGCTTCGTCGTGGTTGCGCCGCGCGTTCCGCTCGCCCCCGTCGCGGCCAAAGACGGGCGGTGTCGCCGACCATGCCAGCAGATGCAGCACTCCGGCCCCGGTCTGCACCGGCACATCCCAATGCGCGGTGGATGACAGGCGCTGCACCTGCGCTACCTGCGGCGGGGTATCATCGGGCATCAGATTGCCCGGCAGATTGCGCCACAGCACCGCTGAATAATCCGTCACCGCACCCAAGGGCAGCCGTGACAGCACCGCCATGCCGCCCGCACCGCGAAACTGGCCAAAGCCCTGCGCGTCATCAGGGCGACCGCTGCGGCCATCGCCGTCCATGTCGATGCCGGTGGCCAGCCCGCTGTTGGGCGGCCCGGCAAAGCGATGCGGATAATCCAGCCCCTGATCCGCCAGCAGGGCGGCAAAGGCATCCAGCGCCAGCCCGTCGTGATCCCAGTCAAAGCTGGTCAGCACGATCACATCGGCCTGCGCCGCGACGATCACCCGCGCGGCGGCGGCGATCTGGTCATCCTTGCCGCTGCGAATGTCGCGCAGCAGCAGCCCCGGCCCGCGACGGGTCAGCGCAGGGGCATAGGTCGCCACCCGAACCGACCCCTCTGCCGGGGCAGGCACATCCGCCCCCGCAGGCAACGCCAGCAGCGCCGCCAGAGCAACCGCTGCGGCGCGGATCAGACCCAAGGCCGCGCCTGCGCCATCCGCGATTCGTAATCGTCGATGGCGGCGGATTTTTCCATCGTCAGCCCGATGTCGTCCAGCCCGTTCAGCAGGCAGTGCTTGCGATGCGGGTCGATGTCAAAGGCATAGGCGGTGCCATCCGCGCCGGTCACGGTCTGCGCCGCCAGATCCACCGTCAGCCGGGCGTTCGAGCCGTTGCGGGCGTCATCCATCAGCGCGTCCACCGCCTCTTGCGGCAGCACCACCGGCAGGATGCCGTTCTTGAAGCAGTTGTTGAAGAAAATATCCGCAAAGCTGGTCGAGATGACACAGCGGATGCCGAAATCCAGCAAGGCCCAGGGCGCATGTTCGCGCGACGACCCGCAACCAAAGTTGTCGCCCGCGACGATGATCTGCGCCTCGCGCCAGGCGGGCTGGTTCAGCACGAAATCGGGGTTTTCCTTGCCTTGTGCGTCATAGCGCAATTCGTCGAACAGGTTCTTGCCAAGGCCCGAACGTTGGATCGTTTTCAGGAACTGCTTGGGGATAATCATGTCGGTGTCGATATTGACCAGCGGCATGGGGGCCGCGATCCCGGTCAGTGTGGTAAAGTTCTGCATCTGTCTGTCCTCTGTCTGTGGGGCGGCGTGGCAGGGGTGTGGCAAAGGCCGGTTTCACGCCCTGCAAAGCGCCAAAATTTAGTTAAATGTGTGAACATATTCCCCTTGGTTTTTGTCTGTTTTGATTGTAAAGTCCTGCAATTCAAACTGGTTGGCGGGGATAGCGTGGACTTTGCGCGTATCATGGGCTGTGTGCAGCGCAACTGGGCGCCCGGTTCTGCCGGTGTGTCGTCCAGCGACGGGCTGGTGGCGCTGATCTGCCTTGGTTTCGCGGCCGTCTGCTTTGTGATCGTGCGCCGGCAGGGCCGGGCGGCGGGGCGGGGCTTCTGGACCGGGCTTGGCATCATGCTGGCGCTGCTGGGGGTGGCGCGGCTGGCCGATCTGGATACCGGCCTGTCGGCGGGCGGGCGCTGTTTCGCCCGCGTTGGCGGCTGGTATGCCGAACGGCAGGATATTCAGCAAATGCTGATGTTCTGGGTGGTGGTTGCGGTCGGTCTGGGCGCGGCGGTCATCATGCTGACCCTGCGTGGCCGCCTGCTGCGCAATATCCCGGCGCTGATCGGGCTGACGGGTCTGCTGGCGCTGATCGGGCTGCGCCTTGTCAGCGCCCATGGCGTTGATGCCTGGCTGCATGGATATATCGCCGGGATGCCGCGTCATCTTGTTCTGGACCTGTTGGCGCTGTCGATCATCGGGGTGTCGCTGCTGTGGCATATGGCTGCCCCGCGCCCCGTGCGGCGGCGTCGCCGCCGCCGGCACGGATCGCGGGGCGAACCGGTCAGGCGGAAACGGCGGTCATCGCGCGGACGTCCGTCAGATGGCCCGCTATCCCGGCAGCCGCAGCCATCGCAGGCGACATAAGATGCGTGCGCCCCTTGTAGCCCTGCCGCCCCTCAAAGTTGCGGTTGCTGGTGGCGGCGCAGCGTTCGCCGGGTGACAGCTGGTCGGGGTTCATGCCCAGACACATGGAACAGCCCGCCAGACGCCATTCGAACCCGGCGTCGATGAACACCTGATCCAGCCCTTCTTCCTCGGCCTGCGCGCGGACAAGCCCTGATCCGGGCACAACCATGCCGCGCACGCCCTGCGCCAGATGGCGGCCGCGCACCACATCGGCGGCGGCGCGCAGATCCTCGATCCGGCCGTTGGTGCAAGACCCGATGAACACCGCGTCGATGCTGATCTGATCCAGCCGGGTGCCCGGCGTCAGGTCCATATAATCCAGCGAGCGGCGCGCCGCATCCACCTTGCCGCCGGTAAAATCTTCGGGCGCGGGCACCGTCGCGGTGATCGGCAGCGCATCTTCGGGGCTGGTGCCCCATGTCACGGTCGGGGCGATGTCCTCGGCCCGGATCGTCACCACCTTGTCGAACTGCGCGCCCTCGTCGGTGCGCAGGCTGCGCCACCAGTTCACCGCGGCTTCCCATGCGGCCCCCTTGGGCGCATGAGGGCGGCCCTGCACATAGGCAAAGGTGGTGTCATCGGGTGCGATCAGACCGGCGCGGGCGCCGCCCTCGATCGCCATGTTGCAGATGGTCATACGGCCTTCCATCGACAGGCTGCGGATCGCCTCGCCGCAGTATTCGATGACATGGCCGGTGCCGCCCGCCGTGCCGGTGACGCCGATGATATGCAGCACGACATCCTTGGCGGTGACGCCGGGCGACAGCTGCCCGGTGATTTCCACCTTCATGTTTTTCGATTTTTTCTGGATCAGCGTCTGTGTGGCCAGCACATGTTCCACCTCGGACGTGCCGATGCCATGGGCCAGCGCGCCAAAGGCCCCGTGGGTCGAGGTGTGGCTGTCGCCGCAGACCACCGTCATGCCGGGCAGGGTCCAGCCCTGTTCGGGGCCGATGATATGCACGATGCCCTGACGGATGTCGGTCACGGGGTAATAGTTCACCCCGAATTCGCGGGCGTTGTGATCCAGCGCATCGACCTGAATGCGCGATTCTTCGTTGTCGATGCCGTTTTCGCGGTCCCATGTGGTGGGCACGTTATGGTCGGGCACGGCGATGGTCTTTTCGGGCGCGCGCACCTTGCGCCCGGTCATGCGCAGCCCCTCGAACGCCTGTGGGCTGGTGACTTCGTGGACCAGATGGCGGTCGATATACAGCAGGCAGGTGCCGTCGGGCTGCTGATCGACGACATGAGCATCCCAGATTTTATCGTAAAGCGTGCGGGGCGCGCCCGCAGGATTGGTGCCGGTCATGGGTTTGGCTTTCGTGAAGATGGCAAGGGGCAGGGCGGATCAGGGGCGGGCAGGGGCCATCAGCCCCGCGCGGTCACGCCCAGGATTTCGCCGTAGAACCTGCCCGGCAGACGGGCGCGGTCATGTATGTCGAAAAAACGCATCATCGCCGGTAATTTTATGATCTGCGCCCCGCTGTGACAAGGGGGATATGTGCAGGGATACAGGGGCGGATATGCGGGCCGCCCCCGCGCCGGGCAGAAAAACGACAACCGCCGCGCAATTTCACCGCGCCGCATTGAGATGGGGCGAAAAACTGCTATCTTCAGAGTAACCCGGCGCCGGGGCGATCGGCGCGATGAACGGAGGATGACCCCCTGTCCCGACCCGTCCCGACGGCTGAACAGCCGACCGCGACCACCGCAGGCACCGAACCCGGCAGCGATCAGGTTCTTGCCCGTGTTCTGTCCTCGCTCGAGGATGACAAGGCCGAAGATGTCGTGACCATCGACCTGCGCGGTCGTTCGGCCATGGCCGATCACATGGTCATCGCATCCGGGCGCAACGCCCGGCAGGTGGCCACCATCGCCGAAAAGCTGGCCGAGCGGTTCAAGGAAGCCACCGGCCGCACCCCCCGGATCGAGGGGAAAGACGCCGGCGACTGGGTGCTGATCGACACCGACGATGTGATCGTCCACGTCTTCCGCCCCGAAGTGCGCGAGTTTTATCAGCTTGAAAAGATGTGGCTGCCCTCGGATGCGCTGACCCGTCTGCGCGAGGATCAGCCGAACTGATGCGGATTGCGATTGCCTTGCTGGGCGGGCTGATGGTTCTGTCGGCCTGCGCATCCCAGCCCCGCGCGACAACGGCGGCCAGCACCGGCACCGTGGTGCGCATGACCTGCCCGGCCCCCGGCGCGCATCCCGCGTCTTTCGGCGTGGCCCCGGCCATGCAGGACCGCGTGCGCCAGCCCGCCTATTGGCGCTATCTGGTGGCGCATGGCAGCAATGCGGAACTGGCCTTTGCCCTGCGCTTTGCGGCGGAACGGCGCGATGTGGCCATTCCGTCCGATCTGGTTGCCATCGGGCGGCAGGCGCAATCGTTCCGCCGCGCGAACCGCTGTGCCGATCTGCCCGACAATCCGCTGATCTGATGCGGATC
This sequence comes from Paracoccus sp. (in: a-proteobacteria), assembly GCF_030538755.1. Lineage (GTDB taxonomy): Bacteria > Pseudomonadota > Alphaproteobacteria > Rhodobacterales > Rhodobacteraceae > Paracoccus. The sequence goes on along the minus strand of NZ_JAUNTJ010000027.1, from coordinate 25,003 downwards.
ACGCTGCTGGCGGTCGGGCGGCTGCGCTCTGGCCCGGAACAGGCGCTGATCCGCGACTATCTGGACCGTTTCGCCAAGACGGGCCGCCCCCTGGGCCTGCCCCCGGTGCAGATCACCGAGGTCGAGGATAAAAAGGGCGGCGGTATGGCGGCCGAGGCGGCCCTGCTGACCCGCGCCATCCCCGAAGGCGCCGCGCTGGCGGTGATGGACGAACGCGGCGCGCAGATGACTTCGCCCGAATTTGCCACGCGGCTGGCCGGGTTTCGCGATCAGGCGCGCGATCTGTGCTTTGTCATCGGCGGGGCCGACGGGCTGGACCCGGCGATCCGCAACCGCGCCGACTGGCAGATCAGCCTTGGCCGGATGGTCTGGCCGCATATGCTGGTGCGGGTGATGCTGTCGGAACAGCTTTACCGCGCCGCCAGCATTCTGGCCGGCAGCCCTTATCACCGCGCCTGACGGCGGGGCGGCGCGACCAGCGCCACCGCCGGGATGGCCGTGCCCTCATGAGTTGCGGCGTCGCACCTCGCCGCGACGGGGAACCATCGGTTCAAACCCTAGTAATCGCGTTCGTAGAACAGGCCGATGCTGCTTTGCCCGTCGCTGGACACCGTGCCGCGCGCGCGCAGCGACTGGTTGATGTCGAGGTTCAGGTTCAGTTGCGTCTTGCCGTCATCGCCCACCGCGACATCGGTATAGACGTTATCGGCCAGATATTTCCCGGCCCGCACCTGCACATTGCCTTCGTCATCGGTGGCCAGATCCAGATCGTCCAGTCCGATGCCCTGACGCAGCCGGCCCACGATGCCATCCCCGCCGCGCCCGGCCAGCACCGCCACCGCATTGGCCAGCTGCGCCGCCTGCAAGGGGGTGATGTTGTCCAGCCCGCGCCCGAACAGCAGTTGCGACAGGACTTCTTCTTCGGGCATGTCGGGCGATGCTTCAAAGTTGATGTCGGGGTCGCTGGCGTCGCCGTCGATGATGATGCGGGTGATGACGTCATCCTGCACCGTTTCGGCTACCAGCCGGATGACCGGAGTCATGCTGCCCTGCAACTCGACCCGGCCTTCGGTCAGGTCAAAGCGCTTGCCCAGCAGATCGACCCGGCCCCGGATCAGTTCCAGCATCCCGACCGGCACCACATTGCGCGAGGTGCCGGTGATCCGCATCTGCCCGCCCATTTCGGCATCGACACCGCGCCCGCGGATAAAGATCTGGTTCGGCGCGTCGATGGTCAGATCCAGCCGCGGCGGGTTGGCGGGCGGCGTGGCGGGGGGGCCGACCATGCCCGCATCGGCGGCGGCCTGACCGGGGAAGGGTTCCAGCCCGGCCTTGGCGCGGGTGGCGCGCACCGGGCGGGTGTCGCCGACATGGGTGATGTCGGGAATCGGGGTCGAGCCGCCCAGCCCGGTCGAGGGAATGCGGATTTCCGCATTCGGCACCGCCACCCGGCCCGAGATCAGCAGCCCCTGCGCCATCACCCCCGAGGCGCGGACCGAACCGTTCAGCAGCGCCTCATACAGGTTGGGGTCGCGGATGGTGACGTTATCCAGCGTCAGCAGCACGTCCATGCTGCCCGCGTCCAGATCGACCGGCCCGTTGACGGTGACGCGCCCGCCCGCCGCCACATTGCCCGCGCCCTCGACGGCGATGCGGCGTCCGCTCAGATTGGCGGTCAGGTCCAGCGCCTCCAGCCGGATGCCAAGGCGCGGTTCGGCCAGACGCCCGTTCAGCAGCCGCACCGTGCCCGACAACCCGTCCAGCCCCGGCGGGCCGCGCATCGCCAGATCAAAGTTGATCGGCCCCTCGATGCTGCGGGTGCGCAGGAACGGGTTGGCGACGGCAGCATCCGAGATGCCCGCGATGCGCAGATCGGTGGTGGCAAAGTCCTGCGCGGCGGTGCCGCTGACCTGCGCCCGCGTGCCGCCCGGCCCGGTGGCGGTCAGGTTCACGGCATAATTCGTGCCGGTCTGCCGCACCGTGCCCGTGACCTGCGCCGGGCCGGGAAAGCCCTGCACCAACAGGCCCAGATCGGCCAGCCGCGCATCCAGATTCAGCCCCGCCGTGGGGCTGCCGTCGCCGGTCACGGTCAGTTGCGGGTTGCGCAGGTTCAGCCGCTGCACCGAAAAGGCTCCGCTGACCACCTGCTGGCTGGCGGCCAGGTCAAAGGTGGTGGTCCCGGCCAGCAGCCGGTCGGCCTGTTCCTGCCCCGCCCGCAGGCCCTGCCCCGACCCCTGCGCGCTGATGCGCCGGGTGGTGCCGTCATCGGTGATCCGCCCGTCGGCCGTCAGCGATCCGGCGATGCCATTGCCCAGAAAGCGCAGGTCGCGGGCGTTGATCCGTGCCGTCAGATCGGTCGCGGCCTGCCCGACCTGCCCGGTCGCGGTCGCCTCCAGCCGGGCGTTGCGGATCTGCGCATCCTCGATGCTGAACACGCCGCTGCGTTCGGTGGCGCGGAGCTGCACCTGCGTCGGCCCGGTCAGCGCGGCATCCACCTGCGACTGCCCCAGCGCCAGATCGTTCGCGGTGCCATCCAGCACCAGCCGCCGCGCGCCGCTGCCGTCATCGGCAAAGCTGGCATCGGCGCTGAAACTGCCGCGCCAGCCCAGACCCAGCGATTCCAGCCGCCGGACTTCGGCCTGCGCGGTCAGATCGGTGCCCTGCGGGCCGATCTGGCCGCTGGCCACGATCAGGCTTTGGTCATTGGTCAGCCGGGCCTGTTCAATGCTGATCTGGCCGTCCTGTTCGGTGCCGCTCAGGGTGATCTGCGTGGTGCCGGTCAGCGCGCCATCGACATTCTGCTGCCCCAGCCGCAGGTTCTGGCCGGTGCCGGTCAGGTCAAAGCGGCGGATGCCCCCGGTTTCGCGGGCGGTGGCCTGTGCGGTCAGCGCCCCCGACATGCCACGCCCCAGCGCCGCCAGATCCGGCAGATCGAGGTTCAGCGTCGCGTCCAGTTCGCCGGGGGCGAAATTGCCGTTGCCGTCCAGCGTGATCTGCGGGCTGGCCAGCCGCAACTGTTCCAGCTTGTAGGCGCCATCGCCGCCCTCGCCCGCGATCACGGTCAGGTTGCTGCGCCCGGCCAGCAGGCCATCCAGTTCGGCAAGGCCCAGTTCCAGATCCTGCGTTTCGCCGCTCAGCGTCAGGCGGCGTTGCCCGGCGGGGCCGTTCAGAAGCGCCTCGGCCCGCAACGAGCCGCCAAAGCCCGCATCCGCCGCCGACAGGTCGGCCATTTCGATGCGCGCGCTGACATCCGATGACAGGCTGGAAATCAGGCCCTGCGCGGTGGCGGTCAACTGTTGTGCGTTGACCGACAGTTCGTTGATTTCGATGCCGTTTTCATCTCGCCGGACCGAGGCCAGAATGTTCGACTGCCCGCGCAGCAGCCGGTCAAGCTGATCCTGATCGGCGGTGATGTCGGTGCCGGTGATTTCGGCGTTCACGTCAAAGGCGCGGGTCAGCATCTGGTAAAGCCCGGAAATCTGCGCCTCGGCCTGACCGCTCAGCGGGCGGCCCGCCAGCCCCGACAGCCGGTCCAGCGCCTGATAGCGCGCCACCACATCGCCCGATACGGTGATCCCCCCCGACAGACCCGCCAGCAGCACATAGCCATCCAGCCCGTAATCCGCGCCGGTGATGCGCAGGTCGGAAAATTCGGCGGCGTTCATCGGGGCATAGCCGAAATTGGTCTGCCCGCTGATCGAATCGCCCACCGCCCGCGCCATGGCGGGGTCGGCAAAGGCCATCTCGCGGGTGCCAAAGCCGATCTGGCCGGTGATTTCCGACAATTCGCTGCCCTGCAACAGCACCTGACCCGCGCCGTTCAGTTCCAGCGCGCCAATGGTCAGACCGGGGCGCTGAAACTGGCCGATGTGGCCGGTCAGCGACCAGCCCTGCCCGCGCGCGGCGTCATATTCCAGCGACAGGCGGCCGTTCTGAACCATCGTGTCCTGGGTAAAGGGCATCCTGACCGGCAATTCCGCCGCGCCCGCATCGGCCCCCAGCGTCATCATCAGGACGGCGCTTTGCGGTGCGCCCTGATCGGTCAGGCTCAGCGCGCCCGACAGGTTCATCGCCTCGGTGTCGATCATCAGCACCGGCACGTCCAGCCGCCCGTCGTCGCCCTGCCAGCCCTCGGCCAGCAGTTGCGTGCTGGTGCCAAAGAAGGCGCGGTTTTCCGGGGCCAGCAGGCTGGCGACATCGCCGCCCAGCTCCAGCCGGAACCCGGTGCCGGGGCTGCCGTCGCTGCCCGCCCGCTCGTCCACGCTGGCGCGGCCGGTGACGCGGGGCTGGCCGTCGGTGGCCAGCGCGATATTGGCGGCGAAATCGCTGATCGGGCCTTCGCCGGTGATCTCGGCGTGCAGGGCGGGCTTGCCGTGCAGATCAATCAGGTTCGCCAGCAGACCATCGGCGGCCTCGTCCAGGGTCAGGTCCAGCTTCAGCACCCGCGTGCTGTTGGAATAGCCGGCGTCCAGCGCGAATTGCCCGCGCGGGCCATCCTGCCGGTCGATGGACAGAACGGCGGTGCCCTCGCCCCCCGACAGGTTCATCTGGCCCTGCATCGACACCACCGCGTCGATGCCGATGACGGGTTCGCCGATGGTTACGCGGCTGGCCTGAATCTGGTCGATGGCGATGCCCACCGGCAGTTCGGGCAGGCGGAATTCCGGCACCTCGGGGCTGATGGCGTCGGTTTCCTCGCCCGCGGGCAGGCGCGGCAGCAGGATTTCCGCCGCCGACAGTTCCGCGATCTCGATCCGGCGGCGCAGCAGGGCAGAGCGGTTCCACTGGATCGCGCCGTCGCGCAGGGTCAGCCAGACGCCGTCGTCATCGGCGATGGTCAGTTCGGAAAAGGTGGCGCGCGATGACAGCGCCCCCTGAAAGTTGCTGATCTGCACCGAGCGGCCCGCGCCGGACAGGTTCTGTTCCAGCAGCCGGGTGATAAAGCCACGGTCATCGCTGACCTGTTGCGACAATTCGGCCAGCCCCTGCGCCTCGGCCGGTGATTGCGCCGGGGCGGGGATGGGGGCGGTGATCCACACAAACGCCAGTGCTGCAAGGATTTTCCGCATCAGAATGCCTGCCCCAAGCCCAGATAAACCTGCACGCCATCGCCGGTATCGCCCCCCACCGGCGCGGCCACGTCAAAGCGCAGCGGCCCGATGGGCGTGGCATAGCGCACCCCCAGCCCCGCGCCCGAATGCCAGCCCGCATCCCCCCCGAACGCGCCGTCGGCCCAGACCTGACCGGCATCGGCAAAGGCCACCACGCCGATACGTTCGCGCACCTGCCAGCGGATTTCGGCGGACAGGGTGGTGATGGACATGCCGCCGGTCTTGACCGGGCCATCCGGCCCCTCGATCACCTCGACGCCCAGCGATTGATAGGGCTGGCCGCGCACGGTGCCGCCGCCGCCGGAATAGAACAGGTAATCGCGCGGCGTGTCCTGAATATCGGGTCCCAGCACCGTGCCCGCGCGCATCCGGCCCGCCAGCGTGATCCGGTCCCCGGTGCCGAAACTGCGATAGGCCCGGCCTTCGCCGATGATCTGCCCGCCGCTGCCGGTGTCGCTGAAACCGTAAAAGGGCGTGATCCGCCCCTCCAGCCAATAGCCCTTTTTCGCGTCGGTCGGTTCGTCGCGGGCGTCAAAGGTCAGCCGGCTGGGCAGGGCCAGCACGCGGAAATCGTGCCGCCCGGTGTCATCCGTCACGCGCGAGGCGACATATTGCAGCGCCATATCGCCGGTCAGCCGGTCACTGTGGATGTAATTCGCGCCAAAGGACAGGCTGACGGCATCGGAATCGTAATCCACCTCGCGCATCCGCGACAGGCTGGCGGCGGTATAGGCGGTGACGTCGGGGTGAAAGGTCGCCGGACGTTCCAGCCGGATGCCAAGCGTGTAATCGGCGTCGCTGGTGCGCGCCCCGATGTCGGATACCGAACCGTCGATGCGCAGCCGTTCGCCGCCGCCGCGCAGGTTGCGATGCAGCCAATAGGCCGACAGCATGATCCCTTCGGTGTTCGACACCTCGAACCCCGCGCCGATGCGGCGGGGCTTTTGCTCGATCACGGTCAGGTTCATGTCCATCGAGTTGTCGGGGTTCAGCAGATCGGCCTCGGTCAGGGTGATGGCGGAAAAGATGCCGCTGCGGCGCAGGCGCTTGCGCACGGTGTCCAGTTCCTCGGGGTCGAAGCGCGCGCCTTCGGGATAGCCGGCAATCTTGCGCAGGCGGCGTTCGATCAGCCGTTCGTTGCCGCTGACATGCAGCGGGCCAAAGGTGACGACCGGGCCGGGGTCCAGCGCGATGCGGCTGTCAACGCTGTGGCTGGGGTGGTCGGCCACGATGTCCTGCCCGGTCACATCGGCCTTGGCATGGCCGTGATCGCGCCAGTCGCGCACCGCCTGCGTGGCCGCGCTGCGAATGATGCCGGTGCCCGCCATCTGCCCGGCGGCGTAATCGCTGTCCGCCGCCGTTCCGGGGGCCAGAGGCGCAATGGCGGCGCGGGAAAAGGTGAACTGGCGGCCCGGCTGCACCGCGATCACCACCTGCCGCACCTCGGCCGGGGCATCCAGCGGGGCGATGGCGGCGGCCTCGGTGCCGTCCAGCGTGATGTTCACCACCGAATCGAAATAGCCCAGATCATACAGCGCCCCCAGCAGGCGCGCGTAATCGGCCCGCGCGGCGGCCAGAATATCCTGCCCGGTGGTCCGGTCTTCCTGCAAGGCCCCGGAAATCAACGAGGTATTGCGCAGGCTGCGGTCCAGTGCATCATCGCTGCCCGCGATCTGCCAGTTCAGGCTGACCGCGCTTTCCGGTTCCGAACGCCCGCCGAACAGCCCCGAAAACGGGTTCGAGGATTGCGCCGCCGCCGCGCCCGGCACCATCGCCATTGCGGCCAGCAACACGCCTGCCCGAAAAACCTGCATTACCTACCCCGTCTTTTTACTTGTGCAGAGTTTGACAGCATCTGACCGCCAAATCCAGTGAACCTGTGTTTATCTGCCTGATCTGAATGACCTGCGCGTGACGCTGTTGCCCAAGGGTCGCGTTACCGGCCTGCCCGGCAACCGTCGCGGTCAGTCCAGTGCCGCCAGACAGCCATGCAGCGCCGCCATATCGTCGCGAATCAACAGCAGCGGCGTTGCCTCGGGGATGTGGCGCATGGGCGCATCGTCCAGAAAGCCTGCCTGAAACGCCGCCATCCGCCCGGCCATGCCGCGCGCGACGCTGCCGGCCAGATACAAGCCCTCGAACGGCATAAAGCGCAGCGCCAGTTCCCGGCACAACAGCCCCAGCAGCCGGGCGAACAGATCGCAGGTCGCAGCCGCCGCGCCCTCGCCGCCCTGCGCTGCGGCAACGATCTGTTCGGCGCGCTGCAAAGGGGTGCCGGTGCGCAGCGCGTGCAATTGCGACAGGCCGCGCCCGGCAAAGGTTTCCTCGGTCGAACAGAACGCGGTGCGCGCCTGCGGCCCGATTTCGGCTTCCAGCAGGGCCATGATATGCGCGGGCAGTTGGGCGTGGCCTTCTTCGGCCTCAAGGCAGATCAGCCCGCCGCCGGGCAGATGGCGCAGGGCGCAGACATTGACCCCGGTGCCCGCCCCCAGAACCAGCGCCTGCCCGTTGCGCGCCCGGTCCGCCGGGGCGGGGCGCAGCACCTGCACGCCCTCGCCCGTCAGCCGCGCCGTGGCATGGCCAAGCGCCGTCAGATCGTTCATCAACAGCGCCCGATCCGCCCCGGTCAGCCGCGCCAGCCCGGTTTCGGAAAAGGACCAGTCGCGGTTGGTCAGCGCGGCCCGCCCGCCGCTGACCGGCCCGGCCACCGCCACGCACAGGGCGCTGATGCGGGGCTGACCCTGCTGCGCCAGATAATCCTGCACCACCGCGTCAAAGCTGGCGTAATCATCGCCGCGATACCGGCTTGAACTGGCCTCGATGATGCGGCCATCCCGCGCCAGCGCCAGCCGCGCATTGGTGCCGCCCACATCCGCCAGCAATATCGCCATGATCGCCCCTTTTCGCACCTGATGGCCCCGTTCCGGCCCTCTGTCTAAGCCAGCCGCCCCCGCCCCGCCAAGGGGCCTGCGGGAACCTTTGCGCCCCGCCGGCGTTGAGTGCAGGTAATGATGAACCGCAAACGAGTGAAAACCATGACTGCCCCGTTCACCGCCCGCATCGCCGCGACTGCCGCCGTGCTGACCACGGCGCTGACGCTGGCATCCCCCGCCGCCGCCGCGCCGATCAAGGCATGGTCGGCCATGGCCGGGGTCGAACCCGCCGTGCTGCTGCATACCGCGCAGGAACTGCCGCTGTCCGCCGCCGCCGTGGACGATCAGCCCTATTGCGCCCCCAATGCCGAAATAGCCATGACCCTGCGCCAAGATTTTGCCGAACAGCGCATCGACACCGCCGGGGTTCAGGGCCATGACACCGAGTTGTGGGGCTCTGACCTGATGGGCACCTGGACCCTTGTCGCGGCCCGCGACGATGACACCAGTTGCATCATCGCATCCGGCATCGGCTTTGACACCGACACCGACAGCACCGCCTTTTACCGCACGGCAGGGTTGATCTGATCGGCCTTGCCGCCCGCGCCGCCGCGCCTTAGCCTTGCCCGAAACGCAGCGAGGCCCCCATGACCACCCCCCTGATGATCGGCCCTCAGGCCGAGCCACACCTCGACTGGATCGCCCTGACCCGGGCACTGGAACAGGGCCATTCCCGCCCAAGGGCCGAAATCAGGGACAGTTTTCTGTATCGCGGTCAGGACACGCTGCTGACCCGCTCGGCATGGATCGACGGGCTGGGGCTGGCGGTGAAATGCGCCACGATCTTTCCCGGCAACTCTGACGCGGGCCTGCCGATGGTGAACGGAGCGGTGAACCTGCTTGACGACAACACCGGCCAGCTTCAGGCCATCGTCGATTTCCACCTCGTCACCAAATGGAAAACCGCCGGCGACAGCCTGTTGGCCGCCAGCCGCCTTGCCCGCAAGGACGCCCGCAATATCCTGATCGTCGGCGCGGGCCATGTCGCGGCATCCATGGTGCAGGCCTATCGCGCCCTGATCCCGGATGCCCGCTTTACCATCTGGTCGCGCCGCCCCGAACCGGCACAGGAACTGGCGGCGCAAACCGGTGCCACCGCCACCACCGATCTGGAATCCGCCACCCGCAAGGCCGACATCATCGCCACCGCCACCATGGCCACCACCCCGATCATCAAGGGCGACTGGATCGCCCCCGGCACCCACCTCGACCTGATCGGAGCCTACCGCCCCGACATGCGCGAAGTGGACGACACCGCCCTGCACCGCGCCCGCCTGTTCGTGGACAGCCGCGCCACCACCATCGGCCACATCGGAGAAATCCAGATCCCGCTGGACAGCGGCGCGATCACCGAAAACCAGATCATCGCCGATTACTACGACCTGCCCACAGGCCGCTTCGCCCGCGAAAGCGATGATGAAATCACCATCGCCAAAAACGGCGGCGGCGCGCATCTGGACCTGATGACGGCACGCTATATTCTGGATGCGGTGGGCTAAGATGTGCTGGGGGCGCCATGAGGTCAGGCCGTAATCCACCGGAAGGCAGCAAATACCAGGCAGGCTATTATCCACCAGTGCCAAGGGTTGGTCAGGGCTGCCAGACGGCGCGAATAGCTGTCAGGAAACAGAATGCGGTGACGATCGCGTTTCACGGCATCGGCGCGCCGTTGCAGCATCCCGATCCCCAAGATCGCAACAAGCAGCGCCCATGGGTATTCGTCCATGAGGCTGAGCACCGACATGGATGGAATGCCCAGCGGCATCAGGATCGTCACCGCAAGCGCCCCCACCCCCCACCATGCCGCAGTGCTGGCGGTGATGATCTGGAAATAGGCCAGCGTTGCCGGGTGGGCGATGCCCTCTAGCCGGGGAAACAGCGCCATCCGCATCCGGTGCCAGCCCCAACGGACAGTCCCGGTTCCCCATATCATCACAGCAGCAAGACCCGTAACCGACCATCTGCCCATGTTCTCGGTCTTGCGGCGCAGGTTAAAGTATTCCTGATGAGTCAGATTCTGTGCAGCAAAAACCTGTGCCCAGACATCGCGCATCAATATCCCCATGACCGCCGCCCATAGCATCGCCGCAGCCAGTGCAGGTGTGAACAACCCCAGCCGCGCCATCAACGGCTTGGCCTGCCCCCGCACCTGCTCAAATTCGCGTGGCGTCAGATAAAACGGCGCAATCAGCAGCAAAATGGCCTGCCCCAGCCAGTGGCGCAGCAAAAAATGGCGGATTTTCAGGCAAATTCTTCCCATTCAGGTCTCTGGTGCGATCCATGGCCGCAGCTCGGCCCGCATCCATGCGCCATGCGCAGCGTTTGGAAAAATGATCCAGTCATCGCCAAAGCGGTCGGCGTGCTGTTCCGCCGCGCTGTGCTGGTCATCCAGCGGCGTTCCGGCAAAGGCTTCGTGAAAATCATGCAGCGTGTCACCCAGATGCAGGATCACCCGGTGATGGCGTTCGACCGTGGCGCGGCGCTCGGCCTTGGGCGGGCCGAATAACAGCACCTGTTCGGCGCATACCTGCGGCAGACCCAGCCGTGACAGCGTGGCGATGGTCGCCAGCTTATTTTCGTCGAACCGGTCCGACACATAAAAAATCGTCACCCCAAGCCCATCGGCCAGCGCAAAGAAATCCGCTGCTCCTGGAATCAGGTGCGGGTTGCCCTGTGTTTCCCACAGCCGCCATGTGTCCAGATTTTCAAACATTGGTCCGTCCTGATAGGCGGCCAGCGCCATCACGGCGCTGTTGTCCAGAATGGTTTCGTCAATATCGCTGACAATCGCCAGCCCCGCGCCGCTGCCGTGGCGCGCGACTGCATCGCGCAGGCGCAGCGTCGCCAGCGCGTAGGACTGCCGTTGCAGGGCGCGCACCTCGGCCGAAGATTGCTGAAAGCGCACACCCATCAGATGCTCATGAGGATGATGTGTCATGCTCAGCCCTTATGCCGCCGCCATGCGGGCAGGGGCCTCGCGGATGGGCAGATGGATCAGGGCCGAAAATGCGCCGACCCCCACGCCGATCCACCAGACCAGCGTGTAATCGCCATAAACGTCATACAGCCAGCCGCCCAGCCAGACCCCCATGAATGACCCAAGCTGATGCGACAGGAATACAAACCCATACAGCGTCGCCATATAGCGCAGCCCAAAGATATAGGCGACCAGACCCGAGGTCAGCGGCACCGTCGCCAGCCACAGCCCGCCCATGAACAGCGAAAATATCACGACCGAGCCCGGCGTGATCGGCAGCATGATGAATGCCGCCGCCGCGATGGTGCGCAGGGTATAGATCCCCGCCAGCAGGTATTTCTTGGTATATCGCTTGCCCAGCCAGCCGGCAAAGATCGCCCCGGCGATATTGGCCAGCCCGATCAGCGAAATCGCCACCGCCCCCAGCCTCGATGTGGTGGTGATCCCCAGACTGGCCAGCATCCCGCCCGGCGCAATGGGACCGCACATTTCCTCGACCATGGCGGGGAAATGCGCGGTGATGAAGGCCAGCTGATAGCCGCAGGAAAAGAACCCGGCAAAGATCATCAGATAGCTGGGGTCGCGAAAGGCGCGCAGCACCACCGTGCCCATGCTGTCTTCCAGCTCGGACCGGGTGGCGGGCTTGGTATTGCCCAGCATCGGCAGGAAAAACAGGCAGGACAGAACCATCACCCCAAAGATGATGAACACCGTCTGCCACGGATAGATTTGCAGCAGGATTTCCGCCAAAGGCGCGCCGAATACCTGCCCGGCCGACCCGGCGGCGGTGGCGATACCCAGCGCAAGGCTGCGGTTTTCGTCACTGGCGGCGCGCCCGATAATGGCCAGAATCACGCCAAAGCCGGTGCCCGCGATGCCAAAGCCGACCATCACCTCAAGCAGTTGCATGGTGGCGGGGGTGGTGGCAAAGGCCGTCAGAATCAGCCCGGCGGAATACAGAAACGCCCCCAGAATGATCGCCAGCCGGTCGCCGAACCGTTCGGCCAGCGCACCAAAGATCGGCTGCCCGATGCCCCATGCCAGATTCTGAATGGCGATGGCCATAGAAAACTCGACCCGCGGCCAGCCGAATTCGGCGCTGATCGGGATCTGGAACATCCCGAAACTGGCCCGCAGGGCAAAGTTTATCAGCAGGATCAGACAGCCGCCGATCAGGATCGGCGTAAACAGACGCGCGCTGTGCTGCGACATGATGGCCCCTCTGGCTGGAACCCGTCAGCTTTGTCGCGCGCCTGCGGCCGTGTCAACGGGGGATCAGCGGCGGCGGCGGCCGATCTCGTTCTGGATCGAGAATCGCGACGAGGGAATGTTCATGCCCTTGGACATCTCGCCCAGAATGACGGTGGTTTTCTCGCCCGCCTTGTCGGTGATGATCCACTGCCGCAATTCGGTCGGCCCGCCGGTGAACAGCATCTGGATATTGCCATATTCCGGGTGCGCCGGGTCCTGGGCGGTGACAACGGTGGCGTTGTTGCGTTCGGAATGGCCCGTGACCATATTGGCCCGGCCCAGATTGACGTTGCGGTCAAGGATGATCGACAGCGGCGTTTCCGACAGCGGATATTGCTGCGGCGCCGAGCGGGTCTTGCCGTCAAACACCGCCACCGTCCCGCCCGAGGCCAGCACCAGCGTGTTGTCATTGTTATATTCGAACCGCACCTGACCGGGGCGCGAGATATAGACCGTGCCGGTCGAAATGGTGCCGTCATTGTTGACCTGCGTAAAGGCCGATGTGACAGTGCGCAGACCGTTCAGATAGTTCGACAGCTCGTTAAGGGAAATCCGCTCGGCCAAAGCCGGAAAGGCAAGGGCAAGCACGAAGGCGGGCGCAAGAGCGAGGCTTTTCAGTTTCATGAGCCGGATCATATCCATTCGTCAAAGGCTTGCACATCACGTTCGCAGGATGCGCACAGGTGGAAACAGTCGCGCCCCCGTGATGGTTCCATGATCGCCCTTGCCTTCCTTGTCTTGTCCGCCGCGCCTGTGACCAGCGTTGTGTTTGCGTATTTATCCAAACAGGAAGCATCAGGCCCGCGCCCCGGCGTTCCAGCTCGTTCCGCGCAACAGGTTATAGCGGCGGTCGGTTAAGAACAGGTTTACGGGCTTCCTGTTTGTCCAAATACGCATTCCGACCGTGCCACCCTGACCCCCGTTGCCGTTGCCGCACCTGCGGTTCCGCCGTGCGTTGGCTGTGTACAGCCTGTGCACAGGTTGTGCACGGCCTGTGCACGGGTTGTGCAGCCAGAATCCCTGCAAATGCTGCCGATCGGCCGTGGTGGATTTGTGAGTGTTGCGTCCGCAACGCCCGCCGCCGTTGCGCGCCCTACAGCGCCCGCCCGGTCAGCAGCCGGGGCATCGGCTCCAGCGACAGCCCTGCCGCCTGCCGCATAAAGGCGCGGCGCAGCGGCGGGATGCGGCTGACTGCGCCCATGCCCAGCCCCCGCGCTGCCGCAAGGATCGGATTGTCGTTGGAAAACAGCCTGTTCACCGCATCCATCCCCAGCGCCAGCGCGGTGGCGTCGAAACGGCGCCATTGCTCATAGCGTTCCAGAACGGCGGTCGCGCCCATATCCTCGCCGCGGCGGGTGGCGTCGGTCAGCACCTCGGCCAGGGCGGCGACGTCGCGCAGGCCCAGATTCAGCCCCTGCCCGGCAATCGGATGCACGCCATGCGCCGCATCCCCCACCAAAGCCACGCGCGGCGCGACATAGCGATCTGCCAGCGACAGCGACAGCGGATAGCTAAACCTTTGCCCTGTCAGGGAAATATCCCCCAGAAAACCGCCAAAGCGCGGGCGCAGCACATCCATGAAGGCGTCATCGGGCAGCGCCTTGACCGTTTGCGCCGTCGCATGGGGTTCCGACCAGACGATGCTGCTGCGGTTGCCGGGCAGCGGCAGGATCGCCAGCGGCCCGCCGGGCATGAAATACTGATGCGCGATGCCGTGGTGCGGCAGTTCGTGATCCAGCGCGGCAACCAGCGCGGTCTGGCCATAGTCATGCCCGCGCCGGGTGATCCCGGCCCGCCGCGCCACGCCCGAGCCGCGCCCGTCCGCCCCGATCAGCACCCGCCCGCGCAGGCGACGGCCATCGGCCAGGTCAACGGAAACGCCTGCCGGATCAATATCTTGCGCGACCACGGCCGCGCCGGGAAGGTGGGTGACGCCGCGATCACGCATTGCGGCCAGCAGGGCGCGATACAGGAAACGATCCTCGAGCATGTGGCCGACCAGACCTTCTTCGATCTCGGCGCCGTCGAAATGCAGGAACAGTGGGCCAGAGCCTTGGCCCGGATGGCCCTGCGAAGCCTTGACCTGCCGGATCGACTGCGCCTTTTCCGCCAGATCGCGCCACAGCCCCAAGGCCCCCAGCAACCGCGACGAGGCCAGCGCCAGCGCATAGGCGCGCCCGTCGAAATCATCGCCCGCGCGGTCATCGGCGGGGCGGGCATCGACCACGGCGACCGACAGCCCCGCCCCGGCCAGTGCCAGCGCCAGTGCCGGCCCGTTCAGCCCGCCGCCGGCGATGATGATGTCGTGGTCATACTGCATCGCGCGCGTCCTCTTGTGCCAGAATCGCCGCCAGACCGCTGCGATAATCGGGGTATTTCAGGCGGATGCCCAGATCGCGGGTGATGCGGTCGTTCCGCACCCGCTTGGATTCCGAATAAAAGCTGCGGGCCATGCCGTCCAGATCCGCGGTCTCGAACGGTTCGGCGGGGGGCACGGGCAGGCCCAGCAGCTCGGCGGCATGGGCGATCACATCCTGCGGCGGGGCGGGGTCGTTGTCGCAGACGTTCCAGATGCGCCCCGGCATTACCGCGCCCGAGGGGCCGGGCAGGGTGGCGGCGACGACCTGCGCGATGTCTTGGCCGTGGATGCGGGAAAACACCTGATTTTCCTTGACGATCCGCCGCGCCGTGCCATTGCGCAGCTTGGCGAACGGCCCGCGCCCCGGCCCATAGATCCCCGCCAGCCGAAAGATATGCAGCGGCACGCCAGCGCCATCGGCCAGCGCCTGCCAGGCGGCTTCGGCGATCAGCCGTGCCCGCCCGCGCTGCGTCGTCGGCATCGGAGTGTCGGTTTCATCCACCCAACCGCCGCCCCGGTCGCCATACAGCCCGGTGGTGGACAGATAGCCCAACCAGCGCGGGCGCGCCGCCGCAATCGCATCGCCAAAGGTGGCCAGCGCATCATCGGTTCCGTCGCGGGCAGGCGCGACCGAGGACAGCACCGCATCGGCCCCTGCAATCGCGGCGCGCACGGCGTCATCCTGTCCGGGCCAGATCAGCGCCTCGGCCCCGGCCGCCGCCACGCGGGCGGCATGGCTGCGCGTGGTGCCGCTGACCTGCCAGCCCTGCGCCGTGACCAGTTGCGTCACGAACCCCGCCGAATAGCCATGCCCAAGGATCACCAGCCGCATCTGCGCCCCCTTTCATCCGCCCCAGCCTATCCTGCCGCGCGTGCCGGGGAAAGGTGACAGGCTGCCGCCCCCCGCTTGCTCTTTCAGGGGCCGGCTGGCACATTCGGATCACAGATCAGGGAGTTGCGCGATGGAACAGGACAGCCGCTTTCTGCCGGTCGAAAGCCCGGCCCCGGTGGCGCGGGAACAGTTCACCGATGCGGCCGCCGCCGTCGCCCGCCTGACGCAGCTTTACGACATCGCCGCCGGGTTTCTGCTGGAAAAATTCACCGCCACGCTGGACGGCACGCCGCCCAAGGCCCGCTATCGCGCCTTTTACCCCGAGGTGCGGCTGACCACGACCAGCCATTCCAAGACCGATTCCCGGCTGGCCTTTGGTCATGTCGCCACCCCCGGCAGCTATGCCGTGACGATCACCCGGCCCGACCTGTTCGGGCGGTATCTGCGCGAGCAGATCGGGCTGCTGATCCGCAACCACGGCACTTCGGTCAGCGTCGGTTTCAGCGAAACGCCGATGCCGGTGCATTTCGCGGTGGCCACGCTGTCGAATCTGAATGTGCCGCAGGAAGGCGTGCTGGATTTCAGCCTGCGCGATGTGTTCGACGTGCCCGACCTGAACACCGTCAATGACGACATCGTGAACGGGGTGGCGTCGGCGCAGCCCGACGGCTCGGGGTGGCTGGCGGCCTTTACGGCGCAGCGGGTGGATTATTCGCTGGCCCGGCTGGCGCATTACACCGCCACCGCGCCCGAGCATTTTCAGAACTTTGTGCTGTTCACCAACTATCAGTTCTATGTGGACGAATTCGAAGCCTATGCCCGCCGGGTTCTGGCCGATCCGGGGCAGGGCTATACCAGTTTCGTCGCGCCGGGAAATCAGGTGATCGGTGGCCCTGATGGTGTCATCACGCCGCTGGCCAAGATGCCGCAGATGCCCGCCTATCACCTGACCCGGCCCGACGGGAACGGCATCACGCTGGTGAATATCGGCGTCGGCCCGTCCAACGCCAAGACCGCGACCGACCATATCGCCGTGCTGCGCCCCCATGCCTGGCTGATGGTCGGCCATTGCGCGGGGCTGCGCAATTCGCAGTCGCTGGGTGATTTCGTGCTGGCCCATGCCTATCTGCGCGAAGATCATGTGCTGGATGACGATCTGCCGGTCTGGGTGCCGATCCCCGCGCTGGCCGAAGTGCAGGTCGCCCTGCAAGAGGCCGTCGCCGAAGTCACCCGGCTGGACGGATATGAACTGAAACGCATCATGCGCACTGGCACCGTGGCCACCATCGACAACCGCAACTGGGAATTGCGTGACCAGTCCGGCCCGGTCCACCGCCTGTCGCTGTCGCGCGCCATTGCGCTGGATATGGAAAGCGCCACCATCGCCGCCAACGGATTCCGCTTTCGGGTGCCCTATGGCACGCTTTTATGCGTCAGCGACAAGCCTTTGCACGGCGAATTGAAGCTGCCGGGCATGGCCACCGACTTTTATCGCACGCAGGTCGCAAACCATCTGCTGATCGGAATCCGCGCGATGGAGAAATTGCGCGCCATGCCATTGGAACGGATTCATTCGCGCAAATTGCGGTCATTCACGGAAACGGCGTTTCTGTGATGTGACAATATCTTGCGACGGATTGCCGACGATGCGTCACACAGACAAAAAATCCTTGAACTACCGATCAAAACCGTGTGTAGCAGGCTTTATGCCGTCAGTCCGGCACAACGATATCGCCCACAACGGGTAGAGGAGACAGAAGACATGGCTACCGCTTCCGCCAAACCGATGACCAAGACTCAGCTCGTTGCGGCGCTTGCCGAAGAAATGGGCAGCGACAAGAAATCCGCGAATGCTGCACTTGATGCAATCGCTTCGGTTGTGGCGCGTGAAGTGGCTGCCGGTGGTGCCGTGACCCTGCCGGGGATCGGCAAGATCGCCTGCCGCCACCGTCCCGAACGTCAGGTCCGCAACCCGCAGACCCAGGAAATGATGACCAAGCCCGCTGACAAGCAGGTGAAAGTCACCGTGGCGAAAGCCCTGAAAGACAGCGTGAACGTCTAAGCCGTTCCGCATTACCCGATCAGGCCGCGCCTCGCAGCGCGGCCTTTTTTATGTGCGGTGGCCGTGCGCATTGCCATTCCGGCCGTGACGGCGTTTTCTAGCCATTCTGGAAAGGGGGGGGCGCATGGATTTCAAGGCCATCGGCATGGGGCTGCTGTTCGCGGTGATGTGGGCCTCGGCCTTTACGTCCACCCGTATGATCGTGACCGAGGCGCCGCCGCTGCTGGCGCTGGCGGCGCGGTTCGTGTTGTCGGGTTGCCTCGGCATTCTGATCGCGCTGGCCATGGGGCAGACATGGCGCACCCTGACCCGCGCGCAATGGCGTGCCGTGGTGGTGCTGGGGCTGTGCCAGAACGCGCTGTATCTGGGCATGAACTGGGTGGCGATGCAGTGGATCGAGGCCGGGCTGGCATCCATCATCGCCGCCACCATGCCCCTGATGGTGGCCTTTATCGGCTGGATCGTGCTGCGCGAACGGCTGCGCCCGATGGGCGTTGCCGGGCTGGCGCTGGGCCTGCTGGGTGTGGCGCTGATTATGGGCGCGCGGCTGCAAGGTGGCAGCGATCTGACCGGGATCGTGCTGTGCTTTGTCGCCGCGCTGGCGCTGGCCATTGCCACGCTGACCGTGCGGGGCGCGTCGGGCGGCGGCAATGTGATGATGATCGTCGGCCTGCAAATGCTGGTCGGTGCCGCCAGCCTGCTGATCGTCGCGCCGCTGCTGGAAGATTGGAACGTCACCCTGACCCCGCGCCTGATCGGGGCCTTTGTTTACACCGCCTTTGTTCCGGGGCTGGCGGCAACCTGGGTGTGGTTTCTGCTGGTGCAGCGCATCGGCGCGGTGCGGGCGGCGACCTTTCATTTCCTGACGCCGTTCTTTGGCGTGGCGACGGCGGCGCTGTTGCTGGACGAATCGCTGGGGGTGATGGATGTGGTCGGCGTCGGCATCATCATGGCCGGGATTCTGGCGGTGCAACTGTCCAAAGCGCCGCCGCAGCAGCAGCCACCCGTGCGCCGCGCGCCCCCGGCCTGATTTCAGGCCGCCGCGTCGCCCAGCAGGATGACATCCGCCGGGTCCAGCGCCAGCCGCACCACATCGCCCGGCGCGGGCGGGGCGGTATTGCCGCGGCTGAGGCTGTCGAACACCACCTCGGTGCCATCGCCCAGCCTGCCCCGCGTGCGTTGCACCGCTCCCAGATACTCGACCGCGGCCACGGTGACGGGAATGCCGCCCTGCGCGACCGGGTTCAGCGCCTCGGGGCGGGCACCGATCTGGGCGGTCAGGCTGCCATCGGGCAGCGGGCGGTTCAGCACCATCTGCATCCCGGCCAGATCGACGACGCCCCGCGCCGCATCCAGCACCGTCACCGGCAGGCGGTTCAGCGTGCCGACGAAATTGGCCACGAAATCGGTGGCCGGGCGGGTATAAACCTCGTGCGGGGGGCCGATCTGGTCGGCGATGCCCTGATGCATGACCACGATGCGGTCGGAAATCGACAGGGCCTCTTCCTGATCGTGGGTCACGAACAGGGTGGTGATGCCCAGATCCCGCTGAATCTGCCGGATCTCGTTGCGCAGGCTGACGCGGATCTTGGCGTCCAGCGCCGACAGCGGTTCATCCAGCAGCAGCAGTTGCGGACGCGGTGCCAGCGCGCGGGCCAGCGCCACGCGCTGTTGCTGGCCGCCCGACAATTGGAACGGGTAACGGTCGCCCAGATGCGGCAGGCCGATCAGATCCAACATCTCGGCCACGCGGGCATCACGTTCGGCCCGGCGCACACCGGCGACGCGCAGGCCAAAGCCGACGTTTTCCGCCGCCGTCAGGTTGGGAAACAGCGCGTAGGACTGAAACACCATGCCGATGCGGCGGCGGCTGGCGGGCAGGCCGGTGACATCCTTGCCATCGACGATGATGCTGCCGCTGGTCGGGGCTTCAAATCCGGCGATCATGCGCAGCACCGTGGTCTTGCCGCAGCCCGAGGGGCCTAGCAAAGAAATAAACTCGCCCCTGGCCAGCGACAGGTCGAAATCGCGCACCACCTGCGTATCGCCAAAGGATTTCTTCAGATTGGAAAGGGTCAGGAATCCGGTCATTTCATCTGCTGCTGTTGGGCGCGGCCATGGCGCGTCAGGCGGGTGGCAAGCTGCATCAGCCCCATGCAACCCCATGTGATGGCAAAGGCGATGATGGCCAGTGCCGCCGGTTCATAGGCGCGGTTGCTGCCCAGCCAGACCATATACGGCCCAAAGGCGGGGCGGTTCAGCAGCGCCGCAAAGACATATTCGCCGATCACGATGGCAAAGGTCAGGAACGCCCCCGACAGCACCGCGCCGAACAGATTGGGCAGGATCACCCGCCCCAGCACCGTGACCCAGCCCGCACCCAGCGACTGGGCCGCCTCGGTCAGGGTGGCCACGTCCAGCGTGCGCAGCCCCGCATCCACGGCGCGATACATATAGGGCAGCGCCAGCACGCTGTAGCCCGCCACCAGCAGAAAGTTCGTGCCGCTGATGCTGCCGGTCAGCGGCAGCCAGGAGCTGGTGTTGAACATGCGGATATAGCCGAACACGATCACGATGGCCGGGATCACCAGCGGCAGCAGGGTGATGAATTCGACCACCGGGCGCAGCCATGGCAATTTCAGCCGCACCCAATAGGCGGCGGGCACTACGATCAGGATGCCCATGACGATGGTGGCCAGCGCCGCCATCACCGAAAAGCCAAAGGTGGCCTGAAACTGCGGGTCGCCCAGCACGCTGCGATAGGCGTCCAGCGAGTATTCACCGCGCCGGGCGCGCAGGCTGAATTCGAACGTGCCGACCAGCGGCACCAGCATGAACAGCGCGCCCAGCAGAAACGACAGCCACGACAAAACCCGCGTCATTTCAGCCACCTTTCAGCGCGTGTGCGCAGGATGATGGAAATCAGGCTGGCCACGCCGGTCAGCACGATCATGCCAAAGGCGATGACATAGCCCAGCGTCGGGTCTTGCAGCACATCGCCGCGGATCTGCGCGAACAGCACGATCGGCACCAGCGACAGCGACGACCCGGTCAGCGCCATCGCCGTGGCCACCGCGCCAAAGGCATTGGCGAACAGCAGCGCAAAGGCCCCCAGCACCGCAGGCCACATGATCGGCAGCACCACCATGCGCCAATATTGCAGTTGCGAGGCGCCCAGACTTTCGGCGGCCTCGCGCCAGTCGTGCTTTAGCCCATCCAGCGAGGGCGAGATGACCAGCACCATCAGCGGGATCTGGAAATACAGATAGGTCAGCACCAGCCCCCAAAAGCTGATGAGGTTAAAGCCGCTGGCATAGATGTTGATGCCGAACCATTCGCGCATCAGCACCGTGACAAAGCCCAGCCGCCCCAGCGTGGCGATAAAGGCAAAGGCCAGCGGCACCCCGGCAAAATTCGCCGCCACACCGGAAAAGGACATCAGTGGTGCGCGCAGCCCGCGTGGCAGTCCGCCCCGCGTCACCGATGCCGCGATCAGGAATCCGGCCACACAGCCCAGCAGCGCGGTGATAAAGCTGATGCGGATCGACACCCAGAATGCGGTGGTGATGCGCGGCTGCGTCAGGCCCGACAGGTTGGCCAGTGTGAACCCGCCTTCGGGCGCGCGAAACGCCCCCACAACCACGCCAAGCGTCGGCAGGATCAGAAACAACAATGCAAAGATGGCAAAGGGCAGGATGCCCAGCCACAGGCCAAGACGGCGCGAAAGATTTGGGGCGCGTGCCATGATGCCTCGGCGCTGAACGAAAAAAAGAGGGGCAGGCCGCACCGGCCCGCCCCGTCAGAGTGCGGTTATTCGCTGACGGTCGCGCCGACAACGCTGTCCCAGTTTTCAGTCACGACCTTTTTGTGGGCGTCCTGCTGTTCCACGGTCGGGAACACGGCGCGGTCCACCAGATCGGGCTGCGGCAGCGCGTCCAGCATATCCTGCGGGATCAGCCCGGCCTCTTTCATGGCGACAAAGCGGGCGGGATAGCAGCCGCCTTGCAGCCAGCCCAGCTGACCTTCGTCGGAATACAGATGCTCCATCCACAGTTTCGCGGCATTGGGATGCGGCGCATGGGCGGAAATGCCCTGCACATAGACACCGGCCAGCACGCCATCGGCGGGGATCACCACCTCGACCGGAGGGTTCCCGGCCAACTGATCGCGCCATGCGAACAGGTTATAGTTCCATGCGGCAACAATCGGGGTCGCACCCTGCGCGATGGTGCCCGCCTTGGCCGTGACCGGCACGAAATTGCCCGCCTTGTTCATCTCGGCAAAGAATTCCAGCCCCTTGGTGCCGCTGTCTTCACCCGGCGCGCCACCACGCGCGCCGCCCGCCGACATGATCGACAGGATCGCCTGATTCGAGGCGCGCGGGTCGCCGGTCAGCGCGAAAGAGTTGGCATATTCGGGTTTCAGCAGATCGGCCCAGTTCTGCGGCACGTTATCCACCAGATCGGTGTTCACGCCAAAGGCCATGATGCCATAGTAATCGGCATACCAATGGCCATCGGCATCCTTCAGATCGGCGGGAATATCGTCCCATGTGGCGACCTTGTAGGGCTGAACCAGCCCTTCGGCCTGCGCCTGCGGACCAAAGGCCAGACCCACGTCGATCACATCGGGCGCCTGCGGGCCGGTATTGCCGGCATTGGCGCGGATCGCCTCCAACTCGTCGGCGGAGCTGGCGTCGGGGTTCAGCTCGTTCACGGTGATTTCGGGGTATTTTTCCTTGAAGGCCGCAATCACGCCGCCATAGTTGCACCAGTCATGGGGCAGGGCGATGGTGGTCAGCATCCCTTCGGCCTTGGCGGCCTGTTCCAGCGCCGCCAGATCGGTCTGGGCGGTCGCCGCCGTCGCGCTCAGCGCAGCGATCACGGCGATCACAGAGGCAGAATATTTCATTTCGGGGTTCCCTGTCAGATGTTGTTCCGCGCCCGCTTAGCGCGGTTATGTGATGGTTTTGTGAAGCCAAAGTGATGATCTGGCAAGACAATATCGGGGATTGCCCGTGTGGGTTGCCGTGACGCAAGGTCTTGTCAATCTGATGGGGCGATGGAACCAATCCCCCTTGGCCGGGGTTCACCGATCACAGGATTAGGAGAAAAAGATGGGCTATCTTTTCGGGATCATCATCTTTGTGCTGGATGTCTGGGCCATTGCCTCGGTCATCAACAGCAATGCGGAACGCACCAACAAGATCATCTGGGTGCTGCTGATTGCCGTTCTGCCGGTGATCGGTCTGATCGCGTGGTGGTTCGCCGGGCCAAAGGCCAATTACAACCGCGGATGAAGATTGCAGCGGCTCTGGCCCTGATTGCTGCGCCACTGGCTGCGCTTGCAGATCCTGTCCACCTGCCCGCAGGCGACGGCGTTCAGGCGGTGGTGACACCGATGACAACGGCGGGCGGCAACCGGGTGTTTGTCGTCGAGGAAATCATCCCGGACAGCGCGCCCGACGGCGATGTCGTGGCGATGTTCTGGCTGTGGCCGAACATGACAGAATGGCCCGAGATCGAGCCGACCGGGCCGGGTCAGTTCACCGCCCGCGCGGGATGTGACACCTGCGGGCGAACAGGGTGGCGGCTGGATTACAAGGCCGCGCGGCGCGGCGATGGCTGGGTGCTTGCCGGATGGACGCAGACCCGCAACGACCGGACCTCGGCCCAGGTCACCGTCTGCGACGTGAACCTGCTGACCGGGCGCGTCGTCATCAGTCACAGCGCGGTCGAGGATGCCGCAGAACAGATCACAACCGCCGCGACCGCTGCCCGTGCGATCCCGCTGTCTTTGGTGACGGCGGATTACATGGTGCCGGAATGCGCGGCGCCGCCTTAACGGCGCAGATAGACGTAATAGGCCCCCTCGCCGCCGTGGCGGAAATGTGCGGCTGTCACCTGCTGCACCGCGCCGGACAGGGGCGCGTGATGCAGCCAGACCGGCACCTGATGGCGCAGCGCGCCGGGGCGGGTGGGCAGCGGGCCGTGATCGCCGCGCCCCTTGCCGGTAATGACCAGCACCAGCCGCAGACCCGAGGCGCGGGCGCGCAGGATGAAATCAATCAATTCGGGATGCGCCTGTGCCAGCGTCATGCCGTGCAGGTCCAGCCGCGCCTCGGGGCGCAGCTTGCCCTGCGTCATGCGGCGGTGGGTTTTCTGATCCATCCGCAGCGCCTGCGTCGCCAGATGCTGCGCGGGCGACAGCGGCATCCCGGCAGAGATACCACCCTTGGCCGGGGTCTGCCCGATCACGAAGGGCTGCGGCACAAAGGCCGTGGCGGGTGGGCGCGGCAAGCCATTGGGACCGGGCGCGGGTTTCACCTTGGGCGCCGGTTCGGGCAGCGGGTGCTTGCGCGACTGATGCAGCGGCGCGACGCTGCGGGCTACGCGCTGCCACAGATCGTGGTCTTCACCACTCAGCCCACGGCGGCGCGACATGCCAGCCTAGCCCGTCGCGACAAGCTGCCAGTTCGGATCGTCCTGCCCCATGCGCCGGGCAAAGGTCCAGATGTCGCGCTGCTTGCGCGCGGATTTGGGATCACCCTCGACCACGTTACCTTCGGCGTCGCGGGTGGCGACGATCAGCTCGCCCACGAATTTGACCGAAACCTCACCCTCGCCGGTGGTGTCGTTGAATTCGGCCCCGGCCAGTGCGGTTTCGCGGGTGCCCAGAAACTGCGCCTCGACCGTCTGGCCACGGGCCTTGCGGTCGTCGATGACCGACTGGAACGCCTGCGCCACATCGGGCGACAGGAACGGGCGCACCGGGTCCAGATCGCCCTTTTCAAAGGCCATCAGAATCATCTCATACGCGGATTTCGCGCCCGACAGGAACTGACCCAGATTGAACGAGGGTTCCGCCTGCTTCATCCGCGCCACGGCCAGGCCTGCCGCGCCTTTGGGGTCGGTATGGTCGGAAATGTCGTGATCGCCCTGTTCGGCCGAACCGTCGATCACCTCGAACCGCTGGCGGGCCTGCGGCTGGGGGGGCTGTTCGACCTTGGGCGGTTCGAACCCGTCGCGGGTGCCCAGCACATTGCGCAGCCGCAGGATCAGGAACACGGCGATCCCGGCAAGCACAAGCAACTGGATAAGCGGACTGTTCATCGGCAAAACCCCTGACGTAAAGGCGCCAGTTGGTATCGGCGCGGATGCGCCTTATGTAGGGGCTGGACCGGGCCAAGTCCAGTTCAGAGGATAGGCCAATAGGGGGGCACTATGTGGCTTTTGTTGTTATTTGTCGCGGTTCCGCTGATCGAAATCGGCCTGTTCATACAGGTCGGCGGCGCGATCGGGCTGTGGCCGACGCTGGCGCTGGTGCTGGCCGGTGCGGTTCTTGGCGTGATTGTGATGCGCGCCAATGCGCTGCGCACCTCGTACGAGGGGCAGCGCGCCCTGGCCGAATTGCGCGATCCCACCCGCCCGCTGGCCCATGGCGCGCTGGTGATGCTGGCCGGGGCGCTGCTGGTGCTG
>NZ_JAUNTJ010000044.1 GCF_030538755.1 Paracoccus sp. (in: a-proteobacteria) | reverse complement strand
GGCAGGATGCCTTGGGTGACCAGCACCCCGCCCGCCGCGACGTCATGGGCGGTCCCTTTCGCGGCCAGATCGGTGCGACCTTTGACCCGGATTTCCCACAGAATTGCGGCAACATCCGGCAGGTCATTTTCCCAGGTCAGCCGCACGGCCGGGCGGCGGGATGCCCCCGCGCGGTCCTTGACCGCGTCCCCGACCGCGTTCCAGCCGGGGACCATCTGCGGGGCCAGCGGCAGGCGGCGGATCGGGACCGGGGCGCTGGGCAACAGATCGCTGGGCCGCCACGCGACGTCTGCGGCGTCCCTTTCGCGCAGGGTGACGCGCTGGATCATGCTGCGCAGATCGTCGGATTTGCCGCCGATCTCAAAAACCTTGTTGGTATAGCCGTTGCGCGCACTGGTCCACGCCACTGCATCCAGCGGCTCCAGTGCTGCAAAATCGGGCGGCAGCGGCAGATCGTGATGCGCAAAGCGCCGCTCCTCGGCCAGCATGAATTTCATCATGCGCTGCACCTGCGCCGGATAGGGCGTGGCGGGCAGGTTGACCGAGGCGATCAGCCGCCGCCCCTGATCCAGTGTTTCAAAATCGGGGGCATAGCGGGGCGGCGCTTCTTTCGCGACCCAGCGTTCGGCAGGCTCGGGATATTGGGCGTGGACGGCGTTTTTCGTCTCGGACAGCGACAAAAACGGGCGGTATTGGTGATCCTCGGTGATCAGCAGATCGTCGTCGGTCAGCACCATGACCGGCAGGCCCACGCCCCCCATGCGCAGCTTCCAGACCCCGCCATATTCCATGATTTGCCCACACGATCCGCGCAGGATTTCGTCGATGATGTCGGCAGGTGCGTCACCGCCCAAATCCTCGGGGCCGACCCTAATCTCATAGGAGGTGCGATAACTGGCCTCGCCGTCGACCTGCACGTCACAGGCGCTCATCGCCGCGCGCCAGTTGTCGAGCGGCAGATCGACCGGATCGACCGTCCCGCCCCAGCGGGTATAATCGTCCAGCGTGATGCCGCGCAGGATATTATAGACCTGCACGGCGGGGTTTTCGCTGGGTCGCCACGTCGCCGGGTTGTCCCACCGCTGGCTGCCGCTGCCGCCCGCGCTGCTGTCGCGGCGGGGGTCGTAAAGTGCCGACCCGGTGACCTCGAACAAGAGGCGCGGGAAACCTTTATACAGATCCCGGTCCAGTTTAAATTCGACGATGGCATAAGCGATCCCCCGCCCGATCATATCGGCCCGCCACGGGCGGTCGGGATCGCGGCCATAGCGGTCCAGCAGATATGGATCAGCAGCCGTCTGACGCCCGTCATAGAATTTGATCCGCGCGGTCGCGGAATAGCGCCCGCCCAGACGGCGAAACCCTTCGGCGTCGGGGGTGCCGGTCGGGATCACCCGTTCGTCATCGACCCAGACGGCGTCCAGACTGGCCAGCGGCATATCCGCCAGATCGACGACATAGGTCAGATACGCATTCGGGGTTTTGCCATCTTGGCCATGCGTCATCGGCGGGCAGACCATATTTCCCGCCGTGGCATATTTGCCGAGGATAATGTTCTGCGGGGTGTTGTCCCCGGAGGTGGTGACGTTGCTGCGCAGCCCCGCCGGGGGTGGGGCGTTTTTGCGCATTAAGGCGCGCGACAGCGCCGAGAGGGCAAAGCTGGCCCCGGCCTGCAACAGGGTTGCCCCAATGGCAAAACCCGCGACTTTCCAGCTGGAAATGGCGGCGACAGCGGCGACAACCGGCCCTGCATGGGCCGGGGCGGCGATCAGACAGATAAGGACAGCGATCAGAGCGGGGAAAATCATACGCGAAACACCTGCGTGGCAGTGCTGGCCGGGACATGCCCCCAGCCGGAGGATTTCAGGACGGCGACGGTTTCGCCCAGAACAATGCCCAGCGACTGGTCCAGATCGCCCGCAACCACAGCAATATCGCCGGGCTGGGCAAAGGCCGGATGGACCGCCTCGAAATGGGCCGCGACAAAGGCCACATGATCATCAAAGCCCAGCGATTTCAGGACGTTCAAACCGGCTTTGATCGTGGAATAATCGGCGTTTGGCGCGGGGTTTTCGCCGGTCATCTCTGCGACCGCGCCTGCCACCCACAGCGCGCAGTCCTGTTGGCCGGGGCGGAACGGGGTGCGGGCCGTGGCGATCAGATAATCGGTCAGCCGCGATTGCCAGTCGATGAGGCGCGCCATTATTTGCCCCCCCGCCGATGTTCGCCCCATGCGACTTCAACCTGCTCGACCACCGATCCATAGCGCCGAAACCGGTCGCCGCCGCGCCGCGATTGCACCGCATCCGATTTGGTCGCGCCGGAAAACAGCGTCAGGGCGCGGGCCTCGGACACCACGCGCAGGCGCAGATCGTCGTCATCGCCATCGGCCCCAGTGGTCATGGGGGCCTCGTCGATCCAGCCCCGGAACAGGCGTTCGGGCGCACCCAACAGCGCCCCGGCGGCGTTATATTCGGCCCGGTGGATTTCGACCGGCGCGAAACGCGGGTCATAGCCCCGGATCGCCAGCTGCATTTCGGGGCTGTTGGCGGCCAGACGCAGCTCATAGCTGCGCACCGCCAGCCCTGTGGTGGCTTGGATCGGCTCACATTCCAGCAGATTGCCCGCGCCGTAATACAGCCGGTCCTGACCGTCGATCCGGAATATCTGGTGATCGTCGCCGGACCAGAGGCCGATGGTCTCAATCGCGCCGGTGGTGCGATTGCGCGCCGAAATCCAGACCAGAATATCGGCATGGATACTGGTCCGGGTGGCGCGATGGGCGATTTTCAGGGGGTCAGTCTGGCGCATAAGTCACCGCAAAGTTTGGATAAAGGAGAAACTGCTGCCCTCGGTGATCGTGGCGCGACCGGGGGCATGGGTCAGGCTGCCCGGCACGATCACGGCCTTGCAGGCCGCGCGCGCAAGCTGCACCGGCGTGCCAGTGACCGCGCCGGGGCGCAGCGGCGGATCGATGGCAAAGGACGGGGTGAAACCGTTGACTGACGCTTGCGTCGGGGCCACCACCCGATGCAGGGCGTGCCGCACCGGATTTTCGGCATAGGCAAAGCCCAGATAATCGCCCACCTGCAGCTGATAGCGGGCGGGCAAACCGCCAAGGCGGATCGTGCCCGACGCATTGATGGTGTGCAGGAGGGTCTCGCGCCCAGCAATCACCCCGTCGGGATCGTCCAACGGGAATTCCGCGCGGCGGTCCCAGATCATAAAACTGGCCCCGGCCTGCGTCAGCTGATCCAGCCGGGTGACGCAAAACGCGGCTTCCTCGCGGGTCATTTTGCCCAGCGTGATGTCGCCGCGCCACAGCCGCGCGCCGCGATTGACGCGGATCACCTCGCCCGCCTCGGTTCGCGACTGGCTGGTCGTGGCGGGGCAATGGAACGTGATGTCGGCAATCGGCAATAGGTCGAAAAACTCGGCGGCGGAAAAATGGATCGTCATCCGACCGACCTCCCATCTTTGACACGGCGGCGGGCCTGATCGGGCAGGACGTGGCGGGTGTATTTCTCAAGGCCGGTTTTGGTGACCTCGACCGCGACATCCCCGGCGATCTGCTGCATTTCGACCCGCAGATCGGGCGACAGGGAAATTTCCAAACGTCCCGTCAGGCCCGCCGATTGCGGGGGGGCCGACCGGCCCCGGCGCATATCCATCGGGGGTTGGGGGACGTGGCCAAAAGCCCCGCCGCGTGCGAAAGGCGTCACCCGGTCGGGCACGGTGACACCCAACTTGCCCGAGGTCAGGCGCGTCAGCGGCAGCGTGGTTTCGCGCCCGCCGATCAGCGCACCGACGCCCCCGCCCATGGCATGGGTCAGCGGCATGATCGCTTCGGCCCCGGCCTCGCCCATCACACCCAACTGGCCGGGCTTGTTGCTATAGGCAAAAAGGGTCGGCGCGCCGATCACATCGCCCAGGGCATTGGCCTTGACCTCGGTCTTGCCGCCAAAGAGACCGCCCAGAAACCCGCCCAGCAGCCCCGTGCCGCCGCCCTGTTTCCCGTTGCCGAACAGCGCGTCCGACAGATTATTCGCCGCCATATCGGCCAGTTTCCGAGAAATCCGGTCCAGCACATCGGCCAGAATATTGCCCGCCGACTGCCCGTCGCGCATCGCCTGCACGATCCCCTGAACCGCGCTGCGGCCTTCGTTTTGCAGATCGCGCATTTTCTGTTCCGCCTCGGCCATGGCGTCGGTTTCGCGCAGACGCACGCGGATCAGTTCTTCGATTTTGGTCTTTTCCGCAGCGGTGGCGTGGGCCAGCGTGTC